>NZ_KI421511.1:5793126-6465808 GCF_000473265.1 Amycolatopsis thermoflava N1165
CGCGAGGTGCTGTTCGGCGGTCAGGACGCGCTGGTCAAGGTTCTCGCGGAGGCGATCACCGCCGTGCCCGATCCGGTCGAACCGCTGGCGGCGATCGGCGCGGCTCTCGAAGCCACCGCGGTGTTCTTCGGGCCGGAGCGGCTGAAGTGGGCGCAGGAACGGCAGGCCGTCATCGACGCCAACCCCGAGCTGCAGGAGCGCGAGCTGCTCAAGCTCGCCACGCTCACCACCGCCTTCCGGGACGCCCTGCGGGAACGCGGCGTGCCGGAACCCGGCGCGAGCCTCGCCGCCGAGATCGGGAACCTCGCCTTCCGGACCGCGTTCACCCGCTGGATCGACCCGGCCAACCAGCTGGACTTCGCCGAACTGACCCGGCGGACGCTCGACGAACTGCGACAGGCGGCGGCGACGCTCGCCTGAGTTGTCCACAGGGTTGTGGACATGTGGACAAGTCAGCCGAAGTTCTGGTGTTCGCCCCGGTAGGTGGGCACGGTGCGCTCCACCCGGCCGTCCACCACGATGTGGTAGGCGTCGAACCGCTCGGCGAGTTCGCCCGCCTTCGCGTGCCGCATCCACACCCGGTCGCCGACCCGGAGATCGCGGGTCGCCTTGCCGGTGACGGGGGTCTGCACCTCGCCGGCGCCTTCGAACGGCAGCAGCCGCAACCCTTCCGGCAGGTAGGGGGACGGCAGCCGGCTCGCCGAAGCCGGGCCGGAGGCGACGAAACCGCCGGAGTAGAGCGTGGCGATGTGGCGCGACGGCTTGTGCACGACCGGGAGCGCGAACAACACCGCGGGCTGCGGGTGGAAGCGGGTGTAGCCGTCGAACAGGGTCGAGCCGATCAGCCCGGACCCGGCCGCGACCTCGGTGACCACCCGGTCGGCCCGGGTCAGCTCGATGCTGCCGCTGCCGCCGCCGTTGACGAACTCCAGGTCGGCGACCTCCCGCACCGCCTCCACCGCGGCCGTGCGACGGCGGGACAGCTCGGCCGACGACCGGCGCTGCATCCAGCGCACGACGAGGTCGTTGAGGCGGCTGCCGGTGGCGTCGCCGAGCCCGGCGATCTGGCCCTCGTAGGCCATCAGCCCGGTCAGGCGGAAGCCTTGGCGTGCCACGATCTTCCGCGCCAGCGCCGCGGCCTGCTTCGCGGTGAAGACCGGCGAGCGGCGGGTCCCGACGTGCACGAACGGCAGCGGGCGCCAGGACGCGTCGAGTTCCAGGCACACCCGGATCTCCGGGTGGTCGTGGCCCAGCGCGGCGTCCACAAGGTCCAGGTGCTCGGCCGAGTCGACCACGATCGTGATCGCGGTGCGGGCCCGCTCGTCGGCCGCGAGTGCGCGCAGCGCGCCGAAATCGGCGGTGGGGTAGGCGACCAGGATGTCGTCGCACGTGCCCAGGCGGGCGTGCCACAGGGCTTCGGCCAGCGAGTAGCACATCAGCCCGGCGAACCCGGGCGTCGCGAGCGCGCGCTCGATCAGATAGCGGCAGCGCACGGACTTGCTGACCAGGCGGATCGGCAGGCCCGCGGCGCGCTCGACCAGATCGGCGGCGTTGGCGTCGAACGCGGCCAGGTCGACGACGGCGAGCGGCGGATCGAGATCCTTCGTCGCCGTGTCGTACGTGGTCGCGGAGCTCGTCATGCTAGGACCGTACGTCAGAACGACTTGAAACGCGAATACCTTTCACTTACGGTTTCGTCACTCGACACGGACGGGTGAGCACTTCATGAGCCGGTGGCACAACTGGGCGGGGACCGCGAGCGCGGACCCGCAGCGCATCCACACGCCGCGCAGCGCGGCCGAGATCGCCGAGGTCGTCACCGGCGTCGCGGTGAACGGCCGCCGCGTCCGCGCGTGGGGCAGCGGGCACTCGTTCACGCCGATCGCGGTGGCCGACTCGGACGCGATCGACCTCCGCGGCTGGACCGGGATCGCCGCGGTCGACGCCGGGAACCACCGCGTCACGGTGCGGTCGGGCACCACGATCCGGCAGCTCAACGCCGAGCTGGACGGACTGGGCCTGGCGCTGACCAACCTCGGGGACATCGACGCGCAGACGATCGCGGGCGCCGTGTCGACCGGCACGCACGGCACCGGCGCGCGGCTCGGCGGGCTGGCCACGCAGATCGTGCAGCTGGAACTGGTGCTCGCCGACGGCTCGGTGGTCACGTGCTCGGCCGACCGGCAGCCGGACCTGTTCGCCGCGGCCCGCGTCGGGCTCGGCGCGCTCGGCGTGATCACGCACGTGACGCTGCAATGCGAGCCCGCGTTCGCGCTCGCCGCGCAGGAACGGCCGGAGCCGCTGGAGCAGGTGCTGGAGGGGTTCGACACCTTCGCCGCCGAGAACGACCACTTCGAGTTCTACTGGTTTCCGTACGGGAAGAACGCGCTGGTCAAGCGCAACAACCGGCTACCCGCGGGCGAGACGCCGCGGCCGTTGAGCCGGGCCCGCGAGTTCCTCGACTACGAGATCATGGAGAACGTCGCGTTCGGCACGCTGTGCCGCATCGGCCGGGCGGTGCCGCGACTGGTCCAGCCGCTCGGCCGGTTCGCGTCGGCGGCGTTGTCGGCACGCGAGTACTCGGACACCTCGCACCGGGTTTTCGTGACCCACCGCGGGGTGCGGTTCGTGGAGTCGGAGTACGCCGTTCCACGTGAATCACTGCAGGAGGTCCTGCGCGAACTGCGGGCGCTGTTGCCGCGGCTGGAGAACCCGGTGGCGTTCCCGGTGGAGGTGCGCGTCGCGGCGGCGGACGACATCTGGCTGTCCACGGCGCAGGGCCGCGACTCCGCCTACATCGCCGTGCACCAGTTCGTCGGCATGCCCTACCGCGAGTACTTCGCCGGCTTCGAGTCGATCGTCGGGGCCGTCGGCGGACGTCCGCACTGGGGCAAGATGCACACCCTGGACGCCGCCGCGCTGCGCGAGCGCTACCCGCACTTCGACGACTTCGTGAAGGTGGCGCAACGCTGCGACCCCGCCGGGGTATTCCGGAACTCCTATGTGGACCGCGTGCTTGGCCCGTTGCCCTAGGCAGCGCGTCAGTCGTGCCAGTAGCGGCGAATCCACAGTGGATCGCCCGGCGGTTGCGGCCCGAACTCGGCGAGCAGGGGCGAGTTCGACCGCGACGTCGATGGCCTGTACCACCGGGGCGGCTTCCGGCTGGTTAAGCAGCCGGACCGCGGCGGCGGCAGGCCACGTCCGCGGGCCAGTCCGCGATCTCGGTGCTCTCCTGAATCATCTACAAACGAGTGATCGCCTCGTCGACGGGTGTGTTGCCGGTCACCAGTTCCAGCGTGCGGCGGAACGAGCGGGGCTCCTCGAAGAGCGCGACCAGCACCGCGGCGACGTCCTCGCGCGGGATTTCGCCGTAGTCGACTTTGTCGGCCAGGTGGACCTCGCCGATCGCGGGCTCGTCGGTGAGGCGGCCGGGGCGCAGGATGGTCCAGTCCAGGTCGCGTGCGCGCAGGTCCTCCTCGGCCGCCTTCTTCGCGCGCAGGTACGCCGCGAACACCTCGTCGGTGCCGGGGCGGGCCGGGCGGTCGACGCCGATCGAGCCGATCTGGATGTGCCGCCGGACGCCGGCGCGCTCGGCGGCGTCGGCGAACAGCCGCGCGGCGCCGAGGTCCACCGTCTCCTTGCGGGCCGCGCCGCTGCCGGGGCCCGCGCCCGCGGCGAAGACCGCAACATCCGCGCCCTTCAGCACGTCGGCGACCTCGTCGACCGCGGCGGACTCCAGGTCGAGCACGACCGGCTCGGCGCTGAGGTCGCGCAGGGCGGGGGCCTGCTCGACGTTGCGGATGATGCCAACGGCCTCGTCCCCGGTGCCGGCCAGCAGCCGCTCCAGGTGACGCGCGATCTTCCCGTGCCCTCCGGCGATGACGACTCGCATGGGACCGACTCTAGGCCGGGGTCAGGCCACCGGCAGGTCGTAGGAGGCGAGGAGCTGTTCGTAGACCATCTCGTTGATCCAGCGGGACACGGCGTCCTCGGGGAGGAGGATGCGCTCGCGGCGCACGTCGATGTCCAGGTCGACCCGGGCGTCCTCGTCGGCGGTGACCACGCCGACGCCGTAGGAACGGGCGCGCGGCAGGCAGTTGTCCAGGTAGTCGCGGCTCAGCACGGCCGACGTCGGCAGCACCACGGCCGCCTCGCCGTAGCGGCTGAACGGCACGGCGGACGCCATTCCGGTGCGCCAGTGCCGGGCGACCGCGAGGACGCCGACGATCTCCGCGGCCGGGGCCGGGGCGGTCGGCGCGAACTCCGGCCACGTCCAGGTGGCGACGGTCGCGCGGTCGGTCACCGGGGCGACGCCCATCGCGATCCGCTCGGCGTGGGTGGCGGTGCGCAGCTTGGCGACGACGCACACGCGGCGGCCGAGCATCGTGACCTCGGGGAGCACGACGCCGTGCCAGCCCAGCTGGGCGGCGGCGTCGCGGGCCAGCACGCTGACGCTGGCGGGCAACTCGACGGGCGGCACCACGCGGGTGGGGAACGATCGTCCGCCGGCCACCACCGAGTTTCCGGTGTGCCCTGGTGTAACCGCCACGATCCGCCTCCTCTTACCGCTGATTCCCTACCCGCACCTCGTGAAAAGAGGCACATGGAAAGAGGTACCAGGGGTGGGCCGGTTGATCGGTGGACAACGGGAGCGCCTGCGATCGGCGGCGCTCAACGGTCGGTGACCGGTCGATGAGCGGTATCGGGACTTCAGCCCGACACTGCTTCCGAATGGGTGACGGACCGCTGAACGACCCGACGCCCAGCGTTTCCGTACCGCCGAACGGAGCAATTCCATTCGCGTTCCACTGTGGACAACGTATGGATCAGGGCAGGAGTTCCCGGCCCAGCGGTGTCATCAGGTCGGCGACCTCCGAGTAGGGAACCACGACCTCGTGGTACCCGCACGCCATCGGATAATTCCGCGCGTCGGTGGCGAGCCAGAACACCACTCCGTCGGGCCGGAATCCCAGCTGGAGCGCGGGCGCGTCGAGGATCCCCCACGGCCGCAGGTCCTGCGGCGCGAGCGGGGTGCGCTCGCCGAACGGTTCGCCGCCGTCGCAGTAGCCGCCCGGTGAGCGGGCGAGGATCCGCGACTCCAGCGCGCTCATCGCGTTCTGGTCGGCCGCGATTCCGTCGAAGACGTCCCCGGCCGTGAACACCTGCCCGGTCGACAGGTCGACATTCAGCCAGAGGATGGCGTAGCCGCCGTGGTTGCCGAACTGGCTCGACTCCACCGTCAGGTCGTACCGCACGGACACGATCCGCTCGTCCTGCCTGCCGATGGTGACCTTGTTCTCGATCACCGGGTCCTCCGTCGGGTCGACGATCCCGGAGCGGACGTAGGCGGTGAAGTCGTCGAGCGGTTTCGCGAGCGCGGCGTTGATCCGGTCCTGCAGCGCGGGGTCCCGCATCCCGCTCACCGCGGCGTACTGCGCGTCGACGTGGAACCCGGCGCCCGGTTCGGTGCGGGTCAGCAGGTTCACCTGGACCGCCGCCTGCTGCTCGGCGGGTGGCGCGGCGGCGACCGGCGGGAGGGTTTCGCCGTTGCCGATCACCGCGATCGTGCCGATCACCGCGCCGACGCCGACCGCGACGGCGACCAGCGTGGCGCCGATCTTCGCGCCGAGACCGATGCCGGTGCCGACCGCCGCCAGCCCGCCCGCCGCGGCTCCCGGCGCGGCCGCGGTCCCGGCGCCGAGCAGCGCCAGCGGCGACAACGCCAGCAACGCCCCGGCCCGCTGGGCCAGCCTGCCCAGGCCGCGCTGCTCCCAGTCCGGGCCGTACCCGGCGACCGCGGCGGTCTCCAGTTCGGCGACGAACTCGGCCGCCGCGGACGGCCGCCGGTCCGCCTCCTTCGCCATGCCGCGCGCGATCAGCCCGCGCACCGGCTCCGGCACCGCATCGAGCGGCACCGGCGCGTTCTCGTGCAGGTCCCGGAGCTCGTCGGTGGTCGCGCCCTCGTACGGCTGCCGCCCGGCGATGCTCTGGAAGAACACGCAGGTCGCCGCGTACACGTCGGTCGCCGGGGTGGCGGGCCCGCCGCGCCACTGCTCGGGCGCCATGTACGCCGGGGTGCCCGCGGGCACGCCGGGCCGCCCGGCCAGCACGGCGATGCCGAAGTCGACCAGTTTGCTCTCCCGGCCCGGCCCGACCAGCACGTTCGCCGGTTTGTAGTCGCGGTGCACGACCCCGGCGCGGTGCGCGTCGGCCAGCCCGAGCAGCGAGCCCTTCAGCACCGCGAGCGCCGACTCGGGCGGCAGCACGCCGTCGTGGCCGAGGACCTCGCGCAGCGAGACGCCGTGGATGGCCTCCATCACGATCGCGGCGCCGTGCGGGCTCTCGTGGAACTCGTAGAGCCGGGCGACGTGCGGCGACTGGATGCGGCTCAGCAGCTGCGCCTCGTGCCGGAACGCGGCCAGCCGCGCCGGGTCGCCGAGATGCTTCCCGAACAGGTACTTGATCGCCACCGGGGTGCCGGAGGGGTCGTGCCTGGCCAGCACGACCTCGCCGAACCCGCCTTCGCCCAGCAACCCGACTTCGGTGAAGCCCGGCACCGCCCAGTTCCGCATCCGCACCTCACTCCGAGGTGAGTTTCGCCGCAGCGGTTCCCCTGGTTTCGTGGTTAGGGTTACTCGTCGGTTACAACGGCCGTGCCAAGGGAGGACGGATGCGCTCGCCGAAGGACTTCTTCGCGCCCCTTGCCGTGGGGGCGCCCGACCCCGTCCGCGAGATCCCCGCGCTGCCGTCGCGGATGATCCACTTCTTCGACCCCAGCAACGCGAAGATGGCGGCGAAGGTCCCCGACCTGGCCAAGAAGGTCGACGTGCTGCTCGGCAACCTCGAGGACGCGGTGCGCGCGGACCGCAAGGAGGCCGCGCGCCAGGGCCTGGTGGAGATCGCGAAGGCCACCGACTTCGGCTCGACGCAGCTGTGGACGCGGATCAACAGCCTCGACTCGCCTTGGGTGCTGGACGACCTGATCACGCTGGTCACCGAGATCGGCGACAAGCTCGACGTGATCATGGTGCCGAAGGTCGAGGGCGCCCAGGACATCCACTACGTCGACCGGTTGCTGGCGCAGCTGGAAGCGCGGGCCGGTCTGCGCAGGCCGCTGCTGGTGCACGCGATTCTGGAGACCGCGAGCGGGGTCGCGAACGTCGAGGAGATCGCCGGCGCGAGCCCGCGCATGCAGGGCATTTCGCTTGGCCCGGCGGACCTCGCCGCGAGCCGCCGCATGAAGACGACGCGCGTCGGCGGCGGGCACCCCGGCTACCTGGTGCGGACCGACCCGGTCGGCGAGGACTTGCACGAAGGCCGCACCACCTACCAGCAGGACCTGTGGCACTACACGGTCGCGCGGATGGTCGACGCGTGCGCGATGCACGGGATCCTGCCGTACTACGGGCCGTTCGGGGACATCCGGGACGTGGTGGCCTGCGAGGACCAGTTCCGCAACGCGTTCCTGCTCGGCTGTGTCGGCACCTGGACGTTGCACCCGGTGCAGGTGGACATCGCGAAGCGGGTGTTCTCGCCGGAGCCGAAGGACGTCGCGTGGGCGCGGAAGGTGATCGCGGCGATGGGCGACGGCACCGGCGCGGTCATGATCGACGGGAAGATGCAGGACGACGCCTCGGTCAAGCAGTGCCGGGTGGTCGCGGAGCTGGCGGACAAGCTGGCCGAGCGCGATCCGGAGCTGAAGCAGGCGTACGACGAGGCGACGAAGGAAGCGCTGGCATGAGTGGAGTGAAGCCGCGGCGTTCGGTGCTGTACATGCCGGGCGCGAACGAGCGGGCGCTGGAGAAGGCGAAGACGCTGCCCGCGGACGCGCTGATCCTGGACCTGGAGGACGCGGTCGCCCCGGACGCGAAGGAGGCGGCGCGGGAGCGGGTGTGCGCGGCGGCGGCCTCCGGCGCCTACGGCAGCCGCGAGGTGACCATCCGGGTCAACGGACTGGACACCGAATGGCACGACGCGGACCTCCGGGCGGCAGCCCAGGCCGGCCCGGCCGCGGTGGTCGTGCCGAAGGTCAACTCGGCGGCCGAGGTGCACAACATCGAACGCGCGCTGGAGCTCGGCGGGGCGCCCGATTCGACGAAGATCTGGGCGATGGTCGAGACCCCGGTCGCGATGCTGCACGCGGAGGAGATCGCTGCGGCGAGCGACCGTCTGACGGTGCTGGTGATGGGCACCAACGACCTGGCCAAGGAGCTGCACGCGGAGTTCGTCCCCGGCCGGGCCCCGCTCCTGGGTGGCTTGTCGCTGTGCCTGCTCGCCGCGAGGGCGACGGGCAAGGTCATCCTGGACGGCGTCTACAACGACGTGAAGGACCTGGCCGGCTTCGAGGCGGAGTGCCTGCAGGGACGCCAGTTCGGGTTCGACGGCAAGACCCTCATTCATCCGGGGCAGATCGAGCCGTGCAACCGGGTGTTCGCACCGTCGGACGACGAGGTCGCCCAGGCGCGGAAGATCATCGCCGCGTTCGACGAGGCGAAGGCCGAGGGACGCGGTGTGGTGACCGTGGACGGGCGGATGATCGAGAACCTGCACGTGGAGAACGCGCAGCGGATCCTGGCACTGGCCGAGGCGATCGCCGGAAAGAGCTAGGAAAGCTTTAGCCAACAAGAAAACCGGCACCCGGCAACGAAAGAAGACCCACTACGCCCCAGACCTCCCCCGCCCCCGATCCACAGCCGATCTTTAGTCGCCGACCAGCGGGGTCAAGGTACTCTTTCCCGCCTTGACGCCGCTGCTCGGCGACTGAAACAAAATCAGGCATCGGGGGCGGGGGTGGTCGAAAGGTGACCTTCCGGCGCCGTGAGGCGCTTTCCGCGCGAAGGCGCGGGTTGCGGCCCTGGCTCAAGGTGATCGCGCCGATGTCAGGCGACGGGATGACCACCCAGCTACCTTGGTTTGTTTGTTCAAAACGGTTCGTCGTGGAGCCAGTCCAGTGCTTTGCGCGCCGCATTCGACACGGCGCGGTCGGGGTGTGCCACGACGACCGATTCGAGCACTTCCCGCGCGCTCGGGTGGCCGCAGATCGTCGCTCCTGCCAGGAACAGCAGTTGGTCCGGTCGGGGTTGTGAGGCGAAGTCGGCGAGGGCCTTTTCCCGGCCTTCCGTCCGGATGTCCGCCGCCAGTAGGTCCACCTTGCTGTACGTGCGCTCGCGGCCGGCGACCTCGCTGCGGTCGATCAGGCCCGCGTCGAACAGCCACGTCGTCGCGGCTGGGCCGGCTGCCGAGTGGTCCCGCAGTGCGGCGATCGCCGCGACGCCGTCGCCGCCGAGGCGCGCCAGCAGGCGGAACGTCAGCATCAGGTGCTCGAAGTCGTCCGTCCGGCGGGCCAGCGCCGACAGCTCGGCGATCGCGCGTTCCGGGTCCCGCGCGCGCAGCCACGTCGCCGAGCCCTCGTCGAGCACCTGCGCGTCCAGCGGCGCCAGGCGTGCGAACAGGACCTCCGCCGTCTCGGTCGCGAGGTCGTCCACCGTCAGCACCGGCTCGCCCTCGGCGACCCGCAGTTCGTAGGCCGCCTGCACGCCGAGCGGCAGCAGCTGCACGACCTGCCGCTCCTCCTCGGGCACCTCGTCGAGGTAGTCCACCCCGGCGAAGTCCAGCAGGTCCTCGACGTGCTCCTCGCCCGCGGGGAAGATCTCCACCAGCCCGTATTCGGCCAGCCGGTGCACCACCCGCAGGATCGTGCCGCCGTCGCCGCCCAGCATCTCCACCAGCATCGGGATGGTGGCAGGCTCCGAAGCCAGCTCGGTGACCATCTCGGCCGCGACCGGGTTGCCCAGGATCGACGCCACCGCCGCCCGCCACAGCTCGACCGGGTCGGCCAGCCGCCGCGCCGCCTTCTTCACCGGCACCAGCCGTCCGCGGTAGACCCGCACCACCCCGGCCCGCTTGGCCATCGCGACGAACTCGGCGGGCGCGCTGATCTCCGCCAGGTCCCGGCCGTCGCCGATCCACTCGACGAACCGGCGCAGCTGCGGCACCACCGCCGTGACCTCGGCCTCCGCCGCCAGCCGGTCGGGCGACGCGAGCGGGAACACCGGGGACGGCGCGGCCGCCTCCGCGTCCGGGTCGCCCTGGTAGTGGCGGTAGGCCAGGTCGTGCAGCAACGTCTGGTCGACCTCGACCTCACCCCGCCGCACCCGGTCGATGAACGCCTGCGCGGCGACCTCGTTCAGCGGGTCGATGCCGTGCTCGGCCATCGCGACGGCCCAGAACTTGGCCAGCCCGAAGTTCGACGGCTCGTTCATCGCCGTGTCGAACCGGTCGGCGATCGCGGTCAGATAGCTGCGCAGCACGGCCGGTTGCTCGCTGCGCTCGTCCAGCAGGTCGGCGTCGTCGAAGAAGTCCATCAGCGCCTCGACCGTGGACAGCACGGCCGAGGAGTGCGGGTCGAGCAGCACGACCTTGCGCGGGAACCACACCAGCAGCGCGTTGCGGAGGATGTCACGCGTCCAGCGGCCGAGCAGGCCGTCCCGTTCGAAGCGGAAGTCCAGCATCGCCCCGGCGACCACCGGGTCCACCACCCGTTGCCGCATCTGCGACCAGGCGTCCAGCTCGACGAGCAGCCGCTGCCGGGCGTCGATGAACTCTTCCTCGTCCGCTCCGGTGTACACCATCCGCATGGGTCCGATCGTCCCCCAGATGGCGCGTCTTCACACCCCCGGCGACCGCTGCGGGCCGCGAATTCCTTCGAATGCTGCAGCCAGCTGCAGCACACCGAGGTCGTCGAAGCGCCGTCCGGCGATCTGCAGCCCGACCGGCTGTCCCCCACTCGTATAACCGCAGTTCAACGACACAGCGGGCTGGCCGGACATGTTGTAGGGCACGGTGAACGCGATGTGCTCGAACGGCCGCTCCGGGTCGTTCGTCGGCGACGCCCACTCCGCGGGCGGAGCGGAAACCGGGCAGGTCGGCGACAGGACGAAGTCGTACGGCTCACCGGCACGCAGCGCGGCGACGCTGATCGCGTCCATCTGGGCGAACCCGCGGTACGCCGCGACACCGGAAACCTCCGCGCCGCCCTGCGCCCAGGCGGCGATGTACGGCAGCACCAGCGCCTGCCGTTCCGGTGGCAGCGCGCTGATGTCGCACCACGCCCGCACGCGCCAGAAGTCGTCGAGCCCGTCCAGCATTTCCCTGGTCAGGAAGGGTTCGACCGGTTTGACGATCGCGCCGGCCGCCTCGAACCGGCGGGCCGCGTCGAGCACCGCGGCCCGCACGTCGTCCTCGACCGGCAGCCCGACCCCGGCGTCCAGCTGCAGGCCCAGGCGCAGTCCGGTGACGTCGAGTTCCAATTGTGACCAGGCGATTTCCGCCGGGGGCAGGCTCAGGTGGTCCCGGCTGTCCGGCGCGGACACCACACCCATCAGCAACGCCGCGTCCGCCACCGTGCGCGTCAGGGGCCCGGCGACCCGGCCGGGGAACGGCGGGTGCACCGGCACCCGCCCGAAGCTCGGCTTGAGACCGACCAGCCCGCACCACCCGGCGGGCAGCCGGATCGAGCCGCCGATGTCGGTGCCGACGTGCAGCGGCCCATACCGGGCGGCGGCCGCGGCGGCGGCGCCCGCGCTCGACCCGCCGGGCGTCCGCGAGAGGTCCCACGGGTTGCGGCTCGCGGTGTGGAAGCTGGACAACCCCGAGGTCAGCATCCCGTAGTCGGGCATCGTGGTCTTGCCGAGCAGCACCGCACCGGCCTCGCGGACGCGGGCGGCGGCGGGCGCGTCAGCCGGGGCCGGGACCAGTTCGGTGGCCGCGGTGCCCAGCGGCACCGGCGTGCCCTTGGTCGCGATGTTCTCCTTCAACGTGAGCGGCACGCCGTCGAGCGGCCCCGCCTCCCCCGCGAGCCACCGCTGTTCGGACGCCTTGGCCGCGTCCCGCGCCTGCGATGGGTCGTACGCGTAGAGCGCGTGCAGGGACGGTTCCAGCGCGTCGATGCGGGTCAGCACCGCCTCGGTGACCTCGACCGGGGACAACGTCCCGGCGCGGTAGGCGGCGAGCAGTTCGGTCGCGGTCAGATCGGTCGGCTCCACGGGTCCCTCCTCATTCCGGCGGTGTGTAGCGGCCGTCCACCGCGGTCCAGCCGCCGTCGACGGCCAGCACCGCCCCGGTGACGAAGCTCGCGGCGTCGGAGGCCAGGTAGACGACGGCCCCGGCCAGCTCGGACGCCTTGGCCCAGCGGCCGAGCGCGCTCTTGCCCGCGTAGGCGGCGTACCAGTCGGGGCTGGCCTTGATCTGTTCGGTCAGCGGCGTTTCGACCACGCCGGGCGCGATCGCGTTGACCCGCACGCCGGACGGCCCGAACTCGGCTGCCGCGGTGCGGAACAGCTGGACGAGCCCCGCCTTGGTCGCCGCGTACGGCCCCTGACCCGGTTCGACGGTGGTGCCGCGGATCGAGGAGAACCCGATGATGCTGCCCCGCCCGCGCTCGACCATGCCGGCGCCGAAGGCCCGGACGACGTCGAAGGTCGCGCCGAGGTTGAGCGCGACGACCCGGTCGAACTCCTCGCGCCGGTAGTCGAGCAGGCGTTTGCGCACGTTGGTCGCCGCGGTCAGCACGACGACGTCGAGCGCGCCCAGCTCGCCCGCCGCCCGCTCGACCGCCGACGAGTCCAGCACGTCGATCTCGTAGGACTCGCCGCGGATCTCGCGCGCGGTCTCCGCCGCGGCGGCGGCGTTGCGGTCCGCGCAGATCACCTCCGCGCCGTGCGCGGCGAGGGCGAGCGCCGACTCGCGGCCGATGCCGCTGCCCGCGCCGAGCACCACGGCCCGCTTCCCGTCGAGCCGGAACAGCTTCTCGTAGTTCACGCCCTGATCACCGCCATCCGCGTCACGGTCAGCTCGTCGATCGCGAACCGCGGCCCCTCGCGCCCGATGCCGGAGTCCTTCACGCCGCCGTAGGGCATGGTGTCCGACCGGAACCCGGGCACCTCGTTCACCACGACACCGCCGACCTCCAGCTCGTCGAGCGCCCGCATCGCGGTGCGCAGCGAGCGGGTGAACACACTCGCGTGCAGCCCGTACCGCGAGTCGTTGACCTGCGTGAACGCCGTGTCCACGTCGGGCACCCTGCGCAGGCACACCACCGGCCCGAAGATCTCCTCGTCCCAGCAGTCCACGCCGTCCGGCACGTCGGTCAGCACGGTCGGCCGGATAATCCCGTCCACCGACTCGCCGCCCGCGGCCACCTGCGCGCCCGCGGCGACCGCCGCCGAGATCCAGTCGAGCACGCGACGGGTGGACCGTTCGTCGATCAGCGCCGACACCCGGGTCTTCTCGTCCCGCGGGTCGCCGGTGACGACCTCGGGCAGCCGGGCCAGCAGGCGTTCGGTGAACTCGTCCGCCACCGCGTCGACGACCAGCAGCCGCTGCACCGAGATGCACGCCTGCCCGGACGCGTAGAACCCGCCGCGCAGCACCGCGTCCACGGCCGCGTCGAGATCCGCGTCCTCGGCGACCACCAGCGCCGAGTTCGAGCCCAGTTCCAGCAGGGTCTTCCGCGGCGCCGCGTCCTTCGCGATGCGGTGCCCGACGGCAGCCGAGCCGGTGAACGACACCGCACCGATCCGCGGGTCGGTGACCAGCGCCGATCCGACCTCGGCGTCGCCGGTGACCAGCTGGACCATCGGCAGCGGCGCGCCGACGCCAGCCGCCGCCTCGCGCACGAGGTGCACCAGCCACAGCGTCGACAGCGGCGTCTGCGGCGCCGGCTTCACGATCACCGGACACCCGGCCGCGATGGCCGGCGCGATCTTGTGCGAGGCGAGCAGCAGCGGGTAGTTGAACCCGGCGATGCCGACGACCACGCCGATCGGCTTGCGCACCCAGAACCCGGTGAGCCCCTCGCCGGCAGGCAGCAGGTCCAGCGGCACGGTCTCGCCGTGCAGCCGCGCGACCTCCTCGGCCGCGGCCTGCCACGTCACCAGCGTCCGCGCGACCTCGACGCGGCAGTCGACGAGCGGCTTGCCGGTCTCCACGACCAGCAACCCCTCCAGCTCGTCGCGCCACTCCAGCAGCGACCGGTGCACGCCGAGCAGCACCTCGCGGCGCACGTGCGAGGGCAGCTTCGCCACCTCCCGCGCGACGAGCACCGCCTCGTTGACCGCGAGGTGCGCCAGGTCGGGCGTGCCGACCGGCGCCCGCGCGACCACGCAGCCGTCGTAGGGGAACCTGATCTCCGTCGTGTCCGGTGTGGACACCCAGTCGGACCCGATCGGCAGTCCGTCCGGATAGGGGTCGAACATCATCGTCCTCCCTGCAGCCTGGCCAGTTCCGCACGCAGGTTCGGGGCCGCCGCGACGAGCTCCCTCGTGTAGGGATGTCGCGGATCGCCGTAGACCTGTTCCACCGCGCCCAGCTCGACGAGCTCCCCGGAGCGCATCACGGCGACCGTGTCGCAGACCCGGCGTACCACGGCGAGGTCGTGCGAAACGAACACCAGCGTCAGCTCGAAGCGTTCGGTCAGCTCGGCGAGGAGGTCGAGGATCTGTTTGCGCACCGACACGTCCAGCGCGCTGACCGGCTCGTCCGCGATCAGCACCCGCGGGTGCGGCGCGAGCGCGCGGGCGATCGAGATCCGCTGCCGCTGCCCGCCGGAGAACTGGTGCGGGTAGCGGCTCGCCGCGTCCGGGGGCAGCCCGACCGCGGTCAGCAGCTCCGCGACGCGGTCCGGATCGCGGCGGCCCAGTGGCTCGGAAATGATGTCCCGCACGCGCATCCGCGGATCCAGCGAGCCCATCGGGTCCTGGAACACCACCTGCACCGCGCGGCGCAGGAACCCCAGCTTCCGCTCGGGCAGGCCGTCGATCCGCCTGCCGTCGAAGGAGACCTCGCCGGAGGTGGGCCGGTCCAGCCCGGCCAGCAGGCGCACCAGGGTGGACTTGCCGGAGCCGGATTCGCCGACGATGCCGAAGCGCTGCCCGGCCGCGACGGTGAACGACACCCCGCGCAGCGCGTGCACCTCGCGTGGCCGCCGGTAGTGGCGGTGGACGTCCCGCAGTTCGATCACGCCGCCTCCAGGTCCGACGCGGCCAACAGCTTCTTCGTGTAGTCGTGCCGCGGCCGGGTGAGGACGTCCGAAGTGGACCCTTCCTCGACGATCCGGCCCTCGAACATGACCAGCACCCGCGTGCACACCCGCGCCACCACCGCGAGATCGTGCGTGATGAACAGCAGCGCCGTCTCCCGTTCGGCGACCCCGGTCAGGATCAGGTCGAGAACCTGCGCCTGCACCGTAACGTCGAGCGCCGTGGTCGGTTCGTCGCAGATCAGCAGCGCCGGGTCGTTGGCCAGGGCGATCGCCAGCACCACCCGCTGCCGCTGGCCGCCGGAGAGCTGGTGCGGGTAGGCGCGGGCGAGCTGCTCCGGATCGGGCAGCTTCACCGCGTCCAGCAACGCCACCGCGGCCTCGTGGGCCGCCCGCCGGGACTTGCGGGTGTGCAGCCGGATCGCCTCGGCGACCTGGCGGCCGACGCGCATCAGCGGGTTCAGCGCGGTCATCGGCTCCTGGAACACCATCGCCAGGTCCCGCCCCCGCCGCCGCGACAGCTCGCGCTCGGGCGCGCCCAGCAGCTCGGTGCCGGTCAGCTTCGCCGAACCGCTCGCCCGCAACCCCTCCGGCAGCAGGCCCATCACCGCGGACGCGGTCAGCGACTTGCCGGACCCGGACTCGCCGATCAGCCCGACCCGCTCACCGGCGCCCACCGCGAACGACACCTCGCGCACCAGCGCATGCGCACCAGCGTGCACGGACAGTTCCGAAACTTCGAGGGTCATCGCCGCTCCAGCCGCGGGTCGAGGCGGTCACGCAGACCGTCGCCGAGCAGGTTGAACCCGAGCACCGCGATCGCGATCGCCAGACCCGGCACCAGCGCGAGCCGCGGCTGCACCGTCAGCAGTTCCTGGGACTCCTGCAGCATGCGCCCCCAGGACGGCGTCGGCGGCCGGGTGCCGAACCCGAGGAACGACAGCGCCGCCTCGGCCAGCACCGCGATGCCGAACGACACCGAGCACTGCACGATCACCAGCCCGCCGATGTTCGGCAGCACGTGCCGCCGCGCGATGAAGAACCGCGACCGGCCTGCCGAGCGCGCCGCGAGCACGTACTCGGTGCTCATCACCTGCAACGTGCCGGAGCGGGCCACCCGCGCGAACGACGGGATGGTCGCGACGCCGATCGCGATCATCGCGGTGACCGTGCTGGCGCCGTAGACGGCGCCGAGCATGATCGCGAGCAGCAGCGCCGGGAACGCGAGCACGAGGTCGTTGACCCGCATGACGAATTCGCCGAGCCACCGCATCGACATCCCGGCCAGGATGCCCAGCGGCGTGCCGACCAGCGCGGCGACGCCGACCGCGATCACGCCGACGTACAGCGTGGTGCGCGCGCCGACGAGGATCTGGCTGAACACGTCCCGGCCGAACTTGTCGGTGCCGAACCAGTGCTCGGCGCTCGGCCCGAGCAGCCGGGCGGTCGATTCGACCTTCAGCGGATCGTGCGGCGTCCACACGAACGACACCAGCGCCGCCAGCACCACGAGCCCGACCAGTACCGCGCCGGCGATCAACGCCGGCGATGTCCGCCCCTTCACCGCGCCGTCCTCAGCCGGGGGTCGATCACCACGTACAGCAGATCGACCACGAAGTTGACCACCAGCACCGCGACCACCAGCACGAGCACGATGCCCTGCACCGCCAGCAGGTCGCGCGCGGACACCGAGTCCAGCAGCATGCTGCCCAGACCGGGCAGCACGAACACCCGCTCCACCACGACCGCGCCGACCAGCAGTGTGGTCAGCTGGAGCCCGAGCACGGTCACCACCGGGACGGCGGCGTTGCGCATGCCGTGCCGCATCAACGCCGGGTACGGGCGCAGGCCTTTCGCCCGGGCGGTACGCAGGTAGTCCTGGCCGAGCGTGTCCAGCACGGCCGAGCGCACGTACCGGGTGAGCACTGCGCCCTGCACGAGACCGAGCGACAGGGCGGGCAGGATCAGGCCGCGCAGGAACTCGCCGGCGTCCTGGTTCGGTGGCGTCCACCCGCCGGACGGCAGCCACCGCAGCTGCACCGCGAACACCTGCACCAGCAGGATCCCGGCAAGGAACGCCGGCACCGCGACACCGAGCTGCGACAGGCCGGAGATGGCCGTGCCGCCGAAGCGCCGGTGCCACACCGCGGCCAGCGCGCCGAACGGCACCGCGAGCACGACCGCGACCAGCATCCCCGCGCCCACCAGCCACAACGTCACGCCCAGCCGGTCGACCAGCTGCGGCCCGATCGCCTCGCCGGTGACGTAGGAGCGGCCGAAATCGCCCTGCAGCACCCCGCCCATCCAGCTCAGGTACTGCTCGACCAGCGGCCGGTCGAGCCCGAAGTCGGCGCGGGTGCGGGCGAGCAGCTCCGGGGTGGCGTTGATGCCGAGCGCGACCTGCGCCGGATCGCCGGGCAGCACCGCCATGAACGCGAACACCACGATGGAGGCGACCAGCACGCTGACCACCAGGATCGCCACACGGCGCAGGATCGCTAGCGCCATCAGCCCAGCCCCGTCAGGTCGAAGGACTCGCTGACCTGGTTTGCGGCGAGCCCGGTCACCTTCTTCTTCGCCACCACGACGTTCGGGTACAGGAACAGCCAGTCGGCCGCCGCGTCCGCGGTGATGGTCCGGGCGGCCTCGCGCATGTTCGCGACCTGCTGCTCCGGCGTGCCCGCGTCCGCATCCGAGATGAGCTGCTTGACCCGCGGGTTGTCGTAGCCCCAGTAGTACTTGGGGTTGCCGAAGGTCGTGATGTCGCGGGCTTCGACGTGCTGGACGATCGAGGCGTCGAAGTCGTGGTCGGTGAAGACCTGCTTGAGCCACACGGCCGGGAAGTCCAGCGGCTCGATCGTGACGCGCACGCCGATGTCGGCCAGATCGGAGGCGACGACTTGCGCGGCGGCCGTCGCGTACGGCAGGTTCGCGACACGCAGCCGGATCGACAGGTTCGTCTGCCCCGCCTCGGCCAGCAGCGTCTTCGCCTGCACCGGGTCGTGCGGGTAGTAGCCGGCGAGGTCCTCGTACCAGGGATCGGTGGGCGGGACCATGCTGCCGAGCACCGTGCCGCGACCCGCCCACGCGGTGTCCAGCAAGGCCTTCCGGTCTATGGCCAGGGTGAGGGCGCGGCGGACGCGCACGTCGTTGAACGGGGCTTTCGCGCCGTTGAAGGAGAGCACGACCTCGCCGTTCGTGGTGCCCTGCAGGACGGTGAACCGGTTGTCGTTCTCGAACTGCGGGATCGAGTCCGGCGCGGTGATCTGCGCGATGACGTCGATGCCGTTGCTGAGCAGCGCGTTGTTCAACGCCGTCGGATCCTTGATGTACTTGAGGATCACGGTCCGGTAGACCGGTTTCCGGCCCCAGTAGGCCGGGTTGGCGGCCAGCACGATCGAGTCTCCGCGCCGCCGGGACTGCACCTCGTACGGCCCGGTGCCGACGGGCTTGCCCGCCAGGTCGGCGACCCCGGTGGGGCTGAAAATCGCGCCGACGCGGCCGGTCATGTCGAACAGCCAGCCGTTGCTGGGTTTCTTCAGCACCACGCGGGCGTGCAGCGGGTCGACCACCTCAACGTGGTCCACGACGTCCATCTTGGACTTGATGGAGATCGTCCAGTCGGTCTTGACGCGGTCGATGGAGAACTTCACGTCCTCGGCGGTGAACGGCGCGCCGTTGCTGAACGTCACGCCGGGCTGGAGCTGGAAGTCGTAGGTCCGCCTGTCCTCGCTCACCGTCCAGGACCGGGCGAGCAACGGCACGATCTTGCCGCTGCCGTCGAGCTTCACCAGGCCCTCGTAGACGTTGTAGAGCAGGGCCTGCGGGATGGCCGTGCCGTCGGTGCGGGTGAAGTCGAAGTTCGCCGGCTCGGCGGTGAACCCGACGGCGAGCGTGTCCGGGCCGGAGCTGACCGAGGCCGTGGATCCGGCGGAGCAGGCCGAGACCACCAGCAGGAGCGCCAGCGCCGCGGAAATTCGGACTTTCATCCTCACCCCGAGTCAGTATGCTGGTCCGACCAGTAGCCTAGGTTTGCACCACACGGGGTGAAGGTCAAGACGACGATGGAGTTCGAGCCGGTCAGCCCGGTCCGCGCCTACGAGCGGATCGTGGAACAGATCGAGCAGGCCGTGCTCACCGGCCGGCTCCGGCCGGGCGAGCGGCTGCCCGGGGAACGCGAGCTGATGGCCCAGTTCGGGGTCAGCCGCTCCACGATCCGTGAGGCGCTGCGGGTCCTGCAGGCCGGCGAGGTGATCCGCTCGCGCCCTGGCGATCCACGTGGGCCGGAGGTCCTGCCCGCGTCCCCGGCGAGCCTGCAGAAGTCGCTGGACCGGCTGGCGCGTGCGGAAACGCTGGGGTTGGCGGAGCTGTTGCAGTTCCGGATGATCCTGGAGGGCTCCGCGTACCGGCTGGCCGCGGAGTTGCGCACCGAGGAGGACCTGTCCGAGCTGCGCGCGGCGCTGGCGGCGATGACGGAGAGCCTGGACGACTACGCGACGTTCAGCCGCGCCGACGTCGCCTTCCACGACGTGGTCGCGCGGGCCGGGCGGAACACGCTGATCGTGGTGTGCGGCAAGGTCGTGCGCGGGGTGGTGCTGGACCTGATCGCGGGCAAGCTGGCGAACTCGACCGACCGGCAGGCGCTGATGGCGGCGTCGGTCGCGCACCACAAGGAAGTGCTGCGCGCGGTGGAGGACGGCGACGGCCCGCTGGCGGCCCGGCTGGCGCGGCGCGCCCTGTTCGACTACTACGCCGAGTACGTCGGCGCGGACGAGCGGGTCGTGCTGGAACACCTGCTGGACTGAAAATCCGTGGTGGCCGCCCCGGGTGATCGTTACGGTCCCGGGCATGGCGTACGAACACCCGCTGGCCTACGTACTCGGACTGGAAGGCCTGGCGCTGCTGCGATCCTTCCGCGGCGAGCACGACCACGCGTTCGTCGCGGAGCGCCTCGCCGAGATCCGGCGGCTGCTGGCGGAGTCCCCGGACGGTGTGGAGGTCGCGCACGTCGACCCGGTCGAGGGTTACGACCTGTGGGCGCCGACCTACGACGCCCCGAACCCGGCGTTCGACTTCGACGAGCCGTTCGTGCGCGAGGTCGCCTGCCGGCTGTCCCCGGGGGTGGCGCTGGACGCGGCCTGCGGAACCGGACGGGTGGCGGCGGTGCTCGCGGAGTGCGGCCACCGGGTGGTGGGCGTCGACTCGTCGCCCGGGATGCTCGGACAGGCCCGGAAACGCTTGCCGGACGGGGAGTTCCACGTCGGGAGCCTCACCGCGCTGCCGTCCGGGCCGGTCGATCTGGTGACCTGCTCGCTCGCGTTGACGCACGTGCCGGACCTGGGCCCGGTGTTCGCGGAGTTCGCGCGCGTGCTGCGCCCCGGCGGGCGCGTGGTGATCGCCGACGTACACCCGGAACAGGTGGCGCGCGGGCACGTTCCGGCGGTGCGGCGCGCGGACGGCGCGCCGGGCCGGGTGCGCTCGCACTGCCACCGCACCGGCGACTATCTGCGGGCCGCGTTCGCCGCCGGGCTCGAACCGGTGCGGTGCGAGGAACCGGTGGCGCCGGTGCGGGAGATCCCGGCGGCCGAGCCGGGCCCGTGGGAGACGTGGCCGTGGTCGCTGGCCGGACTGGCGCCGGCGGCCGCGCAGGCCGCCGGCGCCGATGTCCCGTCGATGATCCTCTGGGAGTTCCGGAACTAGTCCTCGGCCAACAGGGCGTCGATCTGGCCCTCGGCGAGCTTCATGCCTTCCTCCATGCCCATTTCGATCAGCTTTTCCAGCTGCTCCAGGCTGTCGAAGGAGTTCACGGTGGTCATCCGGGTGCCGCTGCCGTTCGCCTCCAGCGTGACCGCGCAGTGGATGACCGGCATCTCGGTGTTCCGCTCGCCCTTGTCGTCGGCGAAACCGTCGTCGAACTCCAGCCGGCGCGGGGCCTCGATCGCGGTGATCTCCCACCAGCCGTGGGACTTCGTGCCGTCCGGGCCGGTCATGAAGTAGCTGGAGCGGCCGCCGGCCTTGAAGTCGTGCTGCTCGAAGGTGGCGGGCCAGGTCGGCGGGCCCCACCACCGCTCGAGCCTGCGCGGGTCCTCCCACACGCGCCAGACCCGCTCCGGCGCGGCGTCGTACTCCGCGACGATCGTGAGGGTGAGGGCCTCGGTGTCCTTGTGCGAGCTGATGACCGTCATTCGTCCTCCTCGGACAGGATGTCGCCGATCGCGTCGGCGCGGTGGCGCCAGATCTGTTCGTATTCGTCGAGCAGGCGGGCCGCCTTGCGCAGGACCTCGGGATTGCCGTGCACGAGCTGCTCCCTCCCGCTCCGCTGTTTGACGACCAGCGATGCCCGCGCGAGCACCGCCACGTGTTTCTGCACGGCGGCGAAGCTCATGTCGTACCTGCGGGCGAGCTGCGAGATCGACTCCTCCTGACGGAGCACCCTGGTGACGATGTCGCGCCGGGTGGCGTCCGCGAGTGCGTGGAAGATCCGGTCGATCTCCGCGTCGTCGAGTTGACTTACAACCACATGGTTGTACGTTAGTGGCCGCGGAACCGTCTGGCAAGAGGTGACTCCTTGCTCCCGGCGGGACACCCGTAGTACACCCGTCCGTATGACTGGGGTCGGGCTCTGCCTGTCCGGTGGCGGCTACCGCGCGATGCTGTTCCACCTGGGCGCGTTGTGGCGCATCAACGAACTGGGCCGGCTGCCCGAGCTGACGCGGATCTCCAGCGTCTCCGGCGGCTCGATCACCGCGGGCGCGCTCGCCGTCGCATGGCCGCGGCTGGAGTTCACCGGCGGGGTGGCGGCGAACTTCACCGACGAGGTCGTGCGGCCGGTCCGCGCGCTCGCCGGGCGGACCCTCGACGTGCCGGTGATCCTGCGCGGCTTGGTGACACCCGGCCACAGCACCGGGGAAGCCCTCGCGGCGGCGTACCGGAAGCACCTGTTCGGCGACCTCCTGCTGCCGGACCTGCCCGCGCACGGCCCGCACTTCGTATTCACGGCAACCGACCTGCAGGACGGCGACCAGTGGTGGTTCTACCGGGAACGACAGCAGGACCCGCCGGTGCAGCTCGCGACCGCGGTCGCGGCGTCGTCGGCGTTCCCGCCGTTCCTGTCGCCGGTCGTGCTGACCACGCCGGTGCCGGGCGAGGAGCGGCGCATCGAGCTGAGCGACGCCGGCGTGTTCGACAACCTCGGCCTGGACCCGGTGATCGGGCACTGCGACACGGTGCTCGTCAGCGACGCCGGCAAGCGCATGGACAAGCTGCGGTCGGTGTCCCGGAACTGGCCGGGTCAGCTGCTGCGCACGCTCGACATCATGGACAACCAGGTCCGGGCGCTGCGCACGTCCTCGCTGATCAAGTCCTATGTGGACGGCACGTTCGCGGGCGCCTACTGGGGCAGCTACAGCGACATCGACAACTTCGAGGTCGACGACGCGCTCCCCGCGCCGCTCAGCCGGACCCGCGCGCTCGCCGAGTCACCCACCCGGCTGCGTCGCACCCCGGCCGTCGTGCAGGAGCGGCTGATCAACTGGGGCTACGCCATCTGCGACGCCGGGATGCGCCGGTGGGTCGACCCGAAGGCCAAGCCACCGGCGGACTTCCCATACCCGGCCGCGGGTGTCTAGCGGAGCAGCTCCTCGACGAGGTCGGCCGCGCGCGTCGAGCCGCCCTCGGCGCGAGTCTCGTCCCGCAGCCGGGCGGACGTGCGAGCGACGTCGGGGTCGGCGACGAGTTCCAGCAGGGTGGTCCGCAGCGAGTCGGCCGTCGCGTCCGCGGTGTCGATCCGCCGCGCCACGCCGAGTTCGACCAGGCGGTCGGCGTTCATGAACTGCTCGGCGGCCTGCGGCACCGCGATCATCGGCACGCCCGCGTGCAGTCCTTCGGCGCTGCTGCCCATGCCGGCGTGCGTGACGAACGCGTCGGCCTGCGCCAGGATCGCCGGCTGCGGCACCCAGGACCGGACCTCGACGTTGGCCGGGACCTCCCCCAGCTCGGCCGGGTCGACGTACTTGCCGATCTGCAGCACCACGTGCCAGCCGGGCAGGTTCCCGAACGCGGCGAGGCACTCCCGGTAGAACGCGGCCTGGCGCGTGTAGGCCGAGCCGAGCGAGACCAGCAGGACCTTCCCGGCGTCGGCGGGCCGCGTCCACCCGCCCGCGTCCGCGCGATCGCCGAGGCACGGACCCACGAAGGTCACGCTGTCGTCCACCCGGTCGGCGTTCGGCTGCATCGCGCGGGGGATCAACGCCAGCGCGCGCGGCGACCGGCCGGAGAACGCGTCGCTGTCCAAAGTGGTCGCCCCGCACGAGGCGAGCCAATCGGCGAACTTCGCCCGGTGCGCGTCGGCGCCGGGCAGCGCCCACAACTGCGCGGCGACCTCTTCCTCGTAGCCCTTCCAGGCCACGAACGTCGGCGACAACTGCACGAACGGGCGACCCTGCGACTCGGCGAGGGCACGCGCGCCGTACGCCCCGATGTCGTAGAGGTAGAGGTCCGCCGGGTCCGCGTCGTAGACGGCGCGCAGCTGCGGGAGCGCCTGGATGGCGTCGTCGAGGAACAGGTCCATCGCGGCGATCGGGTCGGCGGGCCAGTCGTTGTCGGCCACCGGCAGCGTCGAGGTGCACGGCACCAGTTCGGCGCCGGTCGGCTCGATCAGGTGGGCCACGGCCGGGTCGTTGGCGTAGGTGACGCGGTGGCCGCGGGCGACCAGCTCGCGGATCACTTCGAGGCTGGGCAGGACGTGGCTGACGGCCGGGACCCCGACCATGGCGATGTGCTTACTCATGTCAGGCGCGACCCTAACGGGCTCGCGCCGGGCGGGCACGCGCATTTCCTTGACCTCCAGTTATCTGGAGGTTCTAGCGTGAATGCCATGATCTTCACCGAACGCGAGCGCGCGTACCTCGCCGGCCAGCGGCTCGGCCGCATGGGCACCGTCGACGCCAAGGGGCGCCCGCAGGTCCGGCCGCTGGGCTTCCGGCTCAACGACGACGGCACGATCGACATCGGCGGCCCCGACCTCAGCAAGAGCCAGAAGTGGCGCAACCTCGAACGCAACCCCGAGGTGTCGTTCGTCGTCGACGACATCGCCCCCGACGAGCCGGGCGCCGTCAAGCCCGGCTGGGGGCGCGGCGTCGAGGTCCGCGGCACGGCCGAACTGCTCACCGGCGTCGAGCCGCCGTCGTTCGGGCGCGGCTTCTTCAGCGACGAGCTGATCCGGATCCACCCGCGCGTCGTGCACGCCTGGCACCTGGACCCGGACCAGCTGACGCGGCGGGCTCAGGTCAGCGCCTGAGCCAGGTCCCGCCAGAGGTCCTCCGGGTCCTCCAGGCCGACGCTGAACCGCACCAGGCCGGCAGGCACGTGCGCGTCGCCCGGCCACATCGCGCGGCGCTCGACGATGCTTTCCACCCCGCCGAGGCTGGTGGCGTGCCGGATCAGCCGCAGCGACGCGCACAGGCGGTCGGCGGCGTCCGCGTCGGCCAGGTCGAAGGCGATCATCGTGCCCTGGCCGGGGTAACGCACCTTCGTCACCGCGGGGTGCTCGCCGAGCCGCTCCGCGAGCAGCGCCGCGGTGCGGGACTGCTCGGCCAGCCGGACCGGCAGCGTCCGCAGCCCGCGCAACGCGAGCCACGCCTCCAGCGCGCCGGGCGTGGCGCCGTTCCGGGTGCGGGCGTCGCGCAGCTCCCCGGCCACGCCCTCGTCCGCCGCGATCGTCAGCCCGAGCAGCAGGTCGCTGTGCCCGCCGATCAGCTTGGTCGCGCTGTGCACGACGATGTCCGCGCCCAGCGACAGCGGCTGCTGGCCGAGCGGCGTGGCGAACGTGTTGTCCACGACGACCCGCGCGCGGTGGCCCGTCAACGCGGCGATGTCGATCAGGTCCAGGGTCGGGTTGGTCGGCGACTCGACCCACACCACGTCGGCCTCGCGGGCGGCGGCCAGCCAGCCCTCCCGGTCGGACGGCTCGATGCGGCGCACCTTCAGCCGCCCCTTGGCCGCGGCGTGGTCGAGCAGCCCGCGGGTGCCCGCATAGCTGTAGACCGGCACGGCGACCTCGGCGCCGACGTCCAGCAGGTCCAGCACCGCGGCCGCGGTGGCGATGCCGGACGCGAACGCCGTCGCGTGCCCGCCTTCGAGCGCTCCCACCGCTTCTTCGAGCGCGGCCCAGGTCGGCGTGCCGTCCTCCCGCGCGTACCGGAAGCCCGCGCCCGCCAGGTAGGTGCTCGCCGGCACCAGCGGGGTGTTCAGCGGCTCACCGGGTTCGTCCGGCCGTCCGGCGGCCACCGCGCGGCTGCGCGGGGTGAGGTCGTCGAGGTTCACGCTGCTCATTACAACAGCCGACCGTGAGCTGGGCGTGCGACCCCCGGAGCCGCTGGGTACCGTGCAGCGACCGCAAACACAGGGAGGAACACGCATGGCACTCGAACGCCCCGAGGTCGACAAGCCGACCGGGCCGCCCCCGGCCGAGCTGGAGGTCACCGACCTCACCGTCGGCGACGGCCCCCAAGCCGCCGCGGGCAACGTCGTGTCCGTGCACTACGTCGGCGTCTCGCACTCGACCGGCGCGGAGTTCGACGCGTCCTGGAACCGGGGCGAGCCGCTGCGCTTCCCGCTCGGCGCCGGGCACGTCATCCCGGGCTGGGACCAGGGCGTGCAGGGCATGAAGGTCGGCGGCCGCCGTCGTCTGGTCATCCCGCCGCACCTGGCCTACGGCGACCGCGGCGCGGGCAACGTCATCAAGCCGGGCGAGACCCTCGTCTTCGTGGTGGACCTGGTCGACGTCAGCTGAGCCGGGACGCCACCCGCGCCAGCAGGCCGGCCACGGCCTCGACGTGTGCGGCCGGCCGGGGCCGGTGCACCGCGTACACCTCGCGGTCCAGCGCGCTCCCGGCCAGGTCGCGCACCACGATCCCGTCGGCGCCACGCACCACGCTCGCCGGCACCAGCGCCGCGCCCAGCCCGGCCCGGACCAGCGCGAGGATCGCCGCGTAGTCCCGGGTCTCGTAGGCGATCCGCGGCTCCACCCCGTCCTTGGCGGCCAGCAGGTCCAGGCACGGGCGGTCGGCCGAGATCCAGTCGTCGTCGGCGAGGTCGACCAGCGTCACCTCGGGCTTGCGTGCCGCCGGGTGGTGGGCGGGCAGCACCAGCCGCAGCCGGTCGGCGAGCAGCGGCACCCGCGTCAGCCCGCGTGACGGCGGCAGCTGCCGCCCCGGGTAGCGGTGGGTGATCAACAGGTCGAGCTCGCCCGAGACCACCAGGTCGTAGCCCTCCGGCGGCTCCAGGTCCACCAGCCGCAGCCGGGTCGCCGGGTACGCGCGCCGGAACTCCCCCACGACCTGCGGCAACAGCACCTGCCCCGCGGTCGCGAAGGTGCCCACCGTCAACGCGGCGGGTGGCTGGTCGCGCAGGGCCGCAAGCGTTTGCTCCGCCTCCCGCAGCTCCCCGGCGATCGCCTCGCCGTGCCGGACCAGCAGCCGTCCGGCCTCGGTGAGCACCGTGCCGGTCGCCCGGCGCTCCAGCAGCGCGCAGCCCGCCTCGCGTTCGAGGCGCGCCAGCTGCTGGGACAGCGCGGATGCGGTGAATCCCATGTTCCGCGCCGCGGTGGCGATGGACCCGGCGTGGGCGACCTCGACCAGGACGCGCAGCCGTTCGGCGACGAGCATGCCGTAAGTATCGCTAATGCCGGGCAACGGGAAAGCGCTGGCGGCTTACGGCCGTGCTGCGCACAGTGGAGTCATGACAAGCACGGTCGTCCCCGACGTCACCGCCGCCGCGGAACGCATCCGCCAGTACGTCCGCCACACCCCGGTGCTGCGTGCCGAAGTCGACGGCCGCCCGCTCGTGCTGAAGCTCGAGCACCTGCAGCGCACCGGCTCGTTCAAGCTGCGTGGCGCGCTGAACGCCCTGCTTACCGGGGAGCGGCCGGAGCAGGTCGTCACGGCGTCGGGCGGCAACCACGGCATCGGCGTGGCGACCGCCGCGGCGATCCTCGGCCTGCCCGCGACCGTGTTCGTGCCGGACGGCGTGCCGCCGAGCAAGGCACGCCGGATCGAAGCGGCCGGCGCCCGGCTGGTGCGGGCGGGCACGCGGTACTCGGACGCGGCGGCGGCCGCCCGCGAAGCCGCGCAGGCGCCGGGAGCGCGGTACGTCGAGGCGTACAACGACCCGGTCGTGGTCGCCGGCCAGGGCACGGTGGCGGCGGAGATCGTCGCCGACGCGCCCGAGGTGGACGCGATCGCGGTGGCCGTCGGCGGTGGCGGGCTCGCGGCCGGGGTGGCGCTCGGCTCCGGCGGGCGGCTGACGGTCGCGGTCGAGCCGGAGCGGTGCTCCTGCCTGCACCAGGCGCTCGCCGCCGGGCACCCGGTGGACGCGGAGGTGGACTCGGTCGCCGCGTCGGCGCTGGGCGCGACCCGCGTCGGGGAGGTCCCGTTCGAGGTGCTGTCCGGGCCGGGCGTGCGGTCGCTGGTCGTCGGCGAGGCGGAGATCCTGGCAGCGCGGGACCGCCTGTGGGACGAATTCCGGCTGGCCGTCGAACCGGCTGCCGCGGTGCCGTTCGCCGCGTGGCTGGCCGGCGCCGTGCCCGGCGAAGTGCCCTGCGTCCTGCTCTGCGGCGCCAACGCGGACTGGACGCCGTGACTACCCTGGGTCCATGCCGGAACCCATCCTGGTGAGCATCGCCACCGCCGCTGCGACGAAGGCCGTGCAGGGCCTGTACGAGCTGATCAAACGGCGGTTCGCCGACGACCCGGAGGCGACCGCGGTGCTCGAGACCGCGACGCCCGAGGCGCCGGAGACCATCGAGGTCCTCGCCGAGCGCCTCGACCAGGCCGGCCGCGAGGACCCGGAGTTCGCCGGCGCCCTGCGCGAGGCGTGGAGCCAGCACGGCGACGGCGCGAACAACCAGATTTCCGGCACGGTCCACGGCAACGTCGTCCAGGCGCGGGACATCCAGGGCAACATCAGCTTCTGAGATCACCAACGGCACTCACGAGCACCCGGCCAGGGCGGGCATCCGAGGCCTCGGCCGTCGCCGTCGTTCAGATACGTCGAGCAATGAAAAAACCCGGGCTCTGGGATCCAGAGCCCGGGTCATCGGGTGGGCGAGGAGGGAGTTGAACCCTCACGTCCTTTCGGACACACGGACCTGAACCGTGCGCGTCTGCCATTCCGCCACTCGCCCGAGTTGCCTGCGACAGCGAAGAGAACTCTAGCAGGCCGTTTCGGGGCCCTTCACCGGGGGTCGTGTCGAAGGGCGCGGATCCCGATAGGATCGATGCGAAAGCACATGGTGCGGAGGAGGGTGAGGGTTTCCGTGGGTCGCGTTGAGCGCTTCGATCGACGCCTGGAATCCCTGGTGGGAAACACCTTCGCACGCATGTTCGGCGGCAATGTCGTCACGCAAGAGGTGGCGCAGGCCCTGGAACGCGAAGGCGAGGACAACGTTCGTGAGCTGGCCGGTGGCAGGCTGCTCGCCCCCAACCACTACATCGTGTCGCTGGGGCCGACTGACTACGACCGGATGGCCGGCGATGAGTTGCGCGTCACCCGGGTACTCACGGAAGCCGTCAAGGAGCACCTCGCCGAACACGGTTGGGACACCTATGGTGACGTCGTAGTTTCGCTCGAGCGCAACGACGCGCTGCATACTGGACAATTCAAGACCCGTTCATCCGTCGACCCCGACGTCAGCGCGCGTAACGTCGCGGGTGCAGGACGGTCAGCACGACCCAGCAACGCAGGAGACCCAGCAATGAGCCAGCCCCCCGGCTACGGCCAAGGCCAATACGACCAGGGTGACCCGTACGGCCAGCAGGGCCAGTACGGCTACGGACAGCAGGGACAGCCCGGTTATGACCAGGGTGGCTATGGCCAGCCGGGTTACGACCAGGGTTACGGCCAGCAGCCCGGGTACGACCAGGGCGGCTACGGCGGTGGTCAGCCCGGTTACGACCAGGGCGCCGGCTACGGCGGCCAGCCGGGTTACGACCAGGGTTACGGGCAGCAGCAGCCCGGCTACGACCAGGGCTACGGCCAGCCGCAGGGCGGGTACGACCAGGGCTACGGCCAGCAGCCCGGCTACGACCAGGGCTACGGCCAGCCGCAGGGTGGGTACGACCAGGGCTACGGGCAGCAGCCCGGCTACGGCACCCCGCCGGGCGGCTACGGTCCGCCGCAGGGCGCTCCGGACCCGTACGCGCAGCAGGGCTACGCTCCGCCGCCCGCAGCGCCGGGCGCGGGCCGCCAGCTGCAGGCCGTTCTCCAGCTCGACGACGGCTCGAACCGGAACTACACCCTCAAGCAGGGCGGCAACGTCATCGGCCGCGGCCAGGACGCCGACTTCCGCCTGCCCGACACCGGTGTCTCCCGCCGCCACCTGGAGATCACCTGGGACGGCCAGAGCGCGACGCTCGCCGACATCGGCTCCACGAACGGCACCACGGTCAACGGCACCCCGGTGCAGACGTGGCAGCTCGCGGACGGCGACGTGATCCGGGTCGGCCACTCCTCGCTGGTGTTCCGCACGCAGGGCTGACACGCGCGCCGGTAACCTGCGCCTGACCGGGTTCGCACCCGAAATCCCGTGTCCCGCAGAATGACCCCTGCGGGACGCCGCGGCGCACGCGTGCCACGGTCGGGAGAACAGAAGGCGGAGACACGTGCCGGAGCTGGTCGTTCAACTCACCAGAGTGGGCTTTCTCGTGCTGCTCTGGCTGTTCGTGCTGGCTGCCCTTCGGGTGGTGCGCTCGGACCTGTACGCGGCGTCGGGCCTGAAGGTCGCGATGCCCGGGTTGCGCCGCGCCAAGGAGCAGAAGAAGCCGCGGGGCAACGCCAAGACGCCCCGCCAGCTGCTCGTCACCCACGGGGCGCTGGCCGGCACCCGGATCACCCTCGACGGCAGGCCGATCACGCTCGGCCGGGCCGACGACTCCACCCTGGTGCTGGACGACGACTACGCCTCGACCCGGCACGCCCGGCTGTCGCTGCGCGGCACGGACTGGTACGTGGAAGATCTGGGATCGACCAACGGGACTTACCTGGACCGGGCTAAGGTCACTGCACCCCTCCGAGTTCCACTCGGTGTCCCCATCCGGATCGGCAAGACGGTGATCGAGCTTCGCCCATGACACTCGTTCTTCGCTACGCGGCCCGCAGCGACCGTGGCCTGGTGCGGTCCAGCAACCAGGACTCGGTGTACGCGGGCCCCCGCCTGCTCGCACTCGCCGACGGCATGGGTGGCCATGCCGCGGGTGAGGTGGCCAGCAAGGTCGTGATCGCCTCGCTCGCCCCGCTCGACGACGACGAGCCCGGCGACGACCTGCTGACCATGCTGAGAGACGCGGTGGCAGGCGGCAACGCGGCCATCAGCGAACTGGTGGCGAACGACCCGGACCTCGACGGGATGGGCACGACGCTCACCGCGATGCTGTTCTCGGGTTCGCGCCTCGGCATGGTGCACGTCGGCGACTCGCGCGCCTACCTGTTCCGCAACGGGCAGCTCACCCAGATCACGCGCGACGACAGCTTCGTCAACGAGCTGCTCGAGCAGGGCCGCATCACCGCCGACCAGGCCGCGACGCACCCGCAGCGCTCGCTGCTGCTCAAGGCGCTCACCGGGCACGAGGTGGAGCCGAGCCTGACCGTGCGCGAAGCCCGCGCAGGCGACCGGTACCTGCTGTGCTCGGACGGCCTGTCCGGCATGGTCAGCGACGAGACGCTGGCCGAGGCGATCCGCATCCCGGATCCGCAGGACTGCGCCGACCGGATGATCGAGCTCGCGCTCAAGGGCGGCGGCACCGACAACGTGACGGTCATCGTCGCCGACGTGGTGGACGTCGACTACGGCGAGAACGCCCCGATCGTGGGCGGCGCGGCCGGTGACGGCAGCGACCAGTACGACCACCAGGGCGACTCCCCCGCGGCCAGGGCCCGCGCGCTGACCCAGCCGCCGCCTCCGCCGCCGCAGATGATCGCGCCGCCGGAGGAACCGAAGAAGCGCCGCAAGTGGCGCTGGATCGTCGGCGTCCTGCTGGTGCTGGTGGTGCTGGGCGCGGGCGCGATCGCGACCCGCTACTTCGTGCTCAGCCAGTACTACGTCGGCGAGGGCGCCAATTCGGAGGTCGCGATCTTCCGCGGCGTGCCCGGCAGCATCCTCGGCATCCCGCTGCACCAGCAGGCCGAGGGCTCGTGCCCGTCCGGCGACCAGGTGTGCGACGAGCTGACCGTGCCCCAGCTGCAGCAGGACGCGCAGGCCGCGGTGCGCAACGGCGTGAAGAAGGACAGCCTGGCCGACGCGCGCGACTACATCGACAACTTCCTGCGCTACAAGACGCTGCGGGACTGCACCCAGACCACCATTCCCGGCGTGCCGACGCTGCCGAGTGAATCGACGAGCCAGCAGGCGGGGAGGGACTGCGCGACGACGACGGTGCCAGGTGGCGGTGGCTGATGAGCCAGCCACCGCTGTCGGACCAGGCAGCCTCCATCTACGCGACCAACCCCCCGCGGGAAATGCCGACCCGGCGTGGCACGGAACTGGCCATGCTGGGTTTCGCCGCGTTCATCGTGACGTGCGCGTTCGTGCTCGTGCAGGCGAACCAGGAGCAGGAGCTGTCCTGGTCGATCGTCTGGTACGGGCTGGCCTACCTGGGCTTGTTCTCGGTCGCCCACGCCGCCGTGCGCAAGTGGGCGGCGTACGCGGATCCGCTGATCCTGCCGTGCGTCGCGCTGCTCAACGGCCTCGGCCTGGTGATGATCTACCGGATCGACCTGGCCAACGCGGAGAAGGCGACGCAGGCCAGCAAGGACTTCACCGCGGACGCGCCGAAGCAGGTCCTGTTCACCGCGCTCGCGCTGGTGCTGTTCCTCGCCGTGCTGATCCTGGTCAAGGACCACCGGACGCTGACCCGCTACGGCTACACCGCGGGCCTGGTCGGCATGGTCGCGCTGGCGCTGCCCGCACTGCTGCCCAGCTCGTTGTCCGAGGTCAACGGTGCGAAGGTGTGGCTGAAGCTGCCGGGCTTTTCGATCCAGCCAGCGGAGTTCTCGAAGATCCTGCTGATGATCTTCTTCGCCTCCTTCCTGGTGGCCAAACGCGACCTGTTCATGATCGCGGGCCGCAAGGTGTTCGGCGTCGAGCTGCCCCGCGCGCGTGACCTGGGCCCGCTGCTCATCGCGGCGGGTGTCTGCCTGCTGGTCCTGGTGTTCGAGAAGGACCTGGGCACCTCGCTGCTGCTGTTCGGCATCGTGCTGGTGATGCTCTACGTCGCCACCGAGCGGGCGATCTGGGTGGTCACCGGCCTGAGCTTCTTCATCGTCGGCTGCCTGATCGCCTACCAGCTGTTCACGCACGTCGAGCAGCGCGTGGCGAACTGGATCGACCCGCTGGAGACCTACTCCGACCCGGGCGGCGGCTACCAGATCGCGCAGGGCCTGTTCGGCCTCGGCACCGGCGGGGTCGGCGGCACCGGCCTCGGCGCCGGGCGCCCGGAGATCGTGCCGGAGTCCAACACCGACTTCATCACCGCCGGTCTCGGCGAGGAGCTCGGGTTCGTCGGGCTCGCCGCGATCCTGATGATCTACCTGCTCCTGGCCACTCGCGGCATGCGGAGCGCCCTGGCGGTGCGGGACACGTTCGGCAAGCTGCTCGGCTGCGGCCTGTCGTTCGCGATCGTCATGCAGGTGTTCGTGATCGTCGGCGGGGTGACCAAGCTGATCCCGATGACCGGCATCACGACGCCGTTCCTGTCCTACGGCGGCTCGTCGCTGCTGGCCAACTACATCCTGGTCGCCCTGCTGCTCCGCATCTCGGACGCGGCGCGGCGGCCTGCCCAGAAACCCCGGCCCAAGCAGCCGCAGCAGCAGGCTCCGCTGGCCGAGGCGCACACGGTGATGGTGCAGCGGCCGCCGGCCGGGGGCAATCCGACAGGGGAACCGACGGCATGAACAAGCCCATGCGCCGCGTCGGCATCGCCATGATCACCATGGTGGTGCTGCTGCTGGTCAACATCACCTACATCCAGGTGGTGAAGGCCGACGACTACCGCACCGACTCGCGCAACCAGCGGGTGCTGCTGGACCAGTACTCCCGGCAGCGCGGCAGCATCGTGTCGCAGTACGACGGCCAGGTGCTCGCCGACGTCGTGGCGACGAACGACAAGCTGAAGTTCGCGCGCCGCTACACCGACGGCCCGATGTACGCGCCGGTCACCGGCTACTACTCGGTGCGCTACGGCTCCGGCGGGCTGGAGCGCGCCGAGGACGACATCCTCAACGGCGAGGACCCGCGGCTGTTCGTGCGCCGCCTGTCGGACATGGTCACCGGGCGGGACCCGCGCGGCGGCAACGTGCAGCTGACGATCAACCCGGCCGTCCAGGCGGCGCTGTACAACGCGATGACGTCGAAGGGCTACACCGGCGCCGCGGTCGCGATGAACCCGAAGACCGGCGAGATCCTCGGGATGATCTCCACCCCGTCCTACGACCCGAACGCGCTCGCCTCACACGACAGCACCGCCCAGCAGGAGGCGTGGACGCAGTTCGCGGACGACCCGAAGGAGCCGATGCTCAACCGGGCCATCTCGCAGACGTACCCGCCGGGCTCGACGTTCAAGCTGCTGGTCGCGGCCGCCGAGCTGGAGAACGGCGCCACCCCCGACACCCCGGTGAGCAACGCGCCGAACGTGCAGCTGCCGGGCACCCGGACCACGCTGGAGAACTACGGCGGCGCGGCCTGCCCCGGCACCACGTTCAAGGAGGCACTGGCGCACTCCTGCAACGTGCCGTTCGCGACGTTCGCCGGCGAGCTGGGCGCGGACAAGCTGAACCAGATCGCGGTCAACTTCGGCATCGGCACGCCGCTGTCGATCCCGATGAACGTCGCGCCGTCCAGCCTCGGCGAGATGGACTCGCAGGCCGCGCTGTACCAGAGCGGCATCGGCCAGCGCGACGTGCGGCTGACCCCGCTGCAGGACCTGATGCTGTCCGCCACGATCGCCAACGGCGGCATGGCCATGAAGCCGCAGCTGATCAAGAAGCTGCTCGCGCCGGACCTGTCCGACCTGGAGACCTTCTCGCCGCAGGAGCTGACCGGCACGCCGGCGCTGTCCGCGGAGAACGCGGCCGTGCTGCGCGACATGATGATCGCCTCCGAGGCCAACACCAAGGGCGGCGGCAAGCGCGCGAACATCCAGATCGCGTCCAAGACCGGCACCGCCGAGCACGGCACCGACCCGAAGGCGACGCCGCCGCACGCCTGGTACACCGCGTTCGCGCCGGCCGCCGACCCGCAGATCGCCGTCGCCGTCATCGTCGAGTCCGGCGGCAACCGCGGCCTGGAGGCGACCGGTGGCACCGTGGCGGCCGAGATCGGCCGCGCCGCGATCAACGCCCAGCTCGGGGGTGGGTAGCGCATGCTGTCCACCGGTCAGCTGCTGGCCGATCGCTACCGTCTCGTCCACCGGATCGCCGTCGGCGGGATGGGCGAGGTCTGGCAGGCCAGCGACACCCGGTTGGACCGGATCGTCGCGGTGAAGGTGCTCAAGGCCGAGCTGTCCCAGGACGCGGAGTTCCTGCACCGCTTCCGCACCGAGGCGCGCACGACCGCGTCGCTGAACCACCCCGGCATTGCGGCCGTGCACGACTACGGCGAGACGGTCGCCGGCGAGCACGCGATCGCCTACCTCGTGATGGAGCACGTCGACGGCGAGCCGCTGGCCGGGATCCTGATGCGCGAGGGCAGGCTGGCGGCCGACCGGACGCTGGACATCCTCGAGCAGGCGGGCAACGCGCTGCAGGCCGCGCACGAACGCGGTCTGGTCCACCGGGACGTCAAGCCGGGCAACATCCTGGTCACGCCGAACGGCACGGTGAAGGTCACCGACTTCGGCATCGCGAAGGCCGCCGACGCGGCGCCGGTGACCAGGTCCGGCATGGTCATGGGCACCGCCCACTACATCGCGCCGGAGCAGGCGCTCGGCCACGACGCGGAACCGGCGAGCGACGTGTACTCGCTGGCCGTGTGCGGTTACGAGTGCCTGGCCGGGCACCGGCCGTTCCTGTCCGAGAACGCGGTCACGGTCGCGATGATGCACATCCGCGACCTGCCGCCGCCGCTGCCGCCGGACGTGCCACCGCACGCCCGCGCGGTGATCGAGGCGACCCTGGTCAAGGACCCGCGGCAGCGCTACAACAGCGGCGGCGAGTTCGCGGCCGCCATCGCCGCGGTCCGCAACGGGCACGCGTTACCGACGCCGTCCGGACTGGTGCAGACTTATGCCCCGGTCGTCGGCCCGGTGGCTGCCGTCGGCCCGGTTTCGCAGCCGGCGATGCAGCCGGTCAACCCACCCGGTATGCCGCACCCGAGCGGGGTGCTGCCGATGCCGGTGCCACCGCGGCGGCGGGTGCCGATCGCCGTGTGGGTGCTGCTGGCCGTTCTGGTGGCCGGGATCGTGGTGGTTCTGCTGGTGTTCCTGCCCGACTGGGGTGGCGACCGCGGAACCGGCCGGGTCCCGGGCGGTCAGGTCGGCACGACCGACATGGTTCCCGGCACGCGGCAACTCCCTCCCCCTGAAGAGACGACCTACGAGGCATGATGAGCACACCTTGGACGGAACGGAACGGCTTTCTCCGATGACTGCACCCAGGATGCTGTCCAACCGCTATGAACTGGGCGACACGCTCGGTTACGGCGGCATGTCCGAGGTCCACCACGGCACGGACGTCCGGCTGGGCCGCGAGGTCGCCGTGAAGATCCTGCGTGCCGACCTCGCCCGCGACCCCCAGTTCCAGGAGCGGTTCCGCCGCGAGGCGCAGAACGCCGCGGCGCTGAACCACCCGGCGATCGTCGCCGTGTACGACACCGGTGAGGCGCAGACCGAGTACGGTCCGCTGCCCTACATCGTGATGGAGTACGTCCGCGGCCGGACGCTGCGCGACATCGTCAAGACCGAGGGGCCGTTGTCGCAGAAGCGGGCCATGGAGGTCATGGCGGACGTCTGCGCCGCGCTCGACTTCTCGCACCGGCACGGCATCGTGCACCGGGACGTGAAACCGGCCAACGTGATGATCACCGACCAGGGCGCGGTCAAGGTGATGGACTTCGGCATCGCGCGCGCGATGCACGACGGCCAGGCCGCGATGACCCAGACCGCCGCGGTGATCGGCACGGCCCAGTACCTGTCGCCGGAGCAGGCGCGCGGCGAAGGTGTGGACGCCCGCAGCGACGTCTACGCCGCCGGCTGCGTCCTGTTCGAGCTGATCACCGGCGAGCCGCCGTTCACCGGTGACTCGCCGGTCGCGGTGGCCTACCAGCACGTGCGGGAGGACCCGAAGGCGCCGTCGGCGGTCAACCCCGCGGTGTCGGCGGAGCTCGACGCGATCGTGCTGAAGGCGCTGGCCAAGGGCCCGGCCAACCGGTACCAGTCGGCCGCCGAGATGCGCGCCGACCTGGTCCGGACGCTGTCCGGGCAGCGGCCGTCGGCGCCGATGGTGATGACGGCCGACGAGCGCACGCAGGTGATCGGCGGGGCGCCCGGCCACGCGGCCGACTACGACTACGACCCCGAGGCGGTCGAAGAGGACGAGAAGCGCCGCAAGCGCAGGCGCATCACGGCCGCGGTGATCTTCACGTTGATCGCACTCGGCCTGATCGCGTTCATCATGTGGCTGGCCGGCGCGTTCGAGTCGAAGCCGGCGACCGCGATGATCCCCGAGGTCAACGGCCAGCAGCAGGCGCAGGCCGAGGCGACGTTGCGGGACAAGGGTTTCACCAACATCGTGCTCGCGGACAAGCCGTGCGTGCGCCAGCCCAACGGCGTGGAGACCTGCTCGGCCGACTCGATCGGCAAAGCGATCAACACCGATCCCGCCGCCGGCGTGAGCGTCGCGCTCGACCAGAAGATCACGCTGTACATCGGGCGCGCGCCAGGGAACGTCGCGGTGCCGAGCCTGCTCGGCAAGACCCGGGACGAGGCCGAGGCACTGCTCAACCAGGCCGGGCTGATCCTGGACCCGAACGTCCAGGAGGTGGACGTCGACGACGAGGACCAGTACGGCAAGGTCCAGAGCCAGAACCCGAACGCGAACACGCAGATCGCGCAGGGCAGCACGGTGACGATCAAGGTCGGCAAGACGCCGAACATGGTGGAGGTCACCGACTACACCGGCCAGCAGTACGACGTCGCGAAGGCCGGCCTGGAGGCGCTCGGCTTCAAGGTCAGCAAGCAGGAGGCCGACTCCGACCAGCCGGAGGGCCAGGTCCTCAACCAGAAGCCGAACGCGGGCCAGCAGCGCGAGAACTCGACCGTGGTCCTGACGGTGTCGAACGGGTCGCAGCAGAAGATCTCGATGCCGGACCTGCGTGGCCTGACCCAGAACGAGGCGCTGCAGAAGCTCCAGCAGATGGGCTGGGAAGGCACGGTGAACTACCAGTCCGACAAGCTGTCCGACGAGGACATGGACGGCAAGGTCACCGGCAGCGTGCCGACGGCGGGCACCCAGATCACCAAGAGCGAGACGATCACCCTGCTGATCGGCGAGTCCAACAGCGGCGGCGGTGGCGGCAACGACACGACGTCGCCGACCAGCTCGCCGAGGTTCCCGATCCCGGGCGGCCCGTAGAGTCCGACCGACGAGGGCCCGCTTCCCCACCGGGGAGGCGGGCCCTTCGCTATGCCCGCCGGTGCACGATCCGGCCCGTAACCGCGGCGCTCACCACCAGCAGCAGCCCGCCACCGAGCAGGCCGAGCGCCACCGCTCCGGTGTGTGAGCCCGCGCCGGTCAGGGAGCGCAGCATCGGGTTCACCACCGGCACCCACCGGACCAGCAGCACGACCCCGAGCAGCGCCAGCGCGGCGAGCACGGTGTAGCCGATCCGCGGCAGCAGCAGTCGGGAGCAGGGCAAGCCGAGCGCGATGCCGGTCGCCGCGCAGGCCGCGTGCGCGACCACCCCGTCGGCCAGGACGGCGGCGGGCAGACCGTGGTGCACCAGGGCCGCCCACGCCAGGGACACCGCGGTGAGCACCACGCAGCAGAGCGCGGCCGTGGCCACGAACCCGACGAGCACAGTGGACAGCCGGCGGGCGTGGACCAGCGTGATGAGCCGCTGCACGGAGTCCTCGGCGTCCACCAGCGCGACGGTCAGCCAGCATGCCACGACGGTGAGACCGCCTGCGCTGACGGCGAACTCCGGCGGGACCGGCGCCGTCGGGTCGTTGTACAGGACGGCGAGCAGGACCAGGTAGGCCAGCGACGGCGGCAGCCAGCGCTGCGAATGCCCGAGCAGCGCGAGCTGGTAGCGGATCACCGGCGTGCCTCCGGGGTGTCGACCCGCGCCACGGACCAGCCGCCGTTCAGCGCTTTCAGCAGGAGCTCATCGGTGTGCTGCGCCGCGACGGTCAGTTCGACGTGGTCGCCGGTGCGGCGCGTGGCGAGCACGCCCGGCAGGTCCACCTCGCCGGAACCGCGCAGCACCACCCTGGCGGCCCGGTCGACGGTGGTCAGGACGCCGCCGGTCAGCCGGTGGACCTCGGTCGCGTGGGCGTGGGCGCGCTCGTCGCGGTGCTCGGTGAACACGACGCTCGCGCCGCGGGCGCTGGTCTCGGCGATGATCTCGGCCAGCACACCGTGCGCGTCCGGGTCGAGCCCGGACCACGGTTCGTCCAGCACGAGCAGGTCGGGTTCGGTCAGCAACGCCTGGGCCAGCCCGACCTTCTGGGCGTTGCCCTTTGACAGCTGCCGCAGCGGGGCGCGCGGGCCGCCGGCCAGCGCCAGCCGGTCCAGCAGCCCCTGCGGGTCCACTTCGGATGCGGCGGAGATCCGGCCGAGGTGCCGCAGGTAGGCGAGCGCGCTCATCCGGGTCGAGGCCGGGAACCGGTCCGGCACGTACCCGACGCGCGGGCGGCCGGTGATCGTGCCGGATGTGGGCCGGGACAGTCCGGCGAGGATCCGCAGGAGCGTCGACTTGCCGGAGCCGTTGGCGCCGACGACGCCGACCACGGTCCCGGGGCGCACTTCGAGGTCGACCCCGGTCAGCACCGGGACGTCACCGTAGCGCTTGCCGACCCCCAGCAGCCGGATCACGCAGCGGCGGCCTTCTGCAACGCCGCGACCTCACGCTCCAGCGCGTCGACCACCGGCGCCTGGACCGGGTGACCGGCGGTCGCCATCCAGTTCGCCAGCATCCGGTGCCCGCCCTGCGTCAGGACCGACTCGGGGTGGAACTGCACGCCCTCGACCGGCAGCTCGCGGTGCCGCATGCCCATGACCACCCCGGACTCGGTGCGTGCCGTGACCTCGAAGGAGTCGGGGATCGTCTCCGGCAGCACGGTCAGCGAGTGGTAGCGGGTCGCGGTGAACGGGTCGGGCAGGCCGGCCAGCACGCCGCTGCCCTGGTGGTGCACCTGGCTGGTCTTGCCGTGCAGCAGCTCCGGCGCGCGGTCCACGGTCGCGCCCCACGCCACGCCGATCGCCTGGTGGCCGAGGCAGACGCCGAGCATCGGGGTGTGAGTGTCGGCACACCTGCGCACGACGTCGATGCTCTGGCCGGCGCGCTCCGGCGTGCCGGGGCCGGGCGAGACGAGCACGCCGTCGAACTCCGGCACGCGGTCGAGGTCGACGACGTCGTTGCGCCAGACAGTGCATTCGTTGCCGAGCTGGGCCAGGTACTGGACCAGGTTGTAGACGAAGCTGTCGTAGTTGTCGACGACCAATACGCGCATTGGATCAGGGTATGCGACGTGGAGCGTCTCCGTTGAGGGTGGCGGTGGGGAAGCGGCCGGCCCAGAGTACCGGCGTCCACATGGTGGACCGCAATTCATATCACAGTGAAAGTAAGGGTCACCTATCTTTACCGTGGCAAGGGTGAGCCGTAGTCCTCTTCGCGTCGCCATCGTGGGCGCCGGCCCCGCCGGCATCTACGCCGCCGACATCCTCGACAAGTCCGACGCCGACGTCAGCATCGACATCTTCGAACGCATGCCGGCGCCGTTCGGGCTGATCCGGTACGGCGTCGCGCCCGACCACCCGCGCATCAAGGGCATCGTCACCGCGCTGCACAAGGTGCTCGACCGGCCCGGCATCCGCCTGCTCGGCAACGTCGACTACGGCACCGACATCAAGCTGGACGACCTGCGCGAGTTCTACGACGCGGTCATCTTCGCCACCGGCGCGATGAGCGACCGCGCGCTGAACATCCCGGGCGTGGACCTGCCCGGCAGCTACGGCGCCGCGGACTTCGTGTCCTGGTACGACGGCCACCCGGACGTCCCGCGCACCTGGCCGCTGGAGGCGACCAGCGTCGCCGTCCTCGGTGTCGGCAACGTCGCGCTCGACGTCGCCCGCGTGCTCGCGAAGACCGCGGACGAGCTGCTGACCACCGACATCCCGCCGAACGTGTACGAGGGCCTGAAGTCCAGCAAGGTCACCGACGTGCACGTGTTCGGCCGCCGCGGGCCCGCCCAGGCCAAGTTCACCCCGCTCGAGCTGCGCGAGCTGGACCACTCGCCGAACGTCGAGGTCATCGTCTACCCCGAGGACATCGAGTTCGACGACGGCTCGATCGCCGCGATCCGTGCGTCCAAGCAGGTCGACATGGTGGTCAAGACGCTGCAGGAGTGGGCGATCCGCGACCAGGGCGACCGGCCGAAGCGTCTGCACCTGCACTTCTTCCACTCGCCGACGGAGATCCTCGGCGACGACCGGGTCACCGGCCTGCGCACCGAGCGCACCGAGCTGACCGGCGACGGCAACGTCCGCGGCACCGGCGAGTTCCACGACTGGGACGTCCAGTCCGTGTACCGCGCGGTCGGCTACCTGTCGTCCGAGCTGCCGGAGATCCCGTTCGACCACGACAGCGGCACGGTCCCGAACGAGGGCGGCCGGGTGCTGGACATCGACGGCGACCAGGTGCCCGGCGTGTACGTGACCGGCTGGATCAAGCGCGGCCCGGTCGGCCTGATCGGCCACACCAAGGGCGACGCGGCCGAGACGATCCGCAACCTACTGGCCGACGCGGACCAGCTGACCGCGCCGAAGCAGGCCGAGCCGGACGCGATCACGTCGTTCCTCGCCGACCGCGGTGTCCCGTTCACCACCTGGGAAGGCTGGGGCAAGCTCGACGCGCACGAACGCGCCCTCGGCGAGCCGCAGGGCCGCGAGCGCGTGAAGGTCGTGGAGCGCGACGAGATGATCCGCGTCTCGCGCGGCTAGTTCACCGAAACCTGGTTGAAGGGCAGCATCGGCTCCAGCCAGGGGAACACCACGAACAGCAGCAGCGCGATCACGCCGAGCACCAGCACGAGCGCGATCAGGGCCCGGACCGCGACCGGTCCGGGCAGCCTGCGCCAGATCCAGCCGTACATCACACGCCTCCGATCGCCTGCAGCAGCTGTTCGTAGGTGGCACCCGGGGTCTTCGGGTACTGGTTGGTCAGCACGGCGTGCACGATCAGCCGCTGCTTGTCGGAGAACCGCGGGTGGCAGGTGGTCAGCGTGAGCAGGGCGACCTGCTGGGCGGGCGGCAGCACGTCGGCGGTCTGGTGCGGCACCGGCGCGACCACCTCGCCCTGGTCCGGCGTCACGATCTCCCGGCCGTAGGTGCGGCCGTACGGGCCGCCGTCCGCCGCGTCGGTGCGCAGCGTGCCGACGTTCGCGCACTGCGGTCGCGCGGCCTTGTCCGCGTTCCAGTTCGCGAGTTCGTCGGAGTGCGGCAGGACGCGGTAGACGAAGAAGTCGCTCTGCGTCTCGATCACGATCGCGTCGCACGAGGCGAGCAGGTCGAGGTCGTTGAACGGGGCGCCCTTGCCGACGCGGTGCCCGGCGACGGCGAAGTTCCCCGGCTCGCCCGGCAGCGCGGTGCCCTTGTAGTGCCCCGGCCCGACTTCGAGCGCCTTCGCGTCCGTGCCCTCCTGGATCGTGAAGTGGTAGTCCGCGCCGAAGCTGGGGATGTACATCTTCGCGAACGCCTCGCCGTCGATCAGGTCGGCGTGCAGCGTGCGGCCCTGCGCCCAGTCCTGGTCCAGCGCCACCGTCGCGCTGGCCTGCTTGCGCGCGGAGAACAGGTCCGTGATGTAGAGCTCGTAAACCACGAACAGGAGCACGACGAGTCCGGCGGTAATCAGCAGTTCGCCGATCGTCCGCACGGTCCTGGCGAAACCGCCACCGGACTTCTGTGGTGGCGGGGCGTCGAGGACTGCCACGCGCGCTCCTCTCTCGGGGACGCTTACGTTAACGTGTGACGGTACGGGTGGATGCGCACCACCTGGCCAGACACGAACACCGCGAGGTTCCGATGCCCAAGTCCAAGGTCCGCAAGAAGACGGCTTACACGCCGCCGGCCGATCGGCGCACGCCGGTCAAGGTGCGCGCCGCTGGGCCGTCCAGCCTGGTCTACAAGATCGTGATGTTCGGGCTGATGCTGCTCGGCCTGGTCTGGCTCGTCGTGAACTACATCGCGGGCGACAAGATCCCGTTCATGGCGGACCTCGGCAACGGCAACTTCGCGGTGGGCTTCGCGTTGATGATCGTCGGTCTGCTCATGACGATGCGCTGGCGCTGAGCGGAAGATCACAACGATTGCCCCGAACAGCCGCTTGACCCCTAATTACAGCACTGTGACTTTTCCCCAGTGTGGATAACCACTGTGGATAACTCGTCTCCGCACTGGGCTCCGCGACCCGTTCTGGTCGGAGCCGGTTGTGCCGCGGCCGTTTTCGCGGCGGCCGCGGCGGTGCTCGCGAGCGACCGCATGGGCACCGTGTTCTTCGCCGTCGCGGCGATCGCGCTGACCGCGTTGTCACTGCACGGTTTGCTCGTCCGCCCCCGTCTCACCGCGGATCCGCGCGGGCTGCGGATCCGCACCACGACGGGAAAACACGACCTGCACTGGCCCGAGGTGACCGCCCGCGTGCGCACCACGCGCCGCTTCGGCCGGGATTCGGCGACACTGGAAATCGAAGCGGGTGACCAGCTGTTCGTCTTCGGCTGGCTCGAACTCGGCGCCGATCCACGGGACGTGCTCGACGCACTGACCGCGTTGCAGCCCTAGCCGGCGAGCCCCGCGCAGGACAGCAAGTTCCCGCGCAGTTCGCAGGACACGCCGGCCAGCTGCGCGTCACGCACGAACACCAGCACCACCAACGCGATCAGCAGCGCCGCCACCGCGCCGCCCTGCCAGTACTGGCGCCCCTTCGCCGGCGCGTACACCATCGCCGCCGTGACCAGCGCGCCGACGACCAGGCCGCCGAGGTGGCCGAGCAGGGAGATGTTCGGCAGCGACACGCTGATGATCAGGTTCAGCACGATCGTGCCGATCGCGTACGCCGGGTTGAGCCGCAACCGGATCACCGCGACGAGCATCGCGCCCAGCAGCCCGTAGATCGCGCCGGACGCGCCCGCGGTCGCCCTGGTCATGCCGTCGAACAGGTACACCGCCACCGCGCCGCCCAGCAGCGACACCAGGTACAGCGCGGTGAAGCGGACCCGCCCGAGCAGGGTTTCCATGTCTCGGCCCAAGATCCACAGCGCGAGCATGTTGACCGCGAGGTGGATCGGCCCGTAGTGCAGGAAGCCGGACAGCACCAGGCGCCACCACTCGCCGTCGTCCGCGATCAGCACCGGCAACAGCACGCCGTCGCGGAACAGCGGCGCCGTGTCGTTGCCGGTCAGGCTGCCCGCCTGCGACACCGTGACCACGTACACCAGCACGTTGAGCACGATGAGGATCGGCGTGACCACCGGCCGGTGCGAAACCTGGGCGCCGGCGACCGTGCGCGGGGTGTAGCGCTGGACGTTCTGCTCGCGCCGCCCGGTCTGCACGCAGTCGATGCACTGGTAGCCGACCGAGGCCTCACGCAGGCAGTCCGGGCACGCCGGACGGCCACACCGGACACAGGCGAGCCCGGTGGGGCGCGACGGGTGCCACCAGCAACCGGGCAGGGCCGACTGCTGGGGCGGCTGCGAAGCAGGCGGGTGGGGAGGCATGTTCACGATGCCTCCAACCTACCCTGGCTCAGCCTGCGCGTTCGATGTCGATCTTCTCGATGACGACGTCCTGCAGCGGCTTGTCCGCCGGGCCGGTCGCGGTGTTCGCGATCGAGTCCACGACGTCGCGCGACTGCTGGTCGGCGACCTCGCCGAAGATCGTGTGCTTGAAGTTCAGGTGCGGCGTCTTGGCCACGGTGATGAAGAACTGCGAGCCGTTCGTGCCCGGTCCCGCGTTCGCCATCGCCAGCAGGTACGGCCGGTCGAACTGCAGTTCGGGGTGGAACTCGTCGCCGAACTGGTAGCCGGGGCCGCCGCGGCCGGTGCCGGTCGGGTCGCCGCCCTGGATCATGAAGCCCGAGATGACGCGGTGGAAGATCGCGCCGTCGTAGAACGGGCCGGAGTTCTCGCCCTTGGCGTTCGGGCGCTGGTACTCCTTCGTGCCCTCCGCGAGGCCGACGAAGTTGGCCACCGTCTTGGGGGCGTGATCAGGGAAAAGGTTGATCCGGATGTCACCGGCGTTGGTGTGCAGCACGGCGGTCGCCTTCGCACCAACGAGGGATTCACTGCTCTGGGTCACCGCTTCATCGTGCCATCCGCAGCGAGATCGGCCGGAAACGGGCAGGATGGTTACGGGGATGGAACGTGAGACGAAACGATTGTCGAGGTGAAAGGCCATGACCCGAGCTGCGGACTCGGTGGGTGAGTCGGTCAAGGCCGGCTTGCTCGGCCTGAGCAAGCGGGCCGTCGAGGTCGGCAAGGCAGGCGCCGAGGTGACCGCTCAGGCCGCCCACGCGGCCGAGAAACGGCTTTCCGAGAGCACCGAGGAGGCGCGCAAGGAAGCCGCCAAGCGGGGCCGTCAGGCCCGGAAGGACCTGAGCAAGGCGAGCAAACAGGCGCGCAAGGAGGCCGCGGCGCGGCTCGCCGAGCTGCGCAAACCCGGCCGCAAGGCTCGCAAGGCCGCGGTACAGGCCGCGAAGGCGGCTGGCGAGTCGAAGCGCAAGGCCAAGAAGGACTTCAAGCAGGCGAAGAAGGACTTCCGGGCCGCGCTGGAGGAGGCGAAGCTGGCCGCCAAGGGCACGCGGAAGAGCCGCAAGTGGCCGCTCTTCCTGGTGCTGGGCGTCCTGGCCGCGGCGGGCGCCGCGGTCGCGCTGCGTGGCAAGCAGGAGCCGCCGGTGGCCACCGAGCCGCCGCGCGCCGCGCCGAAGCCGGCCACCCCGGAGTCGACGGCGAACGGCCAGCACGCGCCGAGCCCGTCACCCGCGGAAAAGCAGAACTGACACGTTCCACGGAAGTGCCGCTCGGCTCTGGGTCGAGCGGCGCTTCCGCTTGCGCGGGCGCCATCCGCGGGACGCCCGCACATGCGAAAACGGCCGCTTTCCCTACTGGTACCGAAGGGAAAACGGCCGTTCGCGCGCGTGGCCTGCCTCAGGCGGCGGCCGCGTGCTTGTCGATCAGCTTGCCCAGGCGGGGCAGCGCCTCCTCGACGTTCTTCTTGCCGTTCGGGCGCAGCTTCTCGTAGACCTTCTTGATGCTGTCGCGGCTGCTCTTGGCGGCGCGCGCGTCGGTCACGCTCAGCAGCGCGTCGGCGGCCTGGTCACCACGGCTGGACAGGTAGGCGCCGAAGTCGCCGCCACCCTGGCCCTTGAAGTCGGCGTAGAACGGCTCGAGCGCGGCGGTGAAGTCGTCGAGCAGGCTGTCGACGGCGGAGCCGATGATGCCCGGCTTGATCTTCTTGACCGCGGCGAAGCCGGTCTTGATGACGGCGCCGGACACGCCGCCCTTGTCCGAGACCTCTTCGTCGACCAGCGTCTCCAGGTCGGTCACAACGGCCGGACGCCTGCTGGAGTCGAGCAGGATTTCCTTGAGGGTGTCAGCCACGAATGTCTGTCCTTCTTCACATCGAGGTACACGGGGGGCTTCTCGCAGCCCGTGGCACGGCGCCGGCCGCAGGTCTCGACCGTACGCGTGCTGGTCCTCCCCCGGCTGCGAGGTGCGATCAGGGTAATACAAGATCAACTTGACACTGCACCCTGGCGGCCTTAAAGCCGCGAGATCGCCTGCCGGGCAACGGTTCTCGCCTTCACCGTCTGTTGCTGATCGGTGGTCACGACGACCGCCGTACCGCCCTTGGCCACGGCATATACCGCGCCGTCCGGTTTCGCTGCGTAACCACCCTGCCACCCTGGCGGATCGGTCGCGGGGTTGCTCGTGGCCACCGGGGCCGCCTGGTCGACGATCGCCTCCGCCACCGCCGGGTCTCCGGTGTAGACCCGCACGGTCAGCTGGAGCTTCCCGGAGAGCGCGTAGAAGAAGCACGTCGGGTGCGGCTGGTCGGCGGAGACCTCCACCTTCGACACCCGCTGGCCGTTGGCGTTCGCGACGACCGAGTTCTCCAGGTACGGGCAGGGCGCGGCGCGGGCCGGCGTGGGCTCCGGCGGCAGCTGCACGGCGGTCGTCGGCGGCACGCTCGGGGGTGGGGGCGCCTCCGGAGCCTGCTGGGTGGCGCAGCCGGCCAACGCGGCGGCCGCGAGCAGGGCGGGCAGAACTCGTCGCATAACCCGATCAGTGAACCACCCGGCGCCCGCCGGGTTGTGCCGGGCGCGCCGCTACAGCAGGGTAGAAGAGACTACTCTACGTGTTCGTTCGGAGGCGAAATGTATTCACGTCGGGCCGCCAGTGGCGTGCTCGCCCTGGTGACCGGAGCCGCCCTGCTGGCCGGGACCGCACCCGCGCAGGCCGTCGCGGCCGAATTCCCGGCCGGCGACGAGGGCTACCACACCTACGCCGAGGTCACGACGGAACTGCAGAAGACGGCCGCGAACCACCCGGACATCGCGGTGCTGTCCAGCGTGGGCAAGTCCTACGAGGGCCGCGAGCTGAACCTGATCAAGATCAGCGACAACGCCGCCGCCGACGAGGGCGAGCCGGAGGTGCTGTTCACCTGCAACCAGCACGCGCGCGAGCACCTGACGACCGAGATGTGCCTGCACATCGTGCAGCGCTTCACCGAGGGCTACGCGAACGACCCGCACATCCGCTCGATGGTCGACGGCCACGTGATCTGGGTGGTCCCGAACGTGAACCCGGACGGGTCGGAGTACGACATCTCGGACACCGACTACAAGTACTGGCGCAAGAACCGCAGGCCGGTCGAGGACGGCAAGATCGGCACCGACCTGAACCGCAACTGGGGCTACAAGTGGGGCTGCTGCGACGGCTCCAGCACGCGGCCCGCCTCGGACACCTATCGCGGCCCGTCGGCCTTCTCCGAGCCGGAGACGCAGGCCGTGTCCAGGTTCGTCGACTCCCGCGCGGCGGGCGGGAAGCAGCGGATCAAGGCGCACATCGACTTCCACACCTACTCCGAGCTGGTGCTCTGGCCATTCGGGCACACCCAGGACGACACCGGCGAGGGCATGACGGCCGAGGAGAACGCCCGCTTCCACGACGTGGGGCAGCGCATGGCCGCGACGAACCAGTACAAGGCCCAGCAGTCCAGCGACCTCTACGTCACCGACGGCGACATCAACGACTGGATGTGGGGCACCCACAAGATCCTGACGTTCACCTTCGAGATGTACCCGACGAGTCCGTTCCCCGGCTTCTACCCGCCGGACGAGGAGATCGTGCGGGAGACGACCCGCAACGACGCGGCGGTGGACATCCTGATCTCCGAGGCGCGCTAGACAATCGATCCAGGTTTTGTACATCATGCCCAGGTGACCGATGCCGACGCGGTGCTCTCCGCGCTCCGACCCGTGCTCGACGGCCTGGCCGCCACCTTCGGCGGCAACTGCGAGGTCGTCCTGCACGACTACCGGCGACCGGAGGGCTCCGTCGTCGCCGTCGCGGGCGAGGTCACCGGCCGCGCGCCCGGCGGCTCGATGAGCGAGCTGGGGCTGAGCCTGCTCAAGCAGGGCCGCGACGCACGCGACCAGATCAACTACCTGACGCGGACGCCGGCCGGGCGCGTGATCAAGGCGTCCACGATGCTGCTGCGCGACCGCGACGGCGAGGTGTTCGGGGCGCTGTGCGTGAACCTGGACGTGACCGACCTGCGGCACGCGGCCGTGCTGCTCGGCGAGCTGGCGGCGGTGACCGCGCTGCCCGATGCGACCACGACGTTCACCAACGACGTCGGGCAGCTGATCCGCGCGGTCGTGGCGGAGGAGGAGCTGAAGCTCGGCCGCCCGGTGAGCCGCATGACGCGCGCCGAGCGCCTGGACCTGTTCCGGGCCCTCGACGAGCGCGGGCTGTTCGCGCTGCAGAAGGCCGTGCCGGAGGTGGCCGCCGCACTGGGGATCTCCCGCGCGTCGGCCTACAACCACCTGGCCGAGATCAGGTCCTAGGCGGCAGGCCGAAGACGTTCCAGGGCGGGCGCGGGGTGTCCAGCGCCTCGTCGTCGTGGATCGGTTTGGCGTTGCCGCGGAACCGCTCCAGCTCCCCGCCGCTGGTGACACGGGACGGGAAGGCCGCGGACGCGGCGCGACGGGTGATCTCGTCGACGGGCAGGTCCGCGCGCGAGGCGACCAGCACGACGTTGCCGAACCGCCGCCCGCGCAGCACGCCCGAGTCGGCGAGCATCACGACGTGCGGGAACACGGCGCCGATCGTGGCGACGACCCGGCGGGCGAACTTCAGGCCCGGGCCGTCGGCGACGTTGATCAGGTACGTGCCCGCGGGCCGCAGCACCCGGGCGACGTCGGTGGTGAACTCCAGGGTCGCCACGTCGCCCGGCATCTTCGCGCGCTGGAAGACGTCCGCGACGACCAGGTCGGCCGAGCCTTCGCGGCGCGTGGCCACGCCCTCGCGGCCGTCGGAGATGCGCACCCGCAGGTTGGGGACCGCGCGCAGGTCGAGCTGCTCGCGGACCAGGTCGATGAGCGGCTCGTCGGCGTCGAAGACGAGCTGCCGTGAGCCGGGCCGTGTCGCCGCGACGTAGCGCGGCACGGTGCAGCCGGCGCCGCCGAGGTGCAGCGCCTCCAGCGGGCCGTCGGCGAGGCAGTCGATCACGTCCCCGATGCGCCGCACGTACTCGAACTCCAGGCGCGTCGGATCGTCCAGGTCCACATAGGACTGCGCGACCTCGTCGACGGTCAGGAGCCAGGCGTTGGCGCGGTCGGCGTCGGCGAGCAACTCGGCGAGTCCGAAGCGGACCGGATAACGGCCTGGAACCGGGCGGGCGGTGCCGCGCCGCTTCGTGCCTCTTCCTGCCATTGCCGCAACTCTACGTGACACGGCGGCAGCGTTCGCTCAGCGCGTCGACCCGCTTGGCCAGCGCGTTGTACTCCGCCTCGGTGCGGGCGTCCGGGATGTCGTCGAGCAACCGTACGTAGTCGTCGACGATCGAAGCGGGGTGCCTGCCGTCGAGGTCGATGATCTGCTGGGCCAGCACGGCGGCCCCGGCGTTGAGCCTGCTGCGGGCGTCACCGGCCGCCGTCCGCTGTTCCTGCACCCGGATCGCCAGCCGGGCGGCGCGCCGGGCCGCGAGGTTGAGGCCCACCGCGCCGAGCACGACGGCCAGCACCGCGGCGCCGGCGATGAGGAACCGCGGCAGCGGCGCGCTGACCTCCCGCGCGCCGTCCGGGACGGTGCCGGCGCGGACGAGCAGGTCGTAGTTGACCGCGACGACCTTGATCGCCTCCAGCGGCCGGTCGGCGAACTGGTCGATGCCGCGCTTGACGATCTGCTCCGCCACGAAGGCCTTGCCGAAGTTTTCGTCGTCGCGGTCGGGCAGGAGCGCGCAGCCGTAGGTGTCGTACTCGTCGTCGCCCTGGCTGAGCAGCAGGACGAGGTTGCCGTCGGCGGCGCGCTCGACGTCGTCGCAGCCTTCGCGGAGGTCCGCGCCGGGTTCTTCGACGATGACGACGAGCCGACGGTTGCCGATGACGCGTTCGGCCGCGCCCTCGTCGAGGTCCACCCCGTCCGCGACGTACACCGAGGACGTGCGCACATCGCGGGCCATGGCGCCCTCGAAGATCCCGCCCGTCCACAGTGCCCAGAGCGCGAAGACGAAGCAGACGGCGGTGGCGATGCCGAAGGTGCTGCGGAAGAACTTCGTCATGCCAGCCTGCCCCGGAGGTAGACCGCGGGCCGGTACCCGCGGCGCTTCAGGGTCTTCGCGACGTGGTCGAGTTCGGCCTCGGCGTCGTCGAGCAGGGCGGCGACGTGCTGGTCCGGCAGGTTCTCGGCGACGGCTTCCCGCGCGGACTGGAGGGTGGCGATCGCCCTGGTCAGCGCGGGGTCGGTGGTGTCGCCGGTGAGGCCGGAGACCTCGATGGCCAGCGCGGTGAGGCCGGCCATCCGCACGCTCGCGCCCGGCCGCCGCTGCGCGGCTGTGCGCACCGCACGCGCCGTCAGGACCAGGAAGACGACCGCGCAGGCCGCGAAGATCCACGGCAGCGCGGGCAGCGCGACCCGGACGGGGTCGAACGGCTGGTACGGCAGGGGGCGGTCGAACAGGCCCGCGTAGCGGACGTCGGTGACGCGGTCGAGGTAGGCGCCGAGGATGTTGCGCTGCGGGTAGGCGTAGAGGCTGAGCCGGTCGCTGTACTGGCCGTAGAAGCCGGCGGCGGCGACCTCGGCGAAGTCGGCGGCCTGCGGTCCGTGGTACTCGACCCACTCGCCGTACATGACGACGATCGGTTTGCCGGGGAAGACGCTGGTCAGCGCGCTGCCGTAGTCCGGGATGGGCTGTCCGGCCTGCTGCCGGGGCAGGACGACGAACAGCGCGCCGTTCGGGAAGGCGTCGGCCGCGGACGGGATGTCGGTCATGCCGTGGGTCCCGGTGGCTCGTAGGTCGGCGACGACGGGTTCGAGTTCGGCGGCGGTCGGCTGGCGGTACCGGATGGTGTCGGCGTCGGGTGGTTCGGGCCGGTCCTGGATGTGGGCGATCAGGAAGAGCAGCAGGTCGGTGACGTCTCCGGCGGCGAACTGGGCGCGCCAGCCGGTGAGCCGGTCGGCCACGACCTGGCCGGGGTCGCCGGTGACCTGGGTGCCCATGATCGTGATGTTCGCGTTCTCGACGTCGCGGACGCGGTCGCGCTCGGCCTCGTCCAGCCCGGGCGGGGCGACGAGGATGCGGACGTCGGTGGCGCCGATCGCCGCGCGGACCTGCTGTTCGTCCCACTGCGCGATGGAACCGGGCAGCCGGGTGACCGGGTTGGCGGCGACGAGCGCGGTCATCTCGGCCACGGAGGGGACGGTCGTGTCGCTGAGCTCGCCGGCCTCGCCCTCCCGGATGGGGTCGGTGCGCGTCGGCGACTGCCCGTAGCTGACGTCGAAGGTCTGTCCCTGTGCGACGAGGAAGACGACGAGGACGCCGATCGCGGCGGCGAGGCAGCCCCAGCGCAGCCATTCGAGCCCGCGCTTCACGCGTCGCGCCACAGCTGATCGGCCCGACGAGCGGCGCGCTCGGCGGTCTCGGCCGCGCCGGTGCCGCCACCGTCGGCGAGGAGGCGTTCCGCCTTGGCGAGGAGGTGTTCGGCCTCTTCGACGTCGGTCCGGGAGGCATCACGGCTGATCTGCGCCCTGGCGACGGCCGCCCGCGCCGAGGACCAAGCCGTGCTGGTGGAGCGGCGCCGGTCGCGCCACCGGGGAAGCAACACAACACCACCGCCCGCGAGGACGAGCACCGCGGCAGCGGCGAGCCAGACGGCCAAGGAGGACAAGGGAACCCCAGCGGATCAGGTGATCAACGAGCCCCGATTGTCCATGATCGGCAGACCGCGCGCGACAGGTTCAGCCCAAGATGTCACATCAAACGCTATTCGGCGACGAGCCTCCGATGCGCCAAACCCAACGCGACCTCACGCGACCAACGCAGCCCCACGCAACACTCGAAACGCAAACAGCTCACGCTCTCCGCGAGCACGAGCCCCCCACACGTCGAGCACGAGCCTCCAGTGCGCGAAAACAACCGCGACCTCACCCGACCAACGCAACCACACGCGGGGGGTTCGGGGGCACGCCCCCGAGCGGGGCGTGGGGGCTGCGCCCCCACAAAACACGCGAAACGCAATCGGCTCGCGCTCTCCGCGAGCACGAGCCTCCCATGCGTGGAGCTGAGGGGAATCGAACCCCTGACCTCTGCCTTGCAAAAGCAGCGCTCTACCAATTGAGCTACAGCCCCGGACGCGGGCCCCCAAGCCCGCGTGAAGTTCAGTTGTTCGTGCCCGCCTCGGCGGCCTTCGCCGGCGCGCTGCCGTTCGTCGAGACCGCGGCCAGCGGGCGCTCGGTCGGAGCGGTGGCCTCGCGCCACAGGTCGGCCTCAGCCTTCGCGTCCTTGTTGCGCTTGATCACGAACAGCACCCCACCCGCGACGACTGCGAGCGCCAGCAGCTTCTTCACGTTCAGGCCCCTCTTCGACGTTCCGGCTGACCTCACGATGCTACTGCACCCGCCAGGGGGAGGTTCGCGCGGTGCGGGGCGGCCCTGACCTGTAATGCAGGTCACATCCACTTCGACTTCCTCTGGTGGTTCGCGCCACGTCCATTGTCCGCCCGCGAAAGCAGGATGCCATGAACCCCTTCGACGTGGAGACCTTGCGGCGGTCCCTCGAGGGCGCCGCCCTCACACCCGGCGATCCGGGCTACGACCAGGGCCGTGCCGTGTGGAACGGCCTCATCGACCGCCATCCGGCGGTCATCGTCCAGCCGTCCGGCCCGCGTGACGTCGCCACGGCGCTCGCGACCGCCCGGAACTCGGGGCTGGAGGTGGCTGTCCGCGGCGGCGGGCACAACGTCGGCGGGGCCGCGGTCGCCGACGGCGGCCTGACCATCGACCTGAGCAGCCTCGACCAGGTCGTGGTCGACCCCGGCACCCGCACCGCGCGGGTCGGCGGCGGGGCGCGGTGGCGGCAGGTCGACACCGCCACCCAGGGGCACGGCCTGGCCACGGTCGGCGGCACCGTCAGCGACACCGGCGTCGGCGGCCTCACCCTCGGCGGCGGCTTCGGCTGGCTCACCAACCAGTACGGCCTGACCTGTGACAACCTGCTCTCCGCGGAGGTCGTCCTCCCCTCCGGCGACGTGTTGCGCGCGTCGGACACCGAGAACACCGACCTGTTCTGGGCCCTGCGTGGTGGCGGCGGGAACTTCGGCGTGGTCACCGAGTTCGAGTTCCGGCTCCACCCGGTCGGCCCGGTCGTCCAGGTCGGTCTGTTCTTCTGGGAAGAGGACCGCGGCGCCGAGGCGCTGCGGCACATGCAGGGGATCGTGGAGTCGTTGCCGCGGAAAGCCGGCGCCATCATCGCGGCGCTGAACGCTCCGCCCGCCGATTTCGTGCCCGAGGAGCACCGCTTCCGCCCGGGTTACGCGCTCCTCCTCGGCGGGTTCGGCCCGGAACCGGAATTCGCCGAAGTCGCGCAGCAGGTCCGCGCCGGTCTCGCGCCGCTGTTCGAGTTCACCACCCCGATGCCCTACGTCGCGCTCCAGCAAATGCTCGACGAGACCGCGCTGCCGGGCGTCCTCGCCTACGAGAAAGCGCTTTACCTGGACCGTTTCTCGGAGCCGGTCATCACCGCGGTCACCGAACGGCTGCCGCTGCGGAACTCGCCGATGTCGTTCCTGCCCAACATGTTCGCGGGCGGCGCCTTCACCGAGGTCGCCGACGACGCCACGGCTTTCGGCGGCGCCCGGAAACCCGTGGTGCTGTTCAGCATCGGCGCGTTTGCCACCGACGCGGACCTGCTCGCGCGCGACCGGCAGTGGGCCCGGGATCTGTGGGACGCCGTGGCACCGCATTCGTCCGGCACCGGCGGCTACGTCAATTTCATGACCGACTACGAGGACGATCGCGTGCGTGCGAGTTTCGGGGCCGCGAAATACGCGCGGCTGGCCCGGATCAAGGCACACTACGACCCGGAGAACCTGCTGCACCGCAATCCGAACATCAAACCCGCACTGGCACCCGCGTGAGTGATTAGCCCCCCTGCCACCCGGGTAGCCGATTCTTGACGGTGATGAAGGAGGGGCAGAAATGACCGACAAGGAAGACCGTCAGGAAGGCATCAAGGGCGCGGTCGAGGGCCTGAAGGGCAAGGTCAAGGAGACCGCCGGCACGTTCCTGGGGAACGACTCGGCCCAGCGGGAAGGCCGCGCGCAGCAGGAGAAGGCGGACGCGCAGCAGCGCGTCAGCGAGAAGGAAGCCGAAGCCGACCGGGCGCGGGAGGAAGCGGCGCTCGGTGAGGCGCGGCAGCGCAGCGAGCAGTGATCCACCCCCGAGACACGGCCAGGTCAGACGCGGCACAGTTCCCCGTCTGTCCTGGCCGTTCCACGTGGAACCAAGGTTGACCTTGCCCCTGGGGCAGGCCCCACAGTCGCTTCCACCGGGCAAAATGCCCGGTACGAGGAGGGCGACATGGGACTGCTCACGATCGGGGCATTCGCCCGCGCGGCCGGACTCTCCCCGAAGGCCTTGCGACTCTACGACGACCTGGGCCTCCTGCGGCCCGCTTCGGTCGACCCGATCTCCGGCTACCGGCGGTACTCGCCGGACCAGCTGGAGCGGGCCCGCCTGATCGGCTTGCTGCGCCGGACCGGGATGCCGTTGGCGCGGATTTCCCTGGCGCTGTCCAGCCCCGATCCGGCAGCCGAGGTCCTCGCGTACTGGCGTTCGGTCGAGGCCGACGTCGCGGCGCGCGGGCGGCTCGTCGCCTTCCTCGTCGAGCAACTGTCCGGAAAGGACACTGTCACGACGAACCCGGACGCCGCCTACGCCGGGCCACACCTCCTGGCCGTCGCCGACGAGTTCGGTCAGGGCGGGCACCGGGCGAGCGTCACCACGCTGGCCGCGCTCTTATGCTCGGGTCCGCGGCTCGGGGTGGTGCACGTCGGCGATTCGCGGGCGTACCTGCTGCGCGCCGGCGAGCTCCACCAGCTGACGCAGGACCACGTGCAGGGCACCGCGATCCCGGCCACGCTGGTCAAGGCCCTGCACCGGCAGCCGGCCCAGCCGGATCTGCTGCTGCGCGACGGCCGGGACGGCGACCGGTACCTGCTGTGCTCCGACGGCCTCTACCACGCGGTGCCGCCCGACGTGCTGCACGCCGAGCTGCGCGCGGCCGCCACCCCGGTCGACGCCGTCGGCACGCTGGTCGACCTCGCCAACCGGCGTGGCGGCCCGGACAACATCGCCTGCGTGGTCGCCGACGTCGCGGCCTAGGCGCCGCGGACGGCCTGGACGTCGAAGCGGAGCTCGACCGTCGAACCGACCACCACCAGGCCCTTCGCGAGCGTCTGCTGCCAGTTGATCGTGAAGTCCTCGCGGTGCAGCTCCGCCTTCGCGACCGCGCCGAGCCGCTCGCCGTTCCACGACCGCAAGCCGAGGTAGCTCGCGTCCAGGCGCACACCGCGGCTCGCGCCGCGCAGGTTGAGTGTGCCGTCGATCTGCCATCGGTCCCCGGCCACGCGCTGGGCCCGGTCGCTGAAGAAGTGGATCTTCGGGAAGCGTTCGACGTCGAGAAAGTCGGGCGAACGCAGGTGCTCGTCCCGCTTCTCCGCGGCGGTGTCGATGCTGGCCGCGTCGATGACGACCTCGATGGACGAGTTCTCGATCCGCTCGCCGACGGTGATGCTGCCGTGGAAGCGGGTGAACCGGCCGTGGACGCGGGACAGGCCGATGTGCCGCGCGACGAAGCGGATCGACGTGTGGTCCGGGTCGATCACCCAGCGGCCGGGGCCGGGCAGGCGGACGCTCGCGTCGGGGTGCAGCTCGAGATCACCCAGCGAGGTGTGGTCGCCGCTGGCGACGTCGACGGTGTGGGTGAGTTCGCGGTAACCGCCCGCGGTGATCGTCACCTGGTAGGTGCCGGTGGCCGCGGTGACGACCGCCAGCCCGTAGTCGTCGGACACCGCGCGGAAGACCCGCGGGCTGCGCTTGTGCCGGAGGACCATCTCGGCGCCGGCCAGCGGGTTGCCCGTCTCGTCCCGCAGCCGGGCGCTCACCAGGCCGGCGCCGGCCGCGAAGGTGACGGGCTCCCCCTGTCGGCCGTCACGTCGACGCAGGCGGCTGAACATCGGAGGCGCTCCCATCGGTCGGTGGTCCGCAGGCGACCATAACCAGCCGAACGGCGTTCCGTGACCCGGTCGTTACCAGAGTCACCGCACGGAACCGTTGAATCACCCCATCCAGTCGAGGCAGATCACGCAGGCGTCGTCCTTGGGGTGTCCGTCGGCGGCGTCGACAACGGCCCTGGTCAGCGTCTGCACCACGGCACGCGGGTGCAGCCCGGCGGTCTCCCGCGCCAGCCGTCGCAGGTCCACCGACGCCGCTTCCCGCTCCAGCATCCCGTCGGTCAGGAGGAACAGCCGGTCGGCCGGGCGCAGGTCGACGACCTGGACCTCGTGCGGCTTGTCCTGCAGGCCGGTGCCGAACGGGGTGTCGCGGTGCAACGGCACCTCGCGGACGTGGCCGTCGCGCAGGAGCAGTGGGAGCGGGTGTCCGGCGTTGACGACCTCGGCGCGGCCGCCGTCCAGTTCGACGCGGAACAGCTGGCCGGTCGCGTACGGGATCTTCGCGTGCCGCAGCACGGCCCGGTCCGCCTCCGCCGCCTGGTCGGCGAGGGGCCGGTTCGCCCGGCGGGCGCCGCGCAGCGCACCCATCAGCAGGGTCGCGACCAGGCCGGACTGGACGTCGTGACCGACCGCGTCGGTGATCGACAGGTTCAGCGTGCCGTGGTCGAGGGCGTAGTCGTAGGTGTCGCCGCCCACGTCGTCGGCGGGCACCAGCGCGCAGGCGAGCGTGAACTCCGGGGCCTCGCAGGACGGGGCGGGCGGCAGCAGCTGGTGCTGGATCTCGGCCGCGAGGCTGACCTGAGTGGTGCGCTCGCCCCACTCGTAGAGATCGGTGAAGCGCCGGTCGGTGACGATCAGGTAGGCGAGGGCGTGGGCCACCTCGCCCACCTGCCGCAGCACGTCGGGGCCAGGCACGGTCGTTTCGAGCAGGCCGATGGCGTCGCCGCGGTGCGTGACGGGCACGATGACGCGCCCTTGGTCGTGGATCGGCTCCTGGCTGTACAGGACGCGCTCGTAGACGCTGCCGGCCAGGTCCACGCGCTCGGCGTCCGCGCCGTGCAGTGCCGTTCCGTCGAGGCGCACCAGCTCGCGGCCCACGAGGTCGACGAGCAGGAACGAGGTGTCCGACGCGGCGAAGCGCTCGGCCAGGTAGGCGGCGACCACGTCGACCGAGCGGACCGGAGAGGCGCGCTCGGCGGCGGCGAGCACCGACGCGAGGCCGGACGGGACATCGGACATCCCCGCGCTCCCTCCCTTCGGTGGCGCCGTGGGTACCCGCTCACCCGCGCCGGTTAACCCTGGAGCGGCGGGCCGTGTCGGATTCGCGGTGGCTCGTTCGTAGCAGAGGTGAAGCTCGGCACCAGGCCGGGCCGCGTGGGAGGGGTTTACCGATGACGGGTGGTTCGGCACACGAGATCAGGCCGCTGCGGTTCGGCGTCGTCGCACCGATCACCACTGACGTGCCGGCTTGGCGCGATCAGTTGCGCGGGCTGGCCGACAGTGGTTTCTCGACGGTCCTGATGCCCGACGTGCCGGAGTGGCAGCCGGCACCGGGCCCGGCGCTCGCCATGGCGGCGACGATCACCGGCCTGCGCGTGGGCACCTGGGTGTACGCATCTCCGGTTCGACCCGCGTGGATCACCGCGTGGGAGGCGCACTCGCTGTCCGTGCTCACCGAAGGGCGGTTCGAAATGGGCATCGGCACCGGCCGGCCCGGGATCGCCGACCAACTTCGTGAGCTGGGTCTGCCGCTCCCTCCGGAGGGCCAACGGTGGAGCCAGGTGCGCGACGTCGTCGCCGCCCTGCGTGAGCTCGACGGTCCGGACCTGCACACCCCGGTGGCCATGGCGGTGCGCGGCCCGAAGGCACAAGCGGTGGCGGCCGAACTCGCCGACACGGTGACCTTCGTAATGCCACAGATCGAAACGCGGGCGGCGACGATGCAACGGGTACAACGCTTCGACAACTGCCGCGGCGCGGAACTGGCGTTGCACGTACCGGTGGTCGGCGACTCGGTCGCTGCATTCATGGCCGCACCGGACACGGACCCCACCGCCGTCCGGGCCGCGGACTCGCTCGCTTTCCTGCCCAGCGACCCCGCTGCCGCTGCCGAGGAAATCCAACGGCGACGCGAGGAGATCGGCTTCTCCTACTTCGTGTTCGGCGCTGGCGCCGCCGATGCCCTGGCGCCGGTGGTCGCCGAGCTCGCTGGACGGTAGGCAGCCAACAACAAGTCAGCCCCCGTTTCCCTTGGTTGGGAGACGGGGGCTGAGCTGCTGTGGGCCCAGGAGGACTTGAACCTCCGACCTCTTCGTTATCAGCGAAGCGCTCTAACCGCCTGAGCTATGGGCCCTCGAACGGAGAGAAGACTACAACATGCCTTCTACTCGCGTTCCGACAGGGTCACCTCTAGGCCTCCGGCCAGGTCGGCGGACACGTTGTAGATGAACGCGCTCACCGTGGCCAGCGCCGAGAGCAGCACGATGTTGATCGCGCCGAGGATGGCCGCGATGCCGAACACCCGGCCGGCGCTGATGAGCGGTTCGTTGGTCACGCCGGCGCCCTCGCCGGACACCAGGGACGAGTAGGTGCCGTTCAGCTTGTCCCACACGCCCATGCCGTCGAGCACCGTGTACAGCACGCCGACGGCCACCAGCCACACGAAGAACAGCGCGACACCGAGAACCAGCGACAGCTTCAGCACCGACCACGGGTCGAACCGCTTGATCTGCAGGCTCGCCCGCCGCGGGCCGCGGCCGGGGCGGCGCAGTGCGCTGGGCGTCGAACGTCCCTTGGTGCCGGCACTGGCGACGCTCACCGTTTCCTGCCCCCTCAACCCTGACAACGCGTCGTCGGGCGCCGCGGGGTTGCCGAACAGACCCTGCGCCGCCGAACCGGTGACGACCGGCTGGTCGTCACCGTTCGAGTACAACACAGTTTTCTCGGCCTGGCCTTCCGACGACCACCCGTCCCGGTAACCGCCGGCCTTGGGGTCGGTCGTCGTGCCCTGACCGGCGTCGCGGCTCAGCCGCTGCCAGGGCGGCGTGCCCGCGTCACCGGTCTGCGCACCGTGCTGTTCGGGGTTCTCCGGTGTCGTCACTTAGCTCTCTTCCGAGACGGGTTCTTCGGTTCCTCCGTTGCCTTCACCATTACCGACGCCCGAGGGCTCATCAGCGTTGCGTGCGACCGCGAGGAGAGTCGTCCCCTCGCCCAGGTTGATCAACCGCACGCCCTTCGTCTGCCTGCCGGCCTTGCGCACCTGGTCCGCGGGCGTGCGGATGACGCCGCCGCTGGAGGTGATGGCGTAGAGCTCGTCGTCGGCGTCGACGATGAGCGCCCCCACCAGCCTGCCACGCTTGCGGTCGTGCTGGATGGTCAGCACGCCCTTGCCGCCGCGGCCCTGCACCGGGTAGTCCTCGATCGGCGTCCGCTTGGCGTAACCACCGTCGGTCGCGACCAGCAGGAACTTGTCCGGCTTGACCACGTTCAGCGCGAGCAGCTCGTCGCCGTCGTTGAACCGCATGCCGAGCACACCCGACGTCGGGCGTCCCATCGGGCGCAGCGTCTCGTCGGTGGCGTGGAAGCGGATCGACTGGCCCTCGGCCGACACCAGCAGCAGGTCGTCCTCCGGGCCGGCGAGCACCGCGCCGACCAGCTCGTCACCCTCGCGCAGGTTGATGCCGATCAGGCCGCCGGAGCGGTTCGAGTCGAACTCGCTCAGCCGCGTCTTCTTGACCAGGCCCTTCTTCGTGGCCAGCACCAGGTACGGCGCGACCTCGTAGTTCGGGATCTCGATGATCTGCGCGATCGTCTCGTCCGGCTGGAACGCCAGCAGGTTCGCGACGTGCTGACCGCGCGCGGCGCGGTTGGCCTCAGGCAGCTCGTAGGCCTTCGCGCGGTAGACGCGGCCCTTGTTCGTGAAGAACAGGATCCAGTCGTGCGTCGAGCACACGAAGAAGTGCTGGACGATGTCGTCCTGCTTGAGCTGCGCGCCCTGCACCCCCTTGCCACCACGGCGCTGCGAGCGGTACAGGTCGGTCTTGGTGCGCTTCGCGTAGCCGGTGCGCGTGATGGTGACCACCACGTCCTCGACCGCGATCAGGTCCTCGACCGACACGTCGCCGTCGAACGGGATGATCTGCGTGCGCCGGTCGTCGCCGAACTTGTCGACGATCTCGGTCAGCTCGTCCTTGACGATCTGCCGCTGCCGCTCCGGCCGGTCCAGGATGTCCTGCAGGTCGGCGATCTTCAGCTCGATCTCGGCCAGCTCGTCGACGATCTTCTGGCGCTCCAGGGCAGCCAGCCTGCGCAGCTGCATGTCCAGGATCGCGGTGGCCTGGATCTCGTCGATGTCCAGCAGCTCGATCAGGCCGGTGCGCGCCTCGTCGACCGTCGGCGACCGGCGGATCAACGCGATGACCTCGTCCAGCTGGTCCAGCGCCTTGACCAGACCACGCAGGATGTGGGCGCGTTCCTCGGCCTTGCGCAGGCGGAACCGGGTCCGCCGGACGATGACCTCGATCTGGTGCTTGACGTAGTGCCGGACCACCTGGTCCAGCCGCAGCGTGCGGGGCACACCGTCGACCAGCGCCAGCATGTTGACGCCGAAGTTGTACTGCAGCTGGGTGTGCTTGTAGAGGTTGTTCAGCACGACCTTGGCGACCGCGTCCCGCTTGAGCGTGACCACGATCCGCATGCCGCGACGGCTGTTGGACTCGTCGGCGATGTCCGCGATGCCGGTCAGCTTCCCGTCGCGCACCAGGCTCGCGATGTTCTCCACCAGGTTGTCCGGGTTGACCTGGTAGGGCAGCTCGGTGACGACCAGGGTGGTGCGGCCGCGGGAGTCCTCCTCGACCTCGACCACCGCGCGCATCCGGATCGAACCGCGCCCGGTGCGGTAGGCCTCCTCGATCCCGGAGGTGCCCAGGATCAGGCCCTTCGTCGGGAAGTCCGGGCCCTTGATGCGCTGCATGAGCGCGGCCAGCGTCTCGTCGTCGCCGGCCTCCCAGTTGTCCAGCGCCCACACGACGCCGTCGGCGACCTCGCGCAGGTTGTGCGGCGGGATGTTGGTGGCCATGCCGACCGCGATGCCCGACGTGCCGTTGACCAGCAGGTTCGGGATCCGCGACGGCAGGACGTCCGGCTCCTGCGTGCGGCCGTCGTAGTTGGGCGAGAAGTCGACGGTCTCCTCTTCGATGTCCCGCAGCATCTCCATCGCCAGCGGGTCGAGCCGCGACTCCGTGTACCGCATGGCCGCCGCGGGGTCGTTGCCGGGCGAGCCGAAGTTGCCCTGGCCGTCGATCAGCGGGTAGCGCATCGACCACGGCTGGGCCAGTCGCACGAGCGCGTCGTAGATCGCCGAGTCGCCGTGCGGGTGGTAGTTGCCCATCACGTCGCCGACCACGCGCGAGCACTTGTTGTACCCGCGCTCGGGCCGGAACCCGGAGTCGTACATCGAGTAGAGGACGCGGCGGTGCACCGGCTTCAGGCCGTCCCGCACGTCCGGCAGCGCCCGCGACACGATCACGCTCATCGCGTATTCGATGTACGAGCGCTGCATCTCCTGCTGGATGTCGACCGGCTCGGTGCGGTCGTGTTCCGGCGGCAAGGTTTCCGTCATGGGGTCCTTCTACTGACGAATGGGAAATCGGAGGCGGGGCGCGCTACACGTCGAGGAAGCGGACGTCCTTGGCGTTGCGGGTGATGAACGAGCGCCGGGCTTCGACGTCCTCGCCCATCAGGACGCTGAACAGCTCGTCCGCCGCGGCGGCGTCGTCCAGCGTGACCTGCAGCAGCAGCCGGCGGGACGGGTCCATCGTGGTTTCCCACAGCTCTTCGGCGTTCATCTCGCCGAGACCCTTGTACCGCTGGATGCCGTCTTCCTTCGGCAGCTTCCGCCCGGCTTCGACGCCGGCGGCGAGCAGGCCGTCGCGCTCCTTGTCCGAGTACGCGTACTCCGGCTCCGACCGCGGCCACTTGATCTTGTAGAGCGGCGGCTGCGCGAGGTAGACGTGGCCGTGCTCGATCAGCGGGCGCATGAACCGGAACAGCAGCGTCAGCAGCAGGGTGCGGATGTGCTGGCCGTCGACGTCGGCGTCGGCCATCAGCACGATCTTGTGGTACCGCAGCTTGGACAGGTCGAAGTCGTCGTGGATGCCGGTGCCCAGCGCCGTGATCAGCGACTGGACCTCGTTGTTCTTGAGCACCCGGTCGATGCGGGCCTTCTCCACGTTGATGATCTTGCCCCGGATCGGCAGGATCGCCTGGAACCGCGACTCCCGCCCCTCCTTGGCCGACCCGCCCGCGGAGTCACCCTCCACGATGTAGAGCTCGCACTCCTCCGGGTTGGTCGACTGGCAGTCCTTGAGCTTGCCGGGCAGGCCGCCGATCTCCAGCGCGCCCTTGCGGCGCACCAGGTCACGCGCCCGGCGGGCGGCCATCCGCGCCTGCGCGCTGGACAGCGCCTTGTTGATGATCGTCTTGGCCTCGGCCGGGTTGCGCTCGAACCAGTCGGACAGCCACTCGTTGGTCTTGGACTGGACGAACGACTTGGCCTCGCTGTTGCCCAGCTTGGTCTTGGTCTGGCCCTCGAACTGCGGCTCGGCCAGCTTGATCGAGATGATCGCGGTCAGGCCCTCGCGCACGTCGTCGCCGGAGAGGTTCTCGTCCTTCTCCTTGAGGAGTTTCTTGTCCCGCGCGTACGCGTTGACCACGCGGGTCAGCGCAGCGCGGAAGCCCTCCTCGTGGGTTCCACCCTCGTGGGTGTTGATCGTGTTGGCGAAGGTGTGCACCGACGGCGTGAATGAGTTGTTCCACTGCATCGCGACCTCGACCTCGAGGCCGTCGCCCTTGGAGTCGAAGCAGATGATGCTGGAGTGGATCGGGTCCTTCGAGCCGTTGATGTGCTTGACGAAGTCCTCGAGCCCGCCCGGGTAGTGGTAGACGCGCTCCTTGACCCGCGCCTGCTTGCCGTCGGCGTCGGCCTCGGTCTCCGCCTCGGTGACCCGCTCGTCGCGCAACGTGATGCTCAGGCCCTTGTTCAGGAAGGCCATCTCCTGCAGGCGGCGCGAGACCGTCTCCATGTTGTATGTCGTGGTCTCGAAGATGTCCGGGTCGGCCCAGAACGTGGTGGAGGTGCCGGTGCCCTCGGCGGGGCCGACCTCCTCCAGCGGGCCGGGCTTGGAGTGGTCGTAGTGCTGGCGCCACTTCTTGCCGTCGCGGGAGACCTCGACGTCGAGCGCCCTGGACAGCGCGTTCACCACGGAGACGCCGACGCCGTGCAGACCGCCGGAGACCGCGTAGCTCTCGCTGTCGAACTTGCCGCCGGCGTGCAGCACGGTGTGCACGATCTCCAGCGTCGACTTCTTGTGGACCGGGTGCTCCTCGACGGGGATGCCGCGGCCGTCGTCGACGACGCGGACGCCGCCGTCGGCGAGGAGGGTGACCTCGACCTTCGTCGCGTAGCCGGCCATGGCCTCGTCGACCGAGTTGTCCACGACCTCCCAGATCAGGTGGTGCAGACCGCGTTCACCGGTGGAACCGATGTACATGCCTGGCCGCTTGCGGACCGCCTCGAGACCCTCGAGCACCGTGATGGAGGACGCGTTGTAGTCGTTCTGCTGAGCTGCCACGAGCCTGCTTTCTCCTCAGTCTTGCCCAAGGGACTCCCCACTCCCTTCCATCCTACTTGGCCAGCTCTGCTGACATGCCGCAAGGACACCCCTGATTTCGTCACAGAGGCCCGAACGCGAGCGTGGACGGGTCCGGCGCTATCCGGCGGGGGTCGGACCGCGATACGACGCGCTCAGTCACCCATAGGTGTCGCGCGGCCCGCGACCGGGCACGTGCCGCGGGCCCTTCCGCCAGCTCGGGGCGGTCGGGCCGTGGATGCGCATGCGCTTGACCACACCGTGGCCGACCCCGGCGGCGATCTTGGCGATGAGCTGGCTCTGCAGCAGCCGCAGCTGCGTGGCCCACGCGGTCGAGTCGGCGCGGACGGTGAGCTCGCCGTCCTTCAACGTCACCGGCTGGGCGTGCTCGGCGACGTCCTCGCCGACCAGGCGGGCCCACTCGCCGAAGACCCGGCTGCTGGTCACGCGCTCCTGCCAGCCGCGTTCGGCGACCAGCCGCCCGACGAGGCGGCCGAACGGCTGCGGGTCGCGGGCGTCTGGGCCCGCTCCCGACCAGCGGCGCCGGCGCGGGCTCTGGCCGCCGAGCTCGAACTTCCGCCTGCCCGGCTCGGTGCCCCTGGCGTCGGCCTTGGCGCGAGCGGCGGCCAGTGCGGAGCGAACCAGATCACGTCCGGTAGTGTTCCCGTTCGGCCCAGCCGGAGCATCACCGTCCGTGTCTGATCCACTCTTCTGGGGAGTCTGCGCCGCTTGTGACGCGGTTGAAGATCGCTCGTTTGGCCGCTTGGTCACGCGGGGCGATAACGCGTTCACCGTGTTATCCACACTATCCACAGAGTTGTCCCCAGATCGGTGGGTAACTCGTGTGGCCCCGGTCACTCGCTGTGGCTCATCGGGCCGTTCGTCGTCAGGCACTGCGCACCTCCCCGTCGGCGACGGTGAACCGGACCCCGGCCAGTTCCTCGGGCACGTCCTCGTCCACCGCCGCGGTGACCAGCACCTGTTCAGCGCCGGCGGCCACCTCGGCCAGCCGCGACCGGCGCCGCCGGTCGAGCTCGGCGAAGACGTCGTCGAGCAGGAGCACCGGTTCACCCGCTTCCCGCCGCAGCAGCTCGTAGGACGCCAGCCGCAGCGCGAGTGCGAACGACCAGGATTCCCCATGGCTCGCGTAGCCCTTCGCGGGGGCCTCGCCGAGGACGATCTCCAGCTCGTCGCGGTGCGGCCCGACGAGGCTGATCCCCCGTTCCAGCTCCTGCTGCCGCACCTGCGCCATCGCCTCCACCAGGATACCGGTGAGGACCTCCGGTTCGGCGCGTTTCCCGTCCGGAACCCCGTACCCCTCGGGCAGTGCCGCGCCGAGGCTGGACCGGTAGGAGATCTTGGCCGGCCGCGAGTCGGGCGCGACCCCGGCGTAGGCCGCGGTGGTGTGCGGCCCGAGGTCGGCGACCAGGTCCAGCCGGGCGGCGAGCAGCTGGGCGCCGACCACCGAGAGGTGGTTGTCCCACACCTCGAGGGTCGACAGCGCGTACGGGTCGTCGCGCGCGGCACCCTTCTTCTTGCCCGCCGTCTTCAACAACGCGTTGCGCTGCTTGAGGATCCGCTCGTAGTCGGCGCGCACGCCCGCGTACCGGGGCGCGCGCTGCACCAGCAGCTCGTCCATGAACCGGCGGCGCTCGCCCGGGTCGCCACGCACCAGCGCCAGGTCCTCCGGGGAGAACAACACGGTGCGCAGGATCCCGAGGATGTCCCGCGGCTTGCCGACCGCGCCCCGGTTGACCCGGGCGCGGTTCGCCCGGCCGGGGTTGATCTCCAGCTCGACGGTCAGCTCGCGGTCCTCGTTGACCACGGCCGCCCGCACGAGTGCCCGCTCACAACCGTGCCGCACCAGCGGGGCGTCCGTCGCGACCCGGTGCGACCCGAGAGTCGCCAGGTAGCCGATCGCCTCCAGCAGGTTGGTCTTCCCGCGGCCGTTCTGGCCGACGAGGACCGTCGGTCCGGGGGTGAGCGGCAGGTCAGCGTGCTCCCAGGAGCGGAAGTCGGTGACCTGCAGGTGCCGTATGTGCACGGCTGGGTGCCTACTCGCCGGCCTTCTTCACGGCGTGACCGCCGAACTGGTTGCGCAGCGCGGCGACGGCGCGCATCGCGGACGAGTCCTTCCGCCGCGAGGCGAACCGCGCGAACAGCGCGGCCGAGATGACCGGCGCCGGCACCGCGTTGTTGATGGCCTCCTCCAGCGTCCACCGGCCCTCGCCGGAGTCCTCGACGTAACCCTCGAGGTCGTCCAGCTCCGGGTCCTCGTCCAGCGCGCGCACCAGCAGGTCGAGCAGCCAGGACCGGACCACGGTGCCGCGCTGCCAGCCCTTGATCACCGCCGGCACGTCCTCGACGACCTTCGCGGCCTCGAGTAGCTCGAAGCCCTCGGCGTAGGCCTGCATCAGGCCGTACTCGATGCCGTTGTGGATCATCTTCGCGTAGTGGCCGGCGCCGACCGAGCCGGCGTGCGAGAAGCCCTCCTCGCGCGGGCCGTCCGGGCGCAGCGCGTCGAAGATCGGCATGGCGCGCTCGACGAGCTCCTTGTCGCCGCCGACCATCAGGCCGTAGCCGTTCTCCTTGCCCCACACGCCACCGGACACGCCGCAGTCGAGGTAGCCGATGCCCTTGGCGGACAGCACCTCGGCGTTGTGCTTGTCGTCGGTGAACCGGGAGTTGCCGCCGTCGATCACCAGATCGCCCTCGGCGAGCAGCTCACCCAGCTCGGCCACCGTCTCACGCGTCGGCCCGCCCGCGGGGACCATCACCCAGACGATGCGCGGGGCGTCCAGTTTGGACACCATGTCGGCGAGCGAGGTCGAGTCCGAGACCGCCTGGTTGCGGTCGTAGCCGACCACCTCGTGCCCGGCGGCGCGCAGCCGCTCGCGCATGTTGAAGCCCATCCGGCCGAGGCCGACCAGTCCCAGCTGAACCATGGAACTCCCCTTCGTGCTTTCTCCGTCGCGGTCAGCCGGGTAGGCGGACCGGCATCAGTAGATAGAGGTAACCAGGAACGACCTGGCCCTGCTCGTCGGCCGGCTTGATCAAAGCCGGACGGTTCGGGGTGGTGAAGGTCAGCTCGGCGCGGTCGTGGTGCAGCGCGCCCAGACCGTCGACGAGGTAGCCCGGGTTGAACGCGATCGTCACCGGCTCGCCTTCGTACTCCACCGGCAGCTCCTCTTCGGCGCTGCCCTCGTCGTCGCCCCCGGCCGACAGGCGCAGCGAGTTGTCGCCGAACTCCAGCCGGACCTGGGTACCCCGCTCCGCCACCAGCGACACACGTTTGATCGCCTCCGAGAGCGGGGACACCTCGATCACCGCGCGGGAGGAGTGCTGGTTCGGGAGGAGCTGCCGGTATGGGGGGAACTCGGCGTCGAGCAGCCGGGTGGTCGTGTAGCGGCCGTTGCCGGACAGACCGAGCAGGCCCTCGCCGCTGGCGAGCCCGACGGAAACCTTGTTGCCCGCGGTGCCGAGCGACTTGGCGGCCTCGGCGAGGGTGCGCGCCGGGACGAGCACCGCGGCGTCGGCGAGCCCCTCGGCGGGCTCCCACGCGAACTCGCGCATCGCCAGGCGGAAGCGGTCGGTGGCGACGAGGGTGAGCGAGTTGCCGGAGATCTCCAGCCGCATGCCGGTCAGCATCGGCAGGGTGTCGTCCTTGCCCGCCGCGACGGCGACCTGGGTGACCGCCTGGCCGAACGCCTCGCCCGCGACCTCGCCGGCGAACGTCGGCTGGGCAGGCAGCTGCGGGTAGTCCTCGACCGGCATGGTCGGCAGGCTGAACCGGGCGCTGCCGCAGGTGATGGAGGCGCGGGAGCCCTCGACGGAGATCTCGACCGGCTGGGCCGGGAGCGCCTTGGTGATGTCGGCGAGCAGCCGTCCGGACACCAGCAGCCGCCCGCCGTCGGCGATCGTCGCCGGGACGCCGACCGTCGCGGAGACCTCGTAGTCGAAGCCGGAGACCGTGAGGGCGTCGGTCGAGCCGTCGGATCCGGCGTCGAGCAGCACCCCGCCCAGGACCGGGACCGGTGGCCTCGACGGCAGGCTGCGTGCCACCCACGCGACGGCGTCCGCGAGCCCGTCGCGCTCGACGCGGATCTTCATGTGCCCATCCTTTCGACAGCCGAGCCCCTCATCGCGGCCCGAGAAGATCGACAAACGTCCCCGGGCAGGCCTCGAGCAGCGCGCTGACCAGGGATCTCGCAGTGTGGTGTGGCCCGGTGCCGATGTCGCCAACGACGAGCGGGCTGGGTGTGGATACCCACGTTAGAACGTGAGCGGCACCGGCGTCACTTGGGGCAGCCCATCGATTTGTCGATAAGACGATCTCGTCCGGAGCTCTGTCCCCATGTCCACAGCCCCCTGTTTTTCTCCGAAGGACTTCTTGAGAAAAAACCAAGGGCAGTGACAGTAATAGGGGCTGTGGATTCTGGGGACTACTGCCGTCGTCGCAGGTCCGCTCGCGCGGCGGGGTGTGGACATCTGTGGAGTACTACCGGTGGACAACTCGGGCCCTCCGTGGACAACTTCGGGCGGTCCCCAAATGATCCACAGTTGTCCCCAGCTGTCCACAGAACTGTCCCCAGTTGTGGGGATGTTCGTCCCCATGGCCGCGCACAGACGCGGTCGCCGTGGAACCAACCCAGTGGGTGACCGCGCTCGCGTCGATCGATGCGTTCTCGTTACTGGGATCACAGATTCCGCGCCGCAGCGCGGCCCGCCGCGGCCGCACTCGCTGTCACACAAGCGATCCCGGCCCACGCGGCGAACGGCAGCCGCTCGCCGAGCACGAGCGCGCCGGCCACTCCCGCCACCGCCGCTTCGAGGCTCTCCAGCACCGCGACCGTGCGCGGTGGAACCCGGCGCAGTGCGGCGAGATCGAGCGAGTACGGGATCACGGCCGACAGCACCGCTACGCCGAATCCCGCCAGCAGCAAGGAAGGCCGCCACACCGGCGCGGTCACGCCGAAGGGCAGGGTGAGGATCGCGGCCACCGTCACCGCGAGCGCGAGGATCGATCCATCCGGGACACTCGCGCCGACTTTCCGGCTCAGCACCAGGTATCCACCCATCGATGCCGCGGACAGCAGAGCGAGCGCCACTCCCGCCGCCGGAAGCGTCGTCCCGGACGGTGAATGGAACAGCCAGACCCCGAAGGCGGCGAGCAGAGCGAAACCGACGTCACGCGCACGCCGTGCCGTCGCCACCGCGACCCCGAGCGGACCGAGCAACTGCAACGCGCTCGCGACACCCAGCGGCAGGAAACCCAGCGCCGGGTAGATCAGGTTCATCCCGGCGATCGCCACGCCGAAACCCAGCACCGGCGGCAGGTTCCGGCGCGACGGCAACGCCGGGCGGTGGATCGCCAGTAGGACGAGCGCGGCGAAGGAGAGCCGCAACGCGACCACCCCGCCGGGGCCGGCCGCGGCGAAGAGCTGCTTCCCGAACGCCTGCCCGGTCTGCACGCTGACGACGCTGCCGAGGACGAGAAGTGCGGCTCCCATGTGTTCCGAGTCTTGGCGCGGAGCCGCCGGAGTTCCATCGAGACTTCACGCACGGAACTCTTTAGCCTCCACTACATGATCGACCTCCGGCGCCTGAGCGTCCTCCGGGTACTGGCCGAGCACGGCACCGTCACGGCCGCCGCGGAGGCGCTGCACCTGACCCCGTCGGCGGTCTCGCAGCAACTCCGGTTGCTCGCCAAGGAGGTCGGCGTCGAACTGCTGCGCCGCGACGGGCGCCGCGTCCGGTTGACCCCTGCCGCGGTCGTGTTGCTCGAACACGCGGATTCGCTGTTCGCGCAATGGGAACGAGCGCGGGCCGACCTGACCGCCGGGGAAGAGGCCGGCGCCGTGCGCATGTGCGGCGTCTCCTCGACGGTCGCCGCGTTGCTCGGTCCGGCGGTCACTCGCCTGCGGCAGGAGCACCCGCGGCTGACTGCGCGCGTAATAGAAGAGGAAAGCGCTGACTGCTACGAGCTGTTGCTCGCCGAGGCGGCCGACATCGCCGTCGTGCTGCCCACGCCCGAAGCGCCGCCCGTCGACGACCCCCGCTTCACGCAGTGGCCGCTCCTCGACGACCCGCAGGATCTTCTCGTCGCCGCAGGACATCCGCTGACGCGGCAGGACGCGGTGGAACTCGCCGACGCCGCGCGTGAACCGTGGATCGTGAAGCCGCGCCACAACGACACGTACGCGCTCCTGCAGGTCGCTTGCGCCGCTGCCGGTTTCACGCCGCGCATCGCGCACGAAGCCAAGGAGTGGTTCGCGGTGTCCGCGCTCGTCGCCGCCGGGCTCGGGGTGTGCCTCGTGCCGCGGCTCGCTCCCCTGCCGCCGCAGCACGAGGTGGTGCGGATTCCGTTGCGCGGCAACCCGCGTCCGTCGAGGCGCATCGTCGGCTGCGTCCGGCGCGGGAGCGAGGAGCAGTGGCCGATCGCCCGCGCGGTCGCGGCGATCGAAGCGGTGTGCGCGGAGCGGGCTACTGACGGGCGCGCTGTTTGATGCGCGCGGTGAGTTCCTGCACCTGGTCGTAGATCCGCCTGCGTTCGGCCATCTCCTTGCGGATCTTCTTGTCCGCGTGCATGACGGTCGTGTGGTCGCGGCCGCCGAACGTCTGCCCGATCTTCGGCAGCGACATGTCCGTCAGCTCACGGCACAGGTACATCGCGATCTGCCGCGCCGTGGCAAGCGCTTTCGTCTTGCCGGGGCCGCACAGGTCGTCGACCGTCACGTCGAAGAACTCGGCCGTGGTGGCCATGATCGTCGGCGCGCTGATCTCCGGCGCCTGCGAGTCCGGGATCAGGTCGCGCAGCACGATCTCCGCGAGACCGACGTCCACGGGTTGCTGGTTCAGCGACGCGAACGCGGTGACGCGGATGAGCGCGCCCTCCAGTTCGCGGATGTTCGCCTCCACCCGCGAGGCGATGAACTCGAGCACGTCACCTGGCACGGCCAGGCGGTCCTGCGCCGCCTTCTTGCGGAGGATCGCGATGCGCGTCTCCAGTTCGGGCGGCTGGATGTCGGTGATGAGGCCCCACTCGAACCGCGTGCGCAGCCGGTCCTCCAGGGTCTCCAGCCGCTTCGGCGGCCGGTCCGAGGACACCACGATCTGCTTGTTCGAGTTGTGCAGCGTGTTGAAGGTGTGGAAGAACTCCTCCTGAGTACCTTCCTTGCCTTCCAGGAACTGGATGTCGTCGACGAGCAGGATGTCGATGTCCCGGTAGCGGCGCTGGAACGCCACCTTCCGGTCGTCGCGCAGCGAGTTGATGAAGTCGTTGGTGAACTCTTCGGTCGAGACGTAGCGCACACGCATGCCGGGGAAGAGGCGCTGCGCGTAGTGCCCGACGGCGTGCAGCAGGTGCGTCTTGCCCAGCCCCGACTCGCCCCAGATGAACAGCGGGTTGTACGCGCGGGACGGCGCCTCGGCGACGGCGAACGCGGCCGCGTGCGCGAAGCGGTTGGACGCGCCGATGACGAACGTGTCGAACGTGTACTTCTCGTTGAGCCGGGTCTTCGACGTCTCCGGCTGGGCCGGCGCGGTGTAGGGCTGGCCCGCGCTGGGCTGGCCGGAGAACATCGGCCAGATCTCGTGCGCGGCGGCCAGCGCCTCGCCCTCTTCGTCGACTTCCTCGTCACCGTCGTCCTCGGGCAGGACGGCCTTCACCGGTTCCGGCGGGTGCGCGCGGACCCGCCGCAGCGGCGGGAGCATGCCGTCGTCGAGCGGCGGCATCTTCGGGGGCATCACCGGAGCCTCGGCCGCGGCGACGGGCGCCGTTTCCACCCTGGTGGGTGACGGGTACGGGGCGGGCGGTGGTGGCGGGGGCGGGGTCACCTCGGCGGTGTCGACCTTCACGGCCAGCGAGACGGGACGGCCGAGCCGGCGCGAGAGCGCGTGCGTGATCGGGTCCCGCAGGGCGCGCTCGATCGCTTCCTTCGCGAAGTCGCTCGGAGCGGCGAGCAGAGCCGTGCCGTCGAGCAGGCCGATCGGGCGGGTGACTCGCATCCAGGCCCGCTGCTGAGGCGAAAGCGTGCCGTCCGACAGCTCCCGGACCACCTGGTCCCAGACCACGCCCAGATTCAACTGGTGCTCGGACACCGACTTCGTCCCCTCCCCTCGTCACCCCGGACGACCCCACCGACCTCGAAGAACACCCGAGCCGGGCGCCTGGCTCACTCACACGAGCGGCACCTCGCAGCCCCCTGGTCACCGCGCGCAGCAAGTATCCACAGAGTTGTCCACAACTGTGCACTAATGTACGGCGGCCCGCAGTCACTCCACCTGCGGGTGCGAACCTACGCCAGCCAGAGCCTCCACACCTTCTTACGGCGGCGCCGAGCACCTCGAACGGGTGACCCAAGAGGAGACACGCTAACAAAGGCCCGTGCCGTGCCACAAGGCACTGTGGAGGTCAGGATGGCATGCCTCACGCGGCGTCGCCACTCGGTCCCCCACTGTGGTTGTGGGGGCCGGTTGCCGGGCCGGTGAGCGGGGTGCGTACTCTCGATAGGTCTCCCGCGCGCGACGGGTTTGTTCGCATGCGCGCGATTCGAGACACCCCCGAGCTGATCGGTGGCTCCAGCTTGCCGCCGAGTATGTCGAGACCAGGAGTAAGCAGTGAGCAAGGGTAAGCGCACCTTCCAGCCGAACAACCGTCGACGCGCCCGGACCCACGGCTTCCGGCTGCGGATGCGCACCCGCGCCGGTCGCGCGATCCTGTCGGCCCGCCGTCGCAAGGGCCGCGAGAAGCTGTCCGCCTGATAGCGCCGTTCCGAGGCGCGACGTGCTGCCCCGTGCCGCCCGGTTGCGGCGCAGTGAGGACTTCCGCGACGTCATGCGCAGGGGTGCTCGGGCAGGTCGGCGCCGCCTCGTGGTGCACGCGGTTCAGTCCACCGACCCGTCCGCGGGAACGCCGCGGGCGGGTTTTGTGGTGAGCAAGGCCGTGGGCAACTCGGTGGTCCGCCACCGCGTGACCCGGCGCCTGCGGCATCTCGTCATGCAGCGCCTTGGAACCGTGCCGCCCGGCAGTTCGTTGGTCGTGAGGGCCCTGCCGCCGGCGGCCACCGCGTCCAGTGCCGAACTCGGTGCCGATCTGGACGCGGCGCTGAAACGGCTGAGCCTGCTCCCGGGCCGCCCGTCCGACGGCCCGGCGACACCCCGGCCGGACACGGCCGCGGACACGAGGGGCCACGCCGGTGAATGACGCCAGCACCGATGCACCGCAGAAGGTCGAGCGCCCTGGGCCGATCGCCCAGGTACTGTTGCTCCCGCTGCGGTTCTACCGCCGTTTCATCTCGCCCTACCTCCCGCCGAGCTGCCGCTTCTACCCCAGCTGCAGCACGTACGCGGTCGAGGCCCTGACCCGTTTCGGCGCCGCGAAGGGCAGCTACCTCGCCCTCCGCAGGCTGCTGCGCTGCGGCCCGTGGACGATGCCCGGCCGCGATCCGGTGCCTGAGGTGTTCTCGTGGCGCCACCAGAGACCTGGTTTGTCAACCGAGGAGTAGCTCAGTGCTCGACTTCATCTACTACCCCGTGTCCTTCATCCTGTGGTGTTGGCACAAGGTCTTCGGGTTCGTCTTCGGGGCCGACAACGCGATCACCTGGCTCCTGGCGATCATCTTCCTGACCTTCACGGTTCGCGGCATCATGTTCAAGCCGTTCGTGAACCAGGTCCGGTCGATGAAGAAGATGCAGGAGTTCGCGCCGGAACTGAAGAAGATTCAGAAGAAGTACGCGAACGACCGGCAGCGCCAGGCCGCGGAGATGCAGAAGCTCCAAAAGGAGCACGGTGTCAACCCGCTGGGCAGCTGTCTGCCGATGCTGCTGCAGATCCCGGTGTTCATCGGTCTGAACTGGGTGCTGCGCGCGTTCAGCTACAACCCGAACCCCGGCCAGCCGAAGACGGAGAACTACTTCTTCGATCAGGCGGGTGTCGAGTCCTACAACAACGCGAAGCTGTTCGGCGTCAACATCGGCGACGCGATCCACCACACCACGATGCTCGGCGGGATGGGCGGTGGCTGGCACTGGAACGTGGCGCCGGTCGCGATCCCGCTGATGATCCTCGCGGCGATCCTGACCCACCTCACGGCGCGGCACTCGGCGCAGCGGCAGAACCTGAACCCCGAGGCGATCACGCCGCAGACGCAGATGATGCAGCGGCTGACGATGTACATCTTCCCGCTCGGTGTGCTCGTGTTCGGTGCGTTCTTCCCGATCGGTCTGCTCGTCTACTGGCTGGCGAACAACGGCTGGACCCTGATGCAGCAGCGCCTGGTCTACACGCGCATCGACAAGGAAGAGGCGCAGAAGAAGGCCGAGGCGGCCGAGAAGCGCAACTCGCTGGCGCCGCGCCCGGGTGCGAAGCCGAAGCCGGGCCAGAAGCCGGTGCAGCCGAAGAAGACGGACGACGGTGACGGTGCGGCCGACAAGCCGGCTGCCGACGGCAAGGCGAGCGGGCAGAAGCCGGGGTCGAAGGCCGGCTCCCCGCACCGCTTCCCGCAGCAGGGGCAGCGCCCGCAGAACGGCTCGGCGCAGAAGCGCAAGAAGCCTTCGCAGGGCGGCAAGAACTCAGGACAGAAGGGCTCGGGGCAGAAGCGCCGCTGAGCGCTGGAGCCCGGTGAAAGGAGATGACGATGGCGGAGACGGTCGAAGCGATCGACGCTGACGACGAGGCGCCCGCTGCGGAGGCGACGGGTTCGTCGACGGAGGACCTGCTGGTCCGCGAGGGCGACATCGCGGGCGACTACCTGGAGCGGTTGCTGGACCTGCTCGACTACGACGGGGACATCGACCTCGACGTGGAGAGTGGCCGCGCGATCGTGAGCATCGACGGCGGTGACGACCTGGAGAAGCTGGTCGGTGGACGCGGCCAGGTGCTCGAGGCGCTGCAGGAACTGACGCGGCTCGCGGTGCAGCAGGAGACCGGCACCCGGAGCCGGCTGATGCTCGACATCGCCGGCTGGCGGGCCGGCCGCCGCGCCGAGCTGACGGAGCTGGGCCGCACGACGGCCGAGACGGTCAAGGCGACGGGTGAGAAGGTTCGGCTGCAGCCGATGAGCCCGTTCGAGCGGAAGGTCGTGCACGACGCGGTGGCGGCCGTGGGTGGCGTCAAGAGTGAGAGCGAGGGCGAAGAGCCCAAGCGGCGCGTGGTTGTGATGCCGGACGCGTAAGCGTTCTGATTCCGGAAGGCGGCCCACTCCGGTGGGCCGCCTTTCTTATGCGCACGGTTTGAGCGGTGGCTCGGTCGTTCGGCGGGGGCGCGAAGAGTGCTCGGGATCGTCCGGCTCACGCGTCGGCTGATCGGGCGCAGACCGGGGCAGCTGCGATTGGCCTCCGCTGCCGCGGCTGCCTCGCGGTGGTGGAGGTGCGGCCGGGCGTCGTCGTGGACGACAAGGCGACGGGTGAGAAGGTTCGGCTGCAGCCGATGAGCCCGTTCGAGCGGAAGGTCGTGCACGACGCGGTGGCGGCCGTGGGTGGCGTCAAGAGTGAGAGCGAGGGCGAAGAGCCCAAGCGGCGCGTGGTTGTGATGCCGGACGCGTAAGCGTTCTGATTCCGGAAGGCGGCCTACCCCGGTGGGCCGCCTTCTTTTATGCCCACGGTTTGAGCAGTCGCTCGGCCGTTCGGCAGGGGCGCGATGAGTGCTCGGGATCGTCCGGCTGACGCGTCGGCTGATCGGGCGCAGACCGGGGCAGCCGGGATCGGCCTCCGCTGCCGCGGCCGCCTCGCGGTGGTGGAGGTGCGGCCGGGCGTCGTCGTGGACGACAAGGCGACGGGTGAGAAGGTGCGGCTGCAGCCGATGAGCCCGTTCGAGCGGAAGAGTGGCCGGGATCGCCCGGCTGACGCGTCGGCTGATCGGGCGCAGGCCCGGGGCAGCCGAGATGGGCCTCCGCTACCGCGGGCGCCCGGTGGTGGCGCCGCTGCGGCGTCCGGTCGTGGAGGGCAAGGCAACCGCGAGAAGGATTGGCTGCCGTCGGCCGTCGCGCGGCGAGGGGCACGTGGCTTTCGGTTTCACGTGGAACCGGCGACTGCCGCTTCCCGACCCGTTTCACGTGAAACCGTCCACAGTTGCGGTCCGCCTCCCCGCGATGATGTTCGCGTCGTGGAGAATCGGGGGCGTTGGTCGTTTCACGTGAAACCCGAGGAGTGCTAGTGGTGCCGGTGCCCGAGGTGGCTGGGCGAGTGTTCGGCGATGGGCTCGATCAGGCCGTCGCCTTCGCTGAGATGCTCGAGCGGTTCGGCGTCGAGCGGGGGTTGATCGGGCCGCGTGAGGTGGAGCGGCTCTGGGATCGGCACCTCCTCAACTCCGCCGTCGTCGGTGAGCGGATCGCGGATGGCGCCCGGGTGATCGATGTCGGGTCCGGCGCCGGCTTTCCCGGAGTGCCGCTCGCCATCGCGCGGCCGGATCTCGATGTCGTTCTCGTGGAGCCCATGGCTCGTCGGGCGGACTGGTTGAACGAAGTCGCCGAGACCATCAAACTGGACGTCACCGTCGTGCGCGGCCGGGCTGAAGAGAAGGCGCTCCGGGAGCGAGTCGGGACCGCGGATGTCGTCACGTCGCGGGCCGTCGCTCCCCTCGCGCGTTTGGCGGGCTGGTGCCTCCCCCTCGTCCGGGAGGGTGGCATGATGCTCGCAGTCAAGGGAGCTAGTGCCCGGGACGAAGTTGCCCGTGACGCGAAGGCGGTCGCCCGCGTCGGTGGGGGTGCTCCAACGGTCTCTGAGTGCGGGGTCGGCGTGCTCGAAACGCCGACGACCGTGGTGCGGGTGGAGCGCGTACGAAGTGCCCGTCGCCCGCGCCGTGCGGGATGACAGGATGGCGTACTGGATGGCTTGTGGAGGCCAGATCAGCATGATGCGACCCATGTTCCACGTGAAACCAACAGTGTCGATTGCGGAAAGGTGGCTCGGCCGGTGACCCCGCCTGCGTCAGACTGGACCCCCATTGCCGAAGAAGCCGAGCGCGCCGCCCGCGTGCTGCACCCGGAACCCAACTCCCTCCCCCGGCCTGATCAGCGCCGTGTGCTGACCGTCGCCAACCAGAAGGGCGGCGTCGGCAAGACGACCAGCGCCGTCAACCTCGCCGCGGCCCTCGCGGTGCACGGCCTCAAGACCCTCGTCATCGACCTCGATCCGCAGGGCAACGCCAGCACCGCGCTCAACGTGGACCACCGCTCCGGCACCCCCTCCATCTACGACGTCCTCCTCGGCGACCTCCCCCTGGGCGAGGCGATGGCCGTCAGCGAGCAGTCCCCCAACTTGTTCTGTGTCCCCGCGACGATCGACCTCGCCGGCGCGGAGATCGAGCTCGTCGAGATGCCCTCCCGTGAATCGCGGCTGAAGGAGGCGCTCACCGGCGAGGTCGTCGACCAGCTCGGCGTCGACTACGTCTTCATCGACTGCCCGCCCTCGCTCGGCCTCCTCACCGTCAACGCCATGGTCGCCGCACGCGAGGTGCTCATCCCGATCCAGTGCGAGTACTACGCACTCGAAGGCCTCGGGCAGCTCCTCAGCAACATCGAGCTGGTGCAGAAGCACCTCAACCCCGGCCTCTCCGTCTCGACGATCCTCCTCACCATGTACGACGGCCGCACCAAGCTGGCCGACCAGGTGACCGCCGAGGTGCGCGACCACTTCGGCGACGTCGTCCTCAAGACCGTCATCCCCCGCAACGTGAAGGTGTCCGAGGCGCCCAGCTACGGCCAGACCGTGCTGGCGTACGACCCGGGTTCGCGGGGCGCGATGAGCTATGTCGATGCGGCTCGCGAACTCGCGGAGCGTGGCAGCAGCAACGGATCGAGGAGGGGCACGTTATGACCGAACGCAGGGGTGGCCTGGGGCGCGGCCTGGCCGCGCTGATCCCGACCGGACCGCCCGCAGGCGAGAACACCCCCAGCGCGCCGGCTCGCCCGGAGGCGCCGTCCCGCAACGGCGACAAGGACTGGTTCGCAGCCAACAGCGAGGTCGTGCCCAGCGGTGAGGTGGCCGGCGCCGTCTACCGCGAGATCCCGACGAGCTCGGTCAAGCCCAACCCGAAGCAGCCGCGGCAGGTCTTCGACGAGGACGCCCTTGCGGAGCTGGAACACTCGATCCGCGAGTTCGGCCTCATGCAGCCGATCGTCGTCCGCGAACTCGGCGGCGGCGAGTACGAGCTCGTCATGGGCGAGCGCCGTCTGCGCGCGTCGCAGCGGGCCGAGCTGGAGAACATCCCGGCCATCGTCCGGCAGACCGCCGACGAAGCGATGCTCCGGGACGCCCTCCTGGAGAACATCCACCGCGTCCAGCTGAACCCGCTCGAAGAGGCGGCCGCCTACCAGCAGCTGCTCGACGAGTTCGAGGTGACGCACGAGGAGCTCGCCTCCCGCATCGGCCGCAGCCGCCCGGTCATCACCAACACCATCCGGCTGCTCAAACTCCCCCTCCCCGTGCAGCGCCGCGTCGCGGCCGGGGTCCTCTCCGCCGGGCACGCCCGGGCGCTGCTCTCACTCGAAGATCCGGAGCAGCAGGAGGAGCTCGCGACGCGCATCGTCGCCGAGGGGCTCTCGGTCCGCGCGACCGAGGAGGCGGTGACGCTCAAGAAGAGCGAGGCGCCGGCCAAGCCGAAAGCCGCTCCCCGCAAGGCGATGCAGGCGCCCGGTCTCCAGGATCTGGCGAACCGGCTGTCGGACACCTTCGACACGCGCGTCAAGGTCGACCTCGGCCGCCGGAAGGGACGCATCGTCGTCGAGTTCGGCTCGATCGACGATCTGGAGCGAATCGTCTCGATCATGGACCCGAATCGGGCAAATCAGGCACTCAAAACCGATGAGGAATGACACCAGGTCGTTTCGTCACGGTGATGATTTGATCTGACAACACTGAGGGCCACCTCCCGCTCGGGAAGGTGGCCCTCAGTGGTTCGGGGGACGTGTCAGGCGGACCGGCGGATCGCCCGCGCGACGAGATCGGCGAACACGGCGCCGAGCGACGTGCCCGCGGTCTCGATCGCCATCGGCACGGTCGACGTCTCGGTGAGGCCCGGCGACGAGTTCACTTCGAGGAACTGGACGGCGCCGTCGACGGTCACGATCGCGTCGGTCCGGGAGATGTCCCGCAGACCGAGGAGCTTGTGCGCGGCGACAGCCAGCTCGCCGACCGCCTTCGCGGACTCCTCCGGCAGCCGGGCCGGCGCGAAGAAGTCGGTCAGCCCGGCGGTGTAGCGCGAGGTGTAGTCGTAGACGCCGCTCTCCGGCACGATCTCCACGGCGGGCAGCGCCTCCGGCTCCCCGTCCCGCTCGACGACCGCCACCGCGACCTCGACGCCCTCGACCAGCCGCTCCGCCAGCACGGTGTCGCCGTACGCGAAGCAGCCGACCATGGCGGCGGGCAGCTCGGCGGCGTCCCGCACGACCTGGGCGCCCAGTGCGGACCCGCCCTGGTCGGGCTTCAGGATCAGCGGCAGGCCCAGGTGGTCGACGATCGCGTCGAGCACGCCCTGCGCGCCCAGCTCCCGGAACGTGCTGTGCGGCAGCACGACCCAGTCCGGCGTCGCGTACCCGGCGGCGGACAGCACGGCCTTCGCGGTCGGCTTGTCCCACGCCCGACGGCACCCGCGCGAGCTGGTGCCCACGTACGGCACCTTCAGCATCTCCAGGACGGTCTGCACCGACCCGTTCTCGCCCTGACCACCGTGCAGCGCCACGACGGCCGCGTCGGGCCGCTCGGACCGCAACCGGTCGAGCAGGCCCGCGTCGGTGTCCCACTCCTCGACGGTCAGCCCCTGCTCCCGCAGCGCGGCGGACAGCCTGCGGCCGGACCGCAGCGAGACATCGCGCTCATGCGAAAGCCCGCCCGCGAGAACGGCGACGGTCGGCATAACCACGCCGGCACTCTCCTCAATCAACAGTCTAAATAGGACTCAGCAGCGGCGATCAGGCCGTGTCCGGCGACGGCGTCTCCGGGCCGGGGATCGCGCGCATGCTGACGTTACCGAACGTGCGCACCAGGTCCATTTCGGACTCGAGCACCGCGGCCAGGCGCCGCACGCCCTCCTTGATCCGCTCGGGCGTCGGGTAGCAGTACGACAGCCGCATCTGCCTGCTGCCGAAACCGTCGGCGTAGAAACCGGTGCCGGACGCGTACGCGACCCGGGCGGTGACGGCGCGCGGCAGCATCGCCTTGGTGTCGACACCCTCCGGCACCGTCACCCACACGTAGAAACCGCCGTCCGGGTTCGTCCAGCTGCAGCCGGACGGCAGGTGCTGCTCCAGGGCGGAGAGCATCGCGTCCCGCCGCTCCCGGTAGTTCTCGCGGAAGGTCTTGATCTGGCCCTTCCAGTCGTGCGTGGCCAGGTACCGCGACACGATCATCTGGTTGAGGCTCGGCGGGCACAGCGTGGCCGACTCGGCGGCCAGCACCAGCTTCTCCCGCACCGCGTGCGGCGCCAGCACCCAGCCGACCCGCAGGCCGGACGCGAACGTCTTGGAGAACGAGCCCAGGTACACCACGTTGTCCGGGTCGAGCGACCGCAGCGCCGGGTAGGTCTGGCCGTCGAAGCCGAGCAGCCCGTACGGGTTGTCCTCGACGACCAGCACGCCGTGCGCCCGGCAGATGGCGAGGATCTCGGCGCGCCGTTCGACCGCGAGCGTCACGCCGGCCGGGTTGTGGAAGTTCGGGATCGTGTAGAGGAACTTGACGCGCTGACCGGCGCGCTCGGCGGCCGCGAGAGCCTCCCGCAGCGCCTCCGGCACCAGCCCCTGGTCGTCCATCACGACGTGCACAACCTTGGCCTGGTACGCGGCGAACGAGCCCAGCGCGCCCACGTAGGAGGGCCCCTCGGCCAGCACGACGTCGCCCGGGTCGCAGAACAGCCGGGTGACCATGTCCAGGCCCATCTGGGAGCCGACGGTCACGACGACGTCGTCGGAGTGCGCGTTGATGCCCTCCATCGCCATGACCTCGCAGATCTGCTCGCGCAGCACGGGCACGCCCTGCGCGGAGCCGTACTGCAGCGCGACCAGGCCGTCCTCCGCGATGATCTCCCCCACCTGCGCGGAGAGGCTGTCCAGCGGGAGCGCGGCGAGGTTCGGCATGCCGCCGGCGAGCGAAACCACCTCCGGGCGGCTGGCCACCGCGAAGAGAGCTCGGATCTCCGACGCCGTCATGCCTGCCGTGCGGGCGGCGTAACGGGCGAGGTGGGGATCGAGGTCTCGGCGGCCAGTGTGCTCGGGTGGATTCGCAGTCATCGCACTTCGCTCTGTCGAATGGTCAGTTTCCCGAGTGTAACCACTCGTCCTTGTGATATTCCCGGCCTTCCGGCGTGAGTCACAGACGCCTATCCTCGAATGCGGCCGAGCAGGCTGTGGCGGTGCGCCACGCCCTGCTCCACGTCGGGCCGGCCGCCGCGAAATCCGGGGAGGGGATCAGGTGTCGCGTCGAGTCGTGGGCGTCACCCTCGACAACCTGGAACACCTGCCCAAGAACTGCCGCCGGTGCGTGTACTGGGAGCTCGCGCCGCACCTGCGCGCGCAGGCGGAGGAGTTCGGCCAGACCGAGGTCGAGAAGGAGGCCTGGGTCTCCTCGGTGCTGCTGGAGTGGGGCTCCTGCGGCCGCATCATCTACAGCGACTCGCTGCCCGTCGGGTTCGTCCTCTATGCCCCGCCGAACCTGGTGCCGCGCTCGGTCGCCTTCCCCACGTCCCCGCCCAGCGCGGACGCGGTGCTGCTGACGAGCTTCCAGGTGCTGCCGGAGTTCCGCGGCGGCGGGCTGGGCCGCACCCTCGTCCAGGCGGTCGCCAAGGACATGACGCGCCGCGGTGTGCGTGCGATCGAAGCGTTCGGCGACGCGAGCCCGGACGACGCCGACAACGAGCTGCTGGGGCACACCTGCGTGGTCCCGGCCGACTTCCTCACCGCGGTCGGGTTCAAGACCGTGCGCCCGCACCCCAAGTGGCCCAGGCTGCGCCTGGAGATCCGGTCGGCGCTGTCCTGGAAGGAAGACGTCGAAGCGGCGCTGGAGCGGCTCCTGGGCCAGGTGACCATCACCACCGCCGAACCCAGCACGGCCCGCGCGTAGACGGAGTTATCCACAGAAACGGTCCACAAGGCAGCAGTTGTCCACAGGTTTCTGTGGACAACTGCTGTGAACGAGTGGGCTTATTCGGCCTTCGCGAGCTCGTGAGCGAGCACGTCGGCGAACGTGAACGTGCCGGTCGGCTGGTCGCCCTCGCCGAGCAGGTACAGGCGCTTGACGGCGATCAGGATGCCCTCGGCGACGATGTCGCGGAACGCCGGGTCGGACAGCTTCGCCCGGTCGCCCGGGTTGCTCAGGTAGCCGATCTCCATCCGCACCGCCGGGCACCGCGTCAGCCGCAGGATGTCCCAGGTCTTGGCGTGCGTCCGGCAGTCCAGCAGACCGGTGCGGGCGGCCACCTCGCGCTGCAGGTAGCCGGCCAGCAGCTCACCCACCGTCGACGTGGTGCCGAGGCCGTTGCCCCAGTGGAACGAGGCGACGCCCTGCGCGTGCGGCGAGGAGTTGCGGTCGCAGTGCAGCGACAGGAACAGGTCGGCGCCCGCGTTGTTGGCGAACGCGGCGCGCTCGGCCTCCGCGGGCCCGGTGTCCGGGCCACGCGAGATCAGCGCCTCCATGCCGGTGGCCTTCATCCGGCCTTCCAGACGGCGCGCCAGGTCCCACACGATGTCGGCCTCACGCAGGCCGCCGATCTCCACCCCCGGGTCGGCGCCGCCGTGACCGGGGTCGATGACGATCCGCTTGCCACGCAGCCGCGGCCCGGACTGGCGGACCTGCTCCTGCTCACGCAGCAGCACCGGGCGGCCACCGCGGGCGCGCGGGGAGAGCTGGCGCAGCGCGCGGACGGTCGCCGGGCCGCAGATGCCGTCGATGACCAGGCCGTAGTCGCGCTGGAAGTTGCGCAGGGCGTGCTCGGTCTTCGGGCCGAACATGCCGTCCGGACGGCCCGCGTCGTAGCCCAGCTCGGTCAGCCGGTCCTGCAGCGCGAACACGTCGTCGCCGTGCACCGGCGAGGAGATCAGGTAGGCCAGCGGCCTGCTGCCAAGGTGGAAGGTCGCGCCGCGCAGCACGTGGTAGGTGGCCGGGCCGACGACGCCGTCGATGAGCAGCCCTCGGCGCTGCTGGAACCCGCGGACGGCCCGTTCGACCTCGTGGTCGAACAGGTTGCCGGCATCCGGCCGGAGCAGACCGATCGAGGCCAGCATCGACCTGATCTCAGCGACGTCGTCCCCGACGTCGCCGCGGCGGAGCACCCGCATGCACTCCTCGCTCTTTCCTTGGGCATCGATCAAAAACCGATGCGGCACAAACAGTCTCGGGCTAACCTCGGGTACCCATTCTGCCCTGAGGACTCTCCGTGACCGCGCAGGGCCGGTCGGTGCGTCATCCGGGCGGGTGGCATGGAAAAACCCGGGGGCCGTCCGTAGAAGACGTTTACCCCCGGGTCCTGGTTGCCTTCGTCAGGCGAGAACGTCGGACAGATCCGACAGCAGCGCGGCCTTCGGCTTGGCGCCGACGATCTGCTTCACCGGCTTGCCGCCCTGGAACAGGATCAGCGTCGGGATCGACATGACCTGGTAGTCGCGGGCGGTGCCCGGGTTCTCGTCGATGTCCAGCTTCGCGACGGTCAGCTTGTCCTTGTGCTCGGCGGCGATCTCCTCGAGCACCGGGGCGACCATCTTGCACGGCCCGCACCAGGTCGCCCAGAAGTCGACCAGGACCGGCTTGTCGCTGGTCAGAACGTCGTCGGCGAAGGACTTATCGGTCACCTTGACGGTGTCGGACATTTCATCTCCCTACTTGGTACGAGCTTGGAGTTCAGTTCGTGGAGCCGTAGCCGCCGCCCACCAGTTCGGGCGCGATCTCGGCTTCGGGGTTGCCGGCGTGCTCGGCCAGCCAGCGCTCGGCGTCGATGGCCGCGGAGCAGCCCGAGCCCGCGGCGGTGATGGCCTGCCGGTAGGTGTGGTCGACCAGGTCACCAGCGGCGAAGACGCCGGGCAGGTTGGTGTAGGAGGTGCGGCCCTTGGTCAGGACGTAACCTTCGCTGTCCAGCTCGACCTGGCCCTTGACCAGATCGCTGCGCGGGTCGTGGCCGATCGCGACGAAGAAGCCGGTGACGTCGAGCACCGACTCCTCGCCGGTGACGGTGTCCTTGAGCCTCAGGCCGGACACGGTGGTGTCCCCCTGCACCTCGACGACCTGCTTGTTCAGCGCCCACTTGATCTTCTCGTTCGCGCGGGCGCGCTCGAGCATGATCTTGGAGGCGCGGAACTCCTCGCGCCGGTGCACGATCGTCACCGACCGGGCGAACTTGGTCAGGAAGGTGGCCTCCTCCATGGCGGAGTCGCCACCGCCGAGCACGGCGATGTCCTGGTCGCGGAAGAAGAAGCCGTCACAGGTCGCGCACGCCGAGACACCGCGGCCGAGCAGCTCCTGCTCACCGGGCACGTTGAGGTAGCGAGCGGCCGAACCCATGGCGAGGATGACGGCCTTGGCCGCGTAGCGCGTGCCGTGGGCGGTGACGTACTTGACGTCGCCCTCCAGCTCGAGCTTCTCCACGTCCTCGGCGCGCAGCTCGGCGCCGAAGCGCTCGGCCTGCTTGCGCATCTCCTCCATCAGGTCGGGACCCTGGATGCCGTCCCGGAAGCCGGGGTAGTTCTCGACCTCGGTGGTGGTCATCAGCGCGCCGCCGAACTGGGAACCCTCGAACACCAGCGGTTCGAGCTGGGCACGCGCGGCGTACACCGCGGCCGTGTACCCGGCCGGACCCGACCCCACGATGATGAGGTTCCGAACGTTTTCCGCTGCCACCCGTAGACCTCCGCTCGTCGTGACCTGCGTACCAGGCTCAACACGATCGTAGGGTCAGGTGTTCCCGCCGTGACACGCGTCGCCCGTGTCGCGGAACGCGCTTACCCGATCACCTTGTCCAAGAGCACCCCGGCGTTGTCCGAACCGCAGGTCGGGGCGAACGCGACCAGCCGGAACTTCGCCAGCTGACCGGTGGTCAGCAGGGTCAGCACGGCCGGCTGCCCGTCGATCGAGCCCTGGCGGACTCCGATCGGCTTGGCGGTGTCGGCGAAGCCGGCAGCGGTCAGGCACCTCTGCAGCGCGTCAGCGCCGCCGAGCGGGCCGTAGTCGAACGTGCCCTGCATCTGGCCGACCGCGCTCGCGGCCTGGTCGCTGCGCAGGTTCAGCGGCGGCTGCTGGGCGCTCTGGCCCGGCGGCGGCGCGGCGACGTTCCCGCCCGAGGAAGGCGACGTGCCGCCCGGGATGGCGATCGCGACGGCGGCCACCGCGGCGGCGGCCACGGCCACCACCCCGCTGATCCAGCCGATGCGCTTGTTGCGGCGACGGCGGGCCGCGTCCAGGCTCACCACCGGCGCCACGCCGGGCTGCTGCTGCTGGGGGAACGCGCGGCGGGACTCCTCGGCGATCGCGGCGTCCAGGCGGGCCGCGAACTCGGCCGGCATCGGCGGGACGTCCGCGCTCAGGTCCGCCAGGTCGGCGGTGGTCGCCTCCAGGGCGTCGATGATCGCGCGTGCTTCGGGATCGGCCTGCACCAGCGGCCACAGGCGGGCGGCTTCGTCGTCGTCCAGGACGCCGGCGTGCAGGTCCGCGAGCAGGTCGACAGACCAGGGCGGGCCGGCGGCCTCGATCCCCCGACTCTCGTCCGTCATCGTCCCTCCCTCTCGCGCTGTGCCCCAGACCGGCCGCCGCGCTCCCGTTTGCTTTCGGGAGTTGGGACGTTCGCTAATGCATCCGGGTTCCGGAGATGACCGAGAACTTTGGCGAGTTTGGCGCGGCCGCGGGCGCACCGGCTCTTCACCGTGCCCTCCGCGATGCCGAGCATCTTCGCGGTCTCGCTGACCGAGTATCCCTCGACGTCGACCAGCACGATCGGCATCCGCTGGTCCTCCGGCAGCTGCGCCAGCGCCTCCTTGATGACCAGCCGGGTCTCCCGGTCGGCCATCGAGTCCCGCGGCGTGGCCGGCTCGTTCACGCCGGTCTCCGGCAGCGGCACCGTCGGACGGGCCTGCCTGCGCCGGACCCGGTCCAGGCAGGCGTTGACCACGATCCGGTGCAACCAGGTCGTGACCTGGGATTCCGCCCGGAAGTTCGCGGCGGCGCGGAAGGCGGAGATGAAGGCGTCCTGCAGGGCGTCGGCGGCTTCCTCGGGGTCGCGCAGGGTGCGCAGGGCCACCGCCCACATGCGGTCCCGATGCCGCCGGACCAGTTCGCTGAACGCGTGCGGATCCCCCGACGCGTGCGCCGCGATGAGGTCGGCGTCCGTTGGTGCAGCTGCGGTCACCCGCAGCACCCTACTGGGCGGGGAGGAAGGTCAATTCGCCTATCTGGGACTGGTAGCCCTTGTCCGTGTCACTCAGCTGAGTGATCCAGATGATCACGTACTGCGCCTGCTGGGGCTGCGGAAGGGTGATGTCGGTGGTCTGCCCGTTCAACGTGGCCGTGCCGATCACCCGCGTGTCGGCCAGCTCCGGGTTGCGCGAGTCCGACAGCCGGACCTCGATCGAGGTGCCCGGGCTGTCCGCGGCCACCGTGATCTTCGCCAGGTTGATCGGCTTGTCGAAGCTCGCCAGCAGCCCGACGCCCTCCTTGATGGCCGGGAACTGCTGCCGGTACTGGTCGGTCCGCCAGATCGTGGTGGGGTCGCCGTCGACGGTGTTGCGGGCCCGGCTGGTGTTGTCGCCGTTGCCGTCCGGGTTGTAGACCGTGACGCTCTCCGGGCCGACCGCGGCGCCGATCTGCGCCTGCCCGCCGGTCGACGGCGGCGGGTTCGGCGACGGGTTGACCGGGGCCGACGCGGACGCCGTCGGGGTCGGGTTGGCCACGTTGATCGGCGGGCCGCCCGAGCTGGGGTCGTCCTGGAAGAAGCTGATCGCCAGCATGCCGAGCCAGGCCAGGATCGCGACCGCGGCGACGACCAGCACGGTGACGCCGAGCGCCAGCTTGCGGCGCCGCGCGCGGTCCTTGACCGGCTTCTTCGTCGTCCAGATCGTGCCGTCGCCGTCGGCCTCCATCTGGGCCTTGATCAGCTGTGTCCGCTCCTCGGCCTCGGCGGCCATCTCCAGCGCGCGCACGATCGCCGCGCTGGTACGGATGCCGCCCGGGCCGCCGTCCTCGACCGTGCGCACCGCCAGCGACGACAGCTCCTGCGGCACCGACGGCTGCAGCGAGCGTGGCGGCACGAGCCGCCCGTTCGGGGCGTGCGGCGCGGCCGGGATCGCGGCCGGCCCGCCCGGCAGCGGCCAGCGGCCGGTGAGCAGCAGGTACAGGATCCCGCCGATGGCCTTCACGTCGTCGCGCAGTGTCGCGTCCGGCAGCGGGCCGGGGAACGCCAGGCGGAGCGAGCCCTCGGTGGTCAGGCGCAGGCGCTGCGGGTGGTCCAGGCCGAGCACGAGACCGGAGTGGTGGGCCCGCTCGACGGCCTCGGCGAGCCGCTGGACCATCCGGGCCGCGGCGAGGGGCTGGACCGGGCGGTCGGCGACCAGGTCGATCAGGTCGGTGCCCTTGGTCCACTCGGTGACCACCACGCCCAGCAGGCCTTCACCGGAGGTGATGCCGCTGCCGAGGGTGAGCACGTCGAGCACCCTGGCGACCGCTTCGTGGTTGAACTTGGCCGCGTGCGTGGCGCGTTCGAGGGTCTTGCGGGCCTGACGTGCGGCTTCGGCGTCCGCGGGGTCGCCGACGAGCAGCGTCAGAGCGACGTCCCGCCGCAGCTGGCCGTCCCGCGCACGCCACAGGTGGGCGCCCGCCCGCTCGTCGATGCCGAACTGGGCGAGCAACCGGTACCGGCCGTCTCCGACCACGCTGCCCGGCGCGAGGGAGCCTCCCCTCGCGCGGACACCCGTCCGGATCGGACCGGACTGCTCGCTCCGCTTCTCGTTCACCCCACGCTCTCTTTCCCGCGCCCTGTGGTCGAGGGTACGTGAACACACGGGGTGAGACAGGGTTATCCGTGAGTGGTTCGTTACCCGCGCTTGATCAATCGGGTGATTCTCTTCGTGGCCGGCGACAGCTCGTCCACCCTGAGCAGCGCCAGTACGCCGAACGACACACCGAGACCCACGATGCCCTGCAGGATCAGCTTGATCCACGCGGTCAGCCGCTCGCCGAAGTCCGGGACCACCCAGCCGGCCGCGACCGCGGCCAGCACACCCAGCCCGCTCGCCACGACGGTGAACAGGATGACGCCGAGCACGCGCTTGCTGCGCAGGTTGCCCAGGCTCACCCACAGCCAGACCTGGCCCATGATCGCGCCGACCACGAACGTCAGCGAGTTGACCATCATCGCGCCCAGCACGATGTTCTGGTCGGACAGCAGCACCGGGCACAGGTACAGCAGCGGGATCTTGACCAGGGTCATCACGACCATGATCAGCGTCGGCGTGCGCGCGTCCTTCATCGCGTAGAACACCCGCAGCTGCAGCATCACCAGCGCGTACGGCAGCAGGCCGAACGCCGAGATGGCCAGCGCCTCGCCCAGCCGCGACGCCTCCGCGGTCGAGTTCTCCCCGCCGCTGAACAGCGCGACACCCACCGAGGTGCCGATCACCGACATCACCGCGGCGATCGGCACGAGCATCACCGTCGAGATGCGGGAGGCGTAGGACAGGTCGGCGACCACCTTGCGGGTGTCGCCGTCGGCGGCGTTGCGCGACAGCCGCGGCATGATCGCGGTCAGCAGCGAGACGCCGATGACGCCGTAGGGCAGCTGGAACAGCAGCCAGGCGTTCGAGTAGATCGTCACACCACCCGGGTCACCGCTGGTCAGCACACGGGTGTTGACGGTGAAGCCGATCTGGCTGACCGCGACGTAGCCGAGGATCCACAGCGCGAGGCCGCCGAACTCCTTCATGCGCTTGTCGATGCCCCAGCGCCACTTGAACCTGAACCCGCTGCGCAGCAGCGGCGGCACCAGCATGATCGCCTGCACGACGATGCCCATGGTCACGCCGATGCCCAGCAGCAGCAGCTTCGGCTGGCTCATCTCCACGGGGTTGAACGTGATCTCGCCGGGGGTGAGCATGAACACGGCCAGCGTGAAGATCACGACCAGGTTGTTCACCACCGGCGCCCAGGCCGGCGGCCCGAAGATCTGCTTCGCGTTGAGGACCGCCGAGAGCAGGGCGAACAGGCCGTAGAACAGGATCTCCGGCAGCAGCAGCCTGGCGAACGCGGTGGTCAGGTCCGAACTCGTCTTGCCCGGTTCGCCGTCCAGGTAGAGCGAGGTCAGCCACGGCGCGGCGGCCACCGCGACCACCGTGCCGATCACCAGCAGCACGAACGCCACGGTCAGCATGCGCTGCGTGTAGGCCAGGCCGCCGTCCTTGTCGTCCTGCGACCGCACCAGCAGCGGCACCACGACACTGCTCAGCACGCCGCCGAGCAGCAGCTCGAAGACGATGTTGGGCAGCGTGTTGGCGATGTTGAACGAGTCGTTCACCACGCCGGTGCCCACGGCCCAGACCAGCATGATCTTCCAGAGGAACCCGGTGATCCGGCTGATCAGGGACGCGATCGCGATGCGGCTGCTGGACTTCGCCAGCGACGGCGCGGCCGGCTTCTCCGGCGCCTCGACCGGCGCGTGGAAGCCGGTGGCGTCCAGCCCCGGGCCCTCGCCGAACGAGGTCGACGGCGACGCCGAGATGCGCGGCATCATCCGCGTCGCGAGCGCGTCGTAGGGCCGCAGCACGTCCGGGTCGGCCACCGGCCAGCGGTTGCCGCCCTGCACCCCGCTGATCCGCGGGATCAGCATCGTCGCGTCGGGGTCGTTCGGCGGCAGCGGCGGCGCGCCGAACGGCATGCTGTCCTGGTGGCGCTGCCGCTCCTGCCGCCACGGCCGCACCGGCTGGCGGCGGTCCGGCGGAGTCTGGCGGCCGGCCGGCGGCGGTTGCCTGCGGTCCGGCGGCGGCTGGCGGCGCGGTGGCTGCGGCAGCCGGTCCGGCGGCAGTTGTCCCTGCTGACGGGTCGGCTGCGGGGGCCGTGGCCTGCCGTTAGCCGCCGGCGGGATCCGGCGGGTCTGCTCCTGCCGAGCGCGATCAGGCGGCGGCGGACGCCGTGTTCCGCGGTCGGCGGGACGCTCGGGTGGCCACCCCGGGTCTCTGTCCAACGCGCGCGCCCAATCCTCGCCGGTCCGGTTCTGGCACCCCAGAGTAGTCGGTCAGGCCTTGCGGGCCCGGACGCGACGGTAGATCTGCCGCGCGGAGAGCAGGACCAGGGCCGCCGCGCCCGCGATCGTGAGGACCAGCGTCACGACGCCGTACTCGTTGGACCGCAGCTCGAACCGCGCCGGGTTGCCCAGCGGCGTGCCGCCCGGGGTGGTCAGCGAGACGGTCAGGTTGAACACGCCGGCGCGCAGGGCCTCGGCCGGGATCCGCTCGCTGCCGCCGAGCCCGGCCGGCACAAGGCGGTCCGGCACCTGCTCGACGCGCAGGCCGGGCGTGTTGCTCAGCTGGATCCGCACCGCGATCTGCACCGGCAGCCGGTTGTTGAACGACACCGGCAGCGGCGCCGACCCGGACGCCATCGAGATCGGCACCGGCGGGGTGTCCACCGTGACGCGGCCGAGCAGGCCGTCCAGCTCGGCGCGGGCGTCGGCGGCCGAGGCCTCCGCGGCGCCCTGCCGTGCGCGCCAGGCCGCCGACGTGCTGCGGACCAGCGCGAACCGCAGCGGTTCGAGCAGCTCGGCCGGCTCCACCTGCGCGGCCGGGTCGATCTGCATCGCGCCCTGCAGGTCGGTCATCGTGGTCTCGATGGACGTCATCTCGTCGGTGACCGACGTCGGGGTCGAGGTGGCCACGTCCTCGGCCGTGTAGCTCATCTTGGCGTTGCCGGTGCTCGCGGTCGCCAGCAGCGCGGGCAGCGACTGCGGGGTCAGCATGTTGCGGTCGACGAAGTCACCGACGTTGCGCAGGAAACCGGTCAGCTCGTCCGGCGTCGCCGTCCAGCGGCGGGGCGGGGCGACCAGGACCGGCCGCGAGGCGCTACCCGCCAGTCCACCGCGGAAGGCGAGCGCGGCCAGGCCGTTCTGCGTCGCGATGTCCGGGTCGTCCACCGGCGTCGCCGCGGTCGCCTCGGTGCTGCCGGACGCGCCGGCCAGCCCGGACAGGACCAGGGAGTCGACCTGCTGGGCCCGCAGCGCGGTGCCGTCCAGCGTGACCGCGCCGGACGACTGGCCGCTCGTCGACGAGTCGACCGGGTCGGTGATCAGGGTGCGCACCCCGGCCCCGCTCAGCGCGGCGAGCGTGCTCTGATCCAGCGCGCCGCCCGCCCACAGCACGCCGTTCTGCGGGGTGACGCCGAGCAGCTCCTGCATGCGCGCGCCGGTGTCCAGTGCGAACGGCAGCAGGTCACCGCTGCGGACCTTGGTCAGTGCGGTGAGGTCGGCGTCGGCGTAGGGCAGCTGGACCACGCACTGCCCGGTGACCAGCTCCCGCAGCGACTGCAGCCACGCCTTCGCGGCCTCCGCCCCGGTGCCGCCGGTGGTGCCGGTCGAGGTGCGGACCTGGTAGCCGCGGGACATCGCGTCCACCGTGTCGAGCAGGTCGGGGTCGATGGCGTAGCAGAGCGCGCGGGTCAGCTGCGGGTCGTCGCGGACCGCGCTCGCCGACTCGACCAGCCCGTACAGGCGGCCCCCGGGTCGCAGCTCGGTCGCCAGGACGTCGTCGGACAGCACCGCGGTGCCGCCGAGCGGCGCCGCCACGATCCGCGGGCGGGTGTCGGCGATCGGCCACAGCATCGTGAACTGGGCCGGCGTGGAGTTCTGGCTGGTCACGCTCTTGCCCGGCGCGGACAGGACGGGCAGCAGCATGCTCATCGACGCCAGCCGCGCGGCGCCGCCGTAGTCCGGCGTGCCGTTGACGTTGACCAGCATCGGGTACACGCCGGCGCTGTTCACCCGCAGGTTGCCGCGCGTCCCGTCGAGCCGGACGGTGACGCTGAGCTGGGCGGTCTGTCCCGGATCCAGGGTCGACGGCTCGACATCGACCCAGTCGGTGCTCGACGCGGCGGCCGCGGCCGCGCCGCTCATCGCGGTGCGCACCTGGCGCTCGGTGGTGAGCCGCTCGCCCAGCTCCAGCCGGACCTGCAGGTCGCTGATCCGCCGGTCGCCCACGTTCGTCACGGTGCCGGTGACGTTGAGCGTCACCGAGTTCGTGGTGATCACGCGCGGGTTGAGCTGCGCGACGTCCAGCCTCAGGCGGCTGGGCGCGTCCGTCTGGGCACTCGCCGTGACCGGGGTGAACATCGCGAGGAGGAACGCAACCAGCCCGGTGGCGGCGAACCGCTTCACTCCGACGCTCCTTCTGTCGCTCGCGTGTCGTCGTCGAACAGTTCCCGCGCCTTGCGCACCAGGGACCGCTCGTCGGTGTAGGCGAGCCGGGTCTCCAGGTCGGCGATCGGCACCCAGGCCACCTCGGTGACCTCCGAGTCCTCGTCGGACAGCTCGCCGCCGGTGGCTTCCAGCAGGAAATGATGCACCGTCTTGTGCACCCGCCGTCGCTCGGCCACGAACCAGTAGTCGATGGTGCCGAGCGGCCGCAGCACTTCCGCGGAGATCCCGGTCTCCTCCTTCACCTCGCGCACCGCAGTCTGCTCGATCGTCTCGCCGTCTTCGATGTGGCCCTTCGGCAGGGACCACAGCAGTTTCCCGTGGCGGTCCAGCCTGCCGATGAGCACGGCGTTCTCCCTGGCGGGATCGACCACGAGGCCGCCGGCGGAGGTCTCCACGGAGGTCGTCATCTTCCGGCCGCGGCGGCGGCGTGACCGGCGTCGCGGCTTACCGCCGCCGGAGCGACCGGCCGATCCAGACATGCTGCGATGCTAGTGCGTGGCGGCCCCTTCCGGCCGCTACTGCGTAGTTGACTGTTCACTCCTCGTCGATCGGTAGGCTGGTTCCTCGTGTCTGTCATGGTTGAGTCGACCCCCGAGGCGGTTCGATCCCGGTGAACGAACTGACCGCGAAGCGGAACGCGGTGACCGAGCTGATGCGGATCTCGCCGCTGGCCGACGAGCTGGCCGGGCTGTTCGCGAAGGCCGGGCACCGGCTGTACCTGGTCGGCGGCAGCGTGCGGGACGCGCTGCTCGGCCGGCTGTCCGCCGACCTCGACTTCACCACCGACGCGCGGCCCGAGCAGATCCTGAAGGTCGTCCGCGGCTGGGCCGACGGGGTGTGGGAGGCGGGCATCGCCTTCGGCACCGTCGGCGTCACCAAGCGCGGCTCGACGCTGGAGATCACGACGTTCCGCGCGGATGTCTACGACCGGGTGAGCCGCAACCCCGAGGTGACCTTCGGCGACTCGATCGAGGGTGACCTCAAGCGCCGCGACTTCACGGTCAACGCGATGGCGATCGACTTGTCGACCAAGCAGTTCGTCGACCCGCACGACGGGATGGACGCGCTGCGGCGGAAGGTGCTCGACACGCCAGCCACCCCAGAGGAGTCCTTCGCCGACGATCCGCTGCGCATGCTGCGCGCCGCGCGGTTCGCCGCCCAGCTCGGCTTCGAGCCCGCGCCCCGCGTGGTGACCGCGATGACCGAGATGGCGGGCGAGATCCAGCGCATCACCGCCGAGCGGGTGCAGACCGAGCTGTCCAAGCTGATGCTCGGGCGGTACCCGCGGCGCGGTCTGGAGCTGATGGTCGACACCGGGCTCGCCGAGCACGTCCTGCCCGAGGTGCCCGGGATGCGGCTGGCGATCGACGAGCACCACCAGCACAAGGACGTCTACCAGCACTCGCTGACCGTGCTGGACCAGGCGATCGCGCTGGAGCGCCGGGACGACCCGGACGCCGAGCCCGACCTCGTGCTCCGGCTGGCCGCGCTGCTGCACGACATCGGCAAGCCCGCCACCCGCCGGTTCGAGGAGGGCGGCGGCGTGAGCTTCCACCACCACGAGGTGGTCGGCGCCAAGATGGCTCGCAAGCGTTTGCGCGCGCTGAAGTACCCGAAGCAGGTCATCGAGGACGTCGGCCAGCTGGTGTTCCTCCACCTGCGGTTCCACGGCTACGGCAAGGGCGAGTGGACCGACTCGGCGGTCCGCCGGTACGTGACCGACGCGGGTGAGCTGCTGCCCCGGCTGCACAAGCTGGTCCGCGCCGACTGCACGACGCGCAACAAGCGCAAGGCGGCCGCGCTGCAGCGCACCTACGACGAGCTCGAGGAGCGGATCGCGCGCATTCAGGCCGAGGAGGACCTGGCGAAGGTGCGGCCCGACCTGGACGGCAACGAGATCATGAAGATCCTCGGCCTGCCGCCGGGCCCGATGGTCGGCAAGGCGTGGAAGCACCTGAAGGAGCTGCGCCTGGACCGCGGGCCGCTGGACCACGACGAGGCCGTCGCCGAGTTGCGCCGCTGGGCCGAGGAGAACGGCCTGTAACTTCAGGGTGCGTCGAGACGACCGGGAGGTCGTGATGTCCCCACCGCGAGCGGCGAGCTACCTGGGCACCCTGCTGCGGCGGGGCGCGCCCGCGATGGCCGGCGCGACCGGCGGCCTGGACGACGAGGTCGCCGACCCGGCGCCGGTGTCCCCGCTCGCGCGGATGCGGCGCATGGCGGGGCCGGTCGACCTCGCGGCGCAGGACAACCTGCTGCTCCGCGCCACCCGGTACGTCGCGATGGTTCCGCTGGTCTACCGCGTGCTGGCGGTGGCCGGGGCGCTGGTGGCGTTCCTCGCCGGCGACCACGGTGGCGTGGCGCCGGTGGTGGCGGTCGCGGTGTGCTCGATCGCGTTGAACCTGTACGGGCTGCGCTGGCTGTTCCGGTCGACGCCGTTCCACGGCGGGGGCGCGGTGCGGCTGCTGGTGCTCGACGTGGTGTTCACGGTCGCGGCCAACCTGGTGGTCGCGGCGACGGTGCCCGCACCGGCCTTCGCGGCCGCGATGCAGGTGCCGGGCAAGCACCTGCTCGGCGGGGTGGCGCTGCTGACCCTCGCGCTGGGAGTCGGGTTCGGGCTGGGGCTGACGGTGCTGAGCGTGCCGCTCGCCGGAGCCGCGTGGTGGCTCAACAGCGGCGTGTTCAACGTGAAACAAGCCTTCGCCGGGGTCGGCACGATCGTCGGCGTCCTGGTGACGGCGACCGGGGCGCTGGTGCTGCTCGGCCTCGGCACCCGGCTGGCGCTGGCGTACGGGATCAGGCACGGCCGCGAGGCGGAGCGCGCGCGGCAGCACCGGATGCTGCACGACACGGTGCTGCAGACGCTGGAGACGATCGCCCTGCCGGGCTCCGGCAGCAGCGAACACCAGCTCAGCGAGATGCGACGGCTGGCCCGCGCGCAGGCGATCGAGGTGCGGCAGACCATCGAGGGTGCGGAAGGCAGCGGCCCCCTCGGCGAGAAACTGGCGGCCCTGGCGGCGGAAATGGCCCGCGACGGCCTGCGCGCCCAGCTGGTCATGGCGGAGCTCGACCCGGACACCCTGACGGAGGTCCGGCAGGTCGCCATCCGCGACGCGGCGCGTGAGGCGCTGCGGAACACGCTGAAACACTCGGGAACCGACCGGGTCGTCGTCCGGGCCGAGGAACGGGACGGCGGAGTGGCGGTGGTGATCCGCGACCACGGCGCCGGCTTCGACGAGGCGGACCGCCCGCCGGGCTTCGGAATCAGCGAGTCGATCACGGCGCGCCTGGCCGAGGCGGGCGGCCAGGCGCGGGTGGAGTCCAGCCCGGGCAGCGGAACTCGCGTGACGCTCTGGATGCCGCGGTAGGCCGCGTTCCCGAGACGGGTCACACGTCGGGGATCAATAGCGTGCGCGCATGGACATCCCACCCGTGGAAGAAGCAGACCTCGTCGCCAAGGCGATTCACCGCGCGAACCTCGCGCGAGCGGAAGCCGCGGCCGCGAAGGAGATGGTGCGGGACGAGTTGCCGAGAGCGATCGAAGGGCGAGTGAGGATCGACGCCGGCGTGGCCCGCCTCGAGCGCAAGATCGACGAGGGCCTTGTCTCGATCGCAACCGAACTGGCGCGGATCGTCGCGTTGCTGAAGCTCCGCGGCTAAAGCCGCTCCAACCCGCCCGTCTCGACGTGGTGCCCGACGGGGTGCGGCAGGAAGTACGCCACCGCCCCGCCGGGCATCGCTCCCCAGGGTTGGGTCACGCCGGTCAACACGCGCACCGGCCGTGCCACCCGGTACAGCGCCCGCTGCCCCTCCCGCTCCGGCAGCAGCGACGTCTCCGGGAACCGCGCCGTCTCGTCGTGCACCAGGTTGCCCGCCTCGGGCCCGAACCGCACCAGCGTCGTGCCGACGGGCAGCGTGATCAGCCGCTTCGCTCGGTAGAACGTCAGCGGCGGCTCGCCCCGCTGCGGCGTGATCGGCCAGTCGCCCTCGTCGTCGACCACTCGCACCGGGTACAGCAGCAGCGATCCGAGCAGGAACCGCGCCGCCTCCTCGACCCGCGCGAACGCCGCAGGCTCCGCGCCGTCCGGGCCGGTGACCTCCCAGCTCGACTCAGTCCGCTGCAGGCTCCACGCCCCCTCGGCCCGTGAACCGATTCGGTACGCCGAGGCCGCGATCCCGTACTCCGCCAGCCGCCGCTCCAGGACCGTCAGCACCTCCGACGCCCGCAACCCGTACGGCGGGTCGCCGCCGCGGTCGATGAGCGTGACCGCGTCCACCTCACCCGCGTCGGGCTGCGGCGGCAGCGGCCTGCCCAGCAGCTCCGCCTCCGCGGCGGCGAGCAGGTGCGCAGGCACGGTCGGCGCCCGGTAGCCCTGCGCCCGCACGTGCTCGACCAGCTCCGGCTGCGGCGGCAGACCGTATTTCCGCAGGTAGTGCGGCACCGCGGCGGCCCAGATCCACGTGCCGTCGGTGTGGAAGGCGTCGGGCACGTCCGGCTGCGCCGCCGGCGCGAACAGGTCCGGCAGCCGGTTCGGCCTGGCCACCGCGACCGGCGCCCGGTACAGGTAGTCGAACAACGCGCGGGCCTCGTCCGGCGGCAGGGCCTGCCGGTTGACCACGGGTGGTTCGCCGGGCCCGTCGACGACCGCGGCGTGCCGGAACGCCGCGTCCACCGGCAGCCCGGCCTTCGCCGCGAGCCAGTCCGGGACCTGCTTCCGGTCGCGTGGGAAGTGCTCCAGCTCGGCCTCGTAGGCGCGGGCGGTCGGCCTGCCCGCGGGCGACTGGCGCCAGTTCGGCTCGGCGGACGAGTCGTAGTCGAACGTGAACTCGGCGGGCGCGACCAGCGTCAGCGTGCCCTTGAACCACGTCCCGGCGCCCGGCTGGTACATCGCGGCCCGCAGGTCGCCGAACAGCTGCCCGAGCCGCGGCGACGCGGGCAACGACACCGACTCGCCCTCGCCCGCGGCGCGGACCTCGATCTCCGCGTAGTCCCCGACCTGCCGGAACTGGGCGGCGATCCGCTCCCAGCCGTCGGGCACGACGTCGCGCAGCAGCCGCGCGATCTCCCGCACCAGCTCCTGCGGATCCCCGGCCCCGAGCTGCCGCACGCCGGCGGCGAAGTCGTGCCGTTCCTGCCAGATCGCGGTGATCTCGGCCTCGGTGGCGTCGACGGCGAAGTCGTGCAGGCCGAGCTGCCGCGCGCGCGTCTCGTCGGTGCCGTTCCAGCGCAGCGTCAGCCCCTCGCCGGGGGCGACGCGGTAGATGTCGTCGTCGAACAGGCAGTGCGTCTGCAGGCTGAAGGTCGCGGCGACCTCGGCTTCCGGCAGCACCTTCGCCGGCCGCCCGTCGAATTCCTGGTCGAAGTCGGCGGGCGCGTCCTCGCCGGGCGGCGTCACGAGCAGGACGGTGCCGTCCGCGCTGGAGCGTTGCGCCGGGAAGACGCGCCCCTGCCACACGGCGTACAGCCCGTCAGGGCGCTCCGCCAACTCCACTCGGTACCGCACGACTTCCCCCTGCGTCCGGAAAACGGGCCCGTCAAACTTAGCCGGGCGGGTACCGTCGCGCCCAGTCCTCCTGCAGTGACCGGCTGCGCGTGACGCCGTACAGGTTGAAGTGCAGGTAGATGTCGTTGGCGATGTTGTCCAGCAGCCCCAGCGGCGTCAGCGCCCCGACCAGGTCCGCGGGCAGGCCGGGGACGCCTAGCCGGGCGCCGACCAGCGCTCCGGTGAGCGCGGCGGTGAGCGGTGGTTCGGCCGATTGCTGTCCGGCGGCCTGGATCGCGGCGAACGGATCGTGCTGCCGCTTGGCGGTGGCGAACACGGCGCGCCCGGCCACCGCGAGCGGGCTCGCGGGGTCGCCGAGCGTCTCGATCTGCTCGGTGTCCGGGATGTCGCGGCCGTCGCGCATCGCGAGGACGATCGCCGCGATCTCGTCGAACGGGGTCTGCCCGGACTTCCGCAGCTCACCCAGGACGGCGTGGAACGGCCACGGCGGCTCGCCGTTGACCAGCACCTTCGTGAGCAACCGCACGACCAGCTCGATCGCGGTGGCGGCCTCGCCGTCCGCGCCGGTCAGGGCCCGCGCGACGGACATCTGGTACGGCAGCCCGGCGTTCTCGAGTTCAAGGCCCGCGGTCATGGTCGCGGCGAGCACGGCGGTCAGCGGGTTCGGTGGCGCTTCCGGGCCGTCGCCGAGCGCGACCGAGAGCCAGCTGTCCGGCTTCGGCGCAGGCGGGAACCCCTCGGGCACGTCGCCGGTGAGGGTCATGAACGGCAGGCCGCGCATGACGGCTTCGGTGTGCCGGAGGGCCTGCCGGGTCATCGGGCCGAGCACGTCGCCGTTCCCGAGGGCGAGGCACTCCCCGACCGCGAACCCGACGTAGGCGCCGACGACGCGGTGCCAGGCGAACAGCCCCGAGGGTGTGCCGGCGTCCTGGAACTTGCCCAGCGTCCACGGCCTCGGTTCGGGCTGCCCAGTGTTGTCGTAGTGGTTGATCAGCCCGGCCCCGGCGAGATCGGCAGGCCACTCGACCGGCCGGCCGTCGTGGCGCAGCCGCAGGTTGCGCACCCACAGGGCGTACGCGCGCGCGTAGCGCTCACATTCGTCGGCGCTGAGCTCGTACCCGTTCTTCCTGGCCCAGCCGCCGACCGCGCGGAGCCGCTGCGTGACGAGGTCGCCGAGCCCGGACTCGGCGGCCAGCTCCGCGATCCGCGGAGAAACCTCGGGCGCGACCTCGTCGACATATCGACCCGGCTCCGGTCCGACCCCGTTGATCTCCTCCGCCAGATCGACCGCCAGGGACAGGGCGTGCCCGGGGTCCAGGTCCAGCCGGGTCTCCCCCGCGCCCGGCCGCAGCAGGTCGCGGGGCCGGATCCGGCGCCACCGGTGCACACCGGCCGGGATCGTGCGTGTGGAGGTGTGGGCGGGGACGACGACCTGGCCGTCCCGCGTGTGGTTGCGGACCGGCTCGCCGTCCGCGCCCAGCGGAACCAGGACCTCGCAGTCCAGCAACAGCCTGCGCATGGTCGGCCCGTCGATCCAGCCGACGCGGTGCATGTCCATCAGCCTTCCCGCCGGGGTGGTGGCCTTCGGGCTGCCGAACCACGCCGGACCGGGCCGGTGCGCGGGGTTTTCCCGGACGTTGCCGGTCGGCTGCTCGCGCTCGTCGACCTCGATCCACCGCACGATCGCCGGCTCCGGGGTGCCGAGCCCCGGGAACTCGTTGCGCCGGAACTCGGGGTCCGTGACGGCCTTCCAGTCGGTGAAGCGCTGAGCCGTCACGGCCGGATCGCCGGATAGCGCCGAAGCCATCGCTGTCCTTCCTCCCCCTCCGGGATCCCCTCGAACCGCCGGGCGACGTCCGTGACGACCCGCTCGATCAGCGGTTTGAGTTCGAGCTGGTCCACCCACTTCTGCGGCAGGTCGGGCACGCCGTTGCGCGCGCCGACCAGCGCGCCGGCGATCGCCCCGGTCAGCGCGCTGCGGCCGGAGTGGTTCACCGCGCGCAGCAGCGCGACCTCGGGGTTGTTCTCGAACCCGCTCACCGCGGCGAGCGCGCGCCCGAGGACGGACGCCGTGTCGTGGCCGTCACCGATCTCCTCGGGCTCGGGCAGGTGGTACAGGCCCTGCTCCGGGATGGCGATCAGGGACCGCGCGGCCAGCTCACGCACCTGGTCCCAGTGCTCTCCCTCGCGGCCGGCCAGCACCGGGCCCGCCGACACCCACAGGGCCGGGCTGAAGGCGCGGTCCAGCCCCCGTTCCAGCAGCAGCCCGAGGAAGACAGCAAACGTCACCTCGTCTTCGCCGGACTCGGGCAGCGCGCTGAAGGCGCGGACGGCATCTTCCGACGCGCCGAACGGCACCTCGCCGGGGCCGCCGATGGTCAGCACACCGGGCAGGGCGCCGAGCAGGACCGTCGGCCCGGACCGGAGGTCAGCCGGGTCCGGGTCGCGCACCGAGTGCAGTTCGCGCAGGTGCGGCAGCCACCCTTCGATGCCGGGCACCGTCTCGCCCTGCGTGTGCGACCAGCGGGACATCGCCTCGGGAACCGCTGCCGCACCGCCGCGCAGGAAGGCCTCGGTGAGGAACAGCAGGCGCTGGGTGAGCGGGCCGACCGGACCGGGCTCGGTCCCGTCCGCCGAGTTGCCCAGCGCTTCGCCGAGCGCGAAGCCGACGTACGCGCCGAGCAACCGCTGCCAGCTGAAGTTCGTGTCCTGGCCGACGTCGGCGAACTTGCCGAACGAGTCCACCCGTAACACCGGTTCGCCGTTGTCGTCGTACCCGCGGGTGAGGCCGAACGCGGCGGGGTCGTACGGGGGTCGCGGTGGCAGCGCCATGCCCATGCGCCGCACCCAGGACCGCCCGGTGACCACCCGGTAGCACTCGTCCGCGGTGAGCTCGAAGCCGTGGGCGCGGGCGCTGTCACCCGCGTCGACCGGCGGCTCCACCGGCTCGGGCAGCCCGATCCGCGCCGCGGTGTCGGCGGCCCAGCGCGTCAGGTCCGCCGAGGCCTCCACGCATTCGCCGGTGACCTCGATCTTGTCGCTGTACCGGGGGAACTCGGCGTGCGCCGCGCGGATCTCCTCGGTGGTCACCTCGACCGGGAGCTGCCACGGGCCGTGGATGACCAGGTCGGCTTCCGGCACGTGGGACAGCAGGGTCACCGGGTCCAGCCAGAACCACTCCCGGCTGCCCGGCGGGAAGAAGCGCGTCGACGTCCACAGCTCCACGGTGCGACGACCGTCCTTCGTGGACTGGTGGCGCACCCGGCCGCCGGACACCGGCACCAGCACGCTCTCCTCGAGCAGGCCGATGACGAACTTCCGCTGGTCCAGCCAGCCGATGTGGCGGAACTCGACGAGGTGGTCGAGCGCGGTCCACGGCATCGGGTAGCCACGCCGGCTCGGCCCTGTCCGGTACTCGGGGTTCGGGCGGAACTCGCCGGTGTCCGTGCCGTCCGGCAGGTAGCGCTGCCAGCCCGTGATCGCGGCGAGCGGCACGCCGAGGCGGCCGAGGCCGGAGGTGGCGTACTCGGGGTCGATCACCTCGGCCCAGTGGTCGCGGCCCGGGTACTGAGCGGGGATGCTGAAGCCACCGCTGATCGGCGACGCGTGGCGCAGGTCGCCTTCCGGGTCGCGCACGATCAGCGCGGGCGGCGGGATGATCTGCTCGCCGAGGTCGCCGCCGTCGAGGTAGGCGGTGGAGTTGTAGGGGACGTGCCAGCCTTCCGGGCGCCGCACGAGGTTCGCCTGGTCGGCGCGCAGGCCGGCGCCGGGGTGGACTTCGTGCAGCCACTCCTCGACCTTCGCGACCGCTTCTGCCGCTTCCACTACTCGATCCTTTCCAGGCTTGCGTCCGCCACGTGCTCGCTCAGCGGTCTCGGCAGGACGTATGCGACACCGCCCCCGGGCAGGTTCGCCCAGGGGATCGCGATGCCGGTCACGACCGCGAGGCTGCGCCGGAGCCGGTAGCGCCGCTCCTCGCGGTCCCGCTCGATGGGCAGCGAGGTCGCGGGGAACCGGGTTTCGTCGTGGTGGACCAGGTTGCCGGTCTCGTCGCCGAAGCGCTGCACGACCGTGGCCGCGGGCAGCCGGATCAGGCGTTTGTTGCGCAGCAGCGTCAGCGGCGGGTCGCCCTCGGCGGGCTGGATCGGCCAGTCGGCGAGTTCGGCCGAGGTCTCCAGCGGCGTCTCGGCGCCGCCCGTGGTCCGCGCCGGGTGCAGCAGCAGGGCGCCGAGCAGGTGCTGCGCCGCGTCCTCGGCGCGCTCGAAGTACTGCGGGCGCACCGGCACCCCACCGGCGTAGCGCGCGACCTCCCAGCCGCGGTCGGTCGGGTTGAGGCACCACGCGCCGTCTGCCCGCGACGCCAGCCGGTAGGCCGCGGGCCAGATGCCGTGCTCGGCCAGCCGCTGCGCCAGCACCACCAGCAATGCCGGGTCCTCCAGCGCCGGATCGGTGCGGGTCTCCAGTTCGGACGCGATGTCCCCGGTGGTCGGCAGCGCCTCGCCCGGATCGGCTTTCGGACGGGACCGGCCGAGCAGGTCGGCCGCCGCGGTGCGCCGGGTGAGCTTGTCGACGTAGGGCGGCTGGAAGTCCTGGTCCCGGATGTGCGTGAGGAAGTCCGGTTCCGGTGGCGTGCCGTACTTGCGCAGGTAGTGCGGCACCGACGCGTGCCAGATCCACGCGCCGTCGGTGTGGTAGCTCTCCGGCACGTCGGATTCGGTGCCGCCGCTGAAGATGTCCGGCCCTAGCCCGCTGCCGACCAGGACCGCGGGCTGGCGTTCGAGGTATCGCAGGAGCGCGGGCACCTCGTCCTCGGGCACCGGCGGACGGCCCATGACGGGAGCGGCGCCGTCCTCGTACGTGTCGACCACGCGGGCGTGCCGGAACTTGACGCCGAGCGGCAGGCCGGCGGCGCGGCGCCACCAGTCCGGCAGGTGCTCCGGATCGCGGGGAAACGCTTTCAATTCGGCTGCGAGCGCGGCGGGCAGGTCGTCCGGGGGCGTCCGCCACCAGGGCGCGGTCGTGGTGCTGACGTCGAGGTCGAACTCACCGGACGGGTGCAGCGCGTAGCGGGCCTGCAGCCAGGCGCCGACGCCCGGCTCGTACATGGCCTCCCGCAGTTCGGCGAACACCTCGGCCAGCTCGCCCGACGCCGGGTAGGTCCGGCCGGAGCCGCGCGTGAACGCGATCGGCTCCAGCTCGGCGTGGTCACCGACCTGCCGGAAGTGCAGCTCGATCCGTTCCCATCCGGACGGCGCGTCGGCCCTGGCGAGCGTGCCGATGCGCACGAGCAACGGACGGTGCGGCTCCATGATCGCCGTCGCCTCCCTGCCCATCTCCGTAGTGCCGCTCACTGTAACCAGCTCACGCGAGGATGGAGGTGCACGGGAAACCAGCGGGCTGCGCCTCCCACATGCCGAACGTGCGCCGCTGCACCGACTCGATGAAGGACTCCTCCTGTGCGGTGAGCGCCCGGCCCTCTTCCTTGGCCTGCTTGCGCATCCCGTCGACGGTGGCGTAGAGCGCGAACAACGGTCCCTCGCCGCGGAGGTAGAAGGCGCGCTCCCGTTCGGTCTCCGCGATGAACTCCGCCTCGGTCAGCGAGCGGAAGTTCGACGGCAGCTCGTCCTGCAGGACCTTCTCCAGGTGCGTGCTGTTCTCCTCGAACTGGCCCGTGCGGACGTTGAGCAGGAAGCCGGTGAGGTTGCCGTCGCCGTCCCGGTCGACCTTGTACGTCTTGTTGAAGCACTTGAAGTACTGCGGGGTCGGCACCTCGGCCGCTTCCTCGACCAGGGGTTGCTGGGGTCCGTCGAGCTTCCGGTGCCTGCCGCCCCGGGACGTGCCGCCTGTGGCGCCCGGCCCGGCCATGCCCGGCATCGGCGGCATCATGCTCACCGCGCCGACCGTGCCGTCCGAGGTGCGCACCTGCATGTCCAGGCCGCCGCCCTCGGCTAGGCGGTCGTCGGCGGCGAGGACCTCCAGGCCGGGGGTGCCGGCGAGCTGCGCGGCCGCGCGGTAGGCGTCGTCCGCACTGCCGACCTGCAATCCCGCCGAGGCCAGCCCCGTCAGGCGGGAGGCATCACCGTCGAAGCCGGCGAGGTTCCGCTGGAGCTCGTCCCAGCTGGGCGAGGACGCGGGGATGGCGGTGCCCCCGACCGCGTTGGCGATCCCGCCCAGCGCGGAGTCCAGCTCCTGCCGCGCGGCGGCGGCCCGCTCCAGCTGGTCGCGCAGGTAGGCGTCGGAGTACGCGGGGTCGGCCGCGCGCGAGGGGTCGAAGCCGGGCTGCAGCTGGTCGCCGATGCCGCCGGGCGGGAAGCCCGCCGGGAACCCTTCGCCTGCCGGCGGGAAGCCGGGCTGCTGGGGCCGCTCGGGCGGCGGCTGGTGCTCGGCCGGTGACCTGAAGTCGGCCTGGACGTGGTCCGGGATGTTCGGCATCGGCAGCTGCTCGTCCCAGGCTTCCTCGACCACCGGGATCGCGTCCGGATAGGTGATCAGGTTGACGAGGAGGCCCAGGTTGGTGAGCAGCAGCCGCCGGAAGCCCGGGTTGTTGTCGACGGCGTCGCGGAGCTCGGGGTGCTCGTCCAGCAGGCGCTGGAAGGCGTCGTCGATCCGCATGGTCTGCCCATCGACGACGACGGTGTCATCCCCGGGGGCCAGATCGTCGGCGGTCCGGTTTTCGTCCGGTTCGTCCCCGCGCCGCTCCGGTTCGGCGGACGTGTCGTCACGCGGGCGTTCCGGTTCGGCCGGTGTCTCGTCGCGGCCGCGTTCTGGCTGGGCGTGGGCGTCGTCGCGGGGCCGCTCGGGTTGCGCCGATGCCTCGTCGCGGGCGCGTGCGGGCTCGGCGGCGGTGTCGTCGCGCGGACGCTCGGATTCGGCCGGTGTCCCGTCGCGGGGCTGTTCCGGTTCCGCCGGTGTCTCGTCACGTCGAAGCTCCGGAATCTCCCGGCCCTCGCGGCCCGGAAGCCCGTCTTCCGGAAGGTCCGCCGCCCGGCCAGGCACATGCGGATGTTGCGGCCCGACAGGCAAGTCCGGCGCCGTGACCTGCGACGAGTGCCCATAGGCCACCCGCGGATCAACCGGAGCCTGCGGCGATTGTGTGTAAGCCACGCGCGGGTCAACGGGCGCCTGGCCCTGGTGCACCGGCTGTTGCTGGACCGGCGGTTGCGGCGGCTGCTGCACGGGCGGCTGCTGCTGGACGGGCGGTTGCGGCGGCTGCTGCACGGGCGCCTGCTGGTGCACCGGGGGTTGCGGCGGCTGCTGCACGGGCGGCTGCTGGTGCACCGGTGGCTGTGGCGGCTGCTGCACGGGCGGCTGCTGGTGCACCGGTGGCTGTGGCGCCTGCTGCACGGGCGGTTGCTGCTGCACGGGCGCCTGCTGGTGCACCGGCGAGACCGGCCCCACCGTGACCGGCGTGGTCGGCGTCGGCGAGCCGTGCTGCAACGGCGTCGTCGGTGTGTGGTGGACCTGCGGGATCAGCTGCACCGGCGTGTTCGGCACGTGCGGGGCAGGCGTGTGCGGCGCCTGCGACTGCCCGTACGGCAACGCCATCTGCGGGTTCGCCGCGATCCCGTTGCTCGTGGCGAGCGACCCGAACGGCAGGAGGCTGACGCTCGTCGGCTTGGTCGGCAGCTTCATCAGCCCGCCGTTCTGGGGGTCGATGAACGCGACGCCTTCGGGCGTGTTCACCGCCAGGGCCACGTGCGCGGCGTCAGTACCATCCGGCTGCTTGAACGACACGTAGATCACGCTGTGGTCGCCGTGCGGCATGTTCGAAACGTGGGCGATCGCGTTGTCGTACGTGCCGATCCCGTGCACCCACTTGGCGCCGAGCTGGTTCTCCAGCCACTTCATCCGGTCGAACGCGCCGAGGTCCTTCGGCAGGACCGGATCCGCCTGCGAGTCGATCCCGACGAGCCGCTGCGCGTAGGCCACGACGCAGCGGGTGCAGTTGTGCCAGTAGCCCTTGTCGACAGCGTTCGGCACGTTGCGGTTCGGGTTGACGTTCGGCAGCTCCGGGTGCCGCGCCGCGACGTAGGCGCCCTCGTGCGGGCCGGTCGTGCCGGCGTGGATGGCGGGCAGGTTATGCAACCCCGGGGTCGTGCCGGCCATGTTCGACCAGGGCGCCGGCTGGTTCTGCACCAGCGGCACGCCCTGGTGGGCCAGCGGGCCGGGGTGCTGCTGGAACGGCCCCTGCTGCTGGTGCCAGCCGTGCTGCTGCTGCGGCGGCGCGGACTGCTGGTAGGGGTTGTGCACCGGCGGCTGCTGGTGCGGCGCGCCCTGCTGGTACTGCCCGTGCTGGACCGGTGGCCCCTGGTTCGGGTGTGGGGGTGCGGGCTGCTGGTAGGGGTTGTGGGGAACCGGTCCCTGCTGCTGGGGCCAGCCGTGCTGCACCGGTGGCCCCTGGTTCGGGTGTGGGGGCGCGGGCTGCTGGTAGGGGTTGTGGGGAACCGGCGCCTGCTGCTGGGGCCAGCCGTGCTGGACCGGTGGCCCCTGGTTCGGGTGCGGGGGCGCGGGCTGCTGGTACGGGTTGTGGGGAACCGGTCCCTGCTGCTGCGGCCAGCCGTGCTGCTGGGGCGGCGGTGCGGACTGCTGGTAGGGGTTGTGCACCGGCGGCTGCTGGTGCGGCGCGCCCTGCTGGTACTGCCCGTGCTGGACCGGCGGCCCCTGGTTCGGGTGTGTGGGTGCGGGCTGCTGGTACGGGTTGTGGGGAACCGGCGCCTGCTGCTGCGGCCAGCCGTGCTGCACCGGCGGGCCCTGGTGCATGGGTCCGCCCTGGTGCGGCGGCTGCTGCTGGTGCACGTGCGTTGCGGGGGGTTGTTCCGACCGGCGGAACGGGTTCCAGCCGGCGGGCTGCGGCATTTCGCCGTCCAGCCGGTTCCGCAGCGCGTTGCCATCCGCGGAGTTCCAAACTGGCTCGCTGCGCTCGGGACCCCCGCCGAGCAGCTCGCTGATCCGGTTGACCGACGGTTCCGGCTGGGCGGCCGGCGTCGGCTCGCTGCGGTTGGCCAGCGGAGTGCCGTCCCCGGTGTGGGTCTGCATCAGGTGCACACCGGACGGGTTCGGCGGCAGGTCGGCGAGCCGGTTCGTCATCGGGTCGACCAGCGCCACGCCGTGCTCGGTGTTGACCACGCTGAAGGCACGCTGCCCATCCGGCGTGTCGACCGACAGCACGGCCCGCGAGCCGACCGGCTGCCCGCCCATCTCGCGCACCGCGCTGTTGTAGTCCGGGACCTGGTGGAATTCGCCACCGAGCTGCCGGGACAGGAAGTCCCTGCCGCGCGGGTCGTCCAGCTTGCCCGGTTGCGCGTCGACCTGGAGGCCGTCCATCCGCATCTCGAACGCGAGCACGGACTCGGCCGAGTTGTTCCGGTAGGCCTCCGGCATGCCGTCGGCGTAGTAGCCGCGGGTGTTGACGTCCGCGATCTCCGGCAGGTGCTCGCGGAGGAACCGCACCTCCTGGTGGGCGTTGCGGGTCGGGACGCTGGGACCGGTGCTCTGGACCGTCGGGTCCACCGGGTCCGTGCTGCGTGCGTGGATCGCCGGCTCACCGACGACGTCGGACGACCGGCGGATGTCGCCCCAGCCGTTCACCGGCTCGCCGATCTTCCGGGGCTTCGGCGTCTCCGTCTTGGGGCCGGTCTCCGGCTCGGACTTCGGCGGGATGTCGGCCACCGCGGCCTCGCCGCCGAACGCCCGCGCGAAGTCGCGCCTGGACGCCGCCGCGATCTCCGCTTCCTGGACATCGGCCAGGTCGCGGTTGCGGTCCATCTGCTGCTTGGCGGCATCCGGGGGGAGGTAGCGCGGGTCGTCCGGGGTGATCTCCTCGAGCCGGATCACCCACTTCTTGCCGCCGCTGGGGGTCTCGACCTCGATCTTTTCCTTGACCACCAGCTGGGTGCCGGGCTTGTACAGGACCTCGTGTTCCGCCTTGTTCGAGGCCAGCGACTCGATGTACCGACCGGTCTTGCCCTCGATGATCATTTCGACGTCGCCGGGCCACTTCGCCGAGCCGAGGTCGGCGCGGCTCGAACTGAGGAACTGCGATTCGACCACGACCGCGCCGGGCTCGTACCGGCCGGCGACGATGGCCGCCGCCTCGCCTCGCACGTTGACCCGGCGCACCGTCTCGCCCTGATAGGTGGGCATCTCGTTCAGGCCGGACGCGAGCGCACGGACCATCGGCATGACTTCGTCGAGGCTCCGGCCGGTGCGCAGCGCCTCGTTGATCTGGTCGAAGACCGCGCTCGAGGTGTAGCTGTGCACGGCGTAGGCGCCCTGGTCGCTCATGTGCCGCAGGGCCGCGTCCAGATCGCGCATCGCCAGCGCTTCGAGGAATTCGTGCTCGTGGGTGAGCCGGCCCGTGCGCTCGTCGACGATGCCGGTCGCGAGCTGGGCCTCGCCGAGGGCGTCGAAGTCGGCGCGGTCGTAGGTGCGGAAGTTCGGGTCCGCGATGTACGGCTCGTCGACCACCGGACGGTCGCTCCGGGGGGCCGCGTTGTCGGCGGCCCGCTCCGGCTGGGGTGCGCTGTCCTGGTGGGGCGGGCTCTGGTCGGTGGCCGGTGCCTCGTCGCGGGGCGAAGTGGGCTTGTCTTCGGCCGGGTCGGACTGGCTGCGCTCGGCCGCGGGGGCATCGTCCGTTCGGGGCGGCGCCTCGTCGAACGGGCTCCGCTCCGCGGTGGGTGTCTCGTCGCGGACGGGGGTGGCGGTGTCCTGGGCGGGGTCGAAGGGGGTTCGCTCGGTGGCGGGTGCCTCTTCGCGGCGTGGGGCGGCGGTGTCTTCCGCGGGGTCGAACGGGCTCCGCTCCGCGGTGGGTGTCTCGTCGCGGACGGGGGTGGCCGTGTCCTGCGCCGGGTCGAAGGGGCTGCGCTCGGTGGCGGATGGCTCCTCGCGGCGTGGGGTGGCGGTGTCTTCCGCGGGGTCGAACGGGCTCCGCTCCGAGGCAGGGGTCTCCTCGCGGACAGGGGTGGCCGTGTCCTGCGCCGGGTCGAACGGGGTCCGCTCGGCGGTAGGCGCCTCCTCGCGGCGTGGGCCCGCGTCGAACGGGCTGCGGTCGGTCGCGGGCGTCTGCTGTGCAGTGGGGGTCCGCTCGGCGGGCAGCGCCGTATCGCCGGTCCGGGGTGCCGGGGTCTCGGCGGGCGGGCCCGCCTGGTGGACCTGCTCCGGCGGGCGCGCCAGCATCCAGCGCGGGTCGACGGGCGCGCCAGGACGGCCTCCCTGCTGCGTGGGCGGGCCGTACCCGCCCTGCGGCGGACGTTGCGTGGGCCCGTACGCCGGCGGTTGCCCACCTCGCGGCGGCTGTTGCTGCGGCGGACCGTAGCCGCCCTGAGGCGGATGCGGCGGACCACCGTTCGGCGGCGCACCCATCGGGCCCCGCGGGCCCTGCGGCGGCTGACCTTGGAACGGCGCACCCTGGACGGGACCGCCTTGGAGCGCGCGGTTCGGCCCGCCCTGGACGGGGCCGCCTTGAGGCGGCTGCACCGGGCCACCCTGCACAGGCCTGCCCTGGACCGGGCCGCCCTGGCGCGGTTGCTGGGGACCGCCTTGCGTGGGGTTCCCTTGGAACGGGGTGCCCTGGCGTGGCTGGTGGGGTGCGCCTTGGGTGGGATTGCCCTGGAACGGCGCACCCTGGCTGGGGCCGCCCTGGGGCGGCCGGGTGGGTGTGCCTTGGGTGGGGTTGCCCTGGAACGGCGCGCCCTGGCTGGGGCCGCCTTGCGGTGGCCGGTTCGGGCCGCCTTGGAAGGGTGTGCCCTGCGGGGGGCCGGCCTGAGGTGGCCGGTTGGGTGTGCCTTGGGTGGGGTTGCCCTGGAACGGCGCGCCCTGGGGCGGGCCGTACTGAGGGGCGCGCGGCGGCTGTCCGCCCGGCCCGTAGCCCTGCGGCGCGCCGCCGGGATAGCCCTGCACCGGCGCGGCGGGAGGCGTCTGTGGCGACTGCTGTTGAGGCGCTCGGTCGCCCGGTTGGGGGGCGCCGCCGGTCGGGCCGAAGGCGCCGGGGGCGTAGCCGGCGGCGGTCACGCCGTCCGGACGCGTTGACGGCGGGTCGTTGGGCCCGAACCCGCTGCCCGGCTGCACCGGACTCGCTCCCGCCGGGACCGGCATCCGGTCCGCGCCGCTCACCGGGGCGCCATCCGACCCCACGGCCGACCCACGGGACGCCCCGGCCGAGGACGCGGAACCGGCCGACGAGCTCACCGGGGACCCACCGCCGATCGAAGAACCGGCTGAGGAACCAGCGGCGCCGGCGGAGGAACCCACCGAGCCTGCCGAAGAGGAGCCTGCCGAGGCTGCCGAGGAGCTCGGCGAGCCCGCCGAAGAGGAGCCTGCGGAGCCTGCTGACGAGCTGGCTGCGCCTGCGGAGGAGCCGGCCGAACTGGCCGATCCGGCGGAAGAACCGGCCGATCCGGCGGAAGAACCGGCCGATCCGGCGGAACCTGCCGAGGAGCTCGGCGAGCCCGCCGAGGATCCTGCCGAACCGGCCGACGAACCTGTGGAACTGGCCGAACCGGCCGAAGAACCAGCCGAACCGGCGGAAGAACCGGCCGATCCAGCCGAGCCTGCCGAGCGAGCTCGGCAAGCCCGCCGAGGATCCTGCCGAACCGGCTGAGGAGCCTGCGGAACCAGCCGAACCGGCCGAAGAACCAGCCGAACCGCCGGAAGAACCGGCCGAACCGGCTGAAGAACCGGCGGCCGAACCGGTCGACGAACCCGTGGAACCGCCCGAGCCGGCCGAACCGGCTGGTGAACCGGTCGACGAAACTCCCGCCGTTCCCGCTGGGGAACCGCCGCCCTGGTTCGATGCGGCGGGCGCCGCTGTCGCGGGGGGCTGGCTGCCCTGGTGCGTGCCGCCACCGTCCGAAGTGGACCGTGGGGCGTCCGTCGTCGCGGTGGCCGGGCGGTCCGCCACCACGGCGGACTGGCCGCTCACCCGGTCGTTCGCGATCGCGTTCGAGACCGAGCCCGACGAACCGTCCGAGTGGGACGACGACGCGCCCGCCAGCGCCGGCTCCCGGGCACCCGACGAGCCACCCGCCGAAGAACCGGAGTCCGAGCGCGACGAACTGCCCGAATCCGACGAACCCGACGACGAACCACCCGAGTCCGACGAGCCGGAATCCACCGGCGACCCGTCGACCTTGATGTTGCCCGCCCGCACGTCGGCGTTGAAGCTCTTGATCTCGTTGATCTGGTCCTTGGCGCCACCGGTCGCGCGGTCCACGGCGCCGGCGGACGCGCCCATCGCCAGGTCCTGCATCTTCAGGTTGCCGAGGTCGCCGGTCAGCGCGGCCTGCCCGACCGTCGTGGCCACGCCTTCGACGGCCCCGCGCGCGCCCTCCCGCACGGCGCGGTCCGCGATCTGCCCGGCGACGCTGTCCTGCAGCCCCTTGGTCGCGCCCTTCGGGATCGCGTGCCCGGCCGCCCCCGCGACACCCCCGGCCACACCGCTGGCCAGCGCGCCGGCGGTCTTGTCGAAGTCCCAGCTCTTGCGGTCGCCCTTGGCCATCTGCAGCGCCTGGATGCCGCCGTCCAGCGCCAGGTTCATCGCGACGTTCATCGCGATCTCCTTGGCCAGCCGCTTCAGCAGCTGCATCGCGACCTTGCGGAAGCCCTCCTGCAGCATCTTCTGCACGAGCTGCCGGAAGACCATCTGCACGGTCATCCGCGTGGCCATCTGCGCGGGCACGATGCCCGCCGTCGACCCGCCGAACGTCACCACGGCCGCCGCGATCATCGCGGCGATCTGGATCGCCAGGATGATCAGCGACGCGATGATCATGTACTTCGTGTACTCGACGTCGAGCGCCGTCGCGTCCGCCGACTGCGCCAGCGCCTCGCACGCCTTGGTCAGGTTCGTGAAGTAGGCCTCGTCACCGGTGACGAACTTGTCCCACATCTTCTGGAACTCGACCGCGGGCTGACCGGTCCAGGTGCTGAGCGCCTCAGCTGCGGCCCCGTTGGCCTTGTCGACGATCGGCCCCAGCGCGTCGCGGGCGGCCAGCCACGCGTCCCGGACCTCGCGCAGCTTGTCCTCGTCGCCTTCCGGCCAGTGCTCGCCGACGACGATGGGCAGCAGCCACTTGACGTCCTCGGGGAACTCCATCCCCATGGTCAGGCCTGACCTGTGTTCTTGATGACCTTCTCGGCGTCCTTGTGCGTGCCTTCGGTCGCGTCCGCGGCGTCCTTCACGGCCTTCGCCACGTCCTTCAGCGCCTGGCTGAGGCTCCCGAAGGCCTCGGTGCAGTTCTTCGCGGCCGGTTCGTAGTCCTTGGCGAACGCCTGGCCGGACTCGTCGTTGCCCCAGCAGGCGCCCTGCGCTTCGAGCGCGGCCTTGAGCGCCGCGCCGGCGGCCTTCAGGTCGTCACCCGCGGGCGGGAACTTCCCCGCGCCGGACCGGACCGTGTCCGGGTCCATGTCGTGGCCGGTACCGGCTCCGGTCATCGGTCACCCCGCGTCATCCAGGTGTCGGGCATTTCGTCGTCGTCGTGGGTCGGACGCGGGCGGCGCGCCGCCGGTTTCGGCGCCGGCGGAGAAATCGGCGCGTCCCGGCGCATGATCGTCTGCGACTCCGGGTCCTCGGCGGGCCGGGGCTCCGGTTCCGGCTCGGGTTCGAGGAAGTCCGGGATGTCCGGCATCAGGCCGGCCAGCGACGGCGCGCCCTCGATGAACTCGGACAGGTCCGGCAGGTCCGCGGTCAGCGGCCGGAACAACTCGGCCTGCTGCTGCTTGACCTGCAGCATCCCGCGGCGCACCAGGTCGCTGATCGTGCGCGCGAGCGCCTCCGGCCGGGTGCGGTCGAACGTCGTCGGCGCGAGCTTGAGGTCGGCGAGCGTCCCCTGTGCGTCGATGGTGACCTTGACCAGGCCGTCCGGCGAGGACAGTTCCGCGGTGAGGGCGGACGCGGCCTGCTGCGCCTCCCGCAGCTGCGCCGTCTGCTGGTGGAACTTGTCCATCAACTGGTCGACGGTCTCACGCATCGCCGCGTTGCGGGCTTCCTTCTGCGCGCGGTCGTCCCCCGGGGTGCTCACGCGGGCCACTCTAGTGGGCCGCCTTCCGCCGGTCGGCGTAATCGGGAAAATTCCGTCACTCGGTGCGGGCGCGCCGCGCGATCACCAGGTATCCGGCCGCGCCGAGCAGGTACAGCGCGGTGGCGACGAGCAGCAGCGGCACCGACCGCCCGGTCAACGGCACGATCGTCGCGGCGAGTGAGACCGCGATCACCTGCGTGATGTTGAACAGCGTGTCGTACAGGGAGAACACCCGGCCCCGGGCCTCGTCGCGCACGTCGTGCTGGATCGAGGAGTCCACGCACAGCTTCACGACCTGGCCTGCGGCGGTGATGACGAACGACGCGACCAGCACGGTCGGCAGCTGCATCGGCAGGCCGAGCCCGGCCTGCGCGACCGCGGCGACCACCAGCGCGCCGGGGATCGCGCGGCGGCGGCCGAGCCTGCGCACCAGCCGTGGGGTGAGGAAACCGGCGAACAGGATCCCGGCGCCCGCCATCGCGGCGAGCTGCCCCAGCCCGGGCAGCCCGGCCTTGAGCAAACCGTGGTCGGTGAAGGTGAACCGCAGCAGCAGCACCGTGATCAGCAGCGAGATGCCGTAGGACGCCCGGTGCGCGAGCAGCGCGACGAACCCGGCGACGACGCTGGGCGCGCCGAGCGCGGCCCTGGCGCCGTCGACGAGGCCGCGGGCCACGGCGAGCACCGCGTCACTCGGCTCGTCGACGGTGTCCGGTCCGAGCGCGCCGCGGGCGAACCGGCGCGCGATCGCGGCGGAGACGAGCGTGCCGAGCACCGCGACGGCCGTCGTCCAGCCGGAACCGGTGTTCCCGGCGCCGATCAGCGACCGCAACCCGATGGCGACCCCGCCGCCGAGTACCGCGACCAGCGAGCCGAGCGTGGTCGCCACCGCGTTGGCCGTCACCAGGGTGCCCGGTGGCACGACGTGCGGCAGCGACGCGGACAGACCGGACCCGACGAACCGGGAGATGCCCTCGACGATCAGCGCGAGCACGAACAGTTCCAATCCGGCGAACCCGAGCCCGACCGAGACTGCCGTCGCGACGATCGCCGTGCCGCGCAGCAGGTTGGCCACGATCAGCACGCGCCGCCGGTCCCAGCGGTCCAGCAGCGCGCCGGCGAACGGCCCGATGAACGAGTACGGCAGCAGCAGGACGGCGAACCCGCCCGCGATGGTCAGCGGGTCGGCGCCGCGCTCGGGGTTGAACAGCACCGCCCCGGCCAGCCCGGCCCGGAACATGCCGTCGGAGAACTGGGCGGCGAAGCGGGTGAACAGGAGCGTGCGGAAGCCCGCCATCGCGAAGAACGCGCGCGGTGACACCTTCTCGACGGGCTGTGCACTCGCTGTCACGGCTCACCAGCTTACGGTGCCGGGGCGCCGGAAGGAGGGGAAGATTTCGAGGGCCGGCGCACTTGGTCGCCTCTCGGCGGCATTGCGCAGTGTGGCTCCTGCCGAACGGTATTCCACAAAGGCTTTTCTTCAGTGAGCCCGGGGGACACGGAGTGCGCCGGCCACCCCGTTCAACGGGTGGGGGCCGCGCCTTGTTCCCGGCCGTGCGGCCCGGTTTTGCGGGAGTGGGATCATGGGGGCGTGCCAGCGGACGCCGAGGTTGAACCGGGATCGCTCCTGGTCGCCGCTCCTACGATGTTCGATCCCAACTTCCGCCGCACGGTGGTGTTCGTCATCGACCACCGGGAGGAGGGAACGCTCGGGGTCGTCCTGAACCGCCCGAGCGACGTGCCGGTCGACGACGTGCTGCCCAGCTGGGGACGGCACGTGGTGGAGCCGCAGTCGGTGTTCGTCGGCGGGCCGGTGGAGAAGAAGACCGCGTTGTGCCTGGCCGCGCTGCGCGCCGGGGAGACCGCGTCGGGCGTGCCGGGGCTGATCGGCGTGCGCGGTCCGGTGGCGCTGGTCGACCTGGACGCCGATCCGGACGCGCTGGTGCCGAAGGTGCGTGGCCTGCGGGTGTTCGCGGGGTACGCGGGCTGGGACTCCGGCCAGCTGGACGGCGAGATCGACCGCGGTGACTGGCTCATCGTCCCGGCGCTGCCCAGCGACGTGCTGGCCACGCCGGAGCGGGACCTGTGGGGCCAGGTCCTGCGCCGCCAGGGTGTGCCGACGGCCTTGCTGGCCACGCACCCGGGCGACTTGCAGCGAAACTAGGGCCAGCCCCTCGCCCGACCACCACCCCTCAAGGTGGCGCTGCGCGCCGCTGTTATGCCCGCACGGCGCAGCCACCGCAGGCACAACCGGAGCACCCGGCCGGCGCGGCGGGAGCGGGCGGCGGTACGGCGGCCGCGGCCCGGTTGCCCAGCACGCCACCACCGGCGACCAGGGCGAACATGCCGACCAGCCCGATCGCGGTCGCGGTCAGGACACCCGCGGTGCCGGGCATGAGCAGGCCGGCGATCCCGGCCACGATCCCGACCACCCCGGCGACCATCGTGGGCAGCCCGGCGACCCGGTTCGCGACGCGGAACGCCTCGTCGGAGCGCAGGGTGGCGGCCGTGCGCACCCCGGCGCCGCGGTCGCGCGGGAGTTTTTCCCGCCAGCCGAGCAGGCCTCCCCAGCCCACGACGACACCCAGTACGAGCGGAACCAGCGCGACTACGAACACGTCAACGAGCATAAGCGTGATGTTGGCGCTACCCGCTGGACACCCACATGCGCTGTGCTGCACGCCATGCTGAAGCGACTCTCGGTCGGCGCACTCGCCGGCTCTCTGCTCTTGACCGTCGCTCCCGCCGCACAGGCCGCTCCCGCGCCCGTGCGTTTCCTGGGGGAACAAATCATCTCGCACGCGCTGCCCGTCGGCGACTACACGATCGGGGAGTTGTCGAGCATCGACTACGACCCGCGCACCGGCGAGTACGTGTTCATCGCCGACGACACCTCCGAGGCGCCCGCGCGGTTCTTCACCGCGAAGGTCCCGGTGTCCGCCGACGGGCTCGGCCCGGTCACCTTCACCGGCGCGCAGCTGTTCCGGCAGCCGGACGGCGGCACCTACCCGGAGGACTCGGTCGACCCCGAGGAGATGCGGGTCGACCCGTGGACCGGCGCCTACTTCTGGAGCCAGGAGGGCATCCGGTCGGACACCGCGCTGATCGACCCGTCGGTGCAGGTGGCCCGGCGCGACGGTGGTTACGTGCGCACCCTGCCCACGCCGGACAACGAGCGGATGCGCCCGGACTCCGGCCCGCGCCGCAACCTCGTGCTGGAAGGGCTCACCTTCGCCGCCGCGGGCACGCTCGTCGTCAGCTCGGTGGAGGGCCCGCTGCTGCAGGACGGCCCGGTGGCCACACCCGAGCGGGGCGCGCTGTCCCGGATCACCGTCCAGGCCCGCACCGGTTCCGTCCTCGCGCAGTACGCCTACCCGCAGGAGCCGGTCTTCGCCGACTCGAACCCGCCCGGCGGCACCACCGACACCGGCGTCTCGTCGATCCTCGCCGCCGATCCGCTCGACCCGACGCGCTTCCTCGTGATGGAGCGCTCCTACGTGTCCGGCGTCGGCAACAAGGTGCGGATCTACGAGATCGACACGGCCGGCGCCACGAACGTCCTGCACACCGCGTCCCTGGACGGCGCGAAGGTGCGGCCGGTGCGCAAGAAGCTGCTCCTCGACCTGGCCGACTACCCGCTGTCCAAGGTCGACAACCTGGAGGGGATGACCTGGGGGCCGCGTCTGCCGAGCGGCGAGCGGACCCTGCTGCTGGTCAGCGACGACAACCTGTCGACCCGCCAGATCACGCAGGTCATCGCATTCGCGGTGCGCTGAGAGCCGGGCAGGCCGGGCCGCTTACCATGGTTGGGTGAGTGAAGCAATCGAGGAAACGCCCGGCCACCGGTACAACGCCGAGCTGGCCGGTCGGGTCGAGCTGCGCTGGCAGAACTACTGGGCCGATCACGGCACCTTCCACGCACCGAACCCGGCCGGCTCGCTGGCGACCGACTCCAGCGTTCCCTCGGACAAGCTCTTCGTGCAGGACATGTTCCCCTACCCGTCGGGGGCCGGCCTGCACGTCGGGCACCCGCTGGGCTTCATCGCCACCGACGTCTACGCCCGCTATCACCGGATGATCGGGCGCAACGTCCTGCACACCATGGGCTTCGACGCGTTCGGCCTGCCCGCCGAGCAGTACGCGGTGCAGACGGGGCAGCACCCGCGCACGACGACCGAGCAGAACATGGAGACCTACCTGCGGCAGATCCGCAGGCTGGGCCTTGGCCACGACGAGCGCCGCCGGATCGCGACGATCGATCCGGACTACTACAAGTGGACCCAGTGGATCTTCCTGAAGATCTACAACTCCTGGTACGACGAGAAGCTGGGCAAGGCCCGCCCCATCGTCGAGCTGGAGGCCGAGTACGCGCAGGACAAGCGCCGCACGCCCGACGGCCGCGGCTGGTGCGAGCTGACCCGCGCCGAGCAGCTGAAGATCCTGGACGAGCACCGGCTGGCCTACATCTCCGAGGCGCCGGTGAACTGGTGCCCCGGCCTCGGCACGGTGCTGTCCAACGAGGAGGTCACGCCGGACGGCCGCAGCGAGCGCGGCAACTTCCCGGTGTTCCGCCGCAACCTGCGCCAGTGGATGATGCGCATCACCGCCTACGCCGACCGCCTGGTCGACGACCTGGACCGGCTGGAGTGGCCGGAGAAGGTCAAGTCGATGCAGCGCAACTGGATCGGCCGCTCGCACGGCGCGCGCGTCACCTTCGCCGCCGGTGAGCACAAGATCGAGGTCTTCACCACCCGCCCGGACACGCTGTTCGGCGCCACGTACATGGTGCTGGCGCCCGAGCACCCGCTGGTCGACGAGCTGACCACGGCGGAATGGCCGTCCGATGTGGACGAGCGGTGGACCGGCGGGGCCGCCACCCCGGCCGAGGCCGTCGCCGCCTACCGCCGCGCCGCGTCCCGCAAGTCCGAACTGGACCGCCAGGAGAGCAAGGACAAGACGGGCGTCTTCGTCGGCTCGTACGCGGTGAACCCGGTCAACGGCAAGGAGATCCCGGTCTTCATCGCCGACTACGTGCTGATGGGCTACGGCACCGGCGCGATCATGGCGGTGCCCGCCCAGGACCAGCGCGACTGGGACTTCGCGGAGAAGTTCGGCCTGGAGATCGTGCGCACGGTCCAGCCGAGCGAGGGCTTCGACGGAAAGGCGTACACCGGCGACGGGGTCGCGATCAATAGTGGCTTCCTGGACGGGATGAACGTCGACGACGCCAAGAAGACGATCATCCAGTGGCTGGAGGAGAACGGCCACGGCGCCGGCACGGTGCAGTACAAGCTGCGCGACTGGCTGTTCTCGCGGCAGCGGTACTGGGGCGAGCCGTTCCCCATCGTGTACGACGAGGACGGCCAGGCGCACGCGATCCCGGAGCACATGCTGCCGGTCGAGCTGCCCGAGGTGGACGACTACTCGCCGCGCACGTTCGACCCGGAGGACGCCGACAGCGAGCCGTCGCCGCCGCTGTCCCGCGCGAGCGACTGGGTCGAGGTCGAGCTGGACCTCGGCGACGGCAAGAAGACCTACCGCCGCGACACCAACACGATGCCGAACTGGGCCGGTTCCTGCTGGTACCAGCTGCGCTACATCGACCCGGACAACGCGGAGCGGTTCGTCGACGCGGGCAACGAGCAGTACTGGATGGGTCCGCGCCCGGCCGAGCACGGCGTGAACGACCCGGGCGGTGTCGACCTGTATGTCGGCGGCGTCGAGCACGCGGTGCTGCACCTGCTGTACTCGCGGTTCTGGCAGAAGGTGCTGTTCGACCTGGGGTACGTCAGCGCCGAGGAGCCGTACCGGCGGCTGTTCAACCAGGGCTACATCCAGGCCTACGCCTACACCGACGAGCGCGGCTTCTACGTCCCGGCCGAGGAGGTCGAGGAGAAGGACGGCAAGTTCTTCCACCAGGGCAAGGAAGTCAAGCAAGAGTACGGGAAGATGGGCAAGAGCCTGAAGAACGTGGTCACGCCCGACCAGATGGCGGCGGACTACGGGGCCGACACCTTCCGGTTCTACGAGATGTCGATGGGCCCGCTGGCCGACTCCCGGCCGTGGGCGACCAAGGACGTCGTCGGCGCCCACCGGTTCCTGCAGCGCGTGTGGCGGCTGGTGGTCTCCGAGCAGACCGGTGAGCTGCGCGTGTCCGGCGCGGAGGCGACGGACGAGGACCGCCGGATCCTGCACAAGACCATCGCCGGGGTCCGCGACGACTACTCGGGCCTGCGGTTCAACACCGCCGGCGCGAAGCTGATCGAGTACAACAACCACCTGACCAAGGTCTACGGCGCCGCCGAGGCGACGCCGCGCGAGCTGGTCGAGCCGCTGGTGCTGATGCTGGCGCCGCTGTGCCCGCACATCGCCGAGGAGCTGTGGCACCGGCTGGGCCACGAGGACTCGCTGGTGCACGGCCCGTTCCCGGTCGCGGACGAGAAGTTCCTGGTCGAGGACACGGTGGAGTACCCGATCCAGGTCAACGGCAAGGTCCGCGCCCGGATCCAGGTGCCCGCCGATGCGGCGAAGGACGCCGTCGAGGCGGCGGCACTGGCCGACGAGAAGATCGCGGCGCTGCTGAACGGCGGCACGCCGCGCAAGGTCATCGTCGTGCCGGGCCGCCTGGTGAACGTGGTCCTCTAGGCGGTGTCGAGGCCGATCTCGCGCGCGAGGTCGGCCAGCAGCGCGTCGAACACGGCGTCCGGCTTGGACATCGGGATCGGGTAGTTGCCGAACACCTCGAGTGTCACGTGCCCGTAGAGGCGGGCCCAGAACTGGATCATCACGTACGTGGTGCCCAGGTCGAGCTTGTCCGGCGGGAAGTCGACCCCGGACTCGCGCAGCACCGCCAGCAGGTCGTCCTGGAACGCGGCCAGGTCGTCGTGCAGTTCGACGGGCACCGCTTCGGCGGGCGGGATCTCCAGCTGGAAGTTGGCCAGCAGGTGGCCGGCCGCGGTGAGGAAGATCCGGCCGAACGGCTCGTTGGCCCGGTTCAGAGTCGCCACGCTGCCCGCGGCCGAGCCGACCTCGCCGGTCGGCGACGCGAACACGAGCGTGAACTCCTTGGTGTGGGTGAGCGCCCAGCGCCGGAAGCCGCGGCAGATTGCGAAGAGCTGGACCGCACCGTCGTCGGGCAGCCCGGAGAGTTCTTCGGTGAGTTCGGCGGCCAGGTCGGCGACGACGTCGAGGCGGAGGTGCTCGACGAGGTCGTCGCGTGAGCCGTAGTACCGGTAGAGGGCGGGTGCGGTGATGCCGAGCTCGCGGGCGATGGCCCGCAGGGTCACGGCTTCCGGTCCGCGCTCGACGAGGAGCTTGCGCGCGGTGCGGCGGATGTCCTGATCGGTCGCCGCGCGCTCGCGACCCCGTCGGGTCGGCTTGTCCATCCCGGCATTCTAGAAGGTGAGTGCGGCATTTCCGACGGATTCGGGCGCCGCCGGTACCGATCGCTCGGGGGGCTACGCGATCGGTACCAGCGACCCGATGCCCGGCTTCCGGTGGCGCAACCGGTGCCGGACGCCAAGTGAGAGCCCGCGTGAACCCTGACGGGACGGCCCGATGTCGAGATTGCCCCGATCGGGTGACGTCGCGGACGCTCACTCTAGTGTCGCACCATCAGCCGCAGAAGTTACAAGAATCTTCACGTTTGCATAGGGAAGAGTGCCCGGACGGGCTCCCGCCCGCTCTGGTCGCGGTCCGGCGGCTGCGGAAGCCGCGGGTTCGTGGAACGCTGGTCGGGAACGGATCCGGAGAGGGTATGGTCTAGACCATGTCGGAAACGAGGCTGTCCGGGGTGCCGGTGAGCCCGGGTCGCGCGAGCGGTCCGGTCGTCGCCGTGGCCGAACCCGCAGGCGCGCCCGAGAGCGGGCCCGCACCGTCCGATCCGCAGGCCGAGGCCGCGCGGATCGCCCCCGCCGCGCGCGTGGTCGCCGAGCGGCTGGAAGCGCTTGCGGGCCAGGCGTCCGGCGACGCCGCGACGATCCTCCTGACCAGCGCGGCGATGGCGGGCGATCCGGCGCTGATCAGCGAGGCGGAACGGTTGGTGGCCGCGGAAGGCAGGCCGGCCGAGCGGGCGGTCTACGAGGCGGCGAACGGCTTCGCGAAAGCGCTTGCAGCGGCCGGCGGGTACATGGCCGAGCGGGTCCGCGACATCGAGGACATCCGGGACCGCGTGATCGCGGAGCTGCGGGGTGTCGCGCCGCCGGGCGTGCCCGACCTGGCCGGCCCGAGCGTGCTCGTCGCGCGGGACCTGGCGCCTGCCGACACGGCGGGCCTCGACCCGGCGCGGGTGCTCGCCCTGGTGACCGAGGAGGGTGGGCCGACCAGCCACACCGCGATCCTGGCCCGGTCGCTGGGCATCCCGGCGGTGGTGGCGGTGCGCGGGGTCCTCGCGCTGGAGGCGGACGCGCTGCTGGTGGACGGCGACACCGGCGTGGTGGAGGTCGTCGCGGCGGACGCCCCGGTGCTCGCCGCGACGCGCGAGGGCGCGTCGGAGTGGAACGGCATCGGGGCGACGGCGGACGACCACCGGGTCAAGGTGCTCGGCAACGTCGGGTCACCCGCGGACGCGCGGGCCGCCGCGGACGCGGGCGCGGAGGGCGTCGGCCTGTTCCGCACGGAGTTCTGCTACCTGGACGCACCGGCCGAGCCACCGGTCGGCGAGCAGCGTGCCGCGTACGCCGCGGTGCTGGCGCCGTTCACGGGGAAGCCGGTTGTCGTGCGGACGCTGGACGCGGGCGCCGACAAGCCGCTGGCCTTCCTGTCCCCGACAGCGGAACCGAACCCGGCGCTCGGTGTGCGGGGCCTGCGCGTGGCGTTCGACCGGCCGGACGTGCTGGACCGGCAGCTGGAGGCGATTGCCGGCGCGGCGGCGGATTCGGGCGCCGACGTGTCGGTGATGGCGCCGATGGTGGCGACAGCCGAGGAGGCGGCGTGGTTCGCGGAACGCGTGCGGGCGGCCGGGATCGCGCGGGCCGGGGTGATGATCGAGGTGCCCGCGGCGGCACTGGCGGCCGAGGAGATCCTGGCTGCGGTCGACTTCGTCTCGGTCGGCACGAACGACCTGGCGCAGTACACGTTCGCCGCGGACCGGCAGCTGGGCGCGGTGGCGGGCCTGAACGACCCGTGGCAGCCCGCGCTGCTACGGCTGATCGCGATGATCGGCGCGGCCGCGAAGGCGAGCGGCAAACCGGCGGGCGTGTGCGGTGAGGCGGCTGCGGACCCACTGCTGGCCCGCGTGCTCACCGGCCTGGGCATGACGAGCCTGTCGATGAACGCGAGCGCGATCCGCGCCGTGGGAGCCAGCCTGACCACAGCCACGCTGGCGGACTGCGAAGCGGCCGCCCAGGCGGCACTCAAGGCCGCGACACCGGCCGAGGCCCGCGCCGCAGCAAGGGGCTGACCGCAGACCGCTGGTGGGCAGTGCTGTTCGCGGGGTGTTGCCGAGGGGTTGCCGCGCGCGGAGTCCGCCGCGCCGCAGCCCTCCCGGAGCGCGCGGCCCTGGGCGCCGGGGAATGACTGCCTGCAGCTGATGGTGCCCACCGCTGGTGGGGCAGTGCTGCTGGCGATGTGCTGCTCGCGAAGTGCTGCTGGCGCCAGGGGTTGCCCGCGCGTCAGGTCACGCGTCACAGCCACCCGCAGCGCCCTGGGCACCCGGGAATGACCGCCCGCAGCTGATGGCGCCCACGGACCGTGGCGCCCCGCCCGAGGGTGCGCCGCCCTCGGGCGGTCTGTCGTTTCGGCGGATTTGCCGGCCCTCCGGAGCTGACCGCCGGGCGGTGGCACCCTCCGGCGCGAGTGCGCCACCGAGGTGGGCGCCGGCGCGACCGCCCCTCAGCCGCGCCGGTGCCCACCGCTCTCCGGCACCCCGCCTCGCCCACTCCTCCGGCGCGCTTACCCGCGCACCACGGGCGCCCTCCGCCCCCGACGCCATCGCGCCTCCGGCGCGCCGCCCCCGACTGCCGCTACAGGCCGAAGATCCCGCGCCGCGGGTGGCGGATCACCAGCGAGCCCCCGTGCAAGCGTCCGGCGAACACCAGCCGTGGGTTGCCCGGCCGGCCATCCGAACCCGTCTTGTCCTGCAGTGAGCCGTACTTGATCTCGGTGATCGCGTTCAGGTCGACCGCCGCGTGCTCGGGGATGATCACCTCGACCGACCCCCACTTGCAGTCCAGCTCGACTCGCACCACCGGGCTGCTCACCTGCGCCTCGCTGAAGTCGAGCTTCGTCGAGCCGTACCGGTTGCGCACCACGACCTCCGGCGGCACCAGCCAGCGGCCGTTGCGTACCAGCGCCGAGTACTTCGCGTTCAGCTCGAGCCGTTGGTCCGGCGAGTACGACACCGGGGGCGCGGCCGGATACACGTCGGGGTGCACCAGCCCGGGCAGGTCCGCCAGCACCGCGTTCAGCTCGCCCCGCGTCCGCGCCGCGAGCGCCGTGTCCGTGCGCTCGGTGAACTCGTCCAGGTCGATCATGCCGCGGCCGATCGCCTTCTGCAGCACCTCGACGACGTGCTCGCGCTCCGCGTCCGACACCCGCAGGTCGCGCGGGCTCATCGGCTTGGTCCCGGTCTCCTCGCCCATGCCACCACGCTACGGCCGCGGACCCCGAGCCGAGATCCGGGAAAATCCCTAGTCTTTGTCCAGCCCGTGCTCGATCGCGTAGCGCGCGAGCTCCACGCGGTTGTGCAGCTGCAGCTTCCGCAGCGTCGACTGCACGTGGTTCTCCACCGTCCGGTGCGACAACACGAGCCGCTCGGCGATCTGCCGCGCCGTGAGGCCCTTCGCGACGAGCCGCAGCACGTCGGTCTCCCGTTCGGTCAGCCGCGGCGGCGCCACCCCGCCCGCAGGCGCGTCCGCCATCCGCCGGTACTCGCCCAGCACCAGGCCGGCCAGCCCGGGCGTGAACACCGGGTCGCCCTCCGCCGTCCGGCGCACCGCTTCGACCAGTTCCCGCACCGACGCCGACTTCACCAGGTACCCGGACGCCCCGGCCTTGACCGCCTCCAGCACGTCGCTGTGCTCGCCGCTGGCCGACAGCACCAGCACCCGGGTGTCGGGCAGCGACGTGGTGATCTCGCGCGTCGCGTCCACCCCGGAGGTGCTGCCCAGGTTCATGTCCATCAGCACCACGTCGGGCCGGACCGCGGCCGCGATGCGTACCGCGGCGGTGGCGTCCGGCGCGGTCGCCCGCACGTCGAAGCCGTTCTCGGTCAGGTCGCGCGCCACGCCGTCCCGCCAGATCGGGTGGTCGTCGACGACCATCACGCTGATCATTTCCTCGGCACCCGGATCTCCCATTCGGTCCCCTGCCCTGGCGCGGTCTCCAGGGAGATCGTGCCACCGAGTTCCGCCACACGTCCCCGCATCGAGCGAACAACGCCCAACCGGCCCTCACCCTCCGCATCCGCGAGCCGTCCCTCGGGGATGCCGGGACCGTCGTCCCGCACGGTCACCACCACCTCGCGGCCGACGTCCTCCAGTAGCACCCACGCCTTGGCCGCTGGCCCGGCGTGCTTGTCGACGTTGGACAGGGCCTCGCGGACGACGGCGACCAGCTCCGCGGTCGTGCGCGACGGCAGGTTCACCTCACCGGCCGGAGCGGCGACCTGCACTTTCGACGACCCCAGCAGCTGCAGCGCGGCACGCAGGTCGGTCTCGCCGGTGCTGTGCCTCGTCGGCCCGGTGGTGACCAGCGCCCGCAGCGCGATCTCCTGCTCACCGGCCAGTTCGGCGAGCTCCGCCGCCTCCCCGCCCAGTTCGGCGCCGCGCCGCCGGACGCGCGCCAGCACCTGCAGCACGCTGTCGTGGATGTCGCGCGCCAGCCGTTCCCGCTCGGCGTTCGCGACCTCGGTGCGCAGCGCCTCGGCGAGCACCGCCGCCGACTTGCGGGCGGTCGTCGCGCTCATCCCGATCAGCAGTCCGCTCGCGACCAGCAGCACCCCGTCGCGCGCCACGTCGAGCGTGAACCCCTGCCGCGCGATCCCCGTCGCGGCCGCGACCACCAGTCCCGCGGCCACGCCACCGACCCCGCCGAAGCGGGTGCCCGCGGCGACCGGCGCGCCGGCCACCCACACGGTGGTGATCAGCGGCGCGACGGCCGCGTTCTGCGCGTCGGTCAGAATCCACGGCGAGGTCAGCATCAGGGCGCAGGTGACCACGACGTCGGCGAGGACGAACCAGCGCCACCGCCACCGCAGCGCCTCCCGCGCATACACCAGCGCGGTCGCGACCGTCCACAACGCCATCGCGCCGAGCACGGTCCAGGCCAGCCACGGGCGCTGGTAGCCGTCGCTGTGCACGATCACCGCGCCCAGCGCGAACAGCAGCGTCAGCACGCGCAGGCCGATCGTGCCCCACCACAGCGGGGTGGCCGGTTCGCGCGCCGTCGGTCCGAACCGGCGGCTCACGACTTGCCCGGTTCGCCGGGCTCCTTGTCCGCCTCCGCGGGGTCGGCGTTGGGCACGGCTTCGATGTCGTGCAGGACGTCGACCTCGGCCGGGTCCGGATCGGTCTCGTGCAGCAGCGAGCGCACCCCGGCGTTGATGATCGACATCAGCGGCACCGCGAGCAACGCGCCCGGGATGCCGTAGATGACGAGGCCTGCGGCGATGCCGAGCACCACGGCCAGCGGGTGCAGCTTCACGGCCCGGCCGAGCAGCAGCGGCTGCAGGATGTGGCTCTCCAGCTGCATCACCGCGATCAGGATCGCCAGCACGATCAGCGCGGTGACGAATCCCTTGGTGACAAGTGCGACGAGCACGGCGACCGCACCGGTGATCACCGCGCCGAAGATCGGGATGAACGCGCCGAGGAACACCAGCGTGGACAGCGGGATCGCGAGCGGGACGCCGAGGATCGCCAGGCCGATCCCGACGCCGACGGCGTCCACGACCGCGACCGCGGCGGTGGCGCGGACGAACGCGACCAGCGAGGCGAAGCCGCGCCGGCCCGCGACGTCCACCCGCTGCCGGACCTGGCCCGGGACGCCGAGCATCAGCCAGCTCCAGATCTTGTCCCCGCCCGCCAGGAAGAAGATCGTGACGAACAGCGTCAGCACGAACCCGGTGAGGATCTCGCCGACGGTGGTCGCCGTGGTGAGCGCGCTGTTGGTGAACGCCGCCTGGTTGTCCTGCAGGAAGGCGATCGAGTTGTCGAGGAACTGCTGGATCTGCTCCTGCTTGAGGTGCAGGTCGTTGATCAGCCAGTCGCGGATCTGGTCGAGGCTGTTGTTGACCTGGCTGGTCAGCGCGGGCAGACCGTCGGTGACGTTGATGACCACGAACGCGAGCAGCCCGCCGAGCACCGCGAGCCCGCCGATCAACACGATCGCCGTCGCGAGGCCCCGGGGCACCCGGATCTGCACCAGCCGCGCCACCGCCGGTGCGAGCAGCGCGGCGAGCAGCAGCGCGATCGCCACCGGGATCACCACGACCGACAGGAAGGCGAGCAGCCGCAGGATCAGGTAGGCGGCCGCGGCCACCACGAGGAACCGCCAGCTGAACGCGGCGCTGACCCGGAGCCCGCGCGGGACGACCGAGTCGTCGCTCAGGAATCCGTACTTCGGGGGCTGCGGCTCACTCACGGATCCACCCTATCGAGCCGGACGAATACGGCAGCGCAACTCGCGCAAGCGGCGTCCCGCCCAGGTCGTCACACGATCAGGCGCAGTGCCGGCAGCCGGCCAGCGCAGGTTCCGGCGGTATGTCAATCTCGGTCAAGATCGACACTGCGTGATCGCGTTGAGCACCCGGCGCGATGAGGGGAGTGGAAACTTCTCCATGTCGCGACGGACCTCGGCCGGGACCACCCCGGTGCGCGTGCTGCTCGGCATCGCCGGGGCGTTCGCGATCACGCTGGTGTCCTGGCTCCTCGCCTCGTCGGCGTCGGCCGCCGAGGAGCGGCCGGATCCGCTGGCGCCGTTGGCCGACCTGGTCGGCACGACGACGGAACCGGTGCACGAGGTCGTGCGGCAGGTGACCGAGGTGGTCGTGCCGCCGCTGCGGACCGACCGGATCGTCGCGGAGCTGACCGGCACCGCGCCGGTGTTCCGCGAACCGGTGCGCGCGACCGGCAACACCAGCACGACCCGGGCGAGCGCCCCACCACCGGCCGCGCCGGAACGCCGAGCCACGGCGAAGCCGCGACCGCCGGAGCGGCAACCGGTCCCGGTGCGCATCACGCCACCGGCGCCGCAGGTGGTCAAAGACGTCGTCGCGCCGGTCCGGCTCCCGGAACCGGCGCCGGAAGCGGTGCCGGACGCGCCGCGGCTGGTGGAGCCGAGGCCGGACGCGCCGGAACCGGCGACTCCGGTGCCGCCCGCCAACGGAGTCTGCACGGCTCCGGTGCACGCGACGGATACGGCAGGCGCGTGCCCGCCACGTCCGGCGCCGCCGCCGGTGCCTGCCGGAATGGCCGCCCGGCCCCGTCCGGCCTTCACCGAATTCATCCGGGCGGACCGCCCGCAGGTCTCCCCCGACTGATTCCGGCGCAATTCGCCGCGTCGTTTCCAACTGTTTTTCTTCGTGTCCATTTTTAGCCGCTCTGACCAGCAGTGGAGCGGCTGTTTGTGCTGCCCGGAAACGCTTTCTTCACACTTCCGGGTAGTCGATCTGGTGAATTCTTCCATTCGACGTTTAACGTCATTTGCGACGGGAGTGCGTGGAACTTCCGGCCGAATGAAGAGGAGTGCACTGACGATGTTCAGCAAATTCCGCAAGACGACGGCGGCGGCGGTGCTGGTGGGGGCCGGCCTGCTCGCGATGGGCGCCACCGGGGGGACGGCGTCGGCGGCGACGGGATCGGAACCGTCCGGCCTGACCTGCCCCGCGCAGGTGCCGTCGCAGCCGACCGGCGCCGACTACGTCAACGCGTGGAACCAGTCCGGGGCCTGCTTCGGCGCCGGCGCCGCGGGGCTGGTCAGCTCGGCGTGGGCGGGTGCGATCCCGTCGATCCTGCAGGGGGCGGCGGGGGCCACCGGCGTCCGGGACGACAGCGGGCTGACCGCTCCGGTGGTCGTGCCGTCGCACCCGACGGGCGCGGACTACGTCAACGCCTGGAACGAGTCCGGCGCGCTCGCCGGCGCGGGTGCCGCCGGCCTGGTCAGCTCTGCCTGGGCGGGCGCGATCCCGTCCATCGTGCAGGGCGCCCTCGGATAGCGCTTTCACCCAAGAACACCGCAAACAAAGGAGTGCACGTCATGCGCAAGACCCTGATCCGCGGCACCGCCGCTTTCGCTCTCGCCCTCGGCGCCTTCGCCTTCGCCGGAACGGCGTCGGCCGACGAGCTGAGTGCTCCGGTCGTGGTGCCGTCGTATCCGACGGGCGCGGACTACGTCAACGCCTGGAACGAGTCCGGCGCGCTCGCCGGCGCGGGTGCCGCCGGCCTGGTCAGCTCTGCCTGGGCGGGCGCGATCCCGTCCATCGTGCAGGGCGCGCTGGGCTGATTTCCCTTGGTGCGCCCAGGATCCCTCGCATCCTGGGCGCACCGGGGCCCGGTCACCTCCCGTGAGGCCCGACCACACCCAGTGTTCTTCACACGATCGTGCGATCAAGTCGTGTCGAAGGTGCGAGGGCCGCCCGGGGTTTGGTTATCTCGACAGCGCAAGCGGTTACCGCATCAATGCGAATACGTTTCGGACACGGTCCGGCGGGGAAACCGCGATCAACTTTTTCGACAGGAGAACGGTGTTGCAGGCGAACGCGGCCATGGGACGGGGTACGGCATCCGCCGTGCGCTGGCTCGTCCGCGCCCTGCTCGTGATCGCCGGTGCCGCGCTCGGCACAGCGGCCGCCTGGCTGATCGGCGACGCCACCGCCTCCGCCACCCAGATCGCCCCCGCTCCCGCCGACACGCGCACGAGCGGTGACGAGCCGACCCCGGTCACCGACCGCGTGGTCACCGCGACCGACGACCTCACCTGGGGCGCGTCCGACCTGGTCGGCAACGCCACGGCGACCGTGCTGGAGTACGGCATGGCCGGCGGTCCGGTGGACCCCGCCCGCGGCGAGGAGGCCGCGTCGGACCTGCGCCAGACGATCCACTCGTTCACGCGCGACGCGGTCCTGCACCCGGTCGAGCGCACCCTCGGCACGGCCGAGCACATCAGCCGCAAGCCGCAGGACGCGCCGCAGGTGATCGGACAGGCGCTGACCCCGCCGCCCGCGGTCAAGGACTTCGGCAACAAGGTGTGGAACATCCTGCACCCGGCGGGCGCAAGCCTGATCAAGCTGCCGAGCCTCGACGGCTCGGGCGACGACGGACAGCCTGCCGCGCTCCCCGCGGCCGAGGTCCTGCCCGCTCCCGCTGCCGAAGCCGTGATGGGCCCGGTCGCCAACGCGCTTCCGGACAGCACGCACGGTCAGTCGGCCACGGCCGGTCAGCGCGACCGCGCCGCCGACCGTACCGATGGCGAGCACGGGGACCAGTTCCCGTACTCGCCGCTGCGCGGACCGCTCGCGCCCGCGGGCGTTCCGTTCTCCCCCGGTGGCGCTGTCACCGGTGGTCACATCGACGGCCTGCTGTTCGGCGTTCCCGCCGGCGGCCCGGCCGTGCGTGGTGTGGACGACCGCAGTGCCGTCCGCATCGTTTCCCGGCACACGCCGGTTCAGCCGGGCGAGCAGCCCGGTGTCACTCCTGACTGATTTCCGCGCGGGGTAGCTCGAAGCGCCGCCCTGTTCGCCGTGCCCCTTCTTCGGGCCGGTGTCGCGCGCGCAACCAGAGCACCCCGCTTTTCAGCCCTCGCGGGCGCACTCACCCATGCCCGCGAACCCCGGTGCTCCGTTAGCGCACCGACCCTCAAGCCCCGCAAGGGAACCCGAAGAAAAGGAGAAACCCTCGATGCAGACCTGGGCAAAGCGCGGAATCCAAACCGCGCTGGTCACGGGTGGCTTGCTGATGCTGGGTACCGGCATCGCATCTGCCGACGAGAACGTCAACCCGGACAGTCCGGCCGGTCCGCTGGACGTCAACCTGAGCGTGCCGGTCGACATCCAGGACAACGCCCTGGGCACCCTGGGCAAGCAGATCAACCTGCCTGAGGTCCACAAGGAGATCAGCACCAAGCCGATCACCGACGCCGCCAACAAGGCCGCTGCCCCGGTCACCAAGACCGGCGCCCTCAAGCCCGCCGCCCCGGCGATGGGCGCCGCCAACGGCGTGGTCGCCAAGGCCACCGACGCCGCCACCGGTGCGGCGCAGCGCGTGGGCCAGGCCACCAACCCGGGTGCGCAGCGCGCCACGGTCGCGCAGGACGCCGCTCCGTCCGTGCAGGACAACGGCGACCCGTTCCACGGCAACAAGGTCTCGCTGAACGCCGCCCTGCCGATCCTGATCAGCGGCAACGCGCTCGGTGTGCTGGGTGACGCGGCCGTCGAGTCGGACGCCACTCAGACCTACGAGCACAACTCGGACATCAACACCGACGGCTCGCACGGCGGCCTCGCCGGCAACGTCGTCGCGCTGGACTGGGCCCTGCCCGTCCAGATCTCGGGCAACGCGCTCGGCCTCGTCGGCAGCGGCCACACCTCGGGCAGCGCGACCCAGGAGGCGTCGACCACCGGTGACATCGTCACCGACGGCACCAACGGCGGCCTGGCCGGCAACGTCATCGCCCCGCAGGGCGCGACCCCGCTGCAGGTTTCGGGCAACGCGCTGGGCTGGTTCCTCGGCCACGCCGAGACCGACTTCGAAGGCTCCAGCGAGGCGGAGTCCGGCGGCTCGATCGAGACGCACGGCTCGAAGGGCGCGGGCACCGGCAACGTCGCGGGCGTCCCGGTGGCCCTGCCCGCCAAGGTGTCCGGCAACGCCATCTCCTGGGGTGGCGACGCCGACGTCCCGGCCGGCTCGTACGACGCCGAGGCCGAGGCCGGCGACACCGCCGACGGCCCGCGTGGCCCGAGCTACATCCAGACCGACGGTGACGACTCGTTCCTGGCGGGCAACGTCGCGCAGCCGCAGCCCGCGGTGCCGGCGACCGTCGCGGGCAACGCCGCGGCCTGGATCGGCAACTCGCTCGTCGGCGGTGGCGCGGACCGCCAGGCCGGTGGCGTGGACCTCGGCAGCGAGGCCACCTCGGGCGGGACCACCAGCACCAGCGGTGAGAACGCGGCCGGCTCCGGCAACATCGCCGACGCGCCCGTCGCCCTGCCCGTCGAGGCGTTCTGCGTCGGCGGCACCTGGATCGGCAACGCGCACGCCAACGGCTGCGACAACGACACCGAGGCGCAGGCCGGTTCGGACACCTTCACCTCCGGCAACGGCAGCTTCCTCGGCGGCAACAGCGTTTCGGCTCCGCCGGCGGGCACCGTCGAGGTGTTCGGCGTGGGCGGCTCGTGGATCGGCAACGCCTCGGGCAGCGCGACCGAGACGAAGGACGTCAAGGCCGGTGGCTACACCGGGACGCTGGGCAACGACTCGGCGGGCTCCGGCAACGCCGTGCAGGTCCCGGTGGCTGTGCCCGCCGAGATCTTCGGCGTCGGCGGCTCGTGGATCGGTCAGGGGGCCGGGGAGGCTTCCGAGACCAAGACCGTGACCTCCGGTGGCGACGGCAACACCCAGGACGACAACGCCGCGGCCTCCGCGAACCTGGTCCAGGTTCCGGTGTCGGCCCCGGTTCAGGTGTTCGGCATCGGTGGCGCGTGGATCGGCCAGGGCGCCGGTGCGGCCACGACCGACACCACCTCGACCGCGGGTGGCGACGGCAAGGCGACCGGCAAGGAAGGCTTCGCGGCAGGCAACCTCGCCGCGGTGCCGGTTTCGCTGCCCGCCCAGGTGCACGGCCTCGGCGCCGCGTGGATCGGCAACGGCTTCGGCGAGTCGGAGAACGTGACCGACTCGACCGCGGGCGGCGACCTGAACACCACCGGTGAGGGCGGCTCCGTCGCGGGCAACATCGTCGAGGCGCCGGTCGGCGCCGTGGCCACCGTCTTCGGTGACGCCGCGGTCTGGGGCGGCGTGGTCAAGGGCGACGCGTCCAACGACGTCGTCTCGACCGCTGGTGGCGACGCCGAGACCAACGGCGAGGGCGGCTCGATCGCGGGCGACGTGATCGCGGCGCAGGCGCTGCCGGTGGCCCAGGTGTTCGGCAACGCCGCGAGCCTGGTCGGTGTCGCGCACGCGGCCGGTGTCAACAACACCGAGGCCAACTCGGGTGGCGACATCACCACCTCGGGCGAGGGCGGCGCGCTGTCCGGCGACATCTTCGACGTCCCGGCCGCGGCCGTGGCGCAGGTGTTCGGCAACGCCCTGTCCGTGGGCGGGGTCGCGCACGCGGTGGCCGACAACACCACCACCGGGACCGTGGGCGGCACGGACACCACGTCCGGCCCGGCCAAGGCGCTGTCCGGGATCAGCAAGCAGGTGCCGCTGGGTGTCGTCGCCCAGGTCTACGACATCCCGCTGGGCCTGATCGCGGTCACCAGCACGACGGTCAGCAACGCGACGGACATCTCGGTCGCGGGCAAGGAGCCGCAGATCGACCTGCCGATCACGATGCCGGAGATGGGCGCCACCGCCCTGCCGACGCTGCCGGCGCTGCCCGCTCGCTCGGAGCGCTCCGCGCTGCCGCAGGTCAACACGCTCCCGGTCGAGCTGCCTGCGGGCGTCGAGGGTGTCCTGCCCGCCGGTGACCTCCCGGCCATCGCGCAGCTGGACTCCAACCCGACCGCCGTCTTCCAGCAGGTCAACGACCTGGTCAGCGGCAAGGGGATCAACATCAAGGGCTGACGCCCTGACGAAGTGAAAACGGGCCCGGTGGTGCTTCCGGGCCCGTTTTCCTTTGCCTCAACCGATCTGCACGGACCGTTTCGCGAGGCCGTACCAGTAGCCGTCGATGACCGTTTCCGGCCTGGCGTCCTCGAAACCGGCGCCGAGGCTGACGAACAACGGCGCGAAGTGCTCGATGCGCGGGTGCGCGAGCGTCGCGGCGGGCGCCTTGTGGCGGAAGTCGAGGAGCGCGTCGATGTCGTTGGCCTGCAACGTTTCCGCGCCCCACTGGTCGAACTCGGTGGACCACTGCGGCGGGTTGCCGTCCACGCCGACGCCCATCGCGGAGAGGTTGTGCGTGAAGAACCCGCTGCCGATGATCAGCACGCCTTCGTCCCGCAGCGGCTTCAGCTTGCGGCCCAGCTCGAACAGCTTGTGCGGGTCCAGCGTCGGCATGGACATCTGCAGCACCGGCACGTCCGCGTCGGGGTACATCTCGACGAGCGGCACGTAGGCGCCGTGGTCGAGGCCGCGGTCGGGAGCCTCGTGCACCTCGGTCCCGGGGCCGGACAGGAGTTTCCGCACCTTCGCGGCCAGCTCGGGCGCGCCGGGCGCCGGGTAGGTCACGGTGTAGTAGTGCTCGGGGAAGCCCCAGAAGTCGTAGACCAGCGGAACCGTGGTGGTCGCGCCGACGGTGACCGGCGCCTCCTCCCAGTGCGCCGAGACGACGAGGATCGCCTTGGGCTTGGGCAGGTTCGCCGACCAGTCGGCCAGCTGACGGGTCCACCGGGCGTCGTCGGCGAGCGGCGGCGCGCCATGGCTCAGGTAGAGCACGGGAGTCGCACTCATCGCAGCCTCCATGTTTGAAAGTTCAACTACTACGGTACCCGACGCCCCGGAGGCGCGCAGTATTCCCGCGCGCGGAACCGGTACAGAGTGGCCGTACCCGGACGGCGCGCGCCTATCCTGAGCCATGGTGGTCAACGTGGCGATCTACCTGGTCGTGTGTGCCACGCCGCCGGTGCTGTTCTGGCTCGCGAGCAAGGCGCCCGCGGTGGCCGCCGCCTTCCGTCGCCGCCGCGAACCGGCGCCCTCCGGCCTGCCCATCGAACGCCTCGCGGCGGACCTGCGCCGGGTGCACCGCTGCCTGACGGACCTTGCCCCGGACGCGCCGATGCTGCGCCGCCGCGCGACCCACCAGGCCTACGACGCGTTACTGGTCCAGGCGTGCGCGGCGCTCGGCCTGCCGCACTGGCTGGACGAGCTGCCCGAAGGCGTGGAACGCGACATCGAGCGGCTGCGGGTGGAGGAGTCGTTGCGCCGGGCCGGGTTAGTGGTCCCCTGACAGCCGGGCCAGGTGCCGCCCGGTCTTCGACCCCGGCTGACGGGCCAGCTCCGCGGGCGGTCCCTGGAACAGCACCCGCCCGCCGTGCCTGCCCGCCCCGGGACCCAGGTCGACCACCCAGTCCGCCCTGGCGATCACGTCGAGGTCGTGCTCGATGACGACGACGGTCGAGCCGGCCGCCACCAGCCGGTCGAACAGCTCGACCAGGCCGGCGACGTCGGAGGGGTGCAGCCCGGTGGTGGGTTCGTCGAAGACGTAGGTCCGGCCGGGGCGGGAAAGTTCGACGGCGAGCTTCAGGCGCTGGCGTTCCCCGCCGGACAGCGTGTTCAGGGGTTGCCCGAGCGACAGGTAGCCGAGGCCGACGTCGACGAGCCGGTCCAGCATCGGCTCGTCGGGGAACACGCTCCGCGCGTCCCGCGCGGACAGGTCGAGCACCTCGCTGATCGTGTGGCCGCGGTAGGTGTGGCGCAGGACGTCGTCGACGAACCGGCGTCCCTGGCACTCCTCGCACGTCGTGACCATCGGGTCGAGGAAGGCCAGGTCCGTGTAGATCACGCCGAGGCCGTTGCAGCGCGGGCAGGCGCCGTCCGAGTTGGCGCTGAACAGCGAGGCGCTGACCCCGTTCGCGGCGGCGAACCGCTGCCGGATGCCGTCGAGCATCCCGGTGAAGGTCGCCGGGCTCGACCGGCGCGATCCGCGGATCGGGCTCTGGTCGACCGACACCGCGTCCGGGACGAACCCGTGCACCAGCGTGCTCTTGCCGGACCCGGCCACCCCGGTGACCACCGTCAGCACACCCAGCGGGATGTCCACGTCGACCCCGCGGAGGTTGTGCCGCGTGGCGCCGCGGATCTCCAGGAACCGCTCGGCCGGGCGCGGGTTCTCCTTGATCCGGGGGCGGTGCCGCAGGTAGCGGCCGGTCGGCGTGTCCGCCAGTCCGGCGACCCCGCCCTGGTAGACCACCTGGCCACCGTCCTGCCCAGCGCCGGGCCCGAGGTCGACGACGTGGTCGGCCGCGGCGATCACGTCCGGGTCGTGCTCGACCACCAGGACGGTGTTCCCCTTGTCCCGCAGGCTCTTCAGCAGGGCGACCAGCTGGGTCACGTCGTCCGGGTGCAGCCCGACGCTCGGCTCGTCGAACACGTAGAGCATGTCGGTGAGGCTGCTGCCCAGGTGGCGCACCATCTTCACGCGCTGCGACTCGCCGCCGGACAGGGTCGACGTCGGGCGGTCCATCGTGAGGTAGCCGAGGCCGATCGACACGAGCCGCCGCAACTGCGCGGCCAGCCCGGCGACCACCGGCTCCGGTTCGGTCAGCGTCCGCACGAAGGCCAGCAGGTCCTCGGCCTCCATCGCGGCGCACTCGGCGATCGACCGTCCGGCCACTTTGGACGCCAGCGCCTCCGGTGACAGCCGCGCGCCGTGGCACTTCGGGCACGTCTCCTGGGTGACGACCCGCTCGAAGGCCTCGCGGGTGCGGCCCTTCAGCGAGTCGGCGTCCTTCGGCAGCCAGATGCGTTCGAACCGCGGCAGCAGCCCTTCGTACTTCGCGGACGGCGCGTCCGGCGCGCCGTGCAGGAACGCGTCCCACTCCGCGGGCGTGTACTCGGCGAGCGGTTTGTCCAGGTCGAACAGGCCGGAGTCGGCGAAGGTGCGCCACATCCAGCCGCCGGGCTGGAACGTGGGGAACCGGATCGCGCCCTCGTTGAGCGAGCGGCTGCGGTCGATGAGTTCGTCGACGACGATCGTCCGTGCGGTGCCCAGCCCGGTGCAGCGCGGGCACATCCCCTGGGGGTCGTTGAAGGAGAACGCGTTCGAGTACCCGGCGAACGGCCGGCCGGCGCGCGACCAGAGCAACCGCATCAGCGAGCAGATGTCGGTGACCGTGCCGACCGTCGAACGCGGTCCGCCACCGAGGCGTTTCTGGTCCACCACGATCGCGGCGGACAGGTTCTCGATCGCGTCCACGTCGGGCTGGCCGTAGCGGGGCAGCCGGTTACGCACGAAGGTGGTGAACGTCTCGTTGAGCTGCCGCTGGGACTCGGCCGCGATCGTGTCGAAGACCAGCGAGGACTTGCCCGACCCGGACACCCCGGTGACCACGGTGAACGCGTGCTTCGGCAGTGCGACGGTGACGTCCCGGAGGTTGTGCTCGCGGGCGCCAACGACCCGTAGTTCAGTCATGCCGTCGACGCTAGGAACGATCGCGGCCACATCCTGGCCGCGATTCCTGCGACCATCGATCCGTGCACGGACCGAGCGCGCGGATGCTGGAGCTGCTGTCGTTGCTGCAGACCGGCCGCACCTGGAGCGGCGCTGATCTCGCCGAGCGGCTGGGTGTCTCGCCGCGCACCCTGCGCCGGGACGTCGAACGGCTGCGCGAGCTGGGCTTCCCGGTCTCCTCGGTGTCCGGGCCCGGCGGCCGTTACCAGCTCGCGGCGGGCAGCGCGATGCCCCCGCTGCTGCTCACCGACGAGGAGGCGGTGGCCACGGTCGTCGGGCTGCGGTTCGCGGCACTGGCGGAGGTGGACGGCGCCACGGGCGCTGCCGACGGTGCGCTGCGGAAGCTGGAACAGGTGCTGCCGTCGCGACTGCGGTACCGGATCGCGGCGGTGCTGGCCTCGACCGAGGCGGTCTCCCGGGCGGTGGGCCTGCTCGACCTGCGCGTGCTCCAGCTGCTGGCCACCGCCGCGCACGCCCACCAGGACGTGCGGTTCGGGTACACGACGCGTGCCGGGGAACGGAGCGAACGCCGGGCCGAGCCGTACCGCCAGGTGCTGCTGGGCAAGCGGTGGTACCTGCTGGCCTGGGACGTCGACCGCCGCGACTGGCGGACCTTCCGGATCGACCGGATCACCGACGTGACCGTGCCCGGGACGACGTTCACCCCGCGACAGCTGCCGCCGGACCCGGTGAGCTTCGTGCAGTCCAGCGCGAACTTCCCGCTCAGCAGGCACCGCGGGGTCGTCCGGTTCGACGCGCCGGTCTCCGTCGTGTCCGAGCGGCTGATGACCGAGGCCGGCACGCTCGAGGCACTCGACGAGCACAGCTGCCGGTTCGTCACGCCCGTGGACTCGTGGGAATGGCTGGCGGTGACCTTGCCGATGGTCGGCGTGCCGTACACCATCGAAGGTCCGCCGGAACTCGTCGAGCGGTCCCGCGAACTCGCCGACCGCATCCGCGCCGCGACGGGAGGGTGAGGCCGTGAGCGTGCCGCTGCACCACCGCGCGGGTCCCTCCGTGTACTGGTCCCGCGTGCCACACGCCGGCCTTCAACGGCTGGTCGCTGCGGCGTGGGTGGGGAGACCGGGCTGGGTCCGGGACATCCGGGTGCTGCCGGACGGGTGCGTCGACCTGGTGTGGGACGGGCGCGAGCTGGCGGCGGTCGTGACCCGGGACGCGGCCCTGCGCGTGCCGCTGCGCTCGTCGTGGTCGGCCGGTCTGCGGTTGCGCTGCGGCGTGGCCGGGTCGCTGCTCGGCACCTCCATCGCGGACCTGCCCCCGGGCGCGACGCCGCTGCGGGACCTGTGGCCGGAGGTCCGCGAGGACCGGTTCGCCGCGTGCGCCACCCCGGCGCAAGCGCTTGCGCAGCTGGAGGACCTGGTCGGCGGCCGTGCGGTGGAGCCGGATCCGGTGGTGTCCGCGGCGGTCGCCCTGCTGTCCGGGGCCCGAGTGCCTGCGCTGGCGGCAGGCGCAGGGACGAGCGAGCGCGTGCTGCGCCGCCGGTTCACCCACGAGGTCGGCATGTCGCCGAAGCGGCTGCAGCGGGTGCTACGGTTCCAGGCCTTCCTGGCCGGGTTGACGCAGGCGACCCCACTGGCCACGGCGGCCGCCGAGCACGGCTACGCCGACCAGTCCCACCTCGGCCGGGAGACGCGACGACTCACCGGCTCCTCGCCCGCCGAGCTGGTGCGCGGCAGGCGGTTGGCCGAAACGTTCCAGACGCCGGGGCCCGGCGAGCCGCAGGATCGTGGCCATGAGCTTCCGGCTGACGATCCCGGTGCGCACTGACGACCTCGACCTCAACGGGCACGTCCGTGGCCCGGCCTACCTCGCCTACGCCGACCACGCGCGGTGGGAATGCCTGTGGGCGGCCGGGATCGACCCGGACCGGCTGCGGGAGAAGGATCTCGGGCCGGTCAACCTGGAGACCACGATCCGGTTCCGCCGCGAGCTGCGGGCGCGCGCGACGATAACGGTGACCACGGACTTCACCTGGGGCAACGGCAAGGTCTCGCGGGTGTCGCAGGAGTTCCACGACCCGGACGGCGCGCTGGTGGCCGAGGTGACGAGCGTGTCCGGACTGCTCGACCTGACTCGGCGGCGACTGGTCGAGCAGCCCGGCGACTACTGGCGGGCGCTCGCGGACCGGCCCGAGCTGCTCGGCCTATGAGGTGAGGAACTCGCCGATCACGTGCCCGAGCTCGGGTTGCGCGACCGCGCTCAGGTGGTTGCCCGGCACGCTCACGTACCGCCCGTTCGGCAGCACCGCCGCCAGGTCCGGGGCGGTCTTGTTGTGCGGGTCCTCGGTGCCGGCCACGACCAGCGTCGGCGTGTCGAGGCGCGTGAGGTCTGCGCGGGGCGTGTCGACTGCGGTGTCCAGGACGTGCAGCAGCGCGTCGCGGTCGCCGCCGATCTGCTTGAAGAACGCCTCCGCCCGCCACTCCGCGGTGCCGCGCTCGAAGGTGCCCAGACCGGTGAGCACCTTGCGGAAGTGCGCGTTGCCGCCGCCGGTGTGCTCGATGCCGTGCAGCCCCATCCCGGCGACGACCGCCCGGCGCGGCCGGGCCCCGCGCACGAGCATGCGGATGGTCGTCCGGCCGCCCAGCGAGTAGCCGCCCAGGTCGTAGTCGGCCAGCCCGAGGTGCTCGACCAGGTCGAACGCGTCGTCGGCGAGCACGTCCGGCGGGTAGGCGGCCGGGTCGTGCGGCTTCGCACTTTCGCCGTGCCCGCGCAGGTCCGGTGTGATCACGCGGAACCCCAGGCCGGCGAGGTGCGCGGCGTGGCCGTAGCTGATCCAGTTGACCTGCGACGTGGAGAAGTAGCCGTGGATCAGCACCAGCGGACGGCCCGCGCCGGTCTCCCGGTACGCCAGCTCGGCGCCGTCCCGCGCGGTGAAACGCCGGAGCGCGGTGCTGGTCGTCTCCGGGCCGGTCAACTCTGGGCCGGTCAACTCTGGGCCAGGTCGGCGAACCGGCTGTAGTGCAGCTGGTGCGCGACGACGATGGTGCTGGTCGGGCCGGCGCGGTGCTTCGCCAGGATCAGGTCGGCCTCGCCCGCGCGCGGGTCGTCCCGCTCCCACGCGTCCGGCCGGTTGATCAGGATGACCATGTCGGCGTCCTGCTCCAGCGAGCCGGACTCACGCAGGTCGGACAGCATCGGGCGCTTGTCGGTGCGTTGTTCCGGACCGCGGTTCAGCTGGCTGATCGCGATCACCGGCACCTCGAGCTCCTTCGCCAGCAGCTTGAGCTGACGGGAGAACTCCGAGACCTCCTGCTGCCGCGACTCGACGCGCTTGCCCGACGTCATCAGCTGCATGTAGTCCAGGACCACGAGCTTGAGGTCGTTGCGCTGCTTGAGCCGCCGCGCCTTGGCGCGGATCTCCATCATGGTCATGTTCGGCGAGTCGTCGATGAACAGCGGCGCCTCGCTGATCTCGCTCATCCGACGGGCCAGCCGGGTCCAGTCGTCGTCGGACATCCGGCCGCTGCGCATGTCGGCGAGCCGGATCCGGGCCTCCGCGGAGAGCATGCGCATGACGATCTCGATGCGGCTCATCTCCAGGGAGAAGATGACGCTGGTCATGCCGTGCTTGATGGAGCAGGACCGCGCGAAGTCCAGGCCCAGGGTCGACTTGCCGACACCGGGACGCGCCGCGACGATCACCATCTGGCCGGGGTGCAGGCCGTTGGTCACCTCGTCGAGGTCGGCGAAGCCGGTCGGCACGCCCTGCGACACCCCGCCGCGGGAGGCGATCGCGTCGATCTCGTCCATCGTCGGCTGGAGCAGTTCCTCCAGCGCCACATAGTCCTCGCTGGTGCGCCGCTCGGTGACGTCGTAGATCGCGGCCTGCGCGCGGTCCACGACCTCGTCGATGTCGCCGCCGTCGTTCGCGGCGCCGTAGCCGTACTGCACGATCCGCGTGCCCGCCTCGACCAGGCGCCGCAGCACGGCCTTCTCCGCGACGATCTGCGCGTAGTAGCCGGCGTTGGCCGCGGTCGGCACGGTCGCGATCAAGGTGTGCAGGTAGGGCGCGCCGCCGACGCGGGCGAGCTCGCCGCGGCGTTCCAGTTCGGCGGACACGGTGATCGGGTCGGCAGGCTCGCCGCGCGCGTAGAGGTCGAGGACGCAGTCGTAGACCGCCTGGTGCTTGGGCAGGTAGAAGTCGTTGGGCGAGAGCACCTCGACGACGTCGGCGATGGCGTCCTTGGACAGCAGCATGCCGCCGAGCACGGACTGCTCGGCCGGGATGTCCTGCGGCGGCTGACGGTCGAACTCGCCGTACCGCGGCCCCGGGTCCTCGGGGCCGGGATCGGACGGATAGGCCGGACCACGGTCGTCAGTCAGCGCCACCGCGCGGATACCTCCCAGACAGCGAACACCAGTTCGATTATGCCGGATCCCCGGCCGGAGTGTGGGACCGGCGCGACCCGCGGGAACCGTGTCCCGCGGCCACCCAGTGCTACTACTCCGGCGGGCACCGTAGATCGCTCGGACGGACCAGTGCAAACCTGCTTGGGGACCGCTCTGTGGACAGCCTGTGGAGGAGCGGGGTCAACCAGTCACAGGCACGCCGCACCCTGTGGACAAGCTGGGGGCAACTCCGGGGACCACTAGGAAAACCCCAGGTCAGACCCTGTGGGTAACCTGTGGAGAACTCTGCTGAAAAAACTTCGGCGTGTCGCCGGGAAGCCGATCTTCGGCGTGTCGCGGCCGAGTGCAGGCCTCGACCTGTGGATGAGCCTACGGACAGTAGAAGACCCCCCACTCGGCCGAGTGGGGGTCCGACGTGTCGATCAGCCCAGAGATCGAATCGCGTTGTGTAGTCGTTCACCGATCGCTTGCGGGGTGCCGGGAGTCAGCACGATCAGCGACTCGCCGGTGCCCGGCCGCTCCTCCATCAGCCAGCGGCCCTCGGCCGTGTCGATGAAGTTCAGCGCGCGGTCGCACCGCTTGCGCGTGCCGGCGCGGGTGCGGGCAGCGGCGTACAGACTGCCGGCCGCGACCCGCGGCGCCTCGAGGATGCGCTTGATCTCCTTGCCTGGCTCGGCTGCCGTCCGGCCGCCGCCACGCATGATCGACACGTCCTCGCCGGACGAGCGGCGCCCGCCGCCGTAGACCTCGCTCTTCGGAGCGACGATCGGGCTGCTGCCACCCGGCGGCACCCGGGGGATCTGGTCCAGGAACGCCGGGAGCAGCTGGTCCGGACGCTGCGGCCGCATCACCACGACGTCTTCCTTGATGTGCCGGGCGAGGACGAACCCACCACCCGGGCCGCTGCCCGCGAGCACCGCGAAGTTCTGCGGCGCGTCGTCCGGGAACGAGCCCTCGAACCAGCCGTAGAACTCCACCCCCGGCCGCGCGATCGACTCGATCATCGCCGCGAACTCGCGATCCATGCCCCGCGGGCCCATCAGCCCGTGGTGCGCGAGGACCGCGTTGACCTGCTGGTCGATGATCCGCTGGGCGGTCTCGTCGTACCAGGTCGGTGTGGGCGACAGCGTGTTGTGCGGTTCCGCACCCCGGCGCTGCAGCAGGTTGAGCAGCGTCGGGGTGGTGATCGTCAGCGGCCGGTTCACCGGCATCGTCCCGGGCCTCATTCGCCGATGACGGGCGGAGCCGTCAGCTCGTCGGTCCCGAACAGCTCGTTCGGGTCGTCACCCACCATGTACTTGTTCTGGTGCTCTTCGTCTTCCTCGCCGTTGCCGTGACCGCCGCGGCCGCCCATGCCCGGCGCACCGGCCATGCCCGCGCGGCCCGCGCCACGGCCGGATCGCCCGCCCGCGCCACCGGCGCCCGCGCCACCAGCCCCGGCGCCCGTGCCCGCCGTCGCGCCCGTGCCGATCCCGGCGCCCGGCCCGAACCCGGCTCCGAACCCGGAAGCGCCGACACCGCCGCCGCCGGCACCGGCGCCGCCCGCGCCGGCCCCGCCACCGGGGCCGAACCCGCTGGTGGAGGTCGGCGTGTAGCCCGCCGCCGTGGTCCCGTCGAAGGCCGGGTTGTACCCGCCCGAACCGGTGCCCGGCGTGAAGCCGGCCGGGGTCGGGGTCTTCGGGACGGTCGCCGACGGGTTGGTGGAGTTGAACTGCGGCAGGTCACCGGTGCTCGCCGGCTTGAAGTCGCCCGGCATGCCCGACGCGCTGGGCATGTTCCCGGCGCCGCCGACCCCGCCGGGCACACCGCCCGGAACGCCGCCGCCGGAGAAGACGTTGCCCTGCCACGCGGTGTACTGCGGCATCCCGCCCGCGTTGTTCATGCTGGCCTGGTAGTAGGCGTTGAACGCGTCGACGTTCGCCTTGCCTCGCTGGTTGTACTGCTCGATCTGGTCGTCGACGTCGGACAACGGGTTGATGCCGTCGAGGAAGTTGCCGTCCGGCGGCTGCGCAGGCACCTCCTGGACCTTGGACTTCACGGTGTCGAAAGCCGTGGCCTGGTCGTTGAGGTAGGTGTGGCTCTTGCCGAGGTTCGTGGCCGAGTCCTGCAACCAGATGCCCAGCGGGTGCGCGCCTGCCTGCGCCTGACCGGATGCCATGCCCTTCCAGGCGTTGTCCATCAGGTCGTTGATCTGCTGGATGAGCCGCCCGCGCTCCTCGTGCACGCTCTTCAGGCTGTTCGCCGCGTTCGCGGCGGTCACCAGCGAGGTCGCGTTGCCCGGGCTGATCTGCTCCCAGATCTGCCGCGCGTCGATGGTGCGGCCGGCGATGTTCGCCTCGTGGTGTTCCGCCTCGGGCGTGCTCATCAGGCCGACGAGACCGCCGACGACCGCGCCGACGCCGGCGCCGACCGCCGTGCCGACACCCGGGACGACCGAGCCGACCGCCGCGCCGACGGCCGCGCCCGTCGCGACGCGCCCGACCGTGTAGTCGTCAACCATGGCTCCACCCCTCCTGCTGCCGAATCTGCATCACGCGTCCCCCTTCAGGTGCTGAACCATCGCGACGGCGACCTCTTCGACGATGGGACAAGGATTCGTGGCGTTGGGACCGACGAGGATGCTCGACGTGACCCCGACCGCCAGTTGGTCGGTGACGCCGACCCACAACGCGCACGAGCCGTTGGGCCGGAGGTCGGCGTTGTCCGCGTACACGGCCGGGTAGCCGGCGACGGTCGTCGGTTCGAAGTACTTCGACGCTCCCCTGGTGGCGTAGACCCCGGTCAGGCCGTTGTCCTGCACGGCGAGCGGCGAGATGAAGATCTTGTTGGCGTCGTGCGCGGCCGACTGCCACTGGCACCGCGAACCGGTCTGGCCCGGGATGACTTCGCCCGGGGTGGCGAGGCCGATGGCGCTCGCCTGGCCGTCCGACAGGCCCGCGCACGGGTTGCCGGTCAGCGCGTCGGCGGCCAGCGGGGCGGGCACCCGCAGCGACGGGTATCGACGGGGCGGTGCTTGGTGCGGCGGTGCCCCCGCTCGACGAGCAGCCGGTGAGGAGTGCGGCGGCAGCCACGGTGGCGGCCGCCAGGCACGTGCGGATCATGCTCAGACTTCCCGGTACCGGCCCACCGACTGGTGCGTATCGGCCTCTTGCTCTTCGACGATGCCCGCGGCCTTCTCCAGCGCCGCGATGTAGTTGTGGACGTAGTCGACCATCCGCTGGTGCTGCAGCAGGAGGGTCTCGCCGGAGGCCTTGGCCGCCTTGTTGACGAAGTCGCCGCTGGCGAACTCCTTGCCGGGGGGCGCGACGCGCGCGACCGCCTGCGCGTTCGCCAGGTCCGTCTGGAGGTCGTCGCGCAGCTCTTTCCACTTGCTGATCACGCCGCGCACCTCGTCCGGGGAGAACTGGTACCCGCCCGGGCTGCCGTTGCCGCCCACCTGGATCGGTGCCGGTGGCGGCACCTCCGTGAGCCTGTCGGTCGGCTTCTCACCGGTCATCGCCAGGAACCCCCTACGTTCTCGCCGGTCCGCGTTGATCGCCCGGATTGGATGCTAGCGCAGGCCACCTGGTTCCGGGCTCGAACAGCAAAAACCGGGCAGGCCCCGCAACCTGCGGAAACCTGCCCGGTTCTCGGTTCGACGACCTACTGGCCCGCCTTCACCTCGAGGCGGACCGAGGCCTGCACCTCGGGGTGCAGGCGCGCGTTCACCACGTGCTTGCCGACGGTCTTGATGTGCCCGTCGGTCTCCAGGACGCGCTTGTCGAGCAGCGGGCCGCCCGCCGCCTTGATCGCGTTCGCGATGTCGGCGGTGGTGACCGAGCCGAAGAGCTTCTTCGAGCCCTCGGCGGCCTTCGCGGTCAGCTCGACGGTGCCGAGACCCTCCAGCGCGGCCTTGACCTCACGAGCGTGGTCGAGGTCGCGGATGCGGCGGGACTCCTGCGCGCGACGGATGGTCTGCACGTTCTTCTCGGCGCCCTTGGTGGCCTGGATGGCGTAACCGCGGGGCAGCAGGAAGTTGCGCGCGTAGCCGTCCTTGACCTCGACGATGTCGCCGGGGCCGCCGAGGTTCGCCACGTCAGTGGTGAGGATGATCTTCGCCATGATGTGGTCCCTCCTCAGCGCGCGGTCGAGGTGTAGGGCAGCAGCGCCATCTCGCGGGAGTTCTTGACCGCGGTGGCGATGTCGCGCTGGTGCTGGCTGCAGTTGCCGGTCACCCGGCGGGCACGGATCTTGCCGCGGTCGGAGATGTACTTCCGCAGCAGGTTGGTGTCCTTGTAGTCGATGAGTTCCGGGTGGCCCTTCTGCTCGGCCTTGCAGAACACGCAGACCTTCTTCTTGGGCTTGCGGATGGGTGGCTTGGCCACGGTGATGCTCCTGGGAATTCAGTACGAGTGGTTGGTCAGAAGGGGGGCTCGTCGGCGAAACCGCCGCTGTCGCCCGCAGGCGGGGCGGAACCCCACGGGTCGTCGGCGGGGGCACCACCGCCGGTGTTCCCGCCGTAGCCGCCGCCACCGCCGCCGCTGCCGCGGCTGACCTTGTTCACCTTGGCGGTGGCGTAGCGCAGCGACGGACCGATCTCGTCGACCTCGAGCTCGACGACGGTCCGCTTCTCGCCTTCCTTGGTTTCGAACGACCGCTGCTTGAGGCGGCCCTGCACGACGACGCGGGCACCGCGCGTCAGGCTCTCCGCGACGTTCTCCGCCGCCTGCCGCCAGATGTTGCAGCGCAGGAACAGCGCCTCGCCGTCCTTCCACTCGCCGGACTGGCGGTCGAAGGTGCGCGGCGTGGACGCGACGGTGAAGTTCGCGACGGCGGCGCCGGACGGGGTGAACCGCAGCTCGGGGTCGGACGTCAGGTTGCCGACCACGGTGATGACGGTGTCTCCAGCCATGGGCTATCCGCCTCAGGCCTTCGCCGCGGCCTTGGCGGCCTTGCGCGGGACCGGCTTGCGGACGACCTTGGTGCGGAGCACGGTCTCCTGCAGCGACAGCTGCCGGTCGAGCTCCTTCACCGCGTCGGGCTCGCTGTTGAGGTCCAGCACGGCGTAGATGCCCTCGGCGTGCTTCTTGATCTCGTACGAGAGCCGGCGACGGCCCCACACGTCGACCTTCTCCACGCTTCCGCCGGACGTGCGGATGACGTTGAGGAACGTGTCCAGAGTCGGGGCGACCTTACGCTCGTCGAGCGTGGGGTCGAGGATGACCATCACCTCGTAATGGCGCGACACAACCACTCACCTCCTGTGGGCTTCACGGCCACGGGCTTTCCGTGGCAGGAGGGTTTGTCAGTGGTCGAGTCTACGGGGTGGCTACGACAGTTTGCGCAGCACCCAGGTCCGCACCAGCGCGGCGCTCACCCCGGCCAGCGCGACGACCGCCAGGAGCATCGGCAGCTGGACGTTGCCCGTGGCCGGCTCGCCGCCGATCGCGCTGGCGTTGCCCGCGTTGCGCACGTCCGCCTGGCCGCCGGCCGAGGTGGACTGGCCGCCCAGCACGCCGACCTGCGGCAGCGCCTGGTCGGGCAGCGTGGCCGAGGACGGGTAGAGCGCGCTCGGCGGCACCGCGGCGCCTGCCACGCCGGGCACGGCCGCCGGGATGTTGCCGTAGTTGCGCGGCGGGGCGGTGGCCGAGCCGGTGCCCGAGATGCCCGGGACGGTCGTGGCCGCCGGGGTGCCGGGCGCGGGTGCGGTCGTGCCGGGCTGCGAGGAGGGGAGGCCGGGCTGGGTGTAGTTGTTCGCGTAGGTGGTCAGACCGCAGTTGCCGGTGACCTTGTTCGTGATCGCGTCGAGGGTCTTCTTCTGCTGGTCGCCGCCGATGCCGAGGCCGACCGCGTACGGGTCGCCCGCGTTCTTCAGCGTGGTCGCGACGGCGGTGGCGATCGCGTCGCCCGCGATCGCGCCGCTGGCCGCGTTCGCCGGGATCTGGCCGACGGTGATCGCGCCGGCCTTGCTGACCGTGTCCGCCACCTTCTGCGGGTCCACGCCGTTGAGGTGCAGGAACCACTCCTGCTCCTGCGCGCCTGCCTTGACCACGCCCGCGAGGTCCTTGCCCTGCACCGCGACGCTGTCGCTGAGGGCGCCGATCACAGTGCCGGTGCATGCCTGCGACAGCACGGTGCTCGCCGACGCGGTGCCCGCGGACAGCAGCGAACCGCCGACGATGGCCGCGGCGACGGCGGTGGCGGTGAGCGCTCTACGGGTGGTCTTCATCAGGCCGGTGTTGCGCACGAGCGCGGACCTCCAGTGATCGCAGGCGTGTGTCCCCGGAAGGGATTAACGACGAGCGGACCCAAAGGATACTAAGCGGTAGCTCCGCGTAAGACCCACGAGCGTACGAGAGCGGCGCTGACACCCGATAGAGCGACAACGGCGATGAGCATTGGTAGCGCGACGTTGCCGCCGCCGCCCGAGCCGCTCGGCAGCGCCTCGGCCTGGCCCGCGTTCTGCACCGCCTGGCCGGACTGCGCGGGCTGGCCGGACTGCGCGGGCTGGCCGAGCGCGCCGTACTGGGGCGCGTAACCGGGGATCTGGCCGCCGTAGCGCAGGCCTGGCGAGGGCGCCCACAGCGCGGACACCGCGAACGGCAGGCCCGCGTAGTTGCGCATCGGCGCGTACGCGCTGCCCGAGCCGAACGGCAGGAAGTCGAAGGTGGACGGGTCGCCGGCCAGCACCGGGCTGGTCGACCCGGGAATCGCGGCCGGCGCGGCGCCCTCGGTGCGGCCGGGAGTGACTCCCGGCGGCGTCTGCTGGTTGCCGCCGCCCGGCGGGGTCTGCGGCTGCGGCTGGCTCCCGCCGCCCCCGCTGAGCGCCTTGCCCGTCTGGTCGACCGCGCCGGTCAGGCCGTTGGTGGTGCCCGCGACCGCGCCGTTGACCGCGCTCGCCGCCGGCGCCCCGACGACCGGCAGCGGTTCGACGACCGTGTCCACGACCTTGACGGTGATCTGGCACAGCCCGCCGAGCAGGCCGCCGACGATCGAGGTCAGCCCGTCGGTGACGGTCTTCAGGCCGAGCGGGGTCTTGATGACGTCGCCGGGCTTGGCCGTCACCGTGTCGCCGCACTGGGCGCTGATCGTCTCCGCGCTCGCGGTCGCGGGCAGAGCGAGCGAGACCGATCCGGCCAGTGCGAAAGCGGCGGCGCCCACCGCGGCGGTCCTGCGTGTCCGACCCTGCATCTTCGTCCTCCAGCGCGTCGCTACTGGTTCCAACGAAGCTAGGGCAGGTGCGTGACGCCCGCACCCCGGAACGTGACCGTCAGGCGCGGCGCATCCAGGCGCGGGTCAGCGCGGCGGCCACGACCGCGAGCGCGAACACCGCGATGATCAGCGGCAACCGGGCGGGCGCCGCCGCCGACGGCATCGCCTCGGCGGTGCCGGAGTTCTGCGTGACCAGCGGCGGCTCCGTCCCAGCCGGTGGGACGAGCCCCGGCGCGGCGGGCGGGACGACGCCGGGCTGGATCAGCGCCGACAGCGGTGGCGTCAGCGGGGCGATCCCGGACCCGGCAGGCAAGCCGCCGACGACGAACGACGCGGGCACGATCCCGCCGTTCGCGGCCGGGAGCGTGGGCGCCGGGGTCACGCCCTGGCCGGGCTGGGGTGCGCCGGGCGCGGGCTCGCCGGGGGCGGGTTGGCCGGGCGCGGGGCTGGACGGCGGGTCGAGCGGCTCACCGGCGACGACGCTCTGGGTGGCCGCGGACAGCGTGTTCACCGTGCCCTGCACGCCGGGGCACAGCTGCTCGGCCGCCAGGTCGCCGACGACGGGCGCGTCCCCGACACCCAGCGCCTTCGCCAGGTCCGCGACCGGCAGCGCCAGCAGCGGGTCGCGCTGGTCCGGGCCGGTTGGCGCGGCCTCGCTGCCGGTGCCGACGGTGAGCACACCGGGCCGGTCGAGCGGGGCGCCGACGTCGAGGGTGAGGGCATCGCCCGGCTCGTCCCGCAGGGTCGCCCCGCAGCTGCCGGCCAGCGCGGGATCGGCCTCCTCGGCGAACGCGCCCGGCGCGGCCAACGTGGCCGACAGCGCCAGCACGAACCCGGCCACCCCGGCACGGCGTGCGGTCTTCCCCATGAGTCCCCCTCAGGTGTCACGGACCGCGCTCACGGTACTTCATAGCGTTCCCGAGGTTGGCGAGAACCGAGCCGATTCCGCCGGTAGCGTGGCCCCATGCAGATCGGTGCGCACGTCCGTGACGACGACCCGCTGACCGCGGCCGGGGAGCGCTCGGCCGACGTGGTGCAGTTCTTCCTGGCCGACCCCCAGGGCTGGAAGAAGCCCGTCGCCCAGCCGCCGCGGGCGGACATCGAGGCGGCCGGGGTGGAGGTGTTCATCCACTCCCCCTACATCGTCAACGTGGCCTCGCTGAACAACCGGATCCGCATCCCGTCGCGCAAGCTGGCCGCCCAGCACGCGGCCGCCGCGGCCGAGATCGGCGCGAAGGGCCTGATCGTGCACGGCGGTCACGTCGGCCGCGGCGAGGACGTCGCGGAGGGCCTGGCGAACTGGCGCAAGCTGTTCGAACGGCAGGCGGCCGACGGCGGTTTCGCGGTGCCGATCCTGATCGAGAACACCGCGGGCGGCGCCGGCGCGATGGCGCGCGAGATGGACGTGCTGGCGCGGCTGTGGGACGAGGTGGCCGAGTTCGGCGCCGGGTTCTGCCTGGACACCTGCCACGCGTTCGCCGCGGGCTGGGAGCTGGACGACGTGGTCGAGAAGGTCATGTCGATCACCGGCCGCATCGACCTGGTGCACCTGAACAACTCGCGCGACGAGTTCGGGTCCGGGCGGGACCACCACGCGAACGTGGTGCACGGCGGCGGCACGATCGACCCGGAGGCGCTGGTGGCCGTCGCGGCGGCCGCGGGCGCGCCCGTGGTGGTCGAGACCCCGGCCGACGGCCAGGCCGACGACATCGCCTACCTGCGGGAAAAGCTCGGCTGACCCGTCGCGGTGAGCACGGGCAGCTACCGGCAGCGGAAGGGCCAGGACCCGGCGCACTGGTTGCCCAGGGATCACCGCTGCGCCTACGCCGCGCTTAACGTGCAGGCCAAGGCGACCTACCGGCTCGCGGTGGACCACGCCGAGAAGACCGCGCTGTCCGGTGTGCTGTGGGGGCTGCTGACTCAGACCGCGTGCCGGGCCCGGCGCCGCGGGAGCACCACCACGTCGCGGGCCCGGTCCAGCACCCCGCCTGCCGGGTCGTCGTCGCCTGCGACGCGCACCAGGTCCTCGGCCGGGCGGTAGATCTCCCGCAGCACCAGCACGCACAGCCCGACCACGGCCAGGTCCCGCAGCGCGACGAACCCGAGGAACCAGTCCGGCGGCAGTCCCTTGTGGTCGGTGCCGAGGTAGTAGAACATCCGCGGCACCCACACCAGCGCGTCCAGCAGCATCCACCCGAGCAGCAGCCGCCACCGCGGAATCGCCAGCACCGCGAACGGCACCAGCCACAGCGAGTACTGCGGGCTCCACACCTTGTTGGTCAGCAGGAACGCGGCCACCACCAGGAAGCACAGCTGCGCCAGCCGCGGCCGCACCGGCGCGGACAGCCCGACGTAGGCGATCCCCGCGCAGCAGGCCAGGAACAGCGTGCCGCTGACGATGTTCAGCCAGGTCGGCGTCTGCCCGGCCGCGAGCGGGCCGTCGAAGCCCGCCCAGCCGGTGAAGTAGGAGATCACGTTGTAGATCGAGTCCGGGTCCATCCCGCGTTGCGCGTTGAGCCGGAAGAACTCCTGCCAGCCCGCGTTCAGCGTGAGCGCGATCGGCAGGTTCACGGCCAGCCAGGTGCCGACCGCGGCGCCGGCCGTGATCGCCCACGGGCGGAGCTTCCCGGCGCGGATGCACAGGATGAGCAGCGGTCCGAGCAGGAACAACGGGTACAGCTTCGCGGCCGCGCCGAGCCCGATCAGCAGCCCGGCGACCGCCGGTTTGCGCCGCGCCCACGCCAGCAGGCCGGTGGCGGCGAACGCGGTGGCCAGCGTGTCGAAGTTGGTGAACGCGTGCACCAGCACCAGCGGTGAGATCGCCGCCAGGCACGCGTCCCACGGTCGGCGGTTCGCGGTGCGGCCCACCGCCCACACCGTGACCAGCCAGGCCAGCGCGAGCCAGAACGCGGTGATGTTGAAGTAGATCGCCACCGGCAGCGCGCCGGGCAGCCAGCCGGTGTCGGAGATCGCCTTCCACGCCTGCGTGATCTTCGCGTTGGCCCACTGGAACAGCCCGGTCAGCACCGGGTACTCCATGTAGCGGACGTGCGCGTTCGGCGTGCCGGCGTCGTCGACCCAGCTCGTCCGGTACGGGAACGTGCCGGGCTGGTCCAGCCGCTCGGCGCTGAACAGCGGCACGACGTCGCTGTAGCACATCGCGACGTACGGGCGGCCGGACCGCCAGTCCAGCTGGGTCTGCCCGTTCTCGTCGACGTACTGCTGGATGCAGCTGGCCTTGCCGAACCAGCACAGCATCAGCGCCAGCGTGGCCAGCGCCAGCCCGACCCGCTGCGGCGTCCAGAACCAGTGCCGCCCCACGGCCGCGTGCTCGCCGAGCGGACCGCCGATCGGTCTGCTCGCGGCCGCGACCAGCGGATCGGTCCGGGACGGCGCGACCCGCTGACCGGCGTCGAGTGACGCCGGCGCGGGTTCGGCCGAGGTGGTCTCGTCGGTCGGGCTGGACACCCGCGCGATGTTACGGCCTCCGGCGTGAGCCGGGGAACAGCCGTTGTCGCGGGTGTTCGTCGGCCCGAAGTCGTCGCCGCCGCCGGGGAACGTGAAGGTCGGCGTATTCCGGCGGCTCGATGTCGTGTCGGTCGACTCCGGGGTGCTCGGCGGAGCCGACGGCGGCGGCGACGACGGCGTGCTGGAGTTCGTCGTGCTCGGCCTGCTGGTCGACGGCTTCGTCGAGGACGAGGCGTCGTCGCTGGCGGTCGCGCTCTTGCCGATCGGCGACACCGTCGGGAACTTCTCGCTGGGCTTGCCCTTGAGGTAGTCGTTCATGAACTGCTGCCAGATCTTGGCGGGCAGACCGGTCGACGAGATCGCTTCGCCGTTCTTGTCGTGCAGCGGCTGGTTGCTGCCGGTGCCGACCCAGGCGGCCGCGGAGACCGACGGCGTGTACCCGACCATCCACACCTGCGAGTTGTCCTTCGAGGTGCCGCTGGCGTTGGCGCCGCTGGCGTCGTACTGCTGGGTACCGGTCTTGCCAGCGCACTCGTGGCCGCTCGGGCAGCTCAGCTTCGAGAACTCGATGACCGGCTTGAGCGCGTTGGTCACGTTGCCCGCGATCTGCTTGCTCTTGCTCGCGTCGCCGTCGGCGAACGCCGGCTTCGGGTTGCTCGACGGCTGGTACACGATGTCGCCGCCCGGCGTGGTCACCTTCTGCACGAAGTGCCGGTCCAGGTAGGTGCCGTTGTCGGCGATCGTCGCGTAGCCGGACGCCATGTCCAGCGGCGTGACCTCGGTCGTGCCACCACCGAGCGAGATGTTGTTGTCGACCGCCTTCAGCGAGGTGACCCCGGCCTCCTGGGCCGCGTCGGCCACTGCCTGCGGCCCGGTCACGTTGGCCACCATGTCGAAGAACACGGTGTTGGTCGAGCGCATGGTGGCCTCGGCGACCGTGCACTCCTTCGAGCAGCTGTTGGACGCGCCGGCGTTGTTGATGTAGCGCGGCTGCCCGTTGGGCAGCACGCCGAACTGGCGGTGGGTGCTGCCGTCGAACGTCTCGCCGAGCCCCTTGCCCATCTTCAGGAACGCGACGAGGTCGAACGTCTTGAACGACGACCCCGGGTTGCGCTTGGTGTTGGCCCAGTCGCGCTGGTCGGCCTTGTTGTTCGGCCCGCCGTAGTAGGCGATCACACCCCTGGTCTTCGGGTCGACCGCGACCAGCGCCTCCTTGAGCGCGTCCGGCTGTCCCTGCATCACGTCGTTGACGGCCTTCTCGGCCAGCCGCTGCGCGTTCGGGTCGATCGTCGTGTAGACGTTGTAGCCGTTGGCCTGGATCTTCTCCTTGGAGTAACCCGCCGCTTCGAGTTCGGCCTCCACCTGGCCCTGGACGAACGCGTTCGGACCGGTGATCGCCTGCGGCTTGGTCTGGTCCTTCGGCAACGGCGCCGGGTACTGGGCGGACTGGCGGTCGGCCTCCGTGATCCACTTGTACTTGACCATCTGGTCCATCACGTAGTTCCAGCGCCAGGTGGTGTACTCGGCGTTCTCCGACTTGCCAGGACCCTGGATCATGCCCGCCAGCAGCGCCGCCTCGGACTGGGTCAGCTCCGCCGAGGTCTTGTTGAAGTACGCGTGCGCGGCCGCCTCGATGCCGTACGCGCCACGTCCGAAGTAGACGATGTTCAGGTAGGCCGTGATGATGTCCTCTTTGGACTGTGTCTGGTTCATCTTGAACGACTTGACCAGCTCGGTCGCCTTGCGGGTGAGCGTGGGCGCCTCGTTCTCGGTGGCCTTCTTGATGTACTGCTGGGAGATGGTCGAACCACCGCCGGAGCCGCCGGTCAGGTTGTTGTAGACCGCGCCGAGGATGCCCATCACGTCGAACCCGTTGTTGGTCTCGAACGTCGCGTCCTCGGCCGCGTACACGGCGTGCTTGACGGTTTCCGGGATCTGCCCTGGCTTGAGGATCTGGCGGTTCCCGCTGTCCGGGATCTCCTTGCCCATCACCGAGCCGTCGCTGTAGTAGTAGGTCACCACCTGGTCCTGCTGGGCCAGGACCTCCTCCGGCGTCGGCACGTCGACCAGGAAGTAGGCGATCGTGAACGCGATCGCGGGCAGCACCACGAACACGCCGAAGAAGGCGTACAGGGTGCGCCGGATGATCTTCCAGCGCCGCTTCTTGCGCTGCTTCGGCGTCAGGGCCGCCTTGCCCTTCTTCCCCTTCCCGGTCTCCTCGGGCGCGTCGTCCTCGGGGCCGGAGTCGTCCAGGGGCTCGTCGACGTAGTCGTCGTAGTCGTCGTGGTACCCGCCGGAGCGCAGCTCGGCGTGGGTGAGCAGGCCGGGCTCGGAGTCGCCCATGCCGGGACGGCGGCCGGCGGCGCCTGCGGCGGCACCGGCGCCGGCGGCCGCGGCGGCCGGGCCCGCGGGCGGGCGGTAGCGGCCGCGCATCGGCCGGTCGGCCGGGTTCTGCGGTCCACCGTTCTGCGGTCCACCGTTCTGGGGCCCGGGCGGCGGGCCGGGGCGGCGCGGCGGCGGAGGCATCCGGTTGCCCGCGGGCGGGACGCGGCGGGCGCCACGCGGGGCGTCCGGGTCCTGGCCGCCCGGCCAGCCGGGGCCACCGCCCTCGCCCGGCCACTGCGGGCCCTGCGGGCCACGGGCCTGCGGGCGCTGGGGAGGCGCGGGACGCCGCGGTGGTTCGTCACCGCTCGGCCAGGCCGGGCCGCCGCCCTCGCGCGGCCACTGGGCACGACGGGGTTCATCAGGCTCCTGACCAGGCCAGGAGCGATTGCGGTGGTCGTTCACGAGTGAGCCTCCCAGACCGGCGGTACACCGGGCGCCGTTCTGTGATCGAGTGCCAGCGCTGCGCTACGTCCCCTCACTGCCCGGCCGTCCTCCGGGACGGGCCGTGCGGGGTTCCGTTGCCCGAGACGTACGAACGCACCAGGTGGTTCCAGCGGCACGTCCGGCACACCTCCACCACATGGACGTTGAACTCCCCGACCAGGTTGGCCAGGCGGGCCAGTTCCGTCGGTGTCCTTGCCGAGCCGGAGACGTGCTTGAGCTGTTCCCCGAACACCCAGGACACGTTCGTCAGGCCGTCCTTCCCGCACAGCGGGCAGGGGGCCTCGCTCGGTTCGCCGTGGAACCGGGCAGCTCTGAGCAGGTACGGATCGGCGTCGCAGACGTCGCGCGTGCCGACACGACCGGAGCGGACGCCTGCCAGCAGCGCACGGCGCTGCAGGGCGTAGTCCACCACCTGTCGCTGGTTCTGCACGGTGACAGAGTACGTGGCCGCCGTGTGTCCGCCATGAGCTGTGCGGACTAACGGTCTGGACCGCGTGCGCGACACGCCGACCCTTCCATAACGCTCTGGTGAACATCACGGGTGTGGTTCAGGCCGCATTGGGTGATCATTGATGTTGGCTACACCACTTCGATGTATCGGCCCGATATAATTCGGCGTTAGGTTGCCGGAGTGTCGTGGAGGTCCTCGAAAGGGGGTGCACCGTGCTGGAGTTCGCCATCCTGGGGCTGCTGCACGAGGCACCGATGCACGGCTACGTGCTGCGCAAACGGCTGCACGACACGCTCGGCATGTTCCGCACCTTCTCGTACGGCTCGCTGTACCCGACCTTGCGCCGGTTGCAGCGGGCGGGGTTCATCGAAGAGGCCGACAGTGACGTCGGGGGAGCCGGCGAGCCCGTCAAGGGCTGGGGCCGGCGGGCTCGGACGGTGTACAAGCTCACAGCGGAGGGTAAGGAGCACTTCGCGAAGCTGCTCGTCGACGCCGGGCCGCAGACCTGGGAGGACGAAGGGTTCGGGGTCCACCTGGCCTTCTTCTCCCGGACACCGGCCGATGTCAGGATGCGGATCCTGGAGGGCAGGCGCCGCCGGGTCGAGGAACGCCGTGAAGGACTCCGGGCGGCGCTCGCCCGGGCCGAGGAGAAGATCGACCGGTACACGCGTGAGCTGCACCGCCTGGGGCTGGAGAGCAGCGAGCGCGAGGTGCGCTGGCTGAACGAACTGATCGCGCACGAGCAGGACGAGCAGAACCGCGGGCTTCAGAGCTGAGACCGCATCCGAAATCGGCAAGACATCACTGAACGAAGGAGAAACCGGCATGGGCGACAACAGCGGCCGCGTACGGGTGGCCATCGTTGGCGTCGGAAACTGTGCGGCGTCGCTGGTGCAGGGGGTGCACTACTACCGCGACGCCGACCCGGCCTCGCGGGTGCCCGGCCTGATGCACGTGCGGTTCGGCCAGTACCACGTCGGTGACGTGGAGTTCGTGGCCGCGTTCGACGTCGACGCCAAGAAGGTCGGCCAGGACCTGTCGTCCGCGATCCTCGCCAGCGAGAACAACACGATCAAGATCACCGACGTGCCGCCGCTCGGTGTGCCGGTCCTGCGCGGCCCCACGATGGACGGTCTCGGCCGCTTCTACCAGGAGACCATCGAGGAGTCCGACGAGGAGCCGGTCGACGTCGTCGCCGCGCTGCGCGAGGCCCAGGTCGACGTGCTGGTCTCGTACCTGCCGGTCGGGTCGGAGGAGGCCCAGAAGTTCTACGCCCAGTGCGCCATCGACGCCGGCGTGGCCTTCGTCAACGCGATCCCGGTGTTCATCGCCTCGAACCCGGAGTGGGCGCAGAAGTTCACCGACGCGGGTGTCCCGATCGTCGGTGACGACATCAAGTCCCAGGTCGGCGCCACCATCACGCACCGCGTGCTGGCGAAGCTGTTCGAGGACCGCGGGGTCCAGCTCGACCGCACCATGCAGCTGAACGTGGGCGGCAACATGGACTTCAAGAACATGAAGGAACTGGAGCGCCTGGAGTCCAAGAAGGTCTCCAAGACCCAGGCCGTCACCTCGCAGATCGACCGCGACCTCGGCAAGGCCAACGTCCACGTCGGTCCGTCGGACTACGTGCAGTGGCTGGAAGACCGCAAGTGGGCCTACGTCCGGCTGGAGGGCCGCGCGTTCGGTGACGTGCCGCTGAACCTGGAGTACAAGCTCGAGGTGTGGGACTCGCCGAACTCGGCGGGCATCATCATCGACGCGGTGCGCGCCGCGAAGATCGCCCTCGACCGCGGTGTCGGCGGCCCGCTGCTGTCCGCGTCGTCCTACTTCATGAAGTCGCCGCCGGAGCAGTACGACGACTCGACCGCGCGAGACGCGGTGGAGAAGTTCATCACCGGCGACATCGAGCGCTGACTGCCGAGGGCCCGGTCCTGGACCGGGCCCTTGTTCATCCCCGGAGCGCGGCGGGCAGGTCCGCGACGGTGTCCAGCACTCGGTGGACCTGCGCCAGCACGGCCGGATCCGGCGGGAAGTGCGGGTTGGGCACGGCGTAGACGGTCATGCCCGCGGCCAGCGCTGCCTTGAGCCCGTTGGTGGTGTCCTCGACGGCGGCGCACCGCGCGGGGTCCTTGCCCAGCCTGCGCGCGGCTTCGAGGTACACGTCCGGCGCCGGCTTGCCCGCGGCGACCTGCTCGCTGGACAGCGCCACCTCCACCAGCCCGGTCAGGCCAGTGGCCTCCAGGAACGCCTGGATCAGCACCGGCGGCGACGAGCTGGCGATGGCCACCGGGTACCGCTCGCCGACCGCGTGCACGGCCGCCGCGGCGCCGGGCAGCACGGGCGGCCCGCCCGCGTAGCGCTGGGCCATCTGGTCGATCACGACCTGGGCGATCCGGTCCGGCGTGAGCCGCGCGCCCAGGTGTTCGACCAGGTAGCGCGCCCATTCCGGGGTGCTCATCCCCTGCATCGCCCTGGTCGCCGTGGCCGTCCAGCTGCCACCGTGGTCGGCGACCACCGCCCGGCGGACCTCGTCCCAGGTCTGCTCGGAGTCCACGAGCACCCCGTCCAGGTCGAAAACCACCGCGTCCATGCTCGTGACCGTACCTACTCGTCCGCCGCGAGGCGCAGGATCGGGTCGAGCAGGCCGGGGAAGCGTTCGCCCAGGTCGTCGCGGCGGACCCGGATCCGCCGGTGCCTGCCGTCCACCGTCATGGTGATCACCCCCGCCTCCCGCAGGATCCGCCAGTGGTTGGTCAGGGTGGACATCGGCACGTCCAGGCCGTCCGCCAGCACGGCGCAGGTCGACCCCGGGCTGCCGGAGGCGCGCCGCACCAGTTCGAGCCGCACCGGGTCGCCGAGCGCGTGCAGGACCGGTGCGAGTGTCAGCGACTCGCGTTCGGGGTGGGGTAGCGATCGCATGCGGCGAGGGTAGCAAATAGTTCGACACTTCGGGATTGTCGAACTATTGTCCGTCCACATGACGAAGATCGGAACGCGCGCCGGGAGCCGGGCGGCGCTGCTCACGCTGACCTGCCTCGGCCAGTTCATGGTGCTGCTCGACAGCACCATCGTCGGCGCGGCGCTGCCCGACATGCAGGAGCGTTTGCACGTCGGGATCAGCGGGCTGCAGTGGATCGTCGACGCCTACGTGCTGCTGGTCGCCATGCTGTTGCTGTCCGGCGGGGTGTTCGCCGACCGGTTCGGCCGCAAGCGCGTGTTCCTCGCCGGGGTGGCGGTGTTCACGGCCGCGTCCGTGGTGTGTGCCGTCGCGCCGTCGATCGGCTGGCTGATCGCCGGGCGGGTGGTGCAGGGCATCGGCGCGGCGGCGTTGAGCCCCGCCGCGCTGGCCCTGCTCAGCGCCGCGTACCCGGTTCCGGCCGAGCGGGTCAGGGCGATCGGGCTGTGGGCCGGGCTCAGCGGGATCGGGCTGGCGGCCGGGCCGCTGGCGGGCGGTGTCCTGGTCGAGGCCTTCGCCTGGCCGTCGATCTTCCTGGTGAACCTGCCCGTCGGTGTGGCCCTGCTGTGGCCGGCCTTCGTGTCCTGGGCGAGTCGCGCAACCCGGACGCGCCCGCGATCGACGTCCCGGGCACGGTGTTGTCGGTGGTGGGCGTTGGTGCGCTGACCTACGGCCTGATCGAGGGTGGGTCGCGCGGCTGGACCTCGCCGGTGATCCTGGGCAGTTTCGCCGTGGCGGTGGTGGTGCTCGCCGGGTTCGTCGCCGTGGAGGCTCGCCGCGCGGCGCCGGTGCTGCCGTTGCGGCTGTTCCGGGAGCGGTTGTTCACGGTGTCGAACACGGCCATGGTCGTGGTGGGTTTCGCGTTGATGGGCTCGTCGTTCTTCTTCTCGCAGTTCTTCGTGCAGGTCCAGGGCAGCTCGATCCTCGTCGCCGGGTTGCGGACGCTGCCCGCGTCGCTCGGCATGGTGGTGGTGAGCCCGTTCGCGGGCAGGCTCGCGGCGCGGCACGGGTTCCGAATCGTAGTCACCAGTGGCCTGGTGCTGGCCGGGGTGGGCCTGCTGGTGCTCGGGTTCGTGGACGCGGACACCGGCTACGGCAACGTGTGGTGGCGGCTCGCGGTGGTCGGCGTCGGGTTCGCGCTGGCGATGTCGCCGCTGACCGGGGCCGCGATCCACGCGGTCAGCCCGCGGGAGGGCGGGCTGGCGTCCGGGATCAGCAGCACGACCAGGCAGATCGGGGCGGTGCTCGGTGTGGCGGTGCTGGGCGCGGTCGTGCAGACCGGGGTCGGCCTCGGCAGCGCGTTCGTGGTGGCCGGGGCGGTCACGCTGGCCGTCGCCGCGCTGACCGGGCTGTGGTTGACCAAGTCGCTGTGAGCCGAACAACTTAGACAACCTAAGCAATAAAGCTTAGGATAGCTAAGTGAATCCAGGAGTAGCAGAGCTCGCGCACGAGCTGCGCCCGCTGGTCTTCCGCCTCTACTACGTGGTCCGGCGGCTGACCCCGCAGCACCAGCTCACCCTGACCCAGGGATCGGTGCTCAGCGAGCTGGTCCACGGCGGCCCGCGGCGGATGAGCGTCCTCGCCGAGCTGGAGGGCGTGCGGCAGCCGTCGATGACGGACCTGGTCCGCAGGCTGGAGCGGCTCGGTCTGGTGAGCAGGCGTCCCGATCCGGACGACCGGCGCGCGGTGCTCATCGCGGCGACCGAGTCGGGCACGCGGTACGTGACCGACCTGATCACGGCCCGCGAGGAGTTCCTGCGCGAGCGTCTGGCCGCCCTGGATCCGGCCGACCGCGACGCGATCGACGCGGCGCTGCCGGCCTTGCGGAGGCTCATCGATCCGGTCAAGAAGGAGGAACTGCTCGCATGAGCAGTCACAGTCACGGGAGCCTGCTGGACGCGCTGAAGAACCAGCCGAAGCAGGTGTGGATCACGGCGTTCGCCGCGGTCATCGCGTTCATGGGGATCGGCCTGGTGGACCCGATCCTGCTGTCCATCGCCGAGGGGCTGCACGCCACGCCGTCGCAGGTGACCCTGCTGTTCTCGTCCTACCTGGGCGTCCAGGTGATCGCGATGCTGGTCACCGGCGCGGCGAGCGCGAAGTTCGGTCCGAAGCGGACGGTCCTCACCGGGCTGGCGCTGATCGTGGTCGCGACCGCGCTGTGCGCCGCGGCCGGGTCGATCGAACAGCTCGTCGCGCTGCGCGCGGTGTGGGGTCTCGGCAACGCGTTCTTCATCGCCACCGCGCTGTCGGTGATCGTCGGCGCCGCGACCGGCGGGCAGGCCGGGGCGATCCTGCTCTACGAGGCCGCGCTCGGCGTCGGTCTCGCGGTCGGTCCGCTGCTCGGCGCCCTCCTCGGCAGCATCTCCTGGCGCGGGCCGTTCGTCGGCACCGCCGTGCTGATGGCCGCCGCCCTGGTGCTGTGCTCGATCTTCCTGGCGAGCGACAAGCACGAGAAGCGGGCCCCGATCCGGCTGCTCGACCCGCTGCGCGCGCTGAAGCACGCCGGGCTGCTGCGCACCTCGATCGGCTCGGCGTTCTACACCGCCGCGTTCTTCACCGTCCTGGCGTGGACGCCGTTCGTGCTGGACTGGAGCGCCGTCGCGGTCGGGCTGATCTTCTGCGGCTGGGGACTGTGCGTCGCGGTCGCCGGGGTGGTGCTCGCGCCGAAACTGGCGGCCCGGCTCGGTGAGCGGCACGCGACCGTGGTGTCCGTGCTCGGCTACGCGGTGCTGATGGTGGTGCTCGTGGTGCCGAGCAAGCCGGTGATCGTGGTCGGCGTGATCGTGTCCGGGCTGGTCTCCGGCCTGCTGAACACCCTGTTCACCGGCACCGCGATGTCGATCAGCGGCGCGCCCCGGCCGGTGGCGAGCGCGGGCTACAACTTCTGCCGCTGGCTCGGCGGCGCCGTGGCCGCCACCCTCGTGGGGCACGTCGCCGAATGGCTCGGGTCGGAGCACGCCCCATTCGTCATCGCCGCGATCCTGTGCGTGCTGGCCGGCGGGCTACTCGCGGTCCGGACGAACAGCGCGGATCCGCACCGCGTGCCGCGTGAGGCAGCTCTCGTCGGGGAAGAGCTTTGACTGCCGTTCACCTGTAGTTTGAGGACACCTGGCCTCTGTCGCTTAACGTCACCAGCGTTTCCCCTGACTGAGTGACTGGAGACCAGGTGTCCTTCACCCCCGGGCGGCTGCTGCCCCTCCTTACCCACACGAGCGGCCGGTCCGCCACCACGTGCATCTACCGTTGCGGCAACCAGTGCGCTCACGAAGCGCCCAACGAGTCGTCGAACGAGTACTTCGGTGACGTCGTCAAGGGCATGTCGCGTCGCGGCGTGTTCAAGGCCGGCGCGGTCATGGCCGCCGCTGCCGGCGGGTTCGCCGCCCTGAACGCGGGCGCCACCGCCTCCGCCGCGGTCCCGCCCGCGCTGGCGGGCGAGCGCCCCGGCCGCCCCGCGCCCGGCACGGACTTCACCCCGGTCGCGCCGAACAAGGCCGACGCGGTCGTCATCCCGGACGGCTGGGAGCAGAACGTCGTGATCCGCTGGGGCGACCCGGTCGTCACCGGCGCGCCGGAGTTCGACATCGCCAAGCAGACCGCGGCCGCGCAGGCGAAGCAGTTCGGCTACAACAACGACTTCGTCGGTCTCATCCCGCAGGACCGCCAGGGCAAGCGCTTCCTGATGGTCGTGAACCACGAGTACACGACCGAGACGCAGATGTTCCCGGCGGGCCAGTACGACCCGGCGAACCCGACCGAGGAGCAGGTCAAGATCGGCTGGGCCGCGCACGGCCTGTCCGTCGTGCTCGTGGAGAAGCAGCGCGACGGTGGCCTCGAGGTCGTGCCGAGCCGCTACGGGCGACGCATCACGTTGGACACCACCTTCGAGGTGCGCGGCCCGGCCGCCGGCTCGAAGTACCTGAAGACCTCCGCCGACCCGACTGGCACCAAGGTGCGCGGCACCCAGAACAACTGCGCCGGCGGCGTGACGCCGTGGGGCACGGTCCTGTCCGGCGAGGAGAACTTCCACCAGTACTTCGCCAACTCGGACAAGATCACCGACCCGGTCGTGCAGGCGCGGCTGACCCGCTACGGCATCGGCAAGGGCACCACGACCCGCAAGTGGGAGCGCTTCGACAAGCGCTGGGACGTGCCGCAGGAGCCCAACGAGGTCAACCGGTTCGGCTGGGTCGTCGAGATCGACCCCAACGACCCGGACTCGACGCCGATCAAGCACACCGCGCTGGGCCGCTTCAAGCACGAGGCCGCCAACGTCAAGATCACCAAGGACGGCCGGGTCGCCGTCTACTCCGGTGACGACGAGCGCTTCGAGTACATCTACAAGTTCGTGTCGAAGGGCAAGTACAAGCCGGGCACCAGCGCCCACGCCCGCCGCCACAACTCGGCGCTGCTCGACGAGGGCACCCTGTACGTCGGCAAGTTCACCGGCGACAGCCCGGCGAGCCAGATCGACGGCACCGGCAAGCTCCCGTCCGACGGCGAGTTCGATGGTCGCGGCGAGTGGATCCCGCTGGCCAGCGGTGACAAGTCCTTCGTGGACGGCTTCACCGCCGAGGAGGTCTACGTCTTCACGCGCCAGGCCGCGGACAAGGCGGGCGCGACCAAGATGGACCGTCCCGAGGACATCGAGCCGAACCCGGTCAACGGCCGCATCTACGCCGCGCTGACCAACAACAGCGACCGCGGCGCGGCGGGCAAGGCCGGCGTCGACGAGGCGAACCCGCGCGTCGGCAACAAGAACGGCCACGTGCTGGAGTGGGAGGAGGACCGCGGCGACGCGGCCTCGACGAAGTTCTCCTGGCGCCTGCTGCTGGTCTGCGGTGACCCGGCCACGGCCGACACCTACTTCGGCGGTTTCCCGAAGGACCAGGTCAGCCCGATCTCCTGCCCGGACAACGTGGCGTTCGACCCCTACGGCAACCTGTGGATCTCCACCGACGGCAACGCGCTGGGCATGAACGACGGCCTGTTCGCGGTGCCGGTCGACGGCCCGAACCGCGGCCAGGTCAAGCAGTTCCTCACGGTGCCGATCGGCGCGGAGACCTGTGGCCCCAACGTGACGAGCGACTTCGTCACGGTCGCGGTGCAGCACCCCGGTGAGGGCGGCACGGTGACAAACCCGCAGTCGCACTGGCCGGACGGCGGGACGAACCTGCCCCGCCCCGCCGTCGTCTCGGTGTGGCGCAAGCGCCGCTGACCGCCGGCTGAAGAAGCCCCGGGGAACGTGCTTTCCCGGGGCTTCGTCGTACCGGCGTGAACGAGACGTTGCAACGGCTGATCGACGTACTGCCGCCGCCGCTCGCCCGGCCCGAGCCGCCGCCCTGGGACCGCGCCGTCGAGGAGATCGGCTTCCAGTTCCCGTCCGACTACCGGGCCTTCGTCGATCGCTACGGCGGGGGCGCGATCAACGAGGAACTGCATGTCAGTTGCCCGACCGAATTTCCGTACGAACCAGGGGTGTCTCCAGGCTTCGCCGGCTACCTCGAGGCGATGGACCTGGGCGTCGGCGACGCGTACCGCAGCATGCGCGACAGCTTCCCGGAGGACTACCCCTACCCGATCTTCCCGGAGCCGGGCGGGCTGCTGCAATGGGGCGTGACAGGTGGTGGTGACGACCTGTTCTGGCTCACCGACGACGAGGATCCGGACCGTTGGCCCGTCGTCATCTGGTGGCGCAACCTCGACCCGCGCTGGGAGTCCTTCCCCGGCGGAACCGTCGAGTTCCTGCTCGCCGTCGCCGAGCGGCGCCATGAGTACACCGAACACCTGCTCTGGGGTACGACCGGTATGCGGTGGCACCTCGAAGGCGACTGGAAGGTGCGGTACCCGTACTCGGGCTGAACCCTCACGCCCGGTCCGGCTTGGGCCGGGCACCCAGCGCGAGGGCGACGCAGGCGCCGGCGACCATGCAGGCGCCGACCACCCACAGGCCGGTCCGCTGCGACCCGGTCAGGTCGCGCAGCCATCCCGTCACGTACGGCGCGGCGAAGCCGGAGATGTTGCCCAGCGAGTTGATCAGCGCGATGCCGCCGGCGGCCGCCGCGCCGGAGAGGAACGTCGAGGGCAACGCCCAGAACGTCGGCAGCGCCGCGCACACCCCGACGGCGCAGACCGTCACCGCGACCATCGCCGCATACGGGTTGCCCAGGTAGAGCGCCACCGGGATCGCCACGCCGCCGACGATCATCGGCAGCGCGACGTGCCACTTCCGCTCCCGGGTGCGGTCGCCGTGCCGTGCCCAGAAGACCATCACCACCGCGCCGATGACGTACGGGACCGCCGTGACCAGCCCGGCCTGCACCGTGGACAGCTTCGTGCCGAACTCCTGCCCGAACCCGGCGATGATCGTCGGCAGGAAGAACCCCAGCGCGTACAGGCCGTAGGCGATCGCGAAGTACACGAACGCCAGGCCGAGGATGCGCGGGTGGGTCAGCGCCTTGCGCAGCGGCCAGTGGTGCTCGGCCTCGGTCGCCTTGCGCTCGTTGTCCAGTTCGGTGGTCAGCCAGCGGCGCTCGTCCTCGGTGAGCCACTTCGCCTGCTCCGGGCGGTTGGTCAGGTAGAACCAGGTCGCGAACGCGAGCAGGATCGCCGGGATGCCCTCGACGAGGAACATGAACCGCCACCCGGACAGCCCGAACACCCCGTGCCCGTGCGCGATCAGCAGGCTGGACACCGTCGCCCCGATGGCCGACGACACCGGCACGGCCGCCATGAACAGGGCGACGGCCTTGGCCCGTTGCGCCGCCGGGAACCAGTACGTCAGGTACAGGATGATCCCGGGGAAGAAGCCCGCCTCGGCGACGCCGAGCAGGAACCGCATGATCACCAGCGTCGTGGCGTTGGGCACGAACGCCAGCACCGTCGCGATGATCCCCCAGGTGATCATGATCCGGGCCAGCCACCGGCGCGCGCCGAACCGGTGCAGCGCGAGGTTGCTGGGCACCTCGAGCGTGAGGTAGCCGAGGAAGAAGATCCCGGAGGCGAACCCGAACGCGGTCGCGGTCAGGCCGAGTTCGGTGTTCATCCCGTTCGGCCCCGCGAAGCCGATGTTGACGCGGTCCAGGTAGTTCACGAAGTACAGCAGGGCCAGGAAGGGCATGATCCGCAGCGCGACCTTGCCCAGCACGCGGTCACCCTCGGCGATCGTCCTCGTCGACATCCTCGCATTGCATGCCACGTTCGAGTGGTTCGTCAAGATCTGCCCAGAACACGTTCGATCTCGTTGCGCGGGTACGGCGTCATCCGGCTCGCGGTGTGCACGCGGAAGTAGAAGTCGTTGACGAGCGCGGCGACCGGCGCGTGCCGCCGGACGACGTCCGCCGCCGCGGGCGGAAGTGCGGGGAGGTCGCCGGTGCGGATGGCCGTGTTGCGCGACGGGACATCGGCGATGCCGCCGAGCTCGCGCACGATCCAGTTCACCAGGTGGGTGAGCACGTAGCTCCGGTCGTGTGTCGCGTGGTCGGCGAGGAACCGCCGCTCGGCGGCGGTGACGTCGAACCGGGACGCGGACGCCAGCCCGAAGTCGGTGAGGTAGAGCCGTTCGCCGTCGGTGAGGGTGTTGCCGAAGTGCGCGTCGAAGTGCCACAACCCGAGCCGGCTCAGCGACCGGGCGATGGCCGTCAGGTCCCGCTCGGCCATCCCGCACGCGCCCTCGTGCATCCAGCCGCGCAGGTTGTGCGGCACGTGCTCGAGGAACAGCACCAGGTCGGCCGGCGCCGTGGCGAGCGCCTCCAGCCGCCGCCGCACGCCCGGGTGGCCGTGCCAGAACGCGACCTGCTCCGCCCGCTCGGCCGCGGTCGGCACCGGGCGCGGCCCGGCGTCGAGGACGCGCCAGTGGTGCAGCAGCAGGAAGTTCTCGCCGCCGGCGGCGAGCACGTCGTCGCTGGTCAGCACGTGCGCGGCCAGCTCGCGCCAGGCGCCGCCGCCCGCCGAGCCGACCCCGTAGTGCGACCAGACCGGCAGGCCGAAGTGGTCGGCGGTCGAGCGCGGCCGCGCCAGCTCGACCTCGGTGACCGGCACCCGCTTCACGAAGACCGGCGCCCCGCCGACGTCGGCGAGCCAGGTGGTGCCCCCGATGCCCGCGCCGAGCGGGCGGGCGGACTCCAAAAACGCCGTCAGCCGCGGGTCGCTGAGCTGCGCCAACGCGGCGGAAACCCGCGCGTGGCGCGCCCGGCGGGCGGGGAGGGACTGCGGCAACGGGATCTCCTCCAGCGGGCCGGGATCAACCACCTAACGTAGGGGCATGCCGGAAAGTCCCCTCGCCCTCGTCACCGGTGCCTCCCGCGGGATCGGTGCCGCCGTTGCCCGCGCCCTCGCGCCCGCGTACCGCGTGCTGCTCGGCGGCCGCGACGTCGACGCGCTCGCCGAACAGGCCGCCGAGTCGGCGGACGCCGAGCCGTGGCCGGTAGACCTGAGCGACCTCGACGGCGTGCGCGCGGCGGTCGCCGGCATCGACCGGCTGGACGTGCTCGTCCACTCGGCAGGCACCGCCGAGCTGGGCACCGTCGAGCAGGCCGCGCCCTCGGCGTGGCGGAAGAACTTCGAGGTCAACGTCGTCGCCGTGGCGGAGCTGACCCGGCTGCTGCTGCCCGCGCTGCGTGCCGCGCACGGGCACGTCGTGATCATCAACTCCGGCCAGGGCCTGTCCGCCCGCGCCGGATGGGGCCCCTACGCGGCGAGCAAGCACGCGGTGCGCGCGTTCGCCGACGCGCTGCGCGCCGAGGAGCCCGGCATCCGCGTCACCTCGGTCTACCCGGGCCGGACCGACACCGAGATGCAGCAGGCGATCATCGCGGGCGAGGGCAGGGAGTACGCCCCGGACCAGTACCTCCGGCCGGACTCGGTCGCCGCGGCGGTGCTGTCCGCGGTCACCGCCAGCCCGGACGCGCACATCTCCGACGTGAGCATCCGGCCCCGCCCGCACTAGACGTCGGGGCCGAGCGAGCCGACGAACTCGCGGAAGTCGCCGGCCAGCGCGTCGAACTCCCCGCGCGTGCAGGTCAGCACGGCGCGGACGACGGCGCGCTGTCCCGCCCCCTCGCCCATCGCGAGGTGGACCTCGCTGCGCACGAACGTCTCGTCGCCGGCCGTGAACCGCAGTTCCTGCACGAACCCGCCGTCGCCGATCTCGTCACCGCTGAGCACGGTCACCTCGTCGGCCGTCTCGCGCAGGTCCCTCGCGGATTCGGCGGCGACCTCGCGCAGGGGCGTCGCGATCGGCCACGTCCCGCCGGTCAGCATGATCCCGGCGGTGGGCGACCGCACCGCGGCGAAGGCGGCGTCCCGCGACGGCACCGGTTCCCAGCCGTCGGGCAGTCCGAAGTGGACCGGAACGGGCAGTGTCATCCGAACAACCCCTTGACCGACTTGCCGACGTCGACGACGTCTTCGCCTAAGTCCTTGATGCCTTCGCCTGCGGCCTCGATTCCGTCGCCGACCGCGTTCGCGGCCGACTTCGCGGTCTCCGCGACCTTGTGCCCGTCGACCTGCAGGTCGAACCCGACCTCGCCGCCGATCCCGAGTGCCGCCCCGGCGTTGCCCTTGATGTGGAACTTGCCGTCCTCACCCTTGCCGACGGTGAACCCGGCCTCGGCGCCGAGACCGGCCCAGCCCTCCGCGGTCGCGCCCGCCCCGACGCCGCCGACGTCGACGGCGCCGCGCACACTGCCACGCGCACCGGCGAACACGCCGGCCTTCGCCTCGACCGCCTCCTTGGTGGCCTTGAACCCGGCGCGGCCGCGGACGCCGAACATGCCTTCGGCCTTGCCGTCGAGACCGAGGACGCCGTAGTCGAGGCGGCCGGTCGCGGTGCTCTTGACGCCGTCGATGGTCTCGGCTTCCAGGATGAGGCCCTTGTTGTTCAGCGCCGCCTGGAGGTTGGTCTCGATGCCGACCATCGTCTCGACCTTGCCGGTGAGGGTCAGGTCGCCCTTCTGGAGCTTGCCCTCGGCGACCTGGTGCAGCAGGTAGGCGTAGTAGCGGTAGCGGCCCAGCTTGCCGTGCTCCGGCGGGATGAACTTGTTGCCGTACTCCCACGTCTTGATCGACGAGCTGCCACTGGCGTCCCACCCGCTGGTGATCGCGTCGACGAGACCGCCGATCGCACTGCCTGCCGCGGCCTCGATCGTGCCGATGACACGCGCGGCGTCCACGGCTTCGCGTTCCAGCTGGTCACGGGCCCGGTCGAGCACTTCCCGCGCCTGCTGCTGGAGCTGCTCCCCCTGCCGCACCGCTTCTTCCGCGGCATCCTCGGCGGCCTGCCCGGCTGCGTGCTCGAGAGCGCGGCGGCCGTCGTTCCACAGCTCGATCGCCTCCCGGGCCTGCTCCTGCGCCCAGCGCAGCGTGTCGGCGTAGCGGCTCAGGCCGCCCGCGGCGGCCGCCAGGCTGTCGGCCGCCTTCAACCACTGCGGTGGCAGCCGGTCGACCAGTTCGCCGAAGGCGTCGGAGGCCGCGCCCTGCCAGCCCGGCACGCCGAAGCCGGCCAGCCCGGAGCCGACGCCCTCGAACTGCTTCGCCTGGTCGAGCAGGGTGCGGACGTGCTCGACGATCGTGTCCGGAGAGCCGGGGACGAGCGCGCGCGGATCGTCGGTGGAGCCGAGCTCCGCGCTCACCGCCCGGCCCGGCGGATGGCGGCCTCGTTGTCGAGCTCGGTGCCCTGGAACAGCGTGGCCGTGTCCCGCAGCGCGGTGCCCGTCAGACCGACCCGCTCCTGAAGCAATCGCGCGGCGACGCGCGCCAGGCCGGTGAACTCGCCGAGCGTGCTCGCCAGACCGGGATCGCCGTAGACGTCCGCCGTCGCCACGATCCCGGCGAGCGGCGAGTGGTCCAATTTGGTCAGTATGTCGCCCAAGTGACATGCGGCTTTGTTCAGCTCATCCGGCTCGGCGTCAAGAACTCCCCACACGTGCTCCGATGTAAGCCAGCGGGCGGGAACGGGCGGTGAACGAGCGTGTGAGCGGGGGTGAACCGGCCGATAAGATCAAGATCGCGCGATTCCGTTATGCAACGTTTCGACCACGGTGTCCATGATGCCGTGCCGGGGCACGCCGGACAGCTCGCCCTCGGTGTGCCCGGTGTACACCAGCGCCCACAACACCCGTTGGATCCACTGTGGAGTGAGCCTGGGGTCGAACACGCCCTCCGCCTGCCCGCGTTCGATGAGGGCGATCACCGGATCGTCCGGCGGCGTGCCGCCGTCCGGGCCGTGCTCGGCCAGCACCCGCGGGTCGCCGAACAGGAAGACCAGCCGGTCCCCGACCGCCACCATCGCGGCGACCAGCCTGCGCATGGCGTCCAGCGCCGGCCCCTGGTCGATCGCCGCGTCGGCGACGGAGGCCTCGATGGCGGCGATCGAGTCCTCGACGGCGGCCTTGATCAGGGTCGCGCGGTCCGGGAAGTAGCGGTGCAGGGTGGTCCGCCCGACCCCGGCCGCGTTGGCGATCTCGGCGAGTTTCGCCTGGTAGTCGCGACCGAGGAGGGTCGCGGCGGCGCTGAGGATGGCGCTGCGGGTCCGGTCGCGGGCGCGTCGGAGGTGCGGGCGCTCACCACCGATCCGGTGCGGGCCGCGCTGCCGCCCGAGGTGGAGGTCGTCGAGGGCTACCTCGGCCGCGTCGAGACGCTGCCCCGCGCGTTGGAGGGCGTGGACCGGATGTACCTGGCACCGCTGACCCGGACGGTGCGGGAGGTGACCGAGCTGGCCAGGGAGGCCGGCGTGGCGCGGATCGTCGACCTCGCCGGGCCGGCTGGCAGCTGGTGGTACGACGTCGAGAAGGCGGTCGAGCACTCCGGCATCCCGTGGACGCACCTGGAGGCAGGCGAGTTCATGACGAACACGACGATCTGGGCGGACCAGATCCGGAGCCGCGGCGAGGTGCGCGAGGCGTACCCACGGGCAGCGAACGCGCCGATCGCGCTGGAGGACATCGCGGCCGTCGCGGCGAAGGCCCTGCTGGAGGACGGCCACGAAGGCGCGGCGTACGGGCTGACCGGGCCGGAGACGCTCACCCGCGCAGAGCTGGTGGCGCAGATCGGAAAGGCGCTGGGGCGGGAGATCCCGCTGGTGGAGGTATCCCACGCGGACGCACTGGCCGACCTGACGGAGACGATGGGCGCGGACGCGGCCGCCTGGTACCTGGACGGTTGCGCCGAGATGGCGGAGCACCCGCAGCCGGTTTCGCCGACGGTGTCACGGGTGCTGGGTCGCCCGGGCACGACGTTCGCCGAGTGGGCGGCCGCGCACGCGTCGTTGTTCCGCTAGACACGCAAGCGGGTGGCGGCGCCGAGGTTGCGGAGTATCCGCAGCCGATCTCGCCCGCGGCAGCTCGGGCGTCCGGGCACGGCCTTCGCCGAGTGGGCGGCCGCGCACATCTCGTTGTCGTGAAGCCCCCACGGGGCGGCCTTGCCGCGGTCGCGAACGCCGCGCCGCCCGGGCATGAGGTTCGCCGAGTGGGCGGCCGCGCACGTCTCGCTGTTTCACTAGGCGCGCAAGCGCGCGGCGGCATCACGCGCGGCGGACTGGACCTTGCCGCGGTCGACGCGCACCGGTTCGCGGTCGGACACGACCTGTTCGCCGGCCACCCAGACGTCCCGGACCTGCCGGGACCCCGCGGCCCACACCAGGTTCGAGATCACCTGCTCGTCCGGCTCGTCCAGCCCCGTCGCGAACGCCGGGCCGTCCGGGTCGACGTGCACGAAGTCGGCCCAGTGGCCGGGCTCCAGCGCGCCGATGTCGGTCCGGCTCAGCGCGTCCGCACCGCCGCGGGTGGCCAGCAGCAGCGCGTCCTTCGCCCGCAACGCGGTCGAGTCCTGTGTGGACAGCCGGGCGAGCATCGCGGAGAGCTGGACCTCCTCCCACAGGTCGAGGTCGTCGTTGCTGGCCGGGCCGTCCGTGCCGAGTCCGACCGCGACCGCCGCCGCCCGCAGGTCGGTCAGCCGCGCGATGCCCGACGCCAGCTTCGCGTTCGACCCCGGGCAGTGCGCCACCCCGGTGCCGCGCGCCGCGAACAACGCGATGTCCTGATCGGACAGGTGGACGGCGTGCGCGGCGAGCACCCGGCCGCCCAGCATGCCGACCTCCTCCAGCAGCTGCGGCACCGAGCCGAACTCCGCGCGCTGCCGGGCGTCCTCGTCCGCCGCCTCGGCGACGTGGATCTGCACCAGCGCACCCCGCGCCGCGGCCGATTCGGTGACCTGCCGCAGCGCCTCGACCGGCAGCATGTACGCCGAGTGCGGCGCGTAGGACAGCTCGATCCGCTCCCCGGGTCCGAAGCGCAGGCCGTCGGCGTCGATCCAGCGGTCCGCCACCTCGATCATGCGCCGCCAGTCGACGCCGGGCAGGTCGATGATCGGACCGCCGAGCACGGCCCGCGCGCCGGTCTCCAGCACCGCCTCGGCCATCTGCTCGGCGAAGAAGTACATCTCCGCGCTGGTGGTGACACCGTGCCGGAGCATCTCGACCGAGCCGAGCAGCATCCCGGCACGCACGTCGTCCGCGCGCAGCTTCGCCTCGGCGGGCCAGATGATCTCGTTGAGCCAGCGCAGCAACGGCAGGTCGCCGCCCATGCCGCGAAGCAGGGTCATCGGGCTGTGCGCGTGCGCGTTGATCAGGCCGGGCAGCAGGATCCCGGTCAGCTCGGTGACCGGCAGATCGCCGGGCGCCTCGCCGGCGGGGCCGCAGAACGTGATGCGCCCGTCGTCGCCGACGTCGACCACGCCGTCCCGGATGACCGAGCAGGCCGGATCGCAGGGCAGGACGACGGGGGCGCGGAAGCGTTGCGGCATCCTGGGATTCTAGGTCTCCCGCCGGGCCGTGGCGGCCAGCGACCCGAGCAGCGCGAGGGCCTCGGCGCTCGGCGAACCCGGTTCGGCGTGATAGACGACGAGCTCCTGGCCCGGGCTGGACCGGACGTCGAAGGTCTGCATGGTCAGGGTCAGCGGACCGACCTCGCGGTGCACGAACTCCTTGCGCTCCAGGCTCTTGCCGCGCGCGTCGTGAGCGGTCCACAGCTCGGCGAACTCCGGGCTGGCCGCGAGGAGTTCGGCGAGGACCTGCCGGACCCGCGGGTCGTCCGGGTTCTTGCCGTAGCCGAGCCGGAACCCGGCGACCGAGTTGCGCGCCACCTCGTGCCAGTCCCGGTAGAAGGTGCGCGCGGCGGGGTCGGTGAACACGACGTGCATCAGGTTGCGCGAGTGCGCCCAGTCGTGGAACAGCGCATCGGCGATCGCGTTGGAGGCGAGCACGTCGTAGGCGAGGTTGTAGACGATGGCGGGGTTGTCCGGCCATGCGCTCATCAGCTGCAGCAGGCTCGGGTCGACCCGGGCGGGCACCGCGGTGAGCCGGGTGCGCGGGCTGAGCCCGGCGAGGCGGAACAGGTGCTGGCGGCCGTCCTCGCCGAGGCGGAGCGCGGCGGCCAGGGCGTCGACCACCTGTGCCGACGGGGTGCGCTCGCGGCCCTGCTCCAGGCGGACGTAGTAGTCCACGCTGACGCCCGCCAGCAGCGCCACTTCCTCGCGGCGCAGGCCGGGCACGCGGCGCTGGCCGGTGCTGGGGAGGTTGACCTCGTCCGGGCGCACCTGGGACCGCCGCGAGCTGAGGAAGTCGCCGAGTTCGGACCGTGGCATGCCGTGATCGTAGGTCGGCGGCGGCGGTGTTACCTGGGTGCAGCGCTCCCAGGAAGACCGTGCCCTGCCGCGGTCCGGCAGGCCGGGCCACCGTCGGTGCCATGAGCAAACTGGATCTCACCGGACGGGTCGCCGTCGTCACCGGCGCGGCGCGCGGCATCGGCCGGGCGTGCGCCGAGTTGCTGCGCTCGCGGGGCGCGCGCCTCGTCGTCACCGATCTGCGGGAGTCCGTGCACGAGCTGGCCGCCGACGACGTGGCGGTGCTGACCGGCGACGTCGCGGACGAAGAACTGGCCCGCGCCACGATGCGGCTTGCGGTCGAGCGGTTCGGGCGGCTGGACGTGCTGGTGAACAACGCAGGCCGGACGCTGAACAAGCCGGTGACCGAGACGAGTGTCGAGGACTTCGAGGCGATCCTGCGGGTCAACGCGCGCGGGAACTTCGTGCAGGCGCGGGAGGCGTTCCGCGTGATGGCGGCCGCGGGTGGCGGGTCCATCGTGTCGATCGCGTCGGTGTCGTCGGTGGTGGCGTTCGAGACGCAGACCGCCTACGCCGCGTCGAAGGGCGCGCTGGCGCAGATGACGCGGGTGCTGGCCATCGAAGGCGGGCCGGTGGGGATCCGCTCGAACGCCGTCCTGCCGGGCGTCGTCGACACGGACATCATGGAGGGGGTGGTCGACAACGGCCGCGAAATGCTCGCCTCGTTCGGCCCCGCCCACCCGATCGGCCGCATCGGCAAGGCCGACGAGGTCGCCGAAGCGGTGGCGTTCCTGTCCTCCGACGCGGCGAGCTTCATCACCGGAGCGTTGCTCCCGGTCGACGGCGGCTGGACGGCGCAGTGACTCAGCGCGGCAGGAGTGGTTCGAGGCTGATGGCCAGGTCTTGAGCCGCGGCGCAGGCTTCCGCCTGCAAGTCGGCGGAGAGCAGCACGACGGTCGTCGCGGCCTGGGCGTGCCCGGGGACGTCGAGCACGACCTCGCACGTCCCGGGGCCGGTGAACTGGCCGATCAGCGCCTTGCGGCCGTTGACGTCGAGCGGCGCCGCCCCTTCCGGTTCCCCCTGCTCCTGCTCCAGGGTGACGCTCACGGTGCCGTAACCCGGTTTTGAGGCGCCGCACTCGTCCCGCACGCCGATCGGTCTGCCCGGCGTGAACCCTTGCCCGGCGAGCAGCTGGTCGAGGACGGCGCAGGCGGTCAGCGGCTCCAGCGGGTCCGCGGTCGGTGCCGCCGTGGTCGGCGTCGGCCGGTCACTGTGGGGTGTCGAGCAGGCCGCGAGACCGGCCGCCGCGACGGCCGCGGCTACCAGCGCCGCCCTGCGCTCCATGAACCGAAAGCCTGCACCCTGCGCGGCTAGTCCACCAGTCCGCTGCGCCACGCCCAGGCCGCGACCTCGACGCGGTTCCGCGCGCCGACCTTGCCCTGCACCGCGGCCAGGTGCGTCTTCACCGTCGACAGGGACATGTACAGCTCGGCGCCGATCTCCGTGTTCGTCAGGCCGCGGGCCGCCGCCTTGACCACGTCCAGCTCGCGCGCCGTCAGCGGCTCCTTCGGCGGCTCCACGGACCGCCGCGCGGACGCGCCCTCGAAGTGCTTCAGCAGCCGCACCGTCACCTGCGGCGACACCAGCGCGTCGCCGCGGTGGGCGGCTCGGATCGCCTCGATCAGCAGCGCCGGGCCGGCGTCCTTGAGCAGGAAGCCGCTCGCGCCGTTGCGCAGCGCAGTGTGCACGTACTCGTCCAGGTCGAAGGTTGTCACCACCACGACCTTCAGCGGGTCGGCGACGTCCGGCCCGGCCAGCTGGCGCGTCACCTCCAGCCCGTCCAGCCCGGGCATCCGGATGTCCAGCAGGCACACGTCCGGCCGCAGCTCACGCGCCTTCGTCACCGCCGCGACACCGTCCTCGACGTCGGCGACCACCTCGATGTCGTCCTGGGCGTCGAGGATCATCCGGAACCCCATGCGCACCATGCTCTGGTCGTCGGCGATCAGTACGCGAATCAAGCCTTTTCCTCCACCGGCAACCACGCCTCCACCACCCAGCCCCCGTCCGGCGCCGGGCCCGCGGCGAGCCGGCCGTGCAGCAGCTCGACCCGCTCGCGCATCCCGACCAGACCGTATCCCCCGGAACCTCCGGCCGGACGCGTCACCACCTGGTGGCCGTCGTCGGCCACCCGGATGTGCAGTTCGCCGTCCCGGACCTCGGCCAGCACGCATGCCCGCGTCGCGCCCGCCGCGTGCTTGCCGATGTTCGTCAGCGACTCCTGCACCAGGCGCAGCGCCGAGCGCGCCACCTCCTGCGGCAGGTCCGCGGGCACCCGCACGTCGGCTTCTGTGGGAACGCCGTGGTGCCCGGACTCCACGAGCCGCCGCAGGTCCGCGTCCAGGTCCATGGTGGCCTGGTCGGTGACCGCCTCCCCGCCCGCGCGCATGCTGCCGACCAGCCGGCGCATCGCGGTCATCGCCTCGGTGCCCGCGGCCTCGATGCGTTCGATGACCTCCAGCGCGACCTTCGGGTTCTGGTCGGCGATCACCTTCGCCGCCTGCGCCTGCACGATGATCCCGGTGACGTGGTGGGCCACCAGGTCGTGCAGTTCCCGCGCCAGCGCCATGCGCTCGGAGTTCTGCGCGTCGGCGACCGCGGCCTCGACCACCTTGCGCCGCTCGGAGTCGCGGGCCCGGAAGTACAGCCCGGCGGCCACCGCGATCCCGAGCACGAGCACCGCGGCGATCACCAGGTCGCGCAGGTCCGACATGTTCGCCCGGCCCCGGCCGCTGACCACCGTGGTGAGCGTGGTGAACGCGACCGCGGCCGACATCAGCGCGATCGCGCCCCACGCCCGCTTCGGCTCCACCGACCGGACCAGCAGGACCACGACGATGATCCCGGCGACGATCTCGGTGAACGGCAGGGCGCCGTAGCCGAGCAGGTACTGCCGCGGCGCGATCCACAGCGCCGCCGAGGTGGCGAAGATGATCCCGGCGAGCAGCAGGCCGGCGCGCAGTGGGCGGCGGGTCGCGTAGACGGCCGTCGCGGCAGCGGCGAGCGAGCAGGTCAGCGCGGGCAGTGCCCGGATGTTGCTGTCCAGCAGCTGGTACAGCTCCAGGAAGACGGGCAGGCTGAGCGCGCCGATCAGCGGCCACTGCTCGCGCACCAGGTCGCGCACCGCGCTCTCCTTGCGCGGCGCCTGCCCGCGCCGGAACTGCAGCCCGGCGAGCACCACGGCGACCAGCAGCACCAGGCCGAGCAGCATCGTCTCGCTCAACCCGCGGCTGCCCGAGCCGTTGCGGTAGGCGGTGGCGAACAGGGTGGCGAGCACCAGCGTGCCGGTGCCGACGATGGACTCCGCCCACCGCACCCGCCGCACGCAGAAGAACACCAGCTCCAGCCCGGCGACGGTCTCGCTCAGTGACACGTTGCTCAACAGCGTCGTGTAGGCCGCCGCGTCGGTCGCCCGGATCAGGAAGGTCGACGCGAACAACGTCGCGGCGCCCGCGAACACGGCCACCGCGGGCCGGGTCCGCGCCCACAGCGCGCACGCGCCCAGCGCGATCATCCCGGGCAGCAGCAGGAGATCCCGGCCCCGCGGTCCCAGCGAGTCCACACTGGCCGGCAGCACCACCGCGAGATCGCACAGGAAGGCGGCGAGCAGCAGGACGCCTTCGAGACCCAGCCATCGCCAGGCCGAGGTCACGCGATCGGAGAACGGCACAACGGAACGGTAGAGGATCCGCGCGTCCCCGCACCTTGGCCGCCCGGCCACCCCGTATCGGCCGATCGGCCGATCCGGGCACCACGCCCCACCTGTGAACCTGCTGTGCGGGAACAACGGAAGGGGAAGGTTCATGACTCCACAAGGGAGTGTCGTGTTGTCCGGGCGGGGGCTCGTCAAGCGGTACGGCGAGCAGGTGGCGCTGGCCGGCGTCGACGTCGACGTCCACGCCGGGGAGGCGCTCGCCGTCGTCGGCCCGTCGGGGTCGGGCAAGACGTCGCTGCTGCACGTGCTGGCCGGGATCCTGCGGCCGGACGGCGGCGAGATCCTGCTGGACGGCAGGCGCGTCGACCAGCTGTCCGAGACCAAGCGCAGCGAGCTGCGGCGCACCGAGTTCGGTTTCGTGTTCCAGCAGGGAATGCTCGTGGCCGAGCTGTCCGCGGAGGAGAACGTGGCGCTGCCGATGCTGCTCGGGGGAGCCAAGCGCCGCGAGGCGATCGGCGCGGCGCGGGAGTGGCTGGGCCGCCTCGGGCTGCGGGGCCGGGAGGGGTCCCGCCCCGGTGAGCTGTCCGGTGGCCAGGCGCAGCGGGTCGCGATCGCCCGCGCGCTGACGCACCGGCCGAAGGTGATCTTCGCCGACGAGCCGACCGGCGCGCTGGACACCCGCACCGGCAAGGACACCATGGACGCCCTGCTGGTCGCGGCCTCGGACGCGGGCACGTCGGTGGTCATCGTGACGCACGACGTGGAACTCGCCGCGTCGCTGCCGCGCACGGTGACCATCCGGGACGGCCGTATCGCGGAGCAGGTGGGGGTGCTGCCGTGAGCCCGGTCCAGCTGGCGTTCAAGGTGCTGCGGGCGGACCGGCGGACCAGGACCGCCACCCTGCTCACCGCGGTGGGGGTCGCGGTGGCCACGGGTCTGGTCCTGTTGCTGCTGAGCCTGCCCTTCGCGACGCAGGCCCGCGCCGAGCGCGCGGTCTGGCAGGAGCAGTACGGCTCCCGCGACGGCGGCACACCGACCCTGTCGATCTCGTCGAGCACCGACTACTTCGACGGCAGGCGCATCGACCGCGTGGACGTGGCCCAGCTCGCCGGCGGGGTCGAGTTGCCCGCCGGGGTGCCGAAGTTCCCGGCGCCCGGCGAGGTGCTGGTGTCGCCGGAGCTGTTCCAGGCGATGAACCGGCTGCCCGCCTCGCAGCTGGCCGACCGGTTCCCCGGCAAGGTGGTCGGCACCCTCGGCGAGGACGCCCTGCGGTTCCCGGACCAGCTCGTCGCGCTGGTCGGGCACAGCCCGGAGACGATGCCGGTGAACGCGAACGAGCGGAACGGGTTCGTGCCGCCGTCGGAGGCGCGGGTGGACGCGCTGCTCACGCTGCTGGCCGGGGTCGGGGTCGTGGTGCTGCTGGTGCCGAGCCTGGTGCTGGTGGCCTCCTCGGCGCGGCTCATCGCGGCCCGCCGCGAGCAGCGGCTGGCGGCCCTGCGCCTGGCCGGCGCGACACCGGGACAGGTCGTGGCGATCACCGCGGCCGAGACCGGAATCGCCGCGGTCACCGGCGCGCTGCTCGGCTGGGCGATCAGCCCGCTGCTGTGGTCGCTGGCCCGGCTGGTGCGGTGGGACGGCGGCACGTGGCTCGCCGGTGACTTCCGCGTGCCGATCGGGCTGACGGTGTTCGTGCTGGTCGCCGTGCCTGCCCTGGTGCTGCTGGCCGCCGTGCTCGGGTTGCGGCGGGTGGTGAGCAACCCGGTCGGGGCGGTCGTGCAGCACACGCCGAAGCCGCTGCGCTGGTGGCGCCTGCTCTCGCTGCCGGCGACCGCGTTGTTCTTCTTCTTCGCCATCGAGCAGGGCGACGACGTCAACCTGATCCTGCTCGGGCTCGCGCTGATGATCGCCTCGGCGATGCTGGTCGGGCCGTACGTGACGGCGGTGATCGGCGGGTTCTTCGTGAGCCGCTGGCGCAAGCCGTCCGCGCTGCTGGCCGGGCGGCGGCTGCGTAACGACCCGCGCGGCGCCTACCGCGCCTCGGCCGGGGTCGTGCTCGCCGTGTTCACCGGGTCGATGGCGCTGACGCTGATGCCCAGCTTCGACGCCATGGCCGGTGGCGGCGGGACCTACCGCGACTCGGTGCTGTCGGTGGACACCTCCGGCGAGCGGGCGGGCACGATCGCCGCACAGGCCAACGCGACGCTGGAGCGCTACAACCTGCCCGCCCGCGCGGTGTCGATGCCGGAGGTGACGCTGAAGTCGGTGAACGGCTCCACCTACACCGGCGTGGTCGTCCCGTGCGCCGACGCGGTGCAGCTCTACCGCGTGCAGGCCACCTGCACCGGGCCGGGGATCTACAGCACCCACGACCTGGAGCTCGGCGGCTTCCGGGTGGCAGGCGACTACGACGGCGAAGGCGTGCCGTTCGCCGCGGGCACCGCGGTCAAGCCGATGACGCAGACCGACGACGACGGGTACGCGCCGCTGATCATCGACCCGGCGGTCGTGCCGGCCGGTGTCGTGCCCTCGTACGCGCGGGTCGCCGTCGACACCACCCCGGCCGACCGCGAGCTGGTGCGCACCGCGCTGGTCGGCGCGGCCGGCGGCGAAAGCGTGTACAGCCGGGAGCTGTACCTGGACGGCCAGCGCGACCAGCTGGACGACCTGCGCCGCGTCACCGTCATCGGGGTGACGGTCGCCGCGATCCTGGCCGGGTGCAGCGCGGCGATCGCGACCGCCGGATCGGTGATGGACCGGCGCCGCACGTTCGGGGCGCTGATGGCGGCGGGCACGCCGACCCGGGTGCTGTCCAGGGCGCTGCGGATGGAGGCCGCGCTGCCCGCGCTGGTCGCCACGATCGGGTCCGGGCTGCTGGGAATGATCGCCGGCCTCGGGTTGTTCTCGATCATTCAGGAATCGCAGAACGCCTCGGCGGTGATCAGCCCGTGGCTGGTCGCGCCGGTAGTGCTCGGGTTCGCCGTGGCGGTGCTCGCCGCGTCGGTCTGCACCCCGGCCCTGAACCGGGTGCGCGCGGAACCGCTGGCCGACGAATGAGCTCGTCCGGCCGCCCCTCGTCGGGGGGAGGGGCGGCCGGTCAGCCCACGCGTTCGAAGATCAGGTCCCGGCTGATCCGGCCCTCCTGGTCGGCCCGCTGCTCGAACTTGGTGACGGGCCGCCAGCTCGGCCGCGGCGCCCAGTCGTCGAAGCGGTTGCGCAGCGCGGGCTCGGCCGAGCACACCTCGAGCATCTGCTCGGCGTAGTGCTCCCAGTCGGTGGCCATGTGCAGGATCCCGCCCGGCGCGAGCCGCGACGCCACCAGCTTCACGAAGTCGGGCTGCACCAGCCTGCGCTTGTGGTGGCGCTTCTTCGGCCACGGGTCCGGGAAGAAGATCCGCACCCCGGACAGCGAATCCGGCTCGATGTGCTCCTTCAGCGCGATCACCGCGTCGCCGTGCAGCAGGCGGAGGTTCTCCAGGCCGAGCCGCTCGGCGCGCAGCATCAGCTGCCCGAGACCGGCCTCGTACACCTCGACGGCGACGTAGTTGACCTCCGGCTCGGCGGCCGCGAGCTGCGCGGTCGTCTCACCCATGCCGGAGCCGATCTCCAGCAGCACCGGAGCCGGGCGGCCGAACCACCCGGCGAAGTCGATCGGACCGGGCGGCAGGTCGGCCACCCTGCGCCCGATGTCCGCCCACTGGCGTTCCCAGGCACGCTGCTGGCCGACCGTCATCCGGCCGCCACGCTGCACGTAACTGACGACACTCCGCAGGCGCGGCTGCTGCTCGCTCTCCACCCGCCCAAGTTAGCTGCCGTCCATGATGCGGCCTGCGTGGCGGTGCGGGTAGCGGCCCCTCCCGCCAGCCCGCCACCGCCCTCAACGGACACGGTCCGCGCGGCTGTGCCCGTTCAAACCCGCGGGGGTGCCGGCTGCCCGAGTGGTGCAAGCGGCTCCGCCACTTCTCCAGAGGAAAGCCCCTAGCGGACGGCCTCGAACTCCCCCAATCGGGAGCGCAGGCCGCCGACCCCGTGCACGGCGATCGGCGACGGCGTGGTGCCCGTGTGGGCGGGCAACACGTCGATCCACCCGTCGTGGCGGCTGGTGGTCAGGATCGTGGTGGGGATCTTGTGCCCGGAGCGCCCGTTCTCCGACGGCATGAACTCCCAGTACCCGGATTCGCCGTCCGCGGCCCACGGCACGTACTCCCAGCCGGGCCGGCGGGACAGCAGCTGCGCCACCCGGTCCTCGATGCGGAACCCGGTCTCCCGCGAGTCCAGCCTGCCCTCCGCGAGTGCGCGCAGCCACCACGGCGCCGGGATCATCTCGCCCCGGGCGCTCACGGCGCGGAACAACGCGAGAACTTCGCTTTCGGCGGCCCGGTGGATCCACGCGCGCCGGATCTCCGCCGGTCTCGTCGCGGTGGCCACGATCCGGGGCAACTCCACGGCCTGCGACCATTCGAGCGCGTCGAGCGGTTCCAGAGCGGGCGGATGCGCGACGGCGCGCGGGGCGGCGATTTTCCGATCGATATCCACCGTCAAGGGTCACCTCCGTGGAGTCGCCTGACGTGGTGATTCCAGAATGCCTGGTCAGAGGCGGTGCGTCCGCTTCCTGTGAGGCCGACCACAGGTGCTTTACGCGGTATTAACCCAGGGGTCGTAACAGCATCATCCGATTAATCGATTCGACCTTTCCGGAGGTCATCGGATGCACTACAGGCGAAGGCCCGGGCCACCCCCCGAATTCGGTGGCCCGGGCCGTTCTTCTTCCCCGTGCTCCGGTCCCCACCGGAGCGCCTGTGGTGGTCTTCCGATCAGGCGTCGCGCTTGCGAGCCGTGGCGACGGCGATGGCCAGCAGCGCGACGGCGACCGCCGCGAAGTAGGCCAGCGACCAGCCCTGCGACAGCGCGGCCGTGGACATCGGCGCGCCTGCGTCGACGTTGCGGCCCATGTTCGACGCGCCGTCGCCGGTGAGGAACTTGTTGGCGACGTTGAACGGCAGCCACTGGTAGATGTCGTCGCCGACGCTCGGGATGAGCCGGATCAGGTCCTCGACCGCGAGCGCGTAGATCAGCAGCAGCGCGATGGCGCCGGCGCTGTGGCGGAGCAGGATGCCCACGGCCACCGCGATCACCGCGGCGAGCGCGTAGATCGCGCCGACCCCGGCCACGTTGATCCAGTCCGCGCCGGTGTCCAGCGCGAGCGGGGCGTTCGGCTTGAGCAGGAGCGCCAGCGCCCACGAGCCGAACGCGCTCAGCTCGCCGATGACCAGCGCGACCAGCGCGACCACGGTCGTCTTCGCGACCAGCGCGGCGGCCCGGTTGGGCACCGCCTGGAAGGTCGTGCGGATCGTGCCGAAGCGGTACTCGGTGGTGACCGCGAGCGCGGCCAGCACCATGATCACGGCCATGCCGAAGCTGTAGCCGAACTGGGTCGAGGCGACGGTGGCGGTGAACTCGCCCCCGTCGTCCGCGTTGCCGACGACCAGGGCGGAGAACCCGATCGTGGTGGCCAGCGCCACCAGTGCGCACCACCACGGCGAGCGGGTGGTGAACAGTTTCATCCGTTCCACGGCAAGCAAAGTCATGATGTTCGCGTCTCCCCTAGTTCGCCGGCTCGAGAGCGTGCCGGGCCTCGGTCTCCAGACCGGTGTGGTACTCCACGGAATCGCCCGTGATCTGCATGAACGCCTGCTCCAGCGAACCCGTCTGCGGGCTCAGCTCGTGCAGCACGATGCCGTTGCTCGCGGCCAGCTCGCCGATCTTCTCGCTGTCCAAACCGGACACGAGGATGCCGTCGTCGGTGTCGGTGGCGCTGTCGGCGGGCAGCAGCGAGCGCAGCTTCGCCAGCTGCGGGCTGCGCACCTTGACGGTGTTCTCGCTGGCCCTGGCCACGAACTCCTTCGTGGTGCTCTGCGAGATCAGCTTGCCCTTGCCGATGACCACGAGGTTGGAGGCGGTCAGCGCCATCTCCGACAGCAGGTGGCTGGAGACGAAGACGGTGCGGCCCTCGTCGGCGAGGCGGTGCATGAACTTGCGGATCCAGAGGATGCCCTCCGGGTCGAGGCCGTTGACCGGCTCGTCGAACAGCAGCACCTCCGGGTCGCCGAGCAGGGCCGCGGCGATCCCCAGCCGCTGCGACATGCCCAGCGAGAACCCGCCGGCGCGCTTGCCCGCGACGCTGGTCAGGCCGACGATGTCGAGCACCTCTTCGACGCGCCGCGCCGGGATGTGGTTGGACTTCGCCATCCAGGCCAGGTGCGCCCGCGCCGAGCGGTTCGGGTGCACCCACTTGGCGTCGAGCAGCGCGCCGACGGTCCGAAGTGGATTCTTCAGTTCCGTGTAACGTTTCCCGCCGATGGTCACCTGGCCGCTCGTCGGATTGTCCAGGCCCAGGATCATCCGCATGGTGGTCGATTTCCCGGCGCCGTTCGGACCGAGGAAACCGGTCACCTCGCCGGGGGCGACGTCGAATGACAGATCGTTGACGGCGAGCGTTTTTCCGTAGTGTTTGGTGAGGCCTCGTGCCTCTATCATGGTTGCTCCCCTGTGCTGGTCAAAAGCCTGTTGTTCCCCGTGCGGCTCTCATGCTGACCGATCGGGGCACGCGTGCGCGTCATCCTGTGGTTCGAACTTCCCACCCGACTGCGGTAGTAGCCTCCCGCGATTCGCGTGCGCACGGGATCGGTGATGACCCTGAATCGCCCCTGAGCTTCGGGGCCCGGTTTTGTCGGGGTCGGGCGTTATCGTGCCCGCATGACGGCGAAGACGGTGCTGGTGACGGGTGCGACCAGGGGGTGCGGTCGCGCGATCGCGGTGGAGCTCGGTCGCGGCGGCGCGACGGTGTACGTCACCGGGCGTACGTCCCGCGGGTCGTCGTCGCCGATGAAGCGGTCGGAGACGATCGAGGAGACGGCCGAGCTGGTGGACGCGGCGGGCGGGCGTGGCGTGCCGGTGCGGTGCGACTTCACGTCGGTGGCGGACGTGGACGCGCTGCGGGAGCGGGTCGAGGCGGAGTCCGGCGGCCTGGACGTCCTGGTCGACGACGTCTGGGGCGGCGACCCGTTCGTCGACTTCGAGCGGCCGTACTGGGAGTCCAGCCTGGACGACGCGCTGACCCTGGTGCACAACGCGCTGGACACGCACCTGATCGCGCTGCACCGGCTGCTGCCGCTGGTGGTGCGACGCCCCGGCGGTTTCGTGATCGAGGTGACCGACGGCGACGACGACGAGTACGTGGGCGCGGGCATCCCGTACTACCTGGCGAAGTGCGGGGTGCGGGCGCTCGGCAGGGCGCTGGGCGCGGAGCTGGCGGGGCGGGGTTGCGTCGGGCTGTCGGTGACGCCCGGTTTCCTCCGCTCCGAGGCGATGCTGGACCTTTTCGGCGTCGCCGAGCCGAACTGGCGCGACGCGGTGACGGGCGCGGGCGGCCCGGACTTCGCGATCTCGGAGACGCCGTACTACCTGGCGCGCGGGGTGGCCGCGCTGGTGACCGATCCGGACGCGGCCCGCTTCGCCGGCCGCACGATCGCGTCGTGGACCCTCATGCACGAGTACGGGGTCACCGACGTGGACGGCACCCGGCCGGACTGGGGCCGCTGGTACGCCGAGGTCCACAAGGCGGGCCGCAACCCGGCGGAGGTGGACCCGGCCCCCTACCGCTGAAGCCCCTGGAATCCCCCGGAGCCCGACTCGCCGGCGGCGGGTGAGCGGGCGCCGGCACGCCGAGGTCGAGGCGGAGCTCGACCCACCGCCCTGGACGCGCGAACCGGCGGCGCGACCCGGCGCGCCGCTGTCGGGTGATCGGACCAGAATCTCCGGGCCTGCTCCAGCTCAGGCCAAGCCGGGCCGGATCAGGCCCGTCTCGTAGGCCAGCACCACCGCCTGCACGCGGTCCCGCAGCCCGAGCTTCGCCAGGATCCGGCCCACGTGCGTCTTCACCGTCGCCTCGGAGAGGAACAGCTTTTCCGCTATCTCCACATTGGACAGGCCCTTCGCGATGAGCACCAGCACCTCGCGCTCCCGCTCGGTCAGCACGTCCAGCTCGGCCTCGTCGCGCGGGGGGCCGCCGCCGCTCATGAAACGGTCCAGCAGCCGCCGCGTCACCGACGGCGACACCACGGCGTCCCCGGACGCCACCGACCGCAGCGCCGACACCAGGTGGTCCGGCGGCGTGTCCTTCAGCAGGAACCCGCTCGCCCCGTTCTGCAGCGCCGCGTACACGTACTCGTCCAGGTCGAACGTCGTCATCACCAGCACCCGCGACGTGCCTTCCTCGACGATCCGCTTCGTCGCCTCCACGCCGTCCATCACCGGCATCCGCACGTCCATCAACACGACGTCCGGCCGCAGCGAACCGGCCAGCGACACCGCGTCCGCGCCGTTCCCGGCCTCGCCGACCAGGTCGATGTCCTCCTGCGCGCCCAGCACCATGCGGAACCCGACGCGCATCAGCTCCTGGTCGTCGACCACCACCACGCGGATCACGGGTCGAGCCTCGCCGGGAAGCTCGCGTGCACCCGCCAGCCACCCCCTGGCCGCGGCCCCACCTGCAGTATTCCGCCGAACAGGTGCGCCCGTTCGCGCATCCCGATCACCCCGTTGCCTCCCGGCAGGTCCGGCCCGGGCACCAGTTCCCGCGCCTTCCCGGCCCCGTCGTCCACGATCTCCACGTCCACCAGGTTCTCGGTCCGCCGCACCCGCACCTCCGCCCGGGCCCCTTGGCCGGCGTGCTTGAGCGTGTTGGTCAGCGACTCCTGCACGATCCGGTACACGCCGAGCGACACCCCGGCAGGCAGCTCGGCGAGCGTCCCCTCGACCGACAGTTCCACCGGCACCCCCGCGGTCCGCACCCGTTCCGCCAGGTCGGCCAGCGACTCCGCCGTCGGCTGCGGGATCCGCGGCTCCCCGGCCACCTCTTCGTCGCGCAGCACCTGCAGCAGCCGCCGCAGCTCGGCCAGCGCCTGCCTGCCCGTCTCGGAGATGGTGCGCACCGCCCGCTCGGCCAGCTCCGGGCTGGACCGCAGCGCGTAGGACGCCCCGTCGGCCTGCACCACGATCACGCTCACTGCGTGGGCGACCACGTCGTGCAGCTCCCGCGCGATCCGCCCGCGTTCCTCGGCCACCGCGATCCGCCCGGCCTGGTCGCGTTCGGTCTCCAGCAGGTGCAGCCGCGCCTCCATCTCCGCGTGGTAGGCCCGGCGCGCGCCGACGAACTCGCCGAGCACCCAGCACAACGCGAAGACCAGCCCGATGAACAGCAGCGGCGCCCAGCCCTGCGGCGACCAGCCGGCCCACATCTGCACCACGCTGATCACGGCCTGCGCGGCCAGGTACAGCGCGGCCTGCCGCCGCCCGACGTAGACGACCACCGTGTACAGGGCCACGCAGCTCGCCGTCGCGCTGCCGACCCCCAGCTCCAGCGCACTGTGCGGCACCGTCATCAGCAGGATCACGTAGGCCGTGACCACCGGGTACTTCCGGCGGAACGCCACGGGCCCCACCATCGCGAGGTCCAGCGGGATCGCCACGTACCACCGCTGCCCCTCGCCGGGGGCGGCCCGCGCGACCAGGAACAGCAGGTCCACGAGCAGCAGCAACACGGCGAGCAGGACGTCCCCGACCATCGGGTGCGCCCGCATCCACAAGCTCAGTCGCCGCACACCGTTCACCCTAGGTCGGCGGCGGTCCACTCCGCGTCATCCCGAGGTATCACCGCACGTGGGACTTCCGGCCGAGCTTCATGGCAGGATTCGGGGGCACAACGCAGGCACCGGGAGGGGGGCGACGTGACGGCGACGACGGATCAGGGCCGCCTGGCCGGTCCGCTGTCGGTGTCGGTGGCCAACCTCTGCCGCCGCCTGCAGCCGCAGGTCTCCGCCCGCACCGCCGCCGGGTTCGCCGAGGTGCTGCGCCGCCTCGGCGCGCCGCTGCAGGTCGCGGTCGCCGGGCGCATCAAGTCCGGCAAGTCGACGCTGGTCAACGCCCTCATCGGGCGGCGGGTCGCGCCGACCGACGTGGGCGAGTGCACCCGCCTGGTGACCCGCTTCCAGTACGGCACGGTCGACCGCATCGAAGTGGTCTTCGCCGGCGGGCACAAGCAGGTGCTGCCGTTCGCACCGGACGGGTCGATCCCGGCCGAGCTGGGCGTGGACATCAGCAAGGTCTCGCACATCGAGGCGTACCTGACCAGCGCGGTCCTGCAGGACATGACCGTGATCGACACCCCCGGCCTCGGTTCGCTGGACGCCGCGTCGGTCTCGCGCACGGAGCAGCTGCTGGGTGCTGCCCAGGCCGAAGACGGCGGCGACGAGCTGGACGAGACCTCCCGCAACGCGGTCGCCGGCGCGGAGGCCGTCCTCTACGTCGTGACCCAGGGCGTGCGCGCGGACGACCAGCAGGCGCTCGCCGCGTTCACCGCCGCGACCGCGAGCCGCGAGGCGGGCCCGGTCAACGCGATCGCCGTGCTGAACAAGGCCGACACCATCCCGCCCGAGTCCGTCGAGGGTTCCGGCGGTGACGTGTGGCGGGCCGCGTCGATCCTCGCCGAGAAGCAGGGCTTGCTGCTCAAGCCGCGGGTCGCCGACGTGCTGCCGGTGATCGGGCTGATCGCCGAATCGGCCGAGTCGGGCAACTTCACCTCCGCCGACGCGGACGCGCTGCGCCAGCTGGCCGCTCTGGACGACGCGACGCTGGAGACCATGCTGATGGCGGCCGACATCTTCACCAGCTGGGACTGCGACGTCCCGGCAGGCACCCGGCTGCGGCTGCTGGAGAAGCTCGACCTCTACGGCATCCGCCGCGCCATCGACGCGATTCGCGCCGATTCGACGATCACCGCGGGCGCCCTGCGCAGGCTGCTGCTCAGCGCTTCCGGTCTGGACGCCGTCCGGGCCCGGCTGAACACGGTCTTCGCCGCCCGCGCGGACGGGATCAAGGCCGCCGCCGCGCTCGCGTCGGTGACCGCGCTGGCGCACGCGTCCGGTGACCCGGCCGAGCGGCAGCGCGTGCACGACGCCATCGAGGTGCTGCTCGCCAAGCCCGAGGCGCACCAGCTCCGGCTGCTCGAGGCGCTCACGCTGGTCGTGGCCGGCGCCGTCGACATGCCCGAGGACCTCGCCGAAGAGGTTCTGCGGGTGGGCAGCAACGCCGACATCGACGAGCAGCTGGGCCTGCCCGGCGCGTCGCGGCCGGAGCTCGCCGCGCACGCGCTGGAGCGCGCCGGGTGGTGGCGGTCGTTCGCGTCCTTCGGCGCGACGCCCGCGCAGAGCCGGGTCGCGCACGTCGTGCACCGGGCGTACTTCCTCATCTGGCAGCAGCTGAGATGAACGGGGGGTGGTGAGCGTGGCTTCCTGGTTCCGGCGCCGGTCCGCGGACGACTCCCCGACCGGGCAGATCCCCGGCGCGCAACTGGCGAAGATCATCGACGAAGTCGAGGGAACCACAGCGGCGCAACCCCCGTCCAACACCGATGTGAACCGTGTATCCGATCTGGCCGCCGCCGGCCCGGAAGCGCTGGAGCAGGCGCGGGCCGACCGGCAGGAGCTGATCCAGCTCTGCCTCTACGCCCTGGACCGGGCGCGCAGCGGGGGCGTGGTCGAGCGCCTCGAACAAGGGCTGGCCCGCGTCGGTGTGGAGGCGGTGCGGCCGGACGGGCAGCGGTTCGACCCGTCGGTGCACGAGGCGGGTGGCGCGATCAAGACCGACGACCCGGCGCTGGACGGCGTGGTCGCCGAGACCGAGGTCGTCGGGTTCACCGACGGCGGCCGCCTGCTCCGCGCGCCCGTCGTGACGGTTTACACGAAGCGCTAAGGTCCGGTCGTGACCGCTCCGCCGCTCTCGTCCCTGCCCAACCAGGTCAAGCAGGCCCGCGAAGCACTGCTGACGCTGCTGCGGGAGAACGATCCGAAGGCGGCGGCGTGGGTCGAGGAGGTCCGCCGGTCGCGGCCGAAGAAGCCGCAGGTCGTGGTGGTCGGCGAGACCAACCGCGGCAAGAGTTCCCTGGTCAACGCGCTGCTGGCGACCCCGGGCCTGTCCCCGGTGGACGCCGAGGTCGCCACCGCCGGCTATCTCGTCTTCGACCACGCGCCGGAGTGGGGCGCGCAGGCCTGCTACCCCGGCCAGCTCGCGCCGGTCGCCGTGCCGCTGCCCGAGCTGGTCCGCTGGGTCTCGGCCGCGCACGAGCTGCCCGATGGCCAGCTGCCGCCGCGGTACGTCGAGGTCACCGGCCCCGTCCCGATCCTGGAGCGCGTGTCGCTGGTGGACACCGCTGGCGTCGGCGGGCTCGATTCGATGCACGGCGAGCTGGCCGCCGAAGCCGCGGCGAACGCGACCGCGTTGCTGTTCGTCGTCGACGCCTCGGCTCCGTTCACCGCCGGTGAGCTGGAGTTCCTGCGCCGCGTCGGCGACCGCGTGGAGACCGTGGTGTTCGCACTGTCCAAAACGGACGCCTTCCGCGGCTGGCGCGAGGTGCTGGAGGCCGACCGGCGGCTGCTGGCCGAGCACGCACCGCGCTTCGCCGACGCGGTGTTCCACCCGGTGTCGGCGCGGATGTTCGAGATGGCCGCGAAGGCGCCGAACGAGCAGGCCGCGGTGATGCTGCGGGAGCGCTCCGGCGTGATCGAACTGCAGGCCGCGCTGCAGGAACTCGTGGTCGGCCGGTCGGCGATGCTGAGTGAGGCCAACACGCTGCGGGCGCTGTCCAGCGCGCTCGGCGAGGTGCACGCCGGCCTGCTGGCCGAGCAGCGGGCCCTGTCCTCCGGCGAGGCCGAGGCGGAGCGGCTGCGCGAGCGGCGCGACGAGCTGGCGGCCGAGCGCAAGACGTCCACCCGCGGCTGGCAGCTCAAGCTGCGCGGCGAGATCCAGCGGGCCAGAGTCGACCTCGGCCACGAGACCAGCCGCCAGGTCCGGGACGCGCAGTCCTACTTCCGCGCGCAGATCGACAACGCCAAGCGCGACCAGCTGGCCCAGCTGCCGCAGCAGGTGGACGCGGCGCTGCAGATGATCTCCCAGCGCGTGTCGGCGACGATGGCGCAGCGGCTGAACCGGGTCACCGAGATCGCGCTGGCCGAGCTGTTCGCGCCGGAGGAGCTGGACGTGATCCGCTCGCAGTTCCTGCGCGCGGGCGGCCCGCAGGTGGTGCTGCGGCCGCCGGACCGCAAGCCGTCCACGCCCGAGGACAAGCTGCTCATCTTCATGGGGATCTCCGGCGGGGTCGGCGCGGGCAAGATCGCCGCGCTGCCGCTGGCCGGGGTCGCCCTGCTCAACCCGGTGGTGCTGCCCGCGACGATCGTCGTCGGCCTCGGCGCCGGCTGGTGGATGGCCCGCACCCGGCGGCACGCCGCGGACAAGCAGCACCTCAAGCAGTGGCTGGTCGAGTCGATCGCGGAGGCGCGCTCGATCCTCGACCAGCTGGTCGCCGAGCAGCTCATCGAGGCCGAACAGCAGCTGTCGCTGGCGCTCGACGAGGCGCTGTCCCGCCGGATCGACGCCATCGAGGCCGAGCTCAAGCAGGTCGACAAGTCGATCAAAATGGGCGCGCAGGAGCGGGCGAAGAAGCTGGCCGCGGTGAGCCGGAAGCTGAAGGAGACCGGTGACGGCCGTGATCGGGCCGAGACCCTGCTCGGGCGCATCCGCACCCTGCGTGAGCAGGCCTGAAAGGGTCGGTTGTGCCGGGGAACCGAACCGGCCTAACGTGAGTCAAAGCGTGTGACTTCATTGGTGTGAGATTGGGGAGTTCGGCGTGTGGATCGATGAGACCGGCGGGGTTGAGCCCACCGACGCCACGACCTCCGACGGTGACCTGGAGATCACGGTCGACGGGCAGACCTACACGGCCGAAGAGAACATGGACCTCAACCACGACGGGGTCAACGAGACGGTCCGCCTCGACAACGCCGACGGCACGATCACCGCGTACGTCGACACCGACGACGACGGGCACGCCGACCAGTACGTGCACACCGACACCGAGGGCAACGTCGTCGAGCTCGCCCGTTACGACGAGACCACCGGCGACTGGATCGCCGACCACGACTCCGACGCGGGCGAGCCGGACGCCACCGAGACCGGCCGCGCGGGCGAGATCACGGCCGACATGTCGGACGGCACCGTCGAGGTCGGCCCGGCCACTGTGGACAGCGACAACGACGGCACCGCCGACACCGCGGTCGTGACCGACGACCAGGGCAACACGCGCGTCTTCACCGACGTCGACGGCGACGGCCAGGCCGACGTGCAGACGATCATCACGCCCGAGGGCGAGACGACCACGTACCAGCACACGGGCCCCGGCGAGTGGACCGAGACGACGAACGGCTTCACCGCCGAGGTGCCGCCGGACAGCGACCAGCTGTGGGGCGGCAGCGGCGCGCAGACCGTCGAAGGGGTCGCGAAGATCGACTCCGGCACCGGGCAGTGGATCTCCCAGAACTGACTGCCGCAGAACCGAACTTCCCGGAACTGACCGGTAACGCCGGCGAAATCAGGCCCCGGTCGTCCCTCGTGGACGACGGGGCCTGATCGCGTTTCCGGGCAAATCGCCCACCCCCGGATATCGGCGAGATCACGCGCAAGCCGAAGAACTTTCTCCGCTACGCCGGTTCAGCGATATCTGAATCGATTCCCTGATCGTTCTTGTGAGAGAACCGACAGGTCAGGCCTCGGTTACCGGCCGTCCATCCGGCTACCCTCGGGGAATCCCAGTATTTCCAGCACACCGGTAGGGCAGCCGGTGTGCGAAGCCATTCGGTCGCCGGCGACGGAGCGCTTCCCCGGACCCAGGTTCCGGGCGGGCGTTCCTGCCGTCGAAGTCAGGAGAAGGAATGACTGCAGTAGCCATCCCGGGACTGGACAAGGCGCCGACGTCGCACAGCGGTGTGCTTGCGTGGGTACGGGAGGTCGCCGAGCTGACCACCCCTGACCGAGTGGTGTGGTGCGACGGCTCCGACGAGGAGGCCGAGCGCATCAACAACGAGCTGGTCGAGGCCGGCACGTTCGTCCCGTTGAAGGCGAAGCCGAACTCCTTCTGGGCAGCCTCGGACCCGAGCGACGTCGCGCGGGTCGAGGAGCGGACCTTCATCTGCTCCGAGAACGAAGAGGACGCCGGGCCGACCAACAACTGGATGCACCCGGACGAGATGCGCGCCACGATGACCGAACTCTACCGGGGCTGCATGCGTGGCCGGACGATGTACGTCATCCCGTTCTGCATGGGCCCGCTCGGCGACGAGAACCCGAAGCTGGGCATCGAGGTCACCGACTTCGCCTACGTCGTGGCGTCGATGCGGGTGATGACCCGCATGGGCACCAAGGCGCTGGAGAAGTTCGTCAAGGAGGACGGCACCGAGCGCGAGTTCGTGCCCGCCCTGCACTCGGTCGGCAAGCCGCTGGAGCCGGGCGAGAAGGACGTCGCCTGGCCGTGCAACGACACCAAGTACATCTCGCACTTCCCGGAGAGCCGGACGATCTGGAGCTACGGCTCGGGCTACGGCGGCAACTCGCTGCTGGGCAAGAAGTGCTACTCGCTGCGCATCGCCTCCGTCATGGCCCGTGACGAAGGCTGGCTCGCCGAGCACATGCTGATCCTCAAGCTGATCTCGCCGGAGAACAAGGCCTACTACGTGGCGGCCGCGTTCCCGAGCGCGTGCGGCAAGACCAACCTCGCGATGCTGCAGCCGACCATCCCGGGCTGGCGCGCCGAGACCATCGGCGACGACATCGCGTGGATGCGGTTCGGCGAGGACGGCCGCCTGTACGCGATCAACCCCGAGTTCGGCCTGTTCGGCGTCGCGCCCGGCACCGGTGTGAAGACCAACCCGGTGGCGATGAAGACCATCGAGGCCGGCAACACCGTCTTCACCAACGTCGCGCTGACCGACGACGGCGACGTGTGGTGGGAGGGCATGACCAAGGAGCCGCCGGCGCACCTCACCGACTGGAAGGGCCGCGACTGGACCCCCGAGTCGGACGAGCCCGCCGCGCACCCGAACTCGCGGTTCTGCACCCCGATCGCGCAGGTCCCGACGCTCGCGCCGGAGTGGGACGACCCGAAGGGCGTGCCGATCTCGGCGATCCTGTTCGGTGGCCGCCGCGCCACCACGGTCCCGCTGGTGACCGAGGCCCGCGACTGGCAGCACGGCGTGTTCATGGGCGCCACCATGTCGTCGGAGAAGACCGCGGCCGCGGCCGGGAAGGTCGGCGAGGTGCGCCGCGACCCGATGGCGATGCTGCCGTTCCTCGGCTACCACGCCGGCGCGTACTTCCAGCACTGGCTGGACACCGGCAAGAACGCCGACGCCGCCAAGCTGCCGAAGATCTTCTACGTCAACTGGTTCCGCCGCGGTGACGACAAGCGGTTCCTGTGGCCGGGCTTCGGCGAGAACTCGCGGGTGCTCAAGTGGATCGTGGAGCGCCTCGAGGGCAAGGCGGGCGCGGTGGAGACCCCGGTCGGCCTGGTGCCGCGCGCCGAGGACCTCGACCTGGACGGCATCGCCGAGCCGATCGAGGACGTCCAGGAGTCGCTCGCGGTCAAGCCGGAGGAGTGGCGCCAGGAGATCCCGCTGATCGAGGAGTGGTTCGCCAAGATCGGCGACCGGGTGCCCTCCAGCCTGCACGACGAGCTGGCGGCCCTGAAGCAGCGCCTCGGCTGATCGCCTGACGCGAACACGGGAGGCCATCCCCTGGCGAGGGGGTGGCCTCCCGTGCTTTTGTCGGAACATGCTGGGGATGCGCTTCGGTGTGAACATGGTGGAGCCCGGATCGCGGGCGGAGTTCGTGGACAAGGTGCGGCGGGCCGAAGACCTCGGGTTCGACGTCGTGACCGTGGCCGACCACCTGGGGATGCCCGCGCCGTTCCCGGCGCTGGTGCTCGCCGCGGAGGCCACTTCACGGGTGCGGCTGGGCACGTTCGTGCTCAACGCGCCATTCTACCACCCGGCTGTGCTGGCGCGGGACGTCGCGACGACCGACCAGTACAGCGGCGGCCGCCTGGAGCTGGGTATCGGCGCGGGGTACGTGCGGGAGGAGTTCGAGGCGGCCGGGCTGCCGTGGCCGGGGCGCCGGGTCGACCACGTCGAGCGGACGGTGGTGGAGCTGCGCAAGCTGTTCGCCGACCCCGAGTACCAGCCGCGGCCGGCGCAGGACGGCGGTCCGCCGCTGATGCTGGGCGGCTGGGGCGACCGGATGCTGACGCTGGCCGCCGAGCACGCGGACACGATCGCGCTGACCGGCGCGCCGACGGCGAAGGGCGGCGGGCTGGTCGGCCTGGCCGGCGCGGACGCGTTCGCGGAGCGGGTGTCGTTCGTGCGGTCGCGGCTCGGCGGCCGCGCGGCGGAGATCAACGTGCTGGTGCAGATGGTCGTGGTGACCGACGACCGCCGCGCCGCGCTGACCGACCTGCAGCGGTTCGCGCCGGACATGAGCGTCGACGCGATCGGCGAGCTGCCGACGCTGCTGGTCGGTTCGGTGGCGGAGATCGTCGCCCAGATCGAGCGCATGCGGGAGAAGTTCGGGATCACGTACGTGTCGGTGCTGGAACGCAGCCTGGACGCGTTCGCCCCGGTGCTGGAGCAACTGAAGTAACCCGCGAGCCCCACGCACGGCGCCGCGAGTTCCGCGCTCGGCGCCGCGAGTTCCCCGTGTCGGCGGGCGAGCCTCGCGGTGGGGTGGGTCCGGCTCAACGCTGCCAGTTCAGCGTCGGGCGGGCGGTCCTCGCTCAATGCCGCGAGTTCCCGTTCAGTGCCGCGAGTGCCCCGCTCGGCGCCGCGAGTTCCCCGTGTCGGCGGGCGAGCCTCGCGGTGGGATGGGTCCAACTCAACGCTGCCAGTTCAGCGTCGGGTGGGCGATCCCACACTCAATGCCGCGAGTTCCCCGATCGGCGCCGCGAGTGCCCCGATCGGCCCGCGAGCTCCACGCTGGCGCCGGGCGGGTGATTCCCCGTTCAGCGCCGGCGAGTTGCCCGCTCCGCGGCGCGAGTTCGCTGTCAGCCGGTCGGCACGCCGGTGATCGCGTCGCGCAGGGCGTCCAGTGGCAGCCCGACCGCGTCCGCGAGCGCGACCACCGTGAAGAACGCCGGCGTCGGGATGCGGCCGGTCTCGATCTTCCGCAGCGTCTCGACCGAGACGCCCGCCTCCAGCGCCACCTCGGCCATGCTGCGGGAACCCCGCGCGGCTCGCAGTGCGGCACCGAGACGCTCGCCGCGTTCGCGTTCGGCTTCGGTCAGCGGGACTCGCACCATGTCCACAGTCTATCCGCCCACCTGTCCCCAGCCTGTGGACAACTCTGTGCACAGGCTGGGGACTACCAGAAGAAAAGGGGCGTGAAAACCGCCGGAACGGCAACTCTCCTGCTGTGTCGCACGTCTCACTGGGTACCAGTCGGAGAGGAGGCCGCCATGTTGCTGGCCGGCGGACTGATGTTCGTGTTGACCCTCGTCTACCTGGTGCTGTGCACCTGCACGGGCCGGTTCCGCGAGCTGAAGGAAGAACTGAAGAACCCCGCCGAGAACGAGCCCGGCGGGGTTCTGAAGACCGAGAACTAGGCGGTCGGGTCGGGCAGCGGCATACCAGGCAGCGTCTGGTCCCGCGGCACCACCCCGTCCACGAGGAAGTCCTCCACAACCTTGTCCACCGCCGCGTTGCCCCCGGCGTAGATCCCGTGGTCACCCTCGCCGGTCACGGTGATCATCCGCGAGCCCTTGAACGCGCGGTGCGCGCGCTCGGCGCCCTCGATCGGCGTCGCCGGGTCGTGCGTCGACTGCACCATCAGCACCGGCGGGACGCCCCGGCCGTCCAGGACCGGCAGCGGCTCCGGCTTGTTGTTCCAGAAGATGCACGGCTGGATCAGCCATCCCCAGCCCAGCAGCGGGTACTGCGGCCCCAGCTGTGCCGACTGCCGCACCGCCGTGTTCCGGTTGCCGAACCACGGACCCTCGTTGCACGGGATCGTCCAGAAGCTCGCGTCGTAGGCGTCGTCGTAGTCGGTGGGCACCACCAGCGGCTGCGGACCGACCGCATCGGTCACCGCCTTCACCTGGTCCAGCAACGCGGTCTGCTGTTGGGCCGACGCGGTGCCCTGCGTCAGGTTCCGCACGTTGACCAGGTAGTCGGCGAGTTCCGGGAAGTACCGCTTGTTGTACAGCTCGGAGGCGATGAACGAGTCCAGCGCGTTGGCCGACAGCTTGGTCCCGTCGACCTCGACCGGGTTCTGCGTCAGGGCGTAGCGCACCTGCTCGTACGTCTGCCGGGCCATCTCGGCGGTCGTGCCGAAGTGGTACAGGCTGTCGTAGGACGCCATCCACGGCAGGAAGTCCTCCCGCCAGCGCCGCTCGAAGCCGAGCGGCTGCCAGTCGAACGACTTCTGCCAGGTCGTGGTGAACTCGGTGTTCGAGTCCAGCACGAACTTGCCGGTGCGGTCCGGGAAGGCCTGCGCGTAGTGCGCGCCCATCCAGGTGCCCGCCGAGTAGCCGACCCAGTTGATCTTCTGCCGCTTCAGCAGCACGCGCAGCAGGTCGAGGTCGTTGATCGTCTGCCGGGTGTTGATGAACGGCCCCAGGTCGCCGGACTTCACCTGGCACGAGTCGGCCGCGTACTCGGTGGCGTCCAGGATCAGCTTCAGGTTCTCCCGGCTGCGATCACGCGGGTCGAGGTCGCTGCCGGTGCCGATCGCGCCGCCGCAGGTGATGTTCGTGCTCTTGCCGGTGCCGCGCGGGTCGAACCCGACGATGTCCTGGTGCTCGCGCACCCGCGTCTGGTTGCGCAGCCGCGCCGGGAACATCCGGCCGGGCGCGCCCGGCCCGCCCGGGTTCACGAACGTGCTCTCCGTCGCCTCACCGGTCGCCTTGAGCCTGCTGACCGCGATCGTCACGTCGATGCCCTGGTTCGGCGCGGACCAGTCCCGCGGCGACAGGTAGGTGGCGCACTCGATGCCCTCGGCGCCGGCAGGCGGGGTCTGCCCCGACAGCTCGTCGGGCGTGCAGGTGTGCCAGTTCAACGTCTGGAGGGCGTAGCGATCGGGGATGCCGGTCGAGTTCAGTGCCGGCCCGGCCGGCGCCGCGATCGCTGGTGTGCCCGCCGCCAGCAGGGTGCCGGCCAGAGCCGGGATCACCACCGCCCAGCGCGTCCGTGTCATGCTCGCCCCTTCGTCACTAGCCGCAGCCGCGCGCGTACCCCGCGGCGGGCCTATTCATATCGGCAGCGCAGAGGCCGGGCAACCTGCGTTCGTCGGGTGTCGCCCTGATCAAATCGATATTCGGCGGAGCGTGACGGCGAGTGGCCCAGGATCTAAGGTCAAGCCGCCCTGTCCCGTCCAAGTGAGGTCACATGTCTGGCAAAGCCGCCGGGAAGGTCACCGGGCTCCAGATCAGCCCGTGGAACCTGATCCTGCTGTTACCACTGCTGATGCTCGTCACGCCGTGGTTCAACTTCGACAAGCCGCGGGTGCTGGGACTGCCGTTCTTCTACTGGTACCAGTTCCTCTTCGTGTTCGTCGGTGTCGTGTCCGTGGCGGTCGTCTACGTGATGACCAAGGGGAAGCCGGTCGTGACGGGCAAGCCGGACCGGCTCGCCGCCGAAGAGCTGGACGAGGGTGAGAAGTGATGGCACTGGCACAGGCGCCCGGCAGCGGGCTGCAGTGGGTGGAGCTGACCGTTTTCATCCTGCTGTTCCTGGTGGTCAGCGTGATGGGCTTCGTCGCGTCCCGGTGGCGCGCGGCGGCCTCGCTGGACCACCTCGACGAGTGGGGCCTCGGCGGCCGCAAGTTCGGCTCGTGGATCACCTGGTTCCTCGTCGGCGGTGACCTCTACACCGCGTACACGTTCGTCGCCGTGCCCGCGCTGGTGTTCGGCGCCGGGGCGCTGGGCTTCTACGCCCTGCCCTACACGGTGATCCTGTACCCGATCGTCTTCCTGCCCGCGCTGCGGATGTGGTCGGTGTCCCGCTCGCGCGGCTACGTGACGCCGGCCGACTTCGTGCGCGGCCGCTACGGCTCGCCGACGCTGGCGCTGTTGATCGCGATCACCGGCATCGTCGCGACCATGCCGTACATCGCGCTGCAGCTGGTCGGCCTGGAAGCGGTGCTGCGGACGATGGGTCTCAACGGCGGCGGCATCGCCGGTCACCTGCCGCTGCTGATCGCGTTCCTGGTGCTCGCGCTCTACACCTACCAGTCGGGCCTGCGCGCGCCGGCGCTGATCGCGTTCGTCAAGGACGGCCTGATCTACATCGTCATCCTGGTCGCGGTGTTCTACCTGCCGTCCAAGCTCGGCGGCTGGTCGCACATCTTCGACACGAGCGCGCAGGCGCTGTCGCAGCCGAACCCGAACACCGGGAAGCCGAAGGGCTCCATCCTGCTGACCGGCACCAACCAGCTGCAGTACATCACGCTGGCGCTGGGGTCGGCGCTGGCGCTGTTCCTGTACCCGCATTCGCTCACGGGTGTGCTCGCCTCGCGCGGCCGCAACGTGATCAAGCGGAACATGATCGCGCTTCCCGCGTACTCGCTGCTGCTGGGCCTGCTCGCGTTGCTCGGTTACGTCGCGCTGACCGCGGGCGTCAAGCCGATCACCAACGCGGCCACCGGCAACGCCGACTCCAACACCGTGGTGCCGGTGCTGTTCGACACGCAGTTCCCGTCGTGGTTCGCGGGAATCGCCTTCGCCGCGATCGGCATCGGCGCGCTGGTGCCTGCCGCGATCATGTCGATCGCCGCGGCGAACCTGTGGACGCGCAACATCTACAAGGAGTACCTGAAGCGGGACGCCACCCCGTCGCAGGAGGCCAAGCAGGCCAAGATCGCTTCGCTGGTCGTGAAGTTCGGCGCGGTCGCGTTCATCCTGTTCATCGATCCGCAGTTCTCGATCGACCTGCAGCTCATCGGTGGCGTGCTGATCCTGCAGACGCTGCCCGCCGTGGCGATCGCGCTGTACACGCGGTGGTTCCACCGGATCGGTCTGATCGCCGGGTGGGCCGTGGGCATGGCGTGGGGCATCGCGATGCTGTACAGCATCCCGAACCCGAACACCAAGCGCGCCCACTTCGGTGGCTCCGCGCTGCCGCTGAAGGACCTGTCGATCTTCGGCTGGCACCCGTTCCCGGGCTCGATGGTCCAGATCTACCCGGGTTTCGTGGCGCTGATCGCGAACCTCGTGGTGGCCGTGATCGTCACGGTGATCGCCCGGAGCCTGAAGATCTTCAACGGCACCGACGACACCGAGGGCACGGACTACCACGCCGACGAGCACGACAAGGACCTGCGCCCCATCGGCGCAGCTCACTAGGAGGAAGAACGTGGACAGCCGGTTCGGTGTCACGGAGCTGGAAGACCTGCCGGAGGACCTGCGGGAGCGCATCGGCGTGATCGCGGAGAAGTCGGGGTTCGTGCCGAACGTCTTCCGGGCGCTGGGGCACCGGCCGGCTGAACTGCGCGCCTTCCTCGACTACCACGACGCGCTCATGGAACGCACCGACGGCCTGAGCAAGGCCGAGCGGGAGCTGGTCGTGGTGGCGACGTCGGGGGCGAACCACTGCACGTACTGCGTGGTCGCCCACGGCGCGATCCTGCGGATCCGCGCGAAGGACCCGCAGCTGGCTGACCGGGTCGCCACCAACCCGTGGCAGGTCGAGCTGGACGAGCGGGGCCGCGCGATCGTCGACCTGGCGCTCGCGCTGGCCCGCAAGCCCGAACTGTTCGGGGAGGCCGACATCGAGGCCGCCCGCAAGGCCGGGCTGACCGAGGACGAGATCTGGGACGTCGGCGCGATCACCGCGTTGTTCGCGATGTCCAACCGGCTGGCGCACCTGACCGCGCTGCGGCCGAACCCCGAGTTCTACGCGATGGGCCGCGATCAGAAGCGGTAGAGCGATTCGTGCAGGTCGCGCTGGATCTCGTACTTGCGGAGCAGGCGGCCGAGCAGCCGGGCCCACCACTTCGCCGGGTGCCGGTAGGCGCGCACCCACAGCGGCGGGATGCGGTCCGGGATGCGCGGGTCGGCCTTCGGGCGGAACTTGTCGCCGGTGAGGACGACGGTCGGGTGCCCGCGCGGGCACGCGGTGGTCACCGAGATGACGCCGGGCGTCAGGTTGTGCACCCACTCCACCTCGTCGATGCCCATCAGGGTCCGGGTGTCGCAGGTTTCGCAGTAGACGACGAACACGTGGTCACAACTCCCGCCGCCAGGTCTCGCCGACGAGGTCGTGGCCGAAGCTGTGGTGGGGTTGCGAGTCGACGAGTTCGAACCCCGCCCGCCGGTAGATGTGCCGCGCGGCGACCAGGACGCTGTTGGTCCACAGTTCCATCGCGGTGTAGCCGTGCGCCCGCGCGAAGGCCAGGCACTCGTCCACCAGGCGCTTGCCGACGCCGCGCCCGCGGGCGTGCGGTTCGACGAGCAGCAGGCGCAGTTTCGCGGTCTTGTCGTCCGAGCCGCGGACGCAGAACACGGAGCCGACGCGCTCCCCGCCCAGCTCGGCGATCCACCCGGCCTCGCGCGCCGGGTCGTAGTGGTCGACGTAGTCGGCGATGATTCGGGCGACGAGGGCTTCGTAGGTGGCGTCCCAGCCGTACTCCTGCGCGTAGATCGCGCCGTTGCGCTGCACGACCCAGCCGAAGTCGCCGGGCCGGGGCGGGCGCAGCACGAGCGCCGGGGCGGGTTCGCGTTCGCCGACGAGGTGGCGGATGGTGCGCATCGACGTGACCAGACGGTGCTGGTCGTCGTCGGTGAGGCGGCTGAGCAGCTGGCCGATCTGTTCGACGGTGCGGTCCTCGAGGACCTGCTGCTCGGCGCGGCCGGCCTCGGTGAGCCGGACGAGCTGGCGGCGGCCGTCGGTCTCGTGGCGCTCGCGGACCAGCAGGCCGCGGCTTTCCAGTCGGCCGAGCAGGCGGCTGGCGTACCCGGCGTCCAGGTCGAGGCGGCGCCGCAGCTCGGCGACCTCGGTGACGCCCTCCTGGGCGAGCTCGTAGAGCACGCGGGCCTCGCCGAGGGAGTAGTCGCTGCCGACGAGGCCTTCTTCGAGGACCCCGATGAGGCCGGTGTAGAGCCGGTTGAAGGCGCGGACCTGGGTGATGCGGTCGAGCAGTGGCAGGCTGTTCATTGACCACCTCAAGAAACTCGTTGACTGAGTCAAACAGTACTCGGGTGGAGGTGGGCCGCAACTGGTTTTTTCGAGGTGGGAGCCCAGGAATTGGAAAACCCCGTGATGCTGCCAGGTCGGGGGTCCGCCAGCATCACGGGGTCATCTGGGGTATCGCCACTTCCCCTGGTGGCGTTACAACCTGATCTATTTGTGGCCTAGCTCACGCTTCAGCGCAAGTTGGACTGACGCGCCTGGGCGATGGCGATCAGCTCCTGGCGGACCGTCACGGAGCCGGCGGTGTCGATCGCGCGGCTCAGCGCCCGGCGGGTGCGCGCCTCGGCGCGGCGGGCTCGGAGCTTGGCGGCGATGTTGCTCATCGGTGTTCGCATCCCTCGTGCATCTCGGTGGCTGTGCTTCCAGTATGCACCTTTTTTCACAAGGTCGCCAACGATTATCCGGTGAGCTAGCGCACTTGCCTACGAATCATCGGCAAGAGCCGGATCTTGCGGAAGATCGATAAATCTAGCTTGATCACTAGAAAGCGGTAGAGACTGTCAGATGCGGCTGCCCGCCCGAGCGGCGAAAAAGATCGGCTTCAGTCGACGGCGCGGCTGAGCAGGTAGTGCCCGAAGTGCGGCACGGTGAAGGCGATGTGCCCGCGCTCCGCGGAGTACACCAGCCCCTTCTTCATCAGCGAATCCCGCGCCGGGGACAGTGACGAGGGCTTGCGGCCCAGGTAGACCGCCACATCCGAGGTGCCGGCGCTCTCGTCCCGGCCCTGGGTCAGCTCCGCCATCGCCCGCAGGTACTCGCGTTCCGCCGGCGTCGCGCGTTCGTAGCGGGAGCCGAAGAAGCCGACCGCCAGTTCCTGCTCGGCCTCCGGCGCGGCGACCTGCACGTCCTGCACGGTGATCGGGTCGTCCGGCGCCGCGTCCCACGCCGCTTTCGCGTAGGCCTGGATGAAGTACGGGTACCCGCCGGAGGCGTCGAACAACGCGTCCAGCGCTTCGGGCTCGATGCCGGCGTCCTCCCGCTCGATGGGCGCCAGCACGGCCCGGTCGGCCTCTTCCCGGTTCAGCCGGTCGATGCGCACGTACCGGAACAGCCGCTCCGAGTAGGACTTCGACGCCGACAGCACCGCGGGCACGTGCGGCAGCCCGGCCCCGACCACCACCAGCGGCGCGCCCGACTGGGACAGCTCGTGGCACGCCGCGCACAGCGCCGACACGTCGTCCGCCTGCAGGTCCTGGATCTCGTCGATCAGCAGCGCCACGCCGGTGCCGACGTCCGCGGCCAGCTCGGCCACGTCGGTGAACAGCTCGACCAGGTCGATCTCGATGTCCCCGGAATCGGCGCGGCCCTGCGCGGCCGGCACATCGATGCCCGGCTGCCACCGGTCCCGCAGCTTCGCGTCCGCCTTGTTCGACCGCAGCGCGAACGCCTTCAGCACGCCGAGAACCTCTTCGACCCGGTCCGGCGCCCGGTGCCGCACCGCCAGGTCGCGGATCGCGCGGTGCAGGGCCGCCGACAGCGGCCGCCGCAGTTCCGCGTCCGGGCGCGCCTCGATCTTGCCCGCGCCCCACTTGTGCTTCACGGCCATCGACCGCAGCTCGCCGAGCAGGACGGTCTTCCCGACGCCCCGCAGGCCGGTGAGCACGAGACTGCGTTCCGGGCGGCCACGGGCGACCCGCTGCAGCACCACCTCGAACGCGGTCAGCTCGCGTTCACGGCCCGCCAGCTCCGGCGGCCGCTGTCCCGCGCCCGGCGCGAACGGGTTGCGGATCGGGTCCACTCTGCCAACGTATCGGCGCGTCTAGCGCGACCCCGATATTTGGGGAGATTCCGCTACCGGCGTGTCGCTACCCGTTTATAGGGCTATCTAGCTGGCGGGCTAGAAAACGTTAGGGATGAACAGACGCGGGAATGGGTAGATCCTCGACGTGACATGTCGCATCCGAGGAAGGCGAGGATCGTGATCTTGCGTCGACTGGCCCGCCCCATGCTGGCGAGCATCTTCATCTACGGCGGCATCAACGCCCTGAGGCAGGCCGAGGGGCACGCCGAGGCGGCCAAACCCGTGCTCGACAAGGTCGGCGAGCAGCAGGACAAGCTGCCCGACGCGCTCCCAACCGACCCGGTGAGCCTGGTCAAGATCGACGCGGGGGTGAAGATCGCGGCAGGCACCTTGTTCGCGTTCGGCAAGTTCCCGCGGCTGTCCGCGCTGGCGCTGGTCGGCAGCCTGGTGCCGACGACCGTCGCCGGTCACCCGTTCTGGGAGGCCAAGGACCCGCAGCAGAAGCAGGAACAGCTGATTCACCTGCTCAAGAACGCCGGCCTGGCCGGTGGTCTGCTGATCGCGGCCGCCGACACCGAGGGCAAGCCGTCGCTGGGCTGGCGCGCCCGCCGCGCCGCCGACAAGGCGAGCAAGCAGGCGCACAAGGCGACCGAGAAGGCGAGCAAGCAGGCGCACAAGGCGTCGAAGCAGATCCAGTCCACTGCCGCGTCCGCCCGCGACGTCCTGCCGGTCTAACCGAGCAGGCGGATCACCAGGTCCCGGCGGCTGCGCACGCCGACCTTGTCGAACACGGCCTTGAGGTGGTCTTGCACGGTGTGCGCGGAGATGTGCAGCTGGTCGCTGATCGCGCGGGTCGGCAGGCCACGCAGGACCAGCGTGGCGACGTCGGCCTCGCGCGTGGTCAGCCCGTGCGCGGCCAGCACCAGCGGAGCCGCCGCGCGCGCCTCGGCCGGTTCGACCACGACGGCCAGCTGCCCGGTGCCGGTGAGCCGCGAGGCGTGCAGCGTGAGCCACGAGCCGTCGGCGCCACGCACCCGGGCACTCGGCAAGGCGCTACCGGACCGCAGCGCGGCGGCGACCGCGTACACCGGCAGGGGCAGCGGAGCTCCAGGCGGGAGCAGGGACAACAGGTGCTCGGCGTCGGGGGTCAGCGAGACGAGCCGCAGGTCGTCGGTCAGCAGCACCACTCCCGGCCGGTGGTCCGCGGCGGCCGGGCCGTCCACGAGAGCAGCGGTGCGGATGGCGTGCGCGAGATGAGGGGCGAGACGGGCGAGCGCGGTCTTCTCGGTGGCGGTGAAGCCGAGCAGACCGTCCTCGCGGTGCAGGCAGAGGTAGCCCCAGCAGCGGCCGCCGGTCACGAGTGCCGCGCGCATCTCGTCACCGAGCCCGAGCGGGCGCATGATCTCGCGGTAGCGCTCGCTGGCCCAGCGGTCCCGCCCGGTGGCGCCGTCCAGCGTGGCGACCGGCCTGCCGGACGTGACCAGCCCGGCGAAGGTGTTCACGTCGCCGCCGCCGAACTCGTTGTCCAGGAACAACGGTGTCGCGGTGTCCAGCGGCGGGTCCGGCCAGGCGCCGGTGAACAGCAGCGTCTCCGGATCGGCGGTCGCGAAGAACGTCGCGTCCGAGGGCACCACGCGACGCAGGGCCCGCAGCACCTCCCGCCGGACGCCGGTGGTGTCCAGGCCGCTGTGCGACAGGCGGATCACGTCGTGCTCGGCGCGGACCGCACTGGCCGATCGCCGCATGGGCCCAGTGTGCGCCCCCGCCGTGCCCCGCGGAAATCCCAGACACGTGGGATGGTCCCGGGGTTCCCACCGACGCAGGATCACCGCATGACCATTGACCAGCTCAGCAGCAACAAGCAACTCGTCGAGGACTTCATCCAGGACCTGTTCACCAAGGGCGACCTGGACGCCGTCGACCGCTACCTCGACCCCGCCTTCGTCAACCACGACCCGCCGTTCCCGGGCATCCCGGACGGGCCCGACGGCATGCGCCAGGCCGCAGCGATGATGCGCCTGGCGATGCCCGACTGGCACAGCGACGTCGAGCGGCTCGTCGCCGAAGACGACATCGTCGTGGAGGTGTTCACCGCCCGCGGCACCCACCAGGGCGAGCTGATGGGCGTGCCGGGCACCGGCCGCACGATCTCCCTGCGTGGCATCAACGTCTTCCGTGTGCAGGGCGATCGCATCACCGAGCGCTGGGGCAGGCTCGACCAGCTCGGCCTGCTCCAGCAGCTCGGGCTCACTTCTCCAGGATCGCCGTGATGCCCTGGCCGCCCGCGGCGCAGATCGAGATCAGGCCCCGCCCGGAGCCCTTCTCGTGCAGCAGCTTCGCCAGCGTCGCCACGATGCGGCCGCCCGTCGCCGCGAAGGGGTGGCCCGCGGCCAGCGACGAGCCGTTCACGTTCAGCTTCGACCGGTCGATCGGCCCGAGCGGCGCGTCCAGCCCGAGCTTCTCCTTGGCGAACGCCGGGCTCTCCCACGCCTTCAACGTCGCGAGCACCTGGGGAGGCGAACGCCTCGTGGATCTCGTAGAAGTCGAAGTCCTGCAGCGTCAGGCCGGCCTTCGCCAGCATCCGCGGCACCGCGTACGCCGGGGCCATCAGCAGGCCCTCGCCGCCGTGCACATAGTCCACCGCCGCGGTCTCCGAGAACGTCAGGTACGCCAGGACCGGCAGCTTCCGCGCGGCGGCCCACTCCTCGGTGGCCAGCAGGACGGTCGACGCGCCGTCGGTCAGCGGGGTCGAGTTGCCCGCGGTCATCGTCCCGTCGGGGCCGCCGAACACCGGCTTGAGCTTGGCCAGCTTCTCCGCGGTCGAGTCCGGCCGCAGGTTCTGGTCGCGGGACAGCCCGAGGTAGGGCGTCACCAGGTCGTCGAAGAACCCGCGCTCGTAGGCCGCGGCGAGGCGCTGGTGGCTGGTCGCGGCGAGGACGTCCTGCTCCTCGCGCGAGATCTCCCACTCCTTGGCCGTCAGCGACGCGTGCTCGCCCATCGACAGCCCGGTGCGCGGCTCGGCGTTGCGCGGGATCTCCGGCACGATCTGGCCGGGCCGCAGTTTGGTCAGCAGCTTGAGCCGCTGGCCCACCGTCTTCGCGGAGTTGAGCTGCACCAGGATGCGGCGCAGGTCGTCGTTCACCGCGAGCGGGGCGTCGGAGGTGGTGTCCACACCGCCGGCGATCGCCGAGTCGATCTGGCCGAGCGCGATCTTGTTCGCGACGTTGACGATCGCCTGCAGCCCGGTGCCGCACGCCATCTGGACGTCCGCGGCCGGGGTCTCCGGCGAGAGCTTGCTGCCCAGCACGCTCTCCCGGGCCAGGTTGAAGTCGCGCGCGTGCTTGAGCACGGCGCCCGCGGCGACCTCACCGATGCGCTCGCCCTGCAGCGCGAAGCGGCTCACCAGGCCGTCCAGGGCGGCGGTGAGCATGTCCTGGTTGGACGCGTTGGCGTAGCGGCCGTTCGACCGCGCGAACGGGATGCGGTTGCCGCCGACGATGGCGACGCGACGAACGTCCATCAATTCCTCCCACTGCGGTGGTGAGCCTCGGATGACAGTGTAACCTACTCACGAGTAGGTAAGCTCGGTAAGGAGGCACGTCATGGCCGACCGGTATCAGCAGTTCACCAAGACGCCGATCGGGAAGTTCCTGGTGCCCAAGCTCGGGCTGCCCAACCCGCCGGTGCTGCGCCGCTACCGCCCCGGCCAGCCCGCCCTCGATGGTCCCGCACTTTTCGGCGCCGCGCCCGGTGGACGGCTCGAAAAGACCGTGCAGAACCAGCTCGCGGCGGCCGGTATCACGGTGCTGACCGAGCCCGCGGGCGGCGACCAGCGCTACGGCGGCCTGGTGTTCGACGCCACCGGCATCACCGACCCGGCGCAGCTGCGTGAGGTGTACCTGTTCTTCCACCCGGTGATCCGCAAGATCGGCTACTGCGGCCGGGTCATCGTGCTCGGCACCCCGCCGGAGCTGGCCGACGGCCGGGAGCGGATCGCCCAGCGCGCGCTCGAAGGGTTCGTCCGCTCGGTCGGCAAGGAGCTCAAGCGCGGCGCGACCGCCCAGCTCGTCTACGTCGCGCCCGGCGCGGAGGAGGCCGCCGAGTCGACGCTGCGGTTCGTGCTGTCGGCCAAGTCGGCGTTCGTGGACGCCCAGGTGATCCGCGTCGGCGCCACCGGCACGCCGTCGGTGCCCGCGGTCGAGAACTGGGAGAAGCCGCTCGACGGCAAGGTCGCCCTGGTCACCGGCGCGTCCCGGGGCATCGGCGCGGCGATCGCCGAGGTGCTCGCCCGCGACGGCGCGCACGTGGTCGGCCTGGACATCCCGGCGCAGGGCGGCGAGCTGTCCGAGGTCGCCAACAAGGTCGGCGGTTCCGCGCTGCAGATGGACATCACCGCGGCGGACGCGCCGGACAAGCTCGCCGCCTACCTGAAGGAGCGGCACGGCGGGGTCGACATCGTCGTGCACAACGCGGGCATCACGCGCGACAAGACGCTCGGCAACCTCACCGAGGGCGCCTGGGACGCGGTGATCACCGTGAACCTGGCCGCGCAGCTGGCGGTCAACGACAAGCTGCTGAGCGAGAAGGTGCTCCGCGAGAACGGCCGCATCATCGGCGTTTCGTCGATCGCGGGCATCGCGGGGAACGTGGGCCAGACCAACTACGGCACCAGCAAGGCCGGCGTGATCGGCATGGTGCAGGACGGCGCGCCGAAGCTCGCCGAGTACGGCGCCACCATCAACGCCGTCGCGCCCGGGTTCATCGAGACGAAGATGACCGCGGCGGTCCCGCTGTTCATCCGCGAGGCCGGGCGGCGGCTGTCCAGCCTCGGCCAGGGCGGGCTGCCGGTCGACGTCGCCGAGACGATCGCCTGGTACGCCAACCCGGCGTCGGCCGCGGTCAACGGCAACGTGGTCCGCGTCTGCGGCCAGGCTCTGCTGGGGGCGTGATGACGGTCAAGGAACTGCGTGAGGCGCCGAAGCTGGCGCCGTTGTACGCCAAGGCGTTGCTGCCGCACAGCGGTGGCGGCGGCCTGCCGGACACCGAGTACGTGCGCGCCGGCGTCGAGTTCGACCCGGCGCACGTGGCGGCCTACAACCAGGTCTGCGGGTTCCGGCTGGGCGACGAGCTGCCGGTGACCTACCCGCACATGCTCGCGTTCCCGCTGCAGATGGCGCTGATGACCCAGCCGGACTTCCCGTTCTCGCTGCTGGGCATGGTGCACGTCGCCAACCGCATCACGCAGCGCCGACCGGTGCGGCTGACCGACACCGGCACGGTGCGGGTGCGCGCGGAGAACCTGCGGCCGCACGAAAAGGGCCGCCAGTTCGACGTGATCAGCGAGTACACCACGGCCGACGGTCCGATTTGGACAGAGGTGAGCACGTACCTGCGGCGTGGCGGCGGCGAGGGCGGCGGGAAGCGCGAGCAGCTCGCGGCGCCCGCACCCAAGGCGATCTGGCGCGTGCCCGCCGACATCGGCCGCCGCTACGCCGAGGTGTCCGGTGACCGCAACCCGATCCACCTGCACCCGCTGACCGCGAAGCTGTTCGGGTTCCCGTCGGCGATCGCGCACGGCATGTGGACGAAGGCGCGGGTTCTCGCCGCGTTCGAGGGCAGGCTGCCGGACGCTTACACGGTGGACGTGAAGTTCAAGCTGCCCGTGCTGCTGCCGGCGAAGGTCGCGTTCACGTCTTGGCAGACGGGTGGCGGGTGTTACCGCGGCGCGAAGCGCCTCGATGAGGGGCGGCGGTCGGGTGGCGGGTGGGCATTCGAGCTGTGGGCGGCGAAGAAGCCGAAGCCGCATCTGGAGGGGACGATCACTCCTCCGGACGCCACACCGAACCCTCGATGAGGTCGTTGAACCCCAGCCACACCAGGTTCATCAGCCACGACGCGAGCACGCCGTCCGACACCTCGGAGTGATCGAGCCACCAGTCGGCCAGCGATTCGGCGGCTCCGACGAGCGCCACGGCGAGGGCCGGGCCGGAGAACTCGGCCCGGTTCCCCAGGCCCTTCTTCATGCCCGCGGTGACCACGAGCGCGGTGACCACCTCGATGGCGCGCGAGCGGAGCATGGTGATCTCGTCGGCGAACCGGCCGCCGACGGTCAGCGCCTGGCGGTGCAGGACCGTCCAGGAGTCCCGGTACTCGGCGACGAAGCGGTAGAACGACCGCAACCCGTGCCACAGCTGCATGTCCGGCGGCAGTTCCGAGCGCAGTCCGTCGCGGACCGCCTCCAGCAGGCGGCCTGCCTCCCGGCGGATGCACTTGGCGAACAGGTCCTCCTTGGCGCCCAGGTAGGAGTAGATCATCGGCTTGGAGACGCCGGCGACCTCGGAGATCTCGTCCATCGACGCGGAGTGGTAGCCGTGCCGGGAGAACACCTCCACGGCGGCGTCCAGGATCTGCCGTTCTCGCACGGCTCTGGGCAACCGCCGCGAGCGCGGGGTCTTCACGTCTTCCGTCACGCCGACCTCCTTCACGCCGAAACGCTACCTCCTCACCTCTCCGCCGGTAGAATCTCCGCCTGTGTCCGGCACAGTGGTCGACGCGTTCGCCCGCCAGATCGATCTGAGCAGGCTGTCCGCGGAGCAGTTCATCCAGCTGCTCGAAACTCTGCACATGCTGGGGTCGGCCGGGACCGGCGTGCACCTGAGCGGGCTGTCCACGGAAACGCTCGCCGACCTCGTGCGGCGCGCGTCGAAGGAGCAGCTCAGGGCGATCGGCGAGCACCCCGAGCTGCGGATGGTGTTCCTGGAGGAGATCTTCCGCCGGATGTCGGACCACTTCCTGGCGGAGAAGGCGCGGTATTCGAGCGTCGTGGTGTGCTGGCGGTTCCCGGGCGGTTCGGGGATCGGCGGGTACGACCGGTTCCAGACGGTCATCGAGGACGGCCGGTGCCACTCGGGGAAGGACCTGGGGCGCGAGCCGGACACGACGATCACGATCGCGCCGGACGACTTCTTCCGCGTGGCGACGGGCAACGCCGCGGTGGCGGCGATGTTCGTGACCGGGAAGGTCAAGGTGAAGGGCGAGTACGCGCCCGCGGTGCGGCTGTCGCGGGCTACTTCGATATTCCCAAGCCGGCCTAACCTTCGATGATCGGGCGGTTGGTGGTCTCCTTGTCGACCACCTCGCTGTCGACGACGATGAGCCGGTTCGGCATGCGGCGTTCGGCGCGCTTGAGCCAGGCCCGGCGGACGATGCCGCGGGTGGGCGGCAGCAGCAGCGCCAGCCCGGCGAGGTCGGAGAGGAAGCCTGGGATCATGATGAGCAACCCGCCGAACGCGACGAGCATGCCGTCGGTGATCTCCGCGTGCGGCGACCGGCCGGCACGGGCGGTGGCGAGGAACGCCTGAGCGGCGCGCGCCCCTTCCCGCCGGGCGAGCCAGGAGCCGAGGAACGCCCCGACGACGAGCAGCCCGAGCGTGCCGAGGAAGCCGATGAGGGAGCTGACCGCCCAAACGGCAGCCACCTCGGCGACGATGTAGAGCAGCAACACTACAGCCATACCCGTCCAACGCGCGGCGCGGGCGGATTTCTCCCGGGCCGGGGAGGAACGGTCCGGCCTCGCGTGGGGTGGTCAGCAGGTACTGCCGGGCGCCGCGGCCGTGCTCGGCGATCGCGCGAAGGGCCCGGGGCCGCGAGCGGCGGCGGAAGGCCCAGATCCAGGCCAGGAACTCGAGGGACAGACGTTCCGGGCAGCCCGGCGCCTGCCCGTCCCGCCCCCAGCCCCGCAGGACACGCAGGACGGCCCGGCGCAGGCAGACCCTCCGCGGCGGGTCGAGAAGGATCACGGTGTCGGCGGCGGCGAGCCGGATCTCCAGCGTGCCGCCGTAGTTCCCGTCGAGGAGCCACCGCTCGCCGGCGACCAGGACCCGCTGCCGCGCGGCGAACTCCCCGGCGGGCAGCGGCACCCAGCCCGGCTGCCAGTAGACGTGGTCGAGGTGGGTGACCGGGAGGTCGAGCAGCGGCGCCCAGCCGCCGGGAGAAGGTCGACTTGCCCGCCCCACCGCAGCCGAGCACCACGACGCGCCGCATGGCGCCCGGCCCGCTAGCCGACCTGTCGCAGCACGGCCGCCAGTTCCGCCGGCCGCGTCAGGAACGGGTGGTGCCCGCACGCCATCTCGACCACCGTGCCCGCCCGTTTCGCCTGCTCGCGCTGCACCTCCGGCGGCGTGGCCGGGTCGTCGGCGCACACCACGTACGTCGAGGGCAGCGAGCGCCACGCGGCGGCCCGCACCGGCTGGGTGAACGCCGCCGCGGTCTGCGGGACCAGTCGCGTCATGGCGCCGGCCGCAACCTCCGGGTCGCAGTCGTGCACGTAGCGCGGCGCGAGCGAGGGGCGCAGCGACACCAGTCCCTCCCCGGCGGGCTCCACCGGCGCCACGCCGCCGGTCACGTCGGCCAGGGACTCGCCCACGTCGGGCAGGTACGAGTCGACGTAGACCAGGTGCCGCGCCGCCCGGTGATCCGCCGCGGCCTCGGTCATCACCACTCCGCCGTAGGAGTGCCCGCACAGCACCGCGGGGCCGTCGTCCAGCGCCGCCCGCACCGCCGCGACGTCCGTGTACAGGTCACCCCCGCCACCGCAGCTGGGCAGCTCCACCGCCACGCTCTCCGGCAGCAGCGGCGTCATCCGGCTCCACCACCACGCGGCGTCACCGACCAGGGCCCCGTGCGCGAACACCACACGCATGCCCCCAACCTGGCACCGCCCGGCGGCTGCCGGAAGCGTGTTCGCTCAGGGCTTGCGGGCCACCCCGCCGAGGACGCGCGACTCCGAGGGCGCGTTCTTGAACAGGGTGGCCCGGTTCGGGTGCCACGCCGGCGCGTACACCAGCCCCGGTTCGAGCAGCTCCCAGTCGCCGAAGAAGCGGGCGAACTCGGCGCGGGTGCGCAGCTGCCCGGGGTTCGTGGTGCCCTCGTAGTACTCCACCAGGTCGGCCAGCGCACGCCGTTCCTCGTCGCTGCGCGGGTTCTCGTTCGTCATCTGCGACAGGACCAGCAGCGAGCCCGGTGCGAGCCGGTTCCGGAAGTAGGCCACCCGGCTGTCCGGGTCGTCGGCGTCCTTGATGAAGTGCAGCACCGCGTTGATCACGAGCGCGACCGGCTGCCGTGCGTCGACCATGCCGGTGTCCAGCACCCGTTCCCACAGGTCCTCGGCGTGCATGAAGTCGGCGGCGATCGCCACGTGCCGCGCCGGATCCGCGGTGTCGGCCAGCAGCAGCTGCGAGTGCGCGAGCGCGACCGGCTCGTTGTCCACGTACACGACCCGGGTGTCCCGCTGCGGGCGCGCGTCGTCGGCGACGTCGTGCACGTTGCCCGCCGTCGGCAGCCCCGACCCGATGTCGACGAACTGCCGCACCCCCAGCCGCGCGCACTCCCGCACCGCGCGGCCGAGGAACTGCCTGCTGGTCTTCATGTACTCGCCGATCAACGGCAGCCTGCGCCGGATCTTCTGCGCGAACTCCCGGTCGATCGCGTAGTTCGTCGTGCCGCCGATGAAGTAGTCGTAGACCCGCGCCGCGGACGGGCGGTCCAGACTGTTCTCCACAGCGCGCAACGCCTCGTCCATGCGTCCCATGGTAGTGATCAACGAAGTCCACATGTGATCCGAAATGAATTGCCCGTTTGGAGATGCGATGGGCGAATTCGTCCTGGTGCACAGCCCGCTCGTGGGTCCGCAGACCTGGCAGCGGGTCGCCGCCGAACTCCGCTCGCGCGGCCACCGCGTGGCCACCCCGTCGCTGGTCACCGCGCTCGACGGGCCGGGCCCGTACTACCCGCGGCTCTTCGACGCGGTCACCGAATCCGGCACGCTCGTGGTGCACAGCGGCGCGGGTGCGCTGGTCCCCGGGATCGCCGCCCGCACCGGCGCAGCGCGGGCCGTGTTCGTCGACGCCCTCCTGCCGCACCCGGGCCGGAGCTGGTTCGACACCGCGCCGCCCGAGCTGGCTCAGCGCCTGCGCGACCTGGCGACCGACGGCAGGCTCCCGCCGTGGCACGAGTGGTTCCCGCCCGGCACGGTCGAGGACCTGCTGCCCGACCCGGGGACCCGCGACGAGTTCCTGGCCGGGCTGCCCCGCGTTCCGCTCGCCTACTTCACCGAACCCGCGCCCGCGGAAGCCGAACCGCCCAGCGCCTACCTCCAGCTCAGCGCCGCCTACGACGAGGAGGCCCGCGAAGCCGCCGGGCGCGGCTGGCCCGTGCAGCGCCTGGACGCCCACCACCTCGCGCCGCTCACTGACCCCGCCACCATCGCGGCCGCGCTGGAGCGGCTGTGAGATTCCACATCGTGAGCTGCGGGAACAAGCGGATTCCCGCGTCTCGTTGAACCGTTCCGTGGCATCAGAGCAACGCCAGGCGCGCGTGCGCGCGCCCGAACTCGCCGGCGACGTGTGGCTGAACACCGGCGGCGAGACCGTCACGCTGGCCCAGCTGCGCGGCAAGATCGTGCTGCTCGACTTCTGGACCTCGGGCTGCATCAACTGCCTGCACGTCCTCGACGAGCTGCGCCCGCTGGAGGAGGAGTTCGCCGACGTGCTCGTCACGATCGGCGTGCACTCGCCGAAGTTCCTGCACGAGGGCGAGGCCGCGGCCATCGAGGCGGCCGTGCGCCGCTACGAGGTGCACCACCCGGTGCTCAACGACCCGGACATGACGACCTGGTCGCAGTACGCCGTGAAGGCCTGGCCGACCCTGGTGGTCGTCGACCCGCAGGGCTACGTCGTGCACACCGCCGCCGGCGAGGGGCACGCCGAGGCGTTGCGCCGGGTCATCGCCGAGCTCGTCGAGACCCACGACGCGAAGGGCACGCTGCGCCGCGGCGGCAACCCGTACGTGCCGGTCGAGGAGCAGCCCGCCGACCTGCGCTTCCCGAGCAAGGCGGTGGTCACCGCCGAGGGCCGCATCCTGGTCGCCGACACCGGCAACCACTCGATCGCCGAGTTCGCCTCCGACGGCGAGACCCTGATCCGCCGCTTCGGCAGCGGCGCCCGCGGCCGCGCCGACGGCGCCTTCGACGTCGCGAGCTTCGCCGAGCCGTCCGGTCTCACGCTGCTGCCCGCCGAGGTCGCCGACCAGGCCGGGTACCACCTGCTCGTCGCCGACACGGCGAACCACCTGCTGCGTGGCGTCGACCTGGTCACCGGCGAGGTCACCACGGTCGCCGGCACCGGCAACCAGTGGCGCGACGGCAACACCGACGGCGACGCGCTGTCGATCGACCTCACCAGCCCGTGGGACGTGATCTGGTGGGAGCCCGCGGGCGGCGCGGTCGTCGCGATGGCGGGCAACCACACGCTGGGCCTGTTCGACCCGCGCACCGGACGGATCTCCCGGTTCGCCGGCACGACCGTCGAGGGCTTGCGCGACGGCGCGGCTGTCGAGGCGTTCTTCGCGCAGACCTCCGGCCTGGCAATCCAGGGCGACCGGTTGTGGCTCGCCGACGCCGAGACCTCCGCGCTGCGCTACCTGGAGGACGGCGCCGTGCACACCGCGATCGGCACCGACCTGTTCTCCTTCGGCCACCGGGACGGCGACGCCGCGGACGCGCTGCTGCAGCACCCGCTGGGCGTCGCGGTGCTGGCCGACGGCACGATCGCCATCGCGGACACGTACAACGGCGCCATCCGCCACTACGACCCGGCGAGCGGCAAGGTCGCCACGCTCGCCACGGACCTCGCCGAGCCGTCCGGCCTGCTGGTCACCGGGGACGCGCTGCTGGTCGTCGAGTCGGCCGCGCACCGCCTCACCGCGCTGCCGCTGACCGCGGACGGGCAGCAGGTCGCCGGGGACGCGCTCGCCGTGCGCCGTCCGCCGACCGAGCTGGCCGCCGGCACGGTCGAGTTCTCCGTCGTCTTCACCCCGCCGCCGGGCGAGAAGCTCGACGACCGGTTCGGCCCGTCAACCCGCCTGCAGGTGACGGCCGCGCCGCCGGAGCTGCTGGCCGAGGGCGAGGGCACCGGCACCGAGCTGACCCGCACGCTCAAGATCGCCGAGGGGCACACCGAGGGTGTGCTGCAGGTCGTGGCGCAGGCCGCGAGCTGCGACGCCGACGCCGAGCACCCGGTCTGCCGGGTCACCCGGCAGGACTGGGGCGTGCCGATCCGGATCACGCCGGACGGGCCGGACCGCCTCCAGCTGATCCTCGCGGGGGCGTGAAGGCGCTCTCCAGCACGTCCATGGCCTGGTGGAACAACGTGACCAGGTCCGGATCCGAACCGGGCTGCCAGCGTCCGATGGCGGCCCGGTTCGCGCCGATCGCGGCCGCGGCCGTGGTCCGCACGTAGAGGTCGTCCACCGGCAGCCCGGTGCGCGCGGCCAGCGCTCCGGCCACCGCCTCTTCGAGCGTGCGGTTGGCCTGTGCCACCCGCGGCATCAGCTCCGGGTGCTCGCGCAGCAGCAGCGTCCGCTCGGTCCACACGTCGGTGGCGGCCAGTTCGGCGAAGCGCCCGGCGAACACCGCCCGTAACGCCGCCAGCGGCGACTCGTCCGCGGGCCGGTCCGCGATGCGCTGCCCGAGCGTGGCGGCCGCGATGTCCAGCGACAACACGGCCTCGTCCTTGGTCGCGAAGTAGTTGAAGAACGTCCGCGGCGACACCCCGGCGGCCGCGCAGATGTCCTCGACGGTCACCGCGTCCGGCCCGTGCCGCCGGTACAGCGTGACGGCCGCGTGGCGCAGGGCTTCGCGGGTGGCTTCCTTCTTGCGCTCGCGCAGACCGGTGGGCGGGCTCACGATTCTTACAGTACTGCATTTTTGCAGCGCGTGCAAAAAGTGATAACCTGACAGCATGGCGGAACATGTCGAAACCCAGGAACAAGAACCCGGAAAGCTCCGCACCCTGGCCGAAAGCCTGTGGTTCCCGGTCTTCTTCGCCCTCGGCTTCGTCTTCTGCTACCTGCTCGCGTTCCACGCGCCGTCGCCGCACCACATCGAGGTCGCGGTCGCCGACGAGACCGCCGCGGCACGCATCGAGGCGGCTTTGGGCCAGGCGAGCCCGGGCGCGTTCGACATCCAGCCGGTGGCCACCGCCGACCAGGCCCGCCAGGCGGTGCTCGACCGCGACGCGACCGCCGCCTACTCCGCCGATCCGGCGCACCCGACGCTGTTCGTCGCCAAGGCCGACGGCTACCTGCTCGAATCGGTCCTCAACCAGGCCTTCGCCCCGGTCGCGGCCCAGACCGGGCACGCGCTCACCGTCGTCGACCTCGCGCCGACCGAACCCGGCGACGCGATGGGCACCGGCCTGTTCTACCTGGTGCTGATCTGGAACATCCCCAGCTACATCGTCGTGATGATGTTGCTGCGGGCGGTCACGTTGAGCCGCCGCGCCAAGGTCGCCACGCTGGTCGGCTTCGGCGCCCTGCTCACCCTCATCGGCTACGCGGGCGGCGTCGCGATGGACGTCATCCCGAACGACCCGGTCGCGATCCCCGTCGCGTTCCTGCTCACGCAGGCCGTCTCGCTCACCTCGTTCGGCCTGGTGCCGCTGGTCAAGCAGTGGTTCCCGGGGGTGGCGATGGGCCTGTTCGTGCTGCTGTCGATGCCGTCCAGCGGCGGCGCGGTGCCGGTCCAGATGGTGCCCGGGTTCTTCCGCGCGCTGCACCCCGTCTTCCCGATGGGCAACCTGATCGAGGCCCTGCGCGGCATCTTCTACTTCGACGGGCGGGGCGTGCTGCGCCCGGTGCTGGTGCTGTGCGGGTGGGTCCTGCTCGGCGTCGTGCTGATCGCCGGTCACGCGCTCATCCAGCGCCGCACGGCGGGCACCGTCGACGAGCCGCCGGTCGAGGACCCGGTCTTCGAGATGCCGCAGCCGACCGCGGTCCCGGCGCACCACCGCCACTTCGGCGAGCCGGTGCCGACGCTGACCGGCGCGGTCCGCGCGGCCGACGGTTCGCCGGTCCCGGGTGCCGCGGTGACGGTGATGGACGGCCGCGGGCACCAGCTCGTCCGCACGACGGCCGACGACGAGGGCCGCTACGCGGTCGCCGGTCTGCCGGAGCAGTTCGTCGACCTGGTCGTCTCCGCGCCCGGGTTCGAGGCGACCGCGAGCCGCGCGCTCGTGCGCGAGGGCGGGACCACGCACCGGGACTTCACCCTGCGCGGACGGCAACCGCTGGTCTCCGCGGCACGCTGAGGGCACGTAGCATTACCGGCGTGTCGGAAGCCAAGAACCTGCCGGACGCCGCGGCGAAGCTGGAAATCCAGATGCTGCACGACCGCGTCCTCGTCCGGGTCTCCGCGGAGGAGGGAGAGCGCCGCAGCAGCGGCGGCATCGTGATTCCGGCGACCGCTCAGGTGGCGCGCCGTCTCGCGTGGGGCGACGTACTGGGGGTAGGCAGTAATGTACGGAACGTGAAGGTCGGCGACCGCGTGCTGTTCAACCCCGAGGACCAGCTCGAGGTCGAGGTCCAGGGCGAGGCGTACCTGGTGATGCGGGAGCGCGACATCCACGCGGTGGCCACCGAGCGCACGGAGCACGGGACGGGCCTGTACTTGTAACGCGTCCGGGAGGAAGCGTGGGGCGGGACGACCAGTACTGGCCGGAGCGGGACCTCGATTCCCTCCGGGACGCCGAGACCGCGGTCGGACCGCGTCCGCCCGCCGAGTTCCTGCTGGACGACCCGCTCGACGCGACCGAGGACGCACTGGCCGGCGAGCTTCTCGAGGTCGGCGACGCGCCCGTGGCGCCACCGTCCCCCACCAAGCGCTTCCTGGCCCGCGCGCTCATGGTCGCCGGCTGCCTGCTGGGGGTCGGGGTCATCCTCTACGGCGCGGACCTGATCGTCAGCGCCGGTGACGTCCCGCGCGGGGTCACGGTCGCCGGTGTGAAGGTCGGCGGGCTCAGCCGGGACGACGCCGAGGCGAAGCTGCGCCGCGAGCTGGGCCCGCGCCTGAACGCGCCGGTCCCGATCGAGGCCGGCGACGTGCGCACCACGCTCGACCCGGCGCGGTCGGGCCTGTCCGTCGACTGGTCGTCGACCGTCGTGCAGGCCGGGCGGCAGCCGCTCGACCCGCTCGACCGGATCACGTCGTTCTTCCGCACCCGCGAGGTCGGGGTCGTCACGTCGACCGACCCGGACGAGCTGCACCAGTCGATCGCGCGGCTGGCCGCCGAGCGCATCAACCACCCGCCGACCGAGGGCAGCATCGGGTTCGTGACGGTGCCGGGCACCGACGGCGGGGTGAACCCGTACCCGATCGAGCCGCGCGACGGGCAGGACCTGGTCGACGTCAAGGGCGCCGGGGACATCCTGCGTGCGACCTGGCTGGACAAGAGCGGCGTGCGGCTGCCGGTCGTGCTGACGCCGGTCAAGGTCACCTCGGCCGGGGTGCACTCGGCGCTGGAGCGGCTGGTCGCGCCCGCGGTCGCCAAGCCGGTCACGCTGCACGGCGACGGCGCCGACGCGGTGCTCAAGCCCAGCGCGATCGCCGCCGCCCTGAAGTTCAGCCCGGCCGACGGCGGCGCGCTGCGGGTCGAGGCCGATCCGGTGAAGCTGCAGCAGGCGGTGCGGGACCCGCTGGCGTCCACGGAGAAGCGCGGCAAGGACGCGCAGATCGTGTTCGCCGGTGGCGCGCCCGCCGTCCAGCCGTCCGAGGACGCGCGCAAGATCGACTGGAACCGGACGTTCCAGCCGCTGATGGACGTCCTCGCCAAGCCGGACGGCCGCGACCTGGCGGTGCGCTACCAGACGACGCGCCCCGAGACCACCACCGAGGACGCGAACGCGCTGGGCATCAAGGAGGTCGTCGGCGAGTTCACCACCAGCGGGCTGTCCGGCCCGGCCGCGACGAACGCGCGGATCATGGCGGACAAGGTGAACGGCACGATCCTGCGGCCCGGCGAGACCTTCAGCCTCAACGCGCGGGTGGGCGCCCGCAGCCAGTCGCAGGGGTACGTCCCGGCGCCGGTCAACGAGGACGGGTTCGGCCCGGAGGTCATCGGCGGCGGCTCGTCGCAGCTGGCGACCACCCTCTACAACGCGGCGTACTTCGCGGGCCTGACCGACGCCGGGCACACCGAGCACAGCTACCACCTGGACCGCTACCCGGCCGGCCGGGACGCCGTCGCGATCACCGCCGACGGGGCGGCGGTGGACCTGAAGTTCACCGACAGTCTCAAGAGCGGGGTGGCGATCCAGGCGTCGGTGTCCGGCGGCAGCGTCACGGTGAAGATCTGGGGCACGAAGCAGTACCGCGTGGAGTCCTCGACCGGTTCGTTCTCGGACTTCCGGCCACCTCCCCTGCAGCCCGGCGGCCCCGGCCCGGACTGCCACCCGTCCGGCGGCCGGCCCGGCTTCACCACGACCGACACCCGGGTGCTCTACGACGTGACCACGGGAGCCGAGGTCCGCCGCGACACCAGGACCGTCACGTACGCCCCGAAGCCGGCCGTGCTGTGTGGTTTCGGGGTGAGCTCCGAGCCCGGCCACGGCCCGGAAACCCGGTAGCGGAGCCGCCGGGGCCGCTGTCAGCATCCGGTGGTGGAGATCTTCGGACCGGTGCTGGACCTGCCGCGTCGCGCGGACGAACTCGTCGTTGACCCGGTGCGCCCGGTGCTCGACGCGTTCATGCGCGCGCTGCCCCACACGCTGCGAGACGTGGTTCGCCCGGAGGGCACCGTGGTGCGGGTCGTCCTCCACGACGGCGGGACGTGGCACGCCCGATCGGACGGGCAGCGCTGGCGGATGGCCACCGGGGGCGAACCATCCGCCAGTGTCACCATGCGGCCTGGCGACTTCTGGCGCCTGGCCACGCGGGGCATCTCCGTCGACGAGGCACGCCGTCGCGCGGACCTCGACGGCGACCGCGAACTCGCCGAGGCGGTGACCACCCTGCTGGCCGTGGTCGCCTGACCTCAGCGCAGCACGAGGCAGTCGTCGAGGTCGTCGAGCCAGTCCGGGGTCTCCAGCCACCGGTTCCAGCGCAGGTCGAGCTTCACCAGCGGCAACGCGGCGAGCCCGTCCGGCAGCGTGCGCAGCTCGTTCTCCCGCAGATCCAGGTACCGCAGGTCGTGCAGCTTGCCGATGGACGCGGGCAGCTCCGTGAGGTGGTTGCCGCGCAGGTGCAGCTCCCGCAGCTTGCTCAGCTCGCCGATGCTGTCCGGCAGCTCGTGCAGGTCGTTGCGGTACAGGCGCAGTTCGCGCAGCTCACGCAGGCCCGACAGGTCCGAGGGCAGCGACTTCAGCCCGTTGTCCGTCGCGCTCAGGTAGCGCAGCCGGCCGAGCCTGGTCAGCGAGTCCGGCAGGGTCGTCAGGCGGTTGTCCGAGAGGTACAGGTACTCGGTCAGGTTCGGCAGGTCGCCCAGCTCGGCGGGCAGTTCGGTGAGCTGGTTGTGGCCGAGGTCGAGGGTGTGCAGCGAGGTCAGCCGCGCGATGCCGGCCGGGATCGAGGTCAACCGGTTCGCGGCCAGGTTCAGCACGGCCAGCCGGTCGAGGTCCCACAGCTCGTCCGGCAGCTCGGTCAGCTCGTTGTCGTAGGCGCTCAGGTACTTCAGACCGGCGGGCAGCTCGGGCAGCCGGGTGAGGCCCTGGTGGTCGAGGTCCATCGGGGGAACATACCGGCGCGATCACTCCGCGCACGTTCCGATACCCTCCGTCACCGTTCTCGAGAGAGGGAGGATCCCCGTGAAGAAGTCCCTGGTCATGCTGGCGGCGGCCGCGGCGGTGGTTGTGCTGCCCGGGACGGCCACGGCCGCGGAGGGCGAGCCGGCCCTGGTGCACGCCTCGCCGCAGAACGGCTGCAAGCTGAACATCCGGGCGGCCGCGGACGTCGGATCGGCGCTGCTGCACACGCTGACCTGCACGAACTACACGACCTGCGTGCACGCGCCGGAGCGGGACCTGCCGTGCGGGCAGGTCGTCACGGGCGGGCAGTACACCTGCGTCGGAGCCGACGGCAAGCAGCTGACCGACAACCGGTGGGCCGAGGTGCTGTGGCGCTCGCCCCAGCAGTCGTTCGTGGCCGTCGGCTGCGCCGCGTTCCGGTCCTGAACGCGAACGTGCCCGGGAAGGCGGACCTTCCCGGGCACCACGTCCGGATGCGTTACCTGGTCAGTTTCCGTCGGCCGTACATCCCGCTGACCAGCGAGACCCCGATCGCCGCGATGACCACCTGCGTGATCAGCTCCAGCCAGTCGAAGCCCTCGGTGTCCGCGTAGCCGATGCCACGCGCGATCGCGGTGCCGATGAACGCCGCGACGATACCGACGATGATCGTGAGCCAGATCGGAATCCCCTGCTTGCCGGGTGCGATCAGCCGACCGAGCGCGCCGATGATCAAACCAACGACGATCGCGCTGATGATTCCACCGATTGTCATCGCAACTCCTTCAGCTTCGGTGTGCTTCCGGGGTACCTTCCCGCGCCGCGTTCAAACCCGCATATTTGCTAGCACTTATATACGTCTTGTGTAATACTTCGCGGGGTGGACGTCTTCGAAGCGGTGGCCGAGCCCAGCAGGCGCACCCTGCTGGACCTTCTGGCCCAGGGCGAGCTTCCCGCGGGTGATCTGGTCGCGGCGCTGCCCGGCCTCACCCAACCGGCGGTGTCCCGCCACCTGCGGATCCTGCGGGAGGTCGGGCTGGTCGAAGTTCGCCCGGACGGGCAACGCCGGATCTACGCGTTGCGCCCGGACGGCTTGGCCGAGATCGACAAGTGGCTCGGCCGGTACCGCCGCTACTGGGCGCGCCACCTCGATTCCCTCGAGCGCCACCTGGCGCGCAACCAGGAAGGACACCAGAAGTGAGCTCCGAGAACGGCACGATCGAAACCGACGGTGAGGCGGCGGTCATCCGCTTCGAGCGCCACCTGCCCTTCCCGATCGAGACGGTGTGGGCCGCGATCACCGATCCCGCGCAGCGGCGGGCGTGGTTCGGCGAAACGGTCCTGGACACCGAGGCGGGCACCATCGAGATGCTGCCCGAGGACCCGCCCGCGCCCGACGACGCCAAGCGCATGACCGGGCGCGTCCTGGTGTGGCAGCCGCCGCACGTGTTCGAGCACGAGTGGCGCCAGCGCATCGTCGAGGACAGTGTGGTCCGCTACGAGCTGTCCGAGACGCCGGAGGGCACCCTGCTGAGGTTCACCCACCGGGGCCTGTCGGTGCGCAACGCACGGGGCTTCATCCCGGGTACGCACGCCTTCTTCGACCGGCTGGCCGCCCACCTGGCCGGCGCCGAGCTGCCGGCCTGGGGGCAGCGCTACGCCGCCGTCGCCCCGGCCTACCCGTCCTGGACCTGACGCCCCGTCAGCGATCATTCGTGGCAGTGGGCCACGTCGGGCGGCTCGGCGAGGAAGGGGCGCAGCTCGAGCCATTCGTGGATCGGCTTCCCGCCCGCGCCGGGCGCGGCCGACAGCTCGCCGGCCAGCTCGACCGCACGCTCGTGGCTGTCCACGTCGATCACCATCCAGCCCGCGATCAGGTCCTTGGTCTCCGGGAACGGCCCATCGGTCACCGGCGGACGCTCCTCCCCGTCGTAGCGCACCCACGTCCCCTCCGGCGCCAGCGCCTGACCGTCGACGAACTCACCGGTCTCCTCCAACCGGGCCGCGAAATCCCGCATGTACTGCACGTGCGCGGTGACCTCCTCCGGCGTCCACTGGTCCATCGGCACGTCGTTGACCGCCGCCGGAGCGCCCCGGTAGTGCTTGAGCAGCAGGTACTTGGCCATGATCTTCTCCTCGGTGTGGTGCGGCCCATTCTGGCCGCGTTCGCACCGGGGACGGAGCCGATCGCGGGTTCTCGACACCGACGCACGATTTTTTTTCCGGCGAACACGCGGAAGGCCCCCTCGCGCTGGGCGAGAGGGCCTTCCGTGGGGGATCTACGGGGAGATCAGAACGCCGACTCCGGGACCTCCATGAGGTCGTTGTCGGCGGCCTCGACGACCGCGCGGCGCGCGGTCAGCTCGGGCAGCACCTGCTTGGCGAAGAACGACGCCACCGCGATCTTGCCCTGGTAGAACGCCTGGTCCTTGGCCGAGGCGCCGTCCAGCTTGGTCAGCGCGATCTCGGCCTGGCGCAGCAGCTGCCAGCCCACCAGCAGGTCGCCCGCCGACATCAGGAACCGGACGGTGTGCTGGCCGACCTTGTACAGGTTCTTGACGTCCTCCTGCGACGAGGTCAGGTAGCCGATCATCGCGCCGAGCATGCCCTGCACGTCCTCCAGGGCGCGCTTGAGCAGCTCACGCTCGTTCTTCAGCCGGCCGTTGCCCGCCTCGGAGTCGATGAACTTGGTGATCTCGTTCGCGATGTAGCCCAGCGCCTGGCCCTTGTCGCGGACGATCTTCCGGAAGAAGAAGTCCTGCGACTGGATGGCCGTGGTGCCCTCGTACAGCGAGTCGATCTTCGCGTCGCGGATGTACTGCTCGATCGGGTAGTCCTGCAGGAAGCCGGAGCCGCCCAGGGTCTGCAGCGACTGCACGAGCTGCTCGGTGGCGCGCTCGGAGCCGACGCCCTTGACGATCGGCAGCAGCAGGTCGTTGACCCGCTCGGCCAGCTTCAGCGACTCCTCGTCACCCTCACCGGTCCACACCTGGTCCTGGAAGGACGCGGTGTAGAGGTACACGGCGCGCAGACCCTCGGCGTAGGCCTTCTGCAGCATCAGCGAGCGGCGCACGTCCGGGTGGTGCGTGATGGTGACCCGCGGCGCGGTCTTGTCGGTCATCTGGGTCAGGTCGGCGCCCTGCACGCGCTCCTTGGCGAACTCCAGCGCGTTGAGGTAGCCGGTGGACAGCGTGGCGATGGCCTTGGTGCCGACCATCATCCGGGCGTACTCGATGACCTGGAACATCTGCGCGATGCCGTCGTGCACCTCGCCGAGCAGCCAGCCCTTGGCCGGGATGCCGTGCTGGCCGAAGGTCAGCTCGCAGGTGGTCGAGACCTTCAGGCCCATCTTGTGCTCGACGTTGGTGACGAACGCGCCGTTCCGCTCGCCCAGCTCACCGGTGTTGGTGTCGAAGTGGAACTTCGGCACGAGGAACAGCGACAGGCCCTTGGTGCCCGGCTTGGCCTCGATGCCCGGACCCTCGGGACGGGCCAGCACCAGGTGCATGATGTTCTCGGTCATGTCCTGGTCGGCGGAGGTGATGAACCGCTTCACGCCGTCCAGGTGCCAGCTGCCGTCCTCCTGCAGGACGGCCTTGGTGCGGCCGGCGCCGACGTCCGAGCCCGCGTCCGGCTCCGTGAGGACCATCGTGGCGCCCCACGCGCGGTCGATCATGATCCGCGCCCAGCGCTTCTGCTCCTCGGTGCCGTTGCGGTCGAGGATCATCGCGAAGTTCGGGCCCGCCATGTACATGAACAGGGCCGGGTTGGCGCCGAGGATCAGCTCGGCCGCCGCCCACTGCACGGTCGGGGGCAGGCCGAGGCCGCCGAGGTCGTTGGTGAGGCCCAGCCGCCACCACTCGCCGTCCCAGAGCTGCTGGTAGCTCTTCTTGAACGACTCGGGCAGGGTGGCCGAGAACGTCTTCGGGTCGTACACCGGCGGGTTGCGGTCGGCGTCGGCGAAGGACTCGGCCAGCGGGCCTACCGCGAGGTTGTTGAGCTCCTGCAGCGCGCCGCGCGCGGTCTCCTCGTCGGAGTCCGCGAGGACTCCCTTGCCGAGGCGCTCCTGGACGTTCAGGACCTCGAACAGGTTGAACTCGAGGTCTCGCACGTTGGACTTGTAGTGGCCCATGTCGTCGCTCCGTTGTCGATCGGGTTTCCGGCTGGGCGCATGCTGGTCCCCTACTGGCCGGTAACATCAGGATATTACCTGTGGGTAACCGCGGCAAGCGAAACCAGCCTGTTGTGACGCACGGATCCGCTACCGGGAGCGGTACTCGACCACCCCGGGAGCCGTCGAACCGGGCGAAACCCGCTGTTCCGGGCCGTCGTCGGGCTGGGCCACCAGGATCCCGGCGCGGAAGGCGATCGTCACGGCGTGCGTCCGGTCACGGGCGGAGAGCTTGCGCAGGATGCTCTTCACATGCGTGCGCACGGTCTCCACGGAGAGGTAGAGGACCTTCGCGATACCCGCGTTCTCCAGTCCCTCGGCGACGAGCTGCAGCACCTGGTACTCGCGGCGGGACAACGGCATCTGGGCGCGGCGCACCGCGGCGGCGCTGGCGGACTGGCGCGCCGCGGACACGAGGTTGGCCAGGGACGGATCGACGTAGCGGCGGTCGAGGTAGGCGCGGCGGATGCCCTCGACCAGGCGGCGTGACTCGGCCGAGCGCGGGATGGCGGCGTGCACACCGGCCGCGATGGCGTCGTGCAGGAACGCGGGGGTGCGGTTGGCCTCCCGGACCAGCGCGATCACGATCAACGCCGGGTCGCCGGCGATCAGCAGCTTGCTGAGGTGCCCGTGGGGGTCGAGGCCGGAGTCCACGAGGATGACGTCGGGATGGATCTGCTCGGCGAGCTGCAGCGCGCCGTGCGGGTTGATGGCCTGGCCCGCCCAGTGCATCCCCTGCGTGCGCTGCACGAGCCCGGACAGGCCCTCGCGGTAGATGGGCACCGGGTCCACAGCGGCGACACCCACGCTGCGGCCGGCCGGCGATCCCTGCGGCACCCTGCCGGGGTCGTTACTGCGCGTCATCACGAAAAGAACCTCGTCTCGGCAAGGCCGGCCGTGGGAGCAGCACCGCCCGGACGGTCCGCCCCCTCGACGTCCGCCCGGGCTACCGTGGCGCCTTGACCCGATCCTCCCTGCTGGAACCGGCCACGACCGACACCCGTCAATTGTCTGACCCGTCAGGGCCGTCCGCGTGACGCGGGTTCACCCGCTTGTGTCGCGCACTACTCTGAGTAAACCGAGTTCCGCAGGTCGGCGAATGCTTCCGCGAGTGTTGTCGGAGTCCAGTGTGCGTTGAGTCCACTCGGATTGGGCAGTACCCACACGCGTGTTTCACCGAGCGGATCCGGCTGGCGCCCGACGGTCGCCTTCGGACGGTCGAACGCCGTCCGGAACGCGGTGATGCCGACGACCGCGAGCCAGCGCGGCCGGTACTCCGCGACCTTCGCGGCGAGCCGGACGCCGCCGGCGCGGAGTTCGTCGTCGGTCAGCTCGTCGGCCCGCGCGGTGGCGCGGTTGACGACGTTGGTGATGCCGAGGCCGAGGTCGAGCAGTTCGTCCTGCTCACTGGGGTCGAACCGGCGCGGGGTGAAGCCGGACGCGTGCAGCGCGGGCCAGAAGCGGTTACCGGGGCGGGCGAAGTGGTAACCGGTGGCGCCGGAGTAGAGGCCGGGATTGATCCCGCAGAACAACACGTCCAGGCCGGGCCGGAGGACGTCCGGGATGGTCGTCCCCGCCGCTGCGGCGAGCTGTTCTCTGGTGGGTCGGGAGGAAGCCATGCGAAGCCGGATATTAGCCGTCGCCGTCGACTGCCACGACGCCGAAGCGCTCGCGCGGTTCTGGTCGCGCGCGCTCGGCTACCAGGAGATCCGGCGCTGGCGGGACGACAAGGGCGTCGAGTACGTCGACATCGGCTCCGACGACCAGGAGATGGTGGTGTTCCAGCCGGTCGGCGAGGACAAGGTCGTCAAGAACCGCCTGCACCTGGACCTGGTGCCGGAGGGAGGCAGCCAGGCCGACGAGGTCGCGCGGCTGGTCGAACTGGGCGCGCGGGTGCTGTCGGACGACGACGACCTGCCGTGGGTGGTGCTGGCGGACCCGGAGGGCAACGAATTCTGCGTGCTCCCGCCACGCCAGGCGGGCTAGGCTGTCCGGGTGTTCTGCGTGTGCGTGGCCTTGGACTGGTGGGCGCCGTCCGTGTGACGGCCGTTGTGACACCCACTTCGAGCCGTCTTCGGACGGCCGTGCCCCCGAAGGCGGCTCCCTGCCCTGGAGCCTTCCGTGGAACCCCCGATCGAAGTCGGCGCCGACCTGCGCCCTGAAGTAGCCGTCCGGCTGGCGTCGCAAGGCGTCCGCCTGCTGTGGCGCGACGATTTCCCGGCCGCCCGCCGCATGCTCGCCGCGATGGGCAAGCGCTTGCCCACGCGCTCGGCGGATTTCTACCGCTACCGCCAGTCCAGGCGGAACCGGGCCCGGGTGCTCGGCATGCTGCTGGTCGAACTCGGCCCCGACCTGCGGATCGACCTGCCGCGCGCGCCGGACGTGCGCGACGCGGTCCGGGCGGCGGGTGGCGCGCCGGGACTGGTGCCGCTGACCGAGCTGCTGGGCATGCTGAGCGCGCACGAGTGGCGGATGAAGGGTGTGCCCGTGGCGGCGCTGGGCGCGCGGATCCACCCGTACTACGGCGTGTTCTCGCCGACCCGCCAGGACTACGTCTCGCTGGTGGCCCGCGCGCCGCTGCCCGCGGTCCGCACGGCGTTCGACATCGGCACGGGCACCGGGGTGCTGGCGGCGGTCCTGGCGCGCCGCGGGGTGCCGGAGGTGGTGGCGACGGACATCTCGCCGGTCGCCGTGGCGTGCGCCAGGGAAAACGTGCGGCGGCTCGGGCTGCCCCAGGTCCGCGTGGTGGAGGCGGACCTGTTCCCGGACGGCCGCGCGGACCTCGTCGTGTGCAACCCGCCCTGGCTGCCCGGCGCCGCGCACTCCCCGCTGGACGCCGCCGTGTTCGACCCCGGATCGCGGATGCTGACGGGTTTCCTCGGCGGCGTGGCCGCGCACTTGGCGCCCGGTGGCGAGGCCTGGCTGGTCCTGTCCGACCTGGCGGAGCTGGTCGGCCTGCGCACCCGCGCCGAGCTGCTGGCTGGGTTCGCCGCCGCGGGCCTCACCGTGGTGGACCGGCTGGACGCCCCGCGCCGGCGGTACCCCGGCCGGGACCCGCTCGCGGAGGCCCGATCGCGGGAGGTGGTGTCCCTCTGGCGCCTGCGGCCCTGACCAGCTGACACTGGCCGGATGGACGCCACCACCGCCGACGGCTGCCCGGTCGAGGTCTACCGCCTGCTGCCCCCGTCAGGCGAAGCGGAGATCGCGCACCGGGCGGCCCCACCGGGCGCAGCGGTGCTCGACCTGGGCTGCGGCACCGGCCGCATCGCGCACCGGCTGATCGAGCTGGGCCACCCGGTCACCGCGGTCGACGACTCGCCCGAGATGCTGGCGCACGTCCGCGGCGCCGAAGCGGTCCAGGCACGCATCGAGGGCCTCGACCTCGGGCGGCGCTTCCCGGCCGTGCTGGTTTGACGCCGTCGCTGAAGGCGAGGGGTCCCAGGTCAGGCGCTCGTCGGCCCGCCCTGGGGCGTCCCCGAGGGGCCGCTGCTCAATGCGACCGTCCGCATCCGGGGACGCGGTCCGGTCTGGGGAGCAGCCATTCACCACCCACCGGCGGAGCGAGTTCGAGCCGCTGGTTCGCCGCGAAACGGACGGAGGTGGCGGATTCACCACGACGCGAGTACGGTATGTGATCTGCCACACAAGCACGACGCCAAAGGAGGCGGCGTGGAGTTCGCGATCGTCCTCGGGCTCGTAGTCCTGGTCTTCCTGGCGGCCGGCGTGGTCGTCACCTGGGAGGACCGGCGCGCGGCCAGGCGCAAGGCCCACCAGCGGGCCGCGGCCCTAGCGCGCCTCGGTGAGGTGGACCCGCTCGCGCCGCGCAGGCTCGCGGACCGGCTGGACCGCTGACCGCAGCACCAGGAACAGCGTGGCGGCGATCCAGCCAAGCGCGGCGCCCGTGGTGTTGGTGATCAGGTCGTCGACGTCGAAGATCCGGTACTGGAACGGCGCGGTCCCGAAGTTCGCGGTCAGCTGCGTGATCTCCACGGCCAGCGAAATCGCGAAGCCGAGCAGCACGCTCCCGGTGAACCCCCGCTTCCACAGCAGCCGCGCGAACAACCCCAGCGGCACGAACAGCAGCACGTTCAAGGTCATCTGCTCGAAGGCCGTCGTGGACAGCGCGTTGATCCCGTCCTCCACGGCCTCGCGCCGCGCGTCCGCGATCCACTGGAACGGCACCAGCTGAATGGTCTGGGCCAGCCGACGCCCGCCTGCGGTCGGCAGCGGCAGGAACGTCACGGCGAGCGCGAACGACGCGTAGGCGATCAGCGTGGCGGTCGTCACCACGCGCCCCGGCACGACCCGCCCGAACCGGACGTGCTGCAGCACCAGCTGCGGCACCAGCACGGTCCCCCAGATGGCGAGGAACCCGATCAGTCCGAAGTGGAGTGCGTTGACCTGCGCTGTCGTCATGCCTCGACGTTATGGCGACCACGGGGCCCGCCGGATCGGCCGAGAAGCCCGGCGACGATCACCGGCATCGGCCGAATGGCCGACAGTTAACCGGCCTTCCACCTTTCGGACCTGGTGATCGTTGCGCGGCGGAGGTTAGATCGCGCCGGTATGCCCCTGACCGGAGGAAAGATGTCCCCTTCACCTCGCGTGCTGCGACGTTGCGTAGCGGTCACCGCCGCGACGCTGGCCGCCGTCACGGTTTCGGCCGCGCCCGCCTCCGCGGCCCAGCCCGCCGGCACCACCGACGTCCGGCTGATCACCTTCAACGACTTCCACGGCAACCTCGAACCGCCGTCCGGCTCCTCGGGTCGCGTCACCCTCCCCGACGGCTCGACGGTCAACGCGGGCGGCGCGGCCTACCTGGCCACGCACGTCAAGCAGCTGGAGAGCGAGGTCAAGAACTCGATCCTGCTGTCCGCGGGCGACAACGTCGGCGCCTCGCCGGTGGCCTCCGCGCTGTTCCACGACGAACCGACCATCGAGTTCCTCAACGAGATGGGCGTGCAGGCCTCCGTCGTCGGCAACCACGAGTTCGACGAGGGCTACCAGGAGCTGCAGCGCATGCAGCTCGGCGGCTGCCACCCGACCGACGGCTGCCAGTTCCGCGACAGCTACCCCGGCGCGGACTTCCCGTTCCTCGGCTCCAACGTGTACTTCGACAACGGAGCGCCCGCGCTGCTGCCGTTCACCGTCGAGTTCTCCGGCGGCCAGCCGATCGGCGTCATCGGCGCCACGCTGAAGGACCTGCCGACGGTCGTCTCGGCCGAGGCGATCAAGGGCCTGGAGTTCGGCGACGAGGTCGAGGCGATCAACCGGACCTCCGGCTGGCTCGATCGGCTCGGCATCAAGGCCCAGGTCGTGCTGCTGCACCAGGGCGACAACACGCAGGGCGGCGGCCCGGACTCCTGCACCGTGAGCCCCGGCCCGGCCAGCCAGATCGCGAAGGGCGTCTCGGCGAGCGTCGACGCGATCTTCACCGGCCACAGCCACCAGCAGTACAACTGCTCGATCGCGGATCCGGCGGGCAACCCGCGCCCGGTGATCCAGGGGCTGTCGTTCGGCCGCCTGCTGTCGGTTGTGGACCTCAAGATCGACGAGCGGACCCGGGACGTCGTGCGCGGCGCGACCGTGGCGCACAACGAGATCGTCACCCGCGACGTCAAGCCCGACCCGGCCGTGGCCAAGCTGGTCGACGAGGCCGTGACCAAGGCGGCGCCGATCGCCAACGAGCAGATCGGGAGCATCACCGGCGACCTGAAGGCGGCCGGCGCCCCGTCCGGCGAGTCGGCCCTCGGTGACGTGATCGCCGACGCGCAGCTCGAGGCCACCACGGCCAACGGCGCGCAGATCGCCATCACCAACCCGGGCGGCATCCGCGCCGACCTGAACTACGCGTCCTCGCCCGCAGGCGAGGGCGACGGCGTGGTGACCTACGGCGAGGCGTTCACCGTGCAGCCGTTCGGGAACATCATGCAGACCATCACGCTGACCGGCGCGAACCTGAAGAACGTGCTCGAGCAGCAGTGGACCGCCACCACCACGCGGATCCTGCAGATCTCGTCGTCGCTGCACTACACCTACTCGGCGTCCGCGCCGGTCGGGTCGAAGGTGCGGGACATCACGGTGAACGGCACGCCGGTCGACCCGGCGGCGACCTACCGGGTGTCGGTGAACAACTTCCTCGCCGGTGGCGGGGACGGCTTCACCGAGTTCACCAAGGGCACCGACCTCGCCGGCGGCCCGGTGGATTTGGACGCGCTGATCGCGTACTTCGGCGCGCACTCGCCGGTCACGCCGCCCCCGGCGGACCGGATCACCGTCGTCGCGTAGTCCCGTTCCCGGTGTGCGGCTCGGGTTGTCCGGGCCGCACACCGGTTTTCGCGCGGTCGACGTCCGGGCTGCGGTACAGGATCTCCGGGATCCGGGCCAGTTCCGAGCGGCGCAGTTTGGCGCCCAGCCCGTAGAACTCCTGGAAGCTCATGATCAGCGGCCGCCACCGGTCCGGGTCGATCCGGTCGGTCGTGCCCGGCATGCGGATCTCGTCGTGCACGTGGACCTTCTGCACCCGTAGTTCGAAGCACAGGATGCCGCCGAGCTGCGCTTCGTCGTCCGCCGCGACCGGGTGGATCGCCTCCACGACAGCCTCCATGGCCACCGGGCACTCCGCGACACGCGGCGGCGCGACCGTCGACGACGGCACCGCGGTCAGCCCGGCCACCCCGAACTTGTCCGACTCGTAGCGGTATCCCCGGCGCAGCTTGGATTCCGGGACCTCGGCGGCGCCGGTGGTGCGGGCGAGCCGGTCGACCGCGTCGACCTCGCGGACGGACGGCAGGTTCAGCACGCATTCCCTGGTGCGCCGCAGGTTCCGCGCGGTCTGCGAGCGGGCGCCGATGCCGATGATCGCGCGCCAGCCCAGCCAGAACGCCGACGAGATCGGGGCGAGGTTGGGGGTGTCGCCGACCGTGCTGACGAGCACCACCGGCGTGCCGAAGTACAGGATGTTCGGCTCGATCTCCACGTGTGTCACGGTTTCAGCTTCACGATCCGCCGATGGCGCCGCTGGCGGGAAACGGACGCGTCGTTCGGACCCCGGCCGCCGCCACGGAGAGCGATCCCCGGTCGTCCCATTGAGCGATATTCGTGTTGGCCCGTATCGATTGCTCAAGACGCGCGTCTAACCAGACGACATGACTTGAATGACGGAGGTGGAAACGGTGACCTCGGAGCGGGCGCGGCCGGACGAGACCGACCTGCTGAGCCTGCACGAGGCTATCGCGGAACTGCACGCTTCGCAGGGCGACTTCCGCACGGCCTACGAGCACCTGAGGACCGCGCTGGGCATCGCGCGCACCGCCCGTCCGCAGATCCCGGAGCAGTTGCGCCGCGAGTTCGACCGCCTCCGCCGCGAGCGCGCCCAGGCCCGCGAGGAGAGCCTGCGGGATGCGCTGACCGCCGTGTACAACCGCCGTTATCTGGACAACCGGCTCGCCGACCTGCTCGGGGACGCGCGGACCCCGTTGGCGGTGGCCTTGATCGACATCGATCTGTTCAAAAGCGTCAATGACACGTTCGGTCACTTGATCGGTGACCAGGTGTTGCGGCGGGTGGCCGAGTTGTTGCGCGAAGGTGTGCCCGCGCCCGGGTTCTGCGCGCGTTACGGCGGCGAGGAATTCATGCTCGTGCTGCCGGAGGTCCAGCCGGGGACGGCGCTGCGGATAGCCGAGCACGCCCGGCGCCGGGTGGCGCAACACGCCTGGTCAGAGATTTGCCCCGGGCTTGGCGTGACGATCAGCGTCGGCGTTTCGCACGAGCCGGTGAGCGGCCCGGAACAGCTGCGGATGGCCGACGACCTCCTTTACGCCGCGAAGCACGCCGGGCGCAACCGGGTCGCGTACCGCGAACGCGGCGGAGTCCGCGTGCTTGAGCACTGTCAGTAATTGACGGCGGTCGTTTCCCCGTTTTGCCGGTGTGCGGCATCACCCCGTTTGTCGCACTCGGCCCACTTTGGCGCACGCTATGTAAAAAAATCAGCAGGAGGGTGTCGTCAGGACCCGCGAGTATCTCTACGATAACGATGCTCGCCGTCCCGGCGATGATCACTGAGACGGTCCCCTCCCGGCGGGCCGGCGCGACCGAGGGAGAGGAGACCGGGTGCCAGACGACCACGCCGCAGGCCCCGGTCACAGAGCCGACGACGACGCCTCCAACGGCCGGCGACGCAGGCGTTCCCTGGACACGCACGGCGGCATCAACGTTTCGGATCTGGTAGCCCAGCACACCGGATACCGCCCGCGGTTTGATGGCGCCCGGTCGAACGCGCACACCGCGCCCGCGGACCAGGCGCCGGCGGTGGCGCGCCGGAGCGCGCCCCCGGCCCGCCCGGAGCCGCGCGCGCCGGAGCCCCCACCGCAGCGCCGCTCCCCGGCAACCGGCCGCTCGGCTGGCGCGCCGCTGCCACCCACGCAGCAGCCCCGCCGGGCAGTACCCCCACGCCGGGGCGCCCCGGCCGGTGAGCCTTCGCCCGAGACCCCGAACCACCCGAGCGGCTTCACCCCGAAGCCGCCACCCGGTGCCGCGGAGGCGCCCGAGCCGTCGGGCAGGGCTGCCGCGCCGGGCCGCCACACCGGCGGTTTCGCGGAGGGGCCGGAGCCGTCGAACGGTGCCGCGCACCCGAGCGGCTTCACGAAGTCCCCGCCCCGCGCCGACGCCCGGCACGCGGGTGGTTTCGCCGAAGGGCCGGAGCCATCGGGCAGGGCTGCCGCGCCGGGCCGCCACGCGGGTGGTTTCGCGGAGGGGCCGGAGCCGTCGAACGGTGCCGCGCACCCGAGCGGCTTCACGAAGTCCCCGCCTCGCGCCGATGCCCGGCACGCGGGTGGTTTCGCCGAGGGGCCGGAGCCATCGGGCAGGGCTGCCGCGCCGGGCCGCCATGCGGGTGGTTTCGCTGAGGGGCCGGAGCCATCGAATGGTGCCGCGCACCCCAGCGGCTTCACGAAGTCCCCGCCCCGCGCCGACGCCCGGCACGCGAGTGGTGTCGCGGACGCTCCCGAGCCATCGGGCAGGGCTGCCGCGCCAGGCCGCCACGCGAACGGTTTCGCCGAGGCGCAGCCCTCGAACCGCGCGGCGGCGCCGAGCCGTCCCGCGGAACCGGCCCACCGGAACGGCGCCGCAGGCGCCCCGCAGCCACCGAGCCGCGCCGAGGCCCGCCACCCGAGCAGCTTCCTGGAAGCACCCCAGACCCCCGCGGAAGCGCCACGCCACCCGAGCGGCTTCGCGGAGGCCCCGAAGCCAAACGGCGCGGTGGCTCCTGTCCGCCGCGCGCCCGACCGCGCCGAGGCGCAGCACCCGAGCGGTTTTGCCGAGGTGCAGCCGTCCGGTCGTGCCGATGCCCCGCGCCGCCCGAGCGCGCCGCAGCCATCCGGCCGCGCCGACGTCCCGGCCCACCCGAGTGGCTTCGTGCAGGCCCCGAACGGCGCGGCGGCCCCTGCTCGCCGTGCGCCCCAGCCCGAGCGTGCCGACGCGCGGCACCCGAGTGGTTTCGCCGAGGTGCAGCCCTCTGGCCGTGTGGACGCCCCCCGGCATCCGAGCGGTTTCGCGGAGGCGCCGCAGCCTTCCGGTCGTGCGGACGCCCCGCGCCGACCGAGCGTTCCGACGCCTTCCGGCGGTGCTGCTGCTCCGGTGCATCCGAGCGGTTTCGTGGAAGCGCCGGGGCCGAACGGCGCGGCGGTGCCTGCTCGCCGCGCGCCCCAGCCCGAGCGCGCCGACGCCCGGCACCCCAGCGGTTTCGCCGAAGCGCCGCAGCCCTCGGCGCGTGCCGACGCCCCGCCCCGGCCGAGCGCGCCGCAGCCCAGCAAAGCCGAGGCGCCCCGCCCCAGTCCCACGCCTCCCCCCGCCAACCGCCGGGAGACGCCGGCGGACGACGCGCAACCCGACGCCACCCAGCTCCGCGACCCGGTCGAGCGTCCCGGCGGTCCGCGTCGCCCTGGGCGGGGGCGTTCGGTGAGCCCCGCGGACCGGCTGACGATGACCGACGAGCTGGAGCCCGTCGGCGATCACACCAAGGTCCGCCGCAAGATCGACAACACCCTGGCCCGCTTCGCGGCTGCCCACGAGGAGCTCGCCGCCGAGGAGGCCAAGCGCCAGGAGCGCCGCGAGCGCTTCATCGCGCGTCCGGTCGCGCTCATCGAGCAGACCCGCACCCGGCTGCAGCGCGTCGTCGCGCCGGTGAAGTCCGACGGGGCCGACGAGAAGGCGGCGCCGCAGACCCGCCTGCAGGAAAAGAAACAACGCCGCAGCGACCGGTCGATCCGCATCACCCGCATCGCCTGCGCGGTGCTCGCCGGGCTGATCTTCCTCGCCACCGGCGCGCTGTGGGGCACCAAGACCTGGTTCAACAGCAAGTTCAACCAGATCGCCGCACTCGACGAGAACTCCTCGGACATCCAGAACGCGGCAGGCCAGACCGGTGACGAGAACTTCCTCATCGTCGGCTCCGACACCCGCGCCGGCGCCACCGCCGAGGAGAACGTCGGCGACGCCGACACCGTCGGCGGCGCCCGCTCGGACACCATCATGCTGGCGCACGTCCCGGCCGACCGGAAGCGCGCGGTGATCGTGTCCTTCCCCCGTGACCTGGAGATCTCCCGGCCCGCCTGCGAGCGCTACGACGCGGCCGCGGGCACCTACACCAGCGAGATCGTCTCCGCGGCCACCAAGGTCAAGCTGAACACCGCGTACGCGGTCGGCGGGCCCAAGTGCCTCACCAAGTGGGTCCAGCAACTCACCGGTCTGCGCGTCAACCACTTCGTCGGCATCGACTTCGGCGGGTTCAAGGAGATGGTCGACGCGGTGCACGGCGTGACCGTGCACGTCGACAGCCCGATCCGGGACACCACCCTCGGGATGGTGATCGCCGAGACCGGCGACGTGACGATCTCCGGCGACCAGGCGCTCAGCTTCGTCCGCGCCCGCCACGTGGTCGGCGACCCGACCTCGGACTACGGCCGCATCAAGCGGCAGCAGCAGTTCCTCACCGCGCTGCTGCAGAAGGCGATGTCGCAGGGCGTCGTCACCGACCCGACGCAGCTCACGAACTTCGTGACCGCGTTCGCCCGCGCCACCTTCGGCGACAACATCGGCGTCGACCAGATGCTCACGCTGGCCCAGTCGATGAAGGGCCTGGACACCAGCAAGCTGAAGTTCCTCACCGTCCCGACCGTCGGCGAGCCGAACACCCGCGGCAACGAGGTGCTCCTGGAGACCAGGTCCAAGGAGCTGTTCCAGGCCCTGATCGACAACACCCCCCTGCCCGGCACCCCCGAATACGAGGCGGCGAAGGCGGCCGCGAGCGCGACCCAGACCCCGCCGACGAGCTCGTCGAAGCCGTCCGGTTCGACCTCTTCGGATTCGTGACAACTCGTTAGCGCCGGTTCATTCCCGGTTCACTTCGCGATGCGGCGATTGCCCCGAACGGGTCGTAGAGTGTGGCCCATGCGCGAGGCTTACCACGTCGAACTCGAAGACCTGGCCGCGAACCTGGCGGACATGTCGCTCCAGGCCGCGGCGGCCATGAAGAAGGCGACCCAGGCACTGCTCGAAGCGGACCTGTCCCTGGCCGAGCAGGTGATCGGCGACGACCAGAAGATCGACGACGCTCGTGCCGAGAACGAGGAGAAGGCGTACGCCCTGCTGGCGCTGCAGGCCCCGGTCGCGACCGACCTGCGGACCGTGCTGGCCGTGATCCACGCCGCGGAGAGCCTGGAGCGGATGGGCGACCTCGCCCTGCACGTCGCCAAGGCGGCGCGCCGCCGCCACCCGCAGGCCACGCTGCCCGAGCCGGTCCGGAAGTACTTCGCCGAGATGGGCGAGCTGGACGTCCGGCTGGCGGAGCAGGTCGCCGACGTTATCAAGAGCCGGGACGTCGAGGCGGCCCGCGCCCTCGAGGAAGAGGACGACCGCGTCGACGAGATCCACCGCCACCTGTTCACGGTGATCATGGACAAGGACTGGGAGCATGGGGTCGCGGCCGCCGTCGACATCACCCTGCTCGGCCGGTTCTACGAGCGGTTCGCCGACCACGCGGTGTCCGTCGGCAAGCGGATGGTGTTCGTGGCGACCGGCAAGATGCCCGGCTACGCCCACGACGAGGACATCTGACGGACTAGGACGGGCCGCCCTGCAGCCGCTGGTGCAGGGCGGTCATCCGCGCGTCCAGGTCGGCGGCGGTTTCCGCGGCGGCGCGCAGCTCGTCGGCGAAGTCGGCGGGCGCGGTGCCGGCGTACTTGTAGAACAGCTTGTGCTCGACGGCGGCCCAGAAGTCCATGCCGACCGTGCGCATCTGGATCTCCACCTTGACCCGCTCGACCCGGTCGGACAGGAACACCGGGATCCGCACGATCAGGTGCAGGCTGCGGTACCCGTTCGGCTTCGGCTCGGCGATGTAGTCCTTGGTCCGCACGACCTCGACGTCGTCCTGGCGGCCCAGCATGTCGGCGACGAGGTAGACGTCCGGCACGAACGGGCACACCACGCGGATCCCGGCGACGTCCTCGATGTGCTCGCGGATCGCCTCGATGCTGGGCTCCAGGCCCTTGCGGGCGAGCTTGTCGAGGATCGCTTCGGGTGCCTTGACGCGGCTCGCCAGGTGCTCGATCGGGTCGTGCTGGTTGGCGAAGTCGAACTCCTCGGACAGGATCCGCAGCTTGGTCATCAGCTCGTCGATGCCGAACTTGTAGACCATGAGTTCACGCTGGAGCGCTCGAAGCAGCGCAGCTGAGTGGCCGACTTCGTCGAGCACGGTCATGCGACCAGCCTACCGAGGTCAATCAGGGCGCATCCCGCACCGAGCGGGTCGCCCCGATCGAGGCCGCGACGACGCAGCAGATCGCCAGCCACTGCAGCGGGTGCAGCGCCTCCCCGAGCACCAGGAGCCCGGACAGCGCCGCGACGGCCGGTTCGAGGCTCATCAGGATGCCGAACACGCGCGGCGGGATCTTGCGCAGCGCCTCCAGCTCGAGCGAGTACGGGACGACCGACGACAGCAGCGCCACCGCGAGCCCGATCAGCAGCACCCACGGCGACAGCAGGCTCGTGCCGCTCTCGACCACACCGGCCGGCATCGCCGCGACCGCCGCGACGGCCATGCCCAGCGCAAGCCCCTTGCCCTCCTCGGTGCGCTTGCCGAGGGACGCGCTGAGCAGGATGTACAGCCCCCAGCACGCGCCGGCGACGAGCGCGAACACGATGCCGAGCATCGACAGGTCGCCCCGCGTCTCGGCGAGCAGCACGACGCCGCCCGCCGCCAGCAGCGCCCACAGCACGTCGAGCCAGCGCCGGGACCCGGCCAGCGCGACCGCGAGCGGCCCGAGGAACTCGATGGTGACCGCGATGCCCTGCGGGATGCGCGCCAGCGCCTGGTAGAAGGTCAGGTTCATGGTGCCGAGCACCAGGCCGTAGGCGAGGACCACCGGCAGCGCCCGCCGTCCCATGCGCAGCACCGGGCGCCACACGAGCAGCAGCACCACCGCGGCGAAGAACAACCGCAGCGCGACCGTCCCGGCCGGCCCGGCGACCGCGAAGAGCTGCTTGGCGAGCGACGCGCCCACCTGCACGCTGACGATCCCGATCAGCACCTGCAGCGGCGGCGGGATGGCGCCGAGCGCCCGCCCGGCCGCCGCGAGCGCCCGCGGTTTCGGCAACCGCCCGCCGACACCTTCCACGTAAACCTGAACCACGTCCCCGACGCTAGCGGCACCCACCGACAGTTCCCACCGGATTTGCCTCACTGCCCGCTGGACCTCCACGAACGTGGAGATCACCAGTCGGTGAGTGAAGGGACCACCGGCTCCGGGAACGGGACAGGTCGTGGTCGAGGTGGCGGACCTGCCCTCGCGCGGAGACCCAGATCCGCCGCGGCACCGACATCTGGCACGACCAGTCGCGTACGTGCTCGACAGCCTGGTCGCCGGGCGGTTGGACGCGGTCGGCGAGCAGGTCGACCAGGCCTGGCCGGGCCGCTGCACCGTTGGCTGGCACGGGCGAGGCCGGCGGCTTCGCCGAGCGGGCTGTGGCCGCGGTGGTCGACCTGTTCCCGGTGCCCGACGACCCGGTACTGCCGGAGGCCACGGCATTCCACAGCGACGGCAGCACGGCGCTTGGCTTGGTCGAGAACGCCGGGACCGCCGCAGGCGAGTGGGTGCTGGTCGAAGCGGCGGCCGGTGGGGCGGGCAGCCTGCTGGTGCAACTCGCCCAAGCCGCGGGCGCAAGGGTCGTCGGCGCGGCCGGTGGATCGCGGAAGCTCGACCTGGCCAGGGCGCTGGGCGCCGAGGTCGTGGTCGGCTATACCCAACCGGGCTGGAACGAGGAGGTGCTCCACGCGACCGGCGGTTCCGGTGCGGATGTTCGACCGGCCCGGCGGTGCGATCGAGCCCGCGTTCGAGGTGACGAACCGTGGCGGCCGGTCATCAGGCAGACGTTCCCGCGGTCGAGAACCGCACCGCCGTGGGCAGGACCCCGCTGCCCTGAAAGAAGAACGACCCCCTCAGCACCAACCGAGGGGGTCGTCCGAGCACGACGATCAGCCGAACCGGCCCGAGATGTAGTCCTCGGTCGCCTTCTCGTTCGGGTTGGAGAAGATCTTCTCCGTGTCGTTGATCTCGACGAGCCGTCCGGGCTGGCCGACGCCGGCGAGGTTGAAGAAGGCCGTCTGGTCCGACACCCGCGCCGCCTGCTGCATGTTGTGCGTGACGATCACGATGGTGTAGTCCTTCTTCAGCTCGGCGATCAGGTCCTCGATCGCGAGCGTCGAGATCGGGTCCAGCGCCGAGCACGGCTCGTCCATCAGCAGGACGTCGGGGCGCACGGCGATGGCCCGCGCGATGCAGAGCCGCTGCTGCTGACCGCCGGAGAGGCTGCCGCCCGGCTTGTTGAGCCGGTCCTTGACCTCGTTCCACAGGTTCGCGCCGCGCAGCGCCCGCTCGGCGATCTCGTCGAGTTTCTTCTTGTTCTTCGTGCCCGCCAGCCTCAGCCCGGCCACCACGTTGTCCCGGATGGACATCGTCGGGAACGGGTTGGGCCGCTGGAACACCATGCCGATCGTGCGGCGGACCTGCACCGGGTCGACCGAGGACGCGTAGATGTCCTCGCCGTCGAGCAGGACCTCACCCTCGACCCGCGCGCCCGGGATGACCTCGTGCATCCGGTTCAGCGTGCGCAGCACGGTCGACTTGCCGCAGCCCGACGGGCCGATGAAGGCCGTGACGTTCCGCGGCGGCACGGACAGCGTGACGCTGTCGACGGCGTGGAACTTGCCGTAGTAGATGTCGAGGTCCTTGACGTCGATTCGCTTGGCCATTGCGGAACGCTCACTTCTTCTTCGGGGCGACCAGGCGGGAGACCACCGTGGCGATCAGGTTGATGAGGGCGATGATGATGACGAGGGTCAGCGCGGCGCCCCAGATCCGGTCGAATCCGACGCTACCCGGTTCCATGGAGTTCGTGGCCCGCTCGGTGTTCATCAGCAGCGGCAACGACGCCTGGTTGTCACCGAACAGGTCCCAGTTGACGTACGCCGAGTAACCGACCAGCACCAGCAGCGGCGCGGTCTCGCCCATGACGCGGGCCAGCGCCATCATGACACCGCTGATGATGCCGGACAGGGCCGTCGGCAGGACGATCTTCATGATCGTCTTCCACTTCGGCACACCCAGCGCGTAGGACGCCTCGCGCAGGTCGTCCGGCACGATCCGCAGCATCTCCTCCGCGGAGCGCACGACGACCGGGATCATCAGCAGCACCAGGGCCAGCGACACGGCGAAGCCGCTGCGCGGCAGGCCGAACGTGGTGATCCACAGCGCGTAGATGAACAGCGCGGCCACGATCGAGGGGACACCGGAGAGGATGTCCACCATGAACGTGGTGACCTTGGCCAGCCGGGTGTCCCGCCCGTACTCCACCAGGTAGATGGCGACCAGCAGGCCGAGCGGCACCGAGATGATCGCGCACATCAGGCCCTGTTCGAGCGTGCCGATGATGGCGTGCAGGACACCACCGCCGACCTCGTCGGACAGGACCGAGCCGAAGTCCTGGCTCCACCAGTTGGTGTACGGGATGCGCTTGATGCCGTTCGCGATCACCGTGTAGAGCACCCACACCAGCGGGGCGACGGCGATCAGGAACGACAGCCACACCAGCACCGTGGCGAGCGCGTTCTTGGCCTTGCGGCCCGTGCTGACCTGCTGGAACGCCGGCGGCGACGCCAGCCGTTCGGTCTCGGACAGTGTCGAGGTCATCAGTCCGCCTTCCGCTCGCCGATGATCGTCCGGGCCGCGAAGTTCACCGCGAAGGTCAGGACGAACAGCACCAGACCGGCCGCGATGTAGGCGCCGGCCGACGTGGGGTTGTTGAACTCCGCGTAGTTCGCGGCGATCTGCGACGCGAACGTCGCGCCACCGTCGAACACGCTCCAGTCGAAGAAGTGCCCGCGGGGGATGTACAGGATGACGGCCAGCGCGATCGTCTCGCCGAGGGCGCGGCCGAGGCCGAGCATCGACGCACCGACGTAACCGGCCTTCCCGAACGGCAGCACCGTCGTCCGGATGACCTCCCAGCGGGTGGCGCCGAGCGCGAGCGCGCCCTCGATGTGGGCGGTCGGCGTGCGCTCGAACACCTCGCGGGACAGCGACGTGATGATCGGCAGCAGCATCACCGCGAGCACCACGCCCGCCGTGAAGATCGTGCCCGAGTAGTTCGGGAACACGTTGCCGGTGCCGAAGATCGGGATGAAGCCGAGGGTCTCGTTCAGCCACTGCGACACCGGCGCCATCTTCGGCGCCAGCACGAGGATGCCCCACAGACCGAAGATGATCGAGGGCACCGCGGCCAGCAGGTCGACCACGTAGGCGAACGGCCGCGCCAGCCGGCGCGGGGCGTACTGGGTCAGGAACAACGCGATGCCCAGCGAGATCGGCATCGCGATGATCAGGGCCACCAGCGAGGTGTAGATCGTGACCAGCAGCAGGTCCAGGATGCCGAACCGCAGGTGGGTGGGGTCGCCGGTCTCCCAGATGCGGGAGGTGAGGAAGTTGACCTCGTTCGCGCCCAGTGCCGGAATCGCCTGCACCAGCAGGAAGATCCCGATCAGCGCGATGAGTGCGACGACGAAGATGCCCGCGCCGGTGCTCAGGTTCTTGAAGATGCGGTCACCCGGCCGCACCTTCGCGGTCTTGTTCGGTGAGGCCAGTGAGGGGGTTCGCTCAGTGGCCGGTGGTTGCGCCGTAATCGGGGGCCTCCGGGAGTGGTCTAGACGCAAGCGGACGCCCACCGGTGTCGCCGGTGGGCGTCCGCCTCGCGAGTGACTCGCTCATCAGTTACTCAGTGCAACCCGTTCTGGGGTGGCAGTCAATCAATCGTCAGGAGATCGCGTTGATCGAGGTCAGCACCTTGTCCTGCAGGGACTGCGGGAGCGGCACGAAACCCTTCTCGGCGATCGGCTGCTGAGCGGTGGTGGCAGCCACGGTCAGGAACGCCTTCATCGCCTTGGCGGTGTCGGCGTCGTAGCCCTTCGAGCAGACGATCTCGTAGGTGGTCAGCAGCAGCGGGTACGCGCCCGGGGTGTTGCTGGCGTAGATGGCCTTGAGGTCCATGGCCAGGTCGTTGCTGCCCGGGGTGCGGAAGGTCGCGGCGTCGAGCGCCTTGGCCACGTTCTCCGGGGTCAGCTCGACGGCGCCGGAGCCGCTGTCCAGCTTGGCGGCGCTCAGGCCGTCCTTGACGTAGGACGACTCGATGTAGCCGATGGCGCCGTCGGCGGCCCGGATGCCCGAGGCGACACCGTTGGAGCCCTGGGCGCCGTTGCCGACGCCGCCCTTGAAGGCCTTGCCGGTGCCCTGCGTCCAGGCGCCCTTCGAGGCGGCCTCGAGGTAGGTCTGGAAGTTGTCGGTGGTGCCCGACTCGTCCGACCGCGAGAACACCTGGATCGGCTTGTCCGGCAGGTTGACGCCCGCGTTGAGGGCGGCGATGGCCGGGTCGTTCCACTTGGTGATCTGGCCGTTGAAGATCTTGGCCGTGACCTCGCCGTTCAGCGTGAGCGAGGAGACGCCGTCCAGCTTGTAGGCGATGGCGACCGGGCCGACGACCAGCGGCAGGTTCCACGCCTCGCCACCGGCGCAGCGCTCGTTGGCCTTGGTCTGCTCGTCACCGGCCTTCAGCGGCGAGTCCGAGCCGCCGAAGTCGACCTGCTTCGCGGTGAACTGCTTGACGCCGGAGCCGGAGCCGGTCGCGTTGTAGTTCACGATCTGGCCGGGGCAAGCCTTGGTGTACTGCTGGGCGAAGATGTCCACCGCGGTCTTCTGGGCCGTCGAGCCCTCGCCGGTGAGCGGCGACTTGCCACCGCACTCGACGTTCGCGGTCGCGGTCGGCGCGGTCGCCGCACCCGAGAGCTGGGTGTTGCCCGTCGACGCCGGGTCGGTGCCACAGGCCGCGAGCACGAGGGCAGCGCTCGCCGCGATGCCGAGAGCACCCATCGGCCGCATGATCTTCACTTCATGTCCTCCAGCTAGTGATAACCATTCGTCGCAACCGGACATTAGGCAGCACGGGTGGACGCGCCCCTCTATACAGATGAACGCAAAGTGAACAAGGCCGCCAATGTGAGCGGGACAACGTCACCCGAACGGGCGTCGTGTCCGGCCCGTGACCTGCGGGTACATGTTCCGTGATGGAAGGTTGGCGGAGGGTTAACGTAACGGAACGCTGATCACCGTTCGTACTGGACGTCGACCTCGTGACGAGCGAAACCGAGTCGCGAATAAACGGCTATCGCGGGCGCGTTGTCGCCTTCCACGTACAAGATCACCTGGGACAGGCCGCGGTCGCGGAGGTACCGCAGGCCGGCCAGCGTCAGCGCTTTGCCCAGCCCGCCGCCCTGCGCGCCCGGGTCGACGCCGACGACGTACACCTCGCCGGTCTCCCGGCCGCCGAACCGGCGCGGGTTGGCCGGGTGCACCTTCGTCCAGTGGAAGCCGAGCAGCTTGCCCGTGCTGTCCTCGGCGAGGAAGAACCCGTCCGCGTCGAACCAGTCCGCCGACTCCTCGGCGCGCAGGTCGTCGACCGTGAGCCTGCCCTGCTCGGGGTGCCAGTCGAAGGCGCGGGCGTTGACCTCGATGACCGCCTGCTCGTCCTGGCCGGGCACGAAGGTGCGCAGCGAGACGCCCTCGGGCAGCCGGGGCTCCGGCCAGTCCGGGTCGACCGGGGTGTGCATGACCAGCAGCTCGCGGGCGCGCGAAAAGCCCGCTCGTTCGGCGAGGGCGGCGGCCCCGGGGTGGTCGCCGTGCGCCCAGATGCGCAGCGGCGCGCCGCCGGCGCGGTCGACGAGGGCGGACAGCACCTCGGTGCCCACGCCGCGGCGCCGGTGGTCCGGGCGCACGATCAGCTCGGCAACCTGGCGGCCGAACGCGTCCCCGGAGGTGTCCAGGTGGGCGTACCCGGCGAGCACGCCGTCCGCGCGGGCCAGCAGGTGCGGACCGGACGCGAACTCGCCCGGCAACGGCTCGCCGGGGGAGATGTCCGGTCGCCCGTCCACCTCGCGGGCGGCGAGCAGCAGCTCACGCACCTCGCGGGTGGTCGTCTCGTCCAGTTCGTCGACCCACACCACTGTCAGCACGGATTCACGCTATCCCTGATCAGGGGGTGGAGAACTCCGTGGACAGCTCGCTCGGGTCGAAGTTGAGCGAAGTCACGCCGGGCTTGGCGCCTGCCTTGGCCGGGCGCTCGAACTTGTAGCCGACGTTGCGCACGGTGCCGATCATCTGCTCGTGCTCGGGGCCGAGCTTGGCGCGCAGGCGCCGGACGTGCACGTCGACGGTGCGGGTGCCACCGAAGAAGTCGTAGCCCCAGACCTCCTGCAGCAGCTGGGCACGGGTGAACACCCGGCCGGCGTGCTGCGCGAGGTACTTGAGCAGCTCGAACTCCTTGTAGGTGAGCTCGAGGGTGCGGCGGCGCAGCCGCGCGGTGTACGTCGCCTCGTCGATCACCAGGTCGCCGACCCGCAGCTCGGTGTCCACCTGGGTGGCGCCGCCGTCGCGGGTGGTCGCCAGCCGCAGCCGGGCGTCGACCTCGGCCGGGCCCGCGGTGGGGAGCAGGATGTCGTCGGTGCGCCACTCGGCGCTGACCGCGACCAGACCGCCCTCGCCGATGACCGCGATGATCGGCGTGCTGCCCTCGTCCTCGCCGGTGCCCTTCAGCAGCCGGCAGAGGCTCTTGGCGGACGCGAGATCGGTGCGCGCGTCCAGCAGGATGACGTCCCGGTGGCCCGCGTCGAGGAGCGCGGTGACCTCCGGCGCCCGGACGCGTACCGTGTGCGGCAGCAGGTCGAGAGCTGGCAGGACTGCGGTGGCTTCCGCCTCGGAAGTGAGTACGAGCAGGTCCAGGCTCATCGCCACACCGCCTTCTTGCTAGTCCGTAGCCTTTGAGCGCCCCTGGTCTTAGCGGACAAGACTAGCGGGTGAACTGGTGGAAACCACCTGCTCTGCAGCCACCGTCACACTGACGTCACACTGTTGACCCGTAGCCTCGGGCTGTCCAGGACCCGGACACGAGACAGATCGGACACGAAGAGTGAGCAGACCTGCGACCCAGGACCGAGCCGTGCCACCAGCGGGATCGCGCCGCCGTGGACGCCGCGCCCGCCGCATCGTCATCAGTCTCGTCGTGCTGCTCGCGCTCCTGGTCGGGGCCGATTTCGGGCTCGCCGCGTACGCCGAGCACACGGTGTCGCAGAAGGCCCGCGAGCAGCTGAAGCTGAGCGACGACCCGTCCGTGACGATCCACGGTTTCCCGTTCACCACGCAGGCGATCGGCGGCGACTACGGGCACATCTCACTGTCCGCGTCCGGCGTGCCGATCAAGGACCTGCAGGACGTCGGTGTGACGGCCGACCTCTACGACGTCACAGCGCCGCTGTCCGACCTGGTCAACGGCAACACCGATGCGATCGACATCGGCCGCCTGGAGGCCCAGGTCACGATCAAGGCCAGCGACATCAACAAGGTGGACCCGCTGACCAAGGTCGACGACCTGCGGATCGAGCCGTCCAGCATCGAGTACGTGGAGACCGGCCAGGACGCCGACAGCGGCACCGACAGCGGCTCCGGCGACCAGCAGGGCCAGGACGGCACGACCGAGGAGGAGCAGGACAAGTCCAGGGCGGGCATCCGCATCTCCGGGTACGTGCAGATCGCGGGCCAGCAGCTGGAGATCTTCTGCTTCGCCATGATCGAACTGCACGGCACGGCGATCGACATCGTGCCCAAGCGGCTGCAGTACGGGAATGACAAGGAGACGACCGTTGTTCCCGAAGCTGTGCAGCAGGCCCTGCTGCCGAACTTCAAGGCCACGATCGACACCGGCAACCTCCCGTTCGAGGTCACCCCGACGGCGGTACAGGTGAACAGCGGTTCGGTCACCATCAAGGGCGAGGCCAAGAACGTGACGTTCAGCGGGGCGACCAGCTCTACCGGAGGGTGAGGCGCGGATGACGGGCGTGTGGGTCGTGCTCGGCACGCTGGTGGTCGCGGCTGTCGCGGGTGGCCTGCTCAAGGCGCGCAACGGTCGCGTCCGGGCGGCTCGCCGGGCGCCCGCGGCCGGGCTGCCCGAGCCGGTCGCCGCGGCGCTCGACACCGGCGCCAGCGTCACCCTGGTGCAGATCTCCACCACGTTCTGCACCCCGTGCCGGCACACCCGCGCCCTGCTCGGCCCGCTGGCCGAGCGCACCGACGGCCTGAACCACGTCGAGCTGGACGTGACGAACCAGCCGGAGGTCGCGCAGGCGCTGGGTGTGCTGCGCACGCCCACCACGATCGCCTACGGATCCGACGGCACCGAGCTGCTGCGCGTCGGCGGCGTGCCGAAGGCTCCCGCGCTGCTCGAGGCCCTCGCGCCGCACCTCCCGGCCCGTGTGACGGATTGACACGTCGCTGAGCTGGGCTGAGTGCGCCCTCGCGCCTTCCGGCGGGTGTGATCGGCTGACACGCCGCCGGCTGCGCTGAGAAAGCCCACGTGCCGCGCCTTCCGGCGCGGGCGGCGGAGTGATATGCCGCTGAGCGCGCTGTGGGCGGCGCCTCGCGCCGCATCTGCCGCCGCGCGTGGCGGAGTGACCTACCGCTGGTTGCGTTGAGGGTGCCCTCGTGCCGCGCCTTCGGGCGGGTGTGGCGGGGTTGGCTTGCCGCTGGCCGGGCTGCTGGTGGCCCTGGTGCTGCGCCTTCCCGCCGCGCGTGGCGGAGCCACCCCCCGCTGGCCGGGCTGTTGGTGACCCTCGCGCCGCACTTCCGGCCCGCGCGACCGGGGGTCAAGCCGCTGACCTCGGCTCTTGGTTGCACTGCCGTCGAGCCTTCCGACGGGCGTGGCGGAGTGACTTGCCGCCGGCCGCGCTGCTCCCGGCTTCGCGCCGCACCTCCCGGCCCTCACGCCGCACCTCCCGGCCCCATGTGGCGGAGCGACACACCGCTGACCTGGGTCGAATTTTTTTCTTGGATCGTGGGAATGCTCTCACTGGGTGGACGCCACTCCCACTTTCAGGGACGTCCGGGTAGCCTGACGCTCGTGTGCAGGCTGCCCCTCACTCTGCTGACGCAACGTCGCGCGGTCGACTTCTGCCGCGTGCGCAGCAGCCTGTGTCTGCCCTAGCGGGTCCGCCTCAGCCGTACCCGCTTCTCCCCCCGCCGGAAAAACCCATTCCGACGCGCGCTCACGCGCGCCCCGCCAGGGAGGTGACATGTCAGCAGGCCCAGCCGTAGACCCCCGTGGACCGCGCTTCGCGGCCGTCATCACGACCGTCGTGCTCGCGGTGGTCCTGATCACGGGGTGGTGGCCGCTGCTGGCCGTCCAGACGGTCGTGTTCGCGATCGGCGCGTTCATCGGCCTCAAGCCGGCCCCGTACTCGCTGCTCTACCGCTACCTCGTGGCGCCCCGGCTCGCGCCGACGTCCGAGCGGGAGGACGCGGCGCCGCTGCGGTTCGCCCAGGCGGTCGGGTTCGTGTTCGCGCTGGTCGGCACCGTCGGCTACGCCACCGGGGTCACCGCGCTCGGCATCGTCGCGACGGCGTTCGCGCTGTTCGCGGCGTTCCTCAACGCGGCCTTCAACTTCTGCCTCGGCTGCGAGATGTACCTCCTGATCCGGCGCGTCGCGCCGAGCCAGGCTTCCTGACAGTCCACCCACGAGAAGAAGAAAGCGAGTAGTGCTCTCATGAGCCGTGAAGACGTCCTGGTCACCACGCAGTGGGCCGAGGAGAACCTGAACACCCCCGGCGTGGTCTTCGCCGAGGTGGACGAGGACACCACCGCCTACGACGGCGGCCACATCCGCGGCGCGGTCAAGATCGACTGGAAGACCGAGCTGCAGGACCCGGTCCGCCGCGACTTCGTCGACAAGGCGGGCTTCGAGGCCCTCCTGTCGGAGAAGGGCATCTCCAACGACGACCTGGTCATCCTGTACGGCGGCAACAACAACTGGTTCGCCGCGTACGCGTACTGGTACTTCAAGCTGTACGGCCACGACAAGGTCAAGCTGCTCGACGGCGGCCGCAAGAAGTGGGAGCTGGACGGCCGCGAGCTGACCTCCGACGAGGTCAAGCGCGAGCGCACCAACTACGTCGCCAAGGAGCCGGACACCTCGATCCGCGCCTTCCGCGACGAGGTCGTCGACGCGATCGGCACCAAGAACCTGGTCGACGTCCGCTCGCCCGACGAGTTCTCCGGCAAGCTGCTGGCCCCGGCGCACCTGCCGCAGGAGTCGGCGCAGCGCGGCGGCCACATCCCGACGGCGCTGAACGTGCCGTGGGCCAAGACCGCGAACGAGGACGGCACCTTCAAGACCGCCGAGGAGCTCACCGAGCTCTACAACGAGGCGGGCCTGGACACGTCCAAGGCGACCATCGCCTACTGCCGCATCGGTGAGCGCTCCAGCCACACCTGGTTCGCGCTGCACGAGCTGATCGGGCTCGAGGACGTGAAGAACTACGACGGTTCGTGGACCGAGTACGGCTCGCTGGTCGGCGTGCCGATCGAAACCGGAACGGGGAAGTGACGATGAGTGCTGACGGTTGCGGCGCGCCGGTCCAGACGGCGACGCCCGCGGACATCGACACGAACGGGCAGGTCGTGGTTGCCGGCAAGGTCGTCGGCGGCGACGGCCCGGTCGGCGGCGCCTACGTGCGCCTGCTGAACGGTGACGGCGACTTCGCCGGCGAGGTCCAGGCCTCCCCGGAGGGCGACTTCCGGTTCTACGCCGCGCCCGGCGCCTGGACGGTGCGCGCCCTGCACCGCTCCGGCAACGGCGAGGCCTCGGTGACCGCCGAGGGCCCCGGCCTGCACCAGGTCGCGATCTCGGTCGGCTGATTCCCGCCTCGACGGCCACCCCCGCGCACGCCGCGGGGGTGGCCGTCGTCGTACCCGGACGAACCCGGCGCCGGGCGTGGCGCTCACCACGCGGGTGCGGGGCGAGTGAACCCCCTGCCGGCGGCTATCCTGCTGGACGTGGAGATCCTGTTTACGACGCTGCTGGTGCTCGCCGGCATCGCGATCCTCTGGTTCACCGTGTACGTCGTCTACCGGCTGTACGCCGACCAGCGCTGACCGATGACATCCGGCGATGACGCCGTCGCAGCCGCCGCCGAGCGGGCCGAGTCGACGCGCGGGCGCAACCTGCCGCAGTTCGACGACCTGCCGATCCCGGTGGACACCGCGAACCTGCGCGAGGGCGCGAACCTGAACGACGCCTGCCTGGCGCTGCTGCCGCTCGTCGGCGTGTGGCGCGGGGAGGGCGAGGTCAACTACCCGACCATCGAGGGCCCCCGGCGGATCGCGCAGCAGCTCACCATCGCGCACGACGGTCGCCCGTTCCTCTACCACGAGGCCCGTTCCTGGCTGCTCGACGACGACGGCAACGTGATCCGCGCCGCCGCCCGCGAGGTCGGCTGGTGGCGCCCGCAGGCCGACGACACGCTCGAACTGCTGCTGGCCCACAACACCGGCATCATCGAGGTCTTCTACGGCAAGCCGCGCACCCAGACGTCCTGGGAGCTGGGCACCGACGCGGTCGTGCGCACCTCCACCGCCAAGGAGGTCACCGGCGCGCAGCGGCTCTACGGTCTGGTCAACAACGGCGACCTCGGCTACGTCGAGGAGCGCGCGATGGTCGGCCAGCCCATGCAGCCGCACGTCTCGCTGTACCTCAAGCGCGTAGTGGGCTAGCCCGCGTGCGCTGGCTGCGCTACGGCCCGGACGCCGCGCTCGTCGAGTGCGAGTCGCTGGGCGAGATGAGCGCCGTCCGTGCCGCCGTGGTCGCCGCGGGCCTGCCCGACCTCGTCGAGGTCGTGCCGGGTGCGCGCACCGTGCTGATCGCCGCGCGCCCGGGCTCCACGGGGCTCGCCGAAGCCCGCAGGTTCGTGGAATCAGCAGACCTGGACGGCGGGAACGGCGGCGAGCCGCGGGAGATCACCATCGACGTCCGCTACGACGGCGAGGACCTCGACCTGGTCGCGCGCACCGCGGGCATCACCGCCGCCGAGGTCGTCGAACTGCACACCGGCGCCACCTACACCGTCGCGTTCACCGGGTTCGCCCCCGGGTTCGGCTACCTCACCGGCCTGCCCGAACCGCTCCGCCAGTCGCGTTTGGACACTCCACGCACGCGCGTCCCGGCCGGGTCGGTCGCCATCGCGGGCGAGTTCACCGGTGTCTACCCGCGCTCGTCGCCCGGCGGGTGGCGCCTGCTCGGGCACACCGACGCCGTCCTGTTCGATAGCCGCGCCGAGCGGCCCGCCCTGCTCGCACCCGGTGACCGGGTGCGGTTCCGGAGGATCGGGTGAGCCGCGCACTGGAGGTCGTCGCGACCGGTCCGCTCGCGCTCGTGCAGGACCTCGGCCGCCCCGGGCACGCGCACCTCGGCGTGCCGCCGTCCGGCGCCCTCGACGTCCCGGCGCTGCGGCTCGCGAACCGGCTCGTCGGCAACCCGGAGGGCGCGGCCGGGATCGAGTCGCTGCTCGGCGGGCTCACCGTGACGGCCCGCGCGTCCTGCACGGTCGCGGTCACCGGCCCGCCGGTCGCGGTCGCCGTCGACGGCCGCCCGGCAGGCTCGCACGTGCCGGTCCACCTCGCCGCGGGGCAGACCCTGAGCATCGGGCGCCCGGACACCGGCCTGCGCTGCTACCTCGCCGTCTCCGGCGGCATCGACGTCGAACCCGAGCTGGGCAGCCGCTCGCGCGACGTGCTGTCCGAGATCGGCCCACCGCCACTGGAGCCGGGCGCCGTGCTGCCACTGGGTGCGCCGGCCGGGATCCCGGACGGCGCCGATACCGTCACCGCCCCGCCGAACCCGCCCGACCTGGTCGTCCCGGTCGTCCTTGGCCCGCGCGACGACTGGTTCGGCAACGCCGCCCACCAGCTGTCCGCGCCGTGGACGGTGACCAGCGAGTCCAACCGCGTCGGCCTGCGCCTGGACGGTCCGGCGCTGCGGCGCACCGACGCGCGCGAGGGCGAGGAGCTGCCCAGCGAGGGCGTGATCACCGGCGCGATCCAGGTGCCGCCGAACGGGCTGCCGGTGGTGTTCCTCGCCGACCACCCGACCACCGGCGGCTACCCGGTGATCGCCGTCGTCGTGCCGCGGGCGCTGCCCGCGCTCGCGCAGGCCCGGCCGGGCACGACGATCCGCTTCCGCCCCTACGCGTAGAGGGCTTCGTAGGCCTGGGCCAGCTCGGCGTGGATCGCCGAGGAGTCCCGCAGCGGCTGGTGGTCCAGGGTGTGCACGCGGGTCAGCTTCCGCACCGAGGACGCGAGGAACACCCCGTCCGCGCTGTGCAGGTCGGGCGTCCGGATCATCTCGATCTTGGTCGACCAGCCCGCCCGCTCGGCGGCGCGGAACACCGCCGCCTGCGTGGTGCCGGGCAGGATGCCGATGCCGGCCGGCGGGGTGTAGAGCGTGCCGCCACGCGCGATGATGACGTTCGACGTCGGGCCCTCCAGCACGGAGGTCAGGTCGCCGGCGGTGAAGATCACGTCGTCCGCGCCGCGGCGGGCGGCCTCCCGCACGGCTGCCATGTTGACCGCGTAGGACAGCGACTTCGCGCCCAGCAGCAGCCACGGCGCGCGCTCGGCCAGCCCCGGGTCGATGCCGCGTTCCAGGGTCACCACGGCGACCCCCTCGTCGCGGGCGCGCAACACCTTCGGGTCGATTTCGATCCCGAGCGCGAAGGCCGTCGGCTCGCCCTCGGGGTCGGTGCCGCGGGTGTACACGAGCTTCAGTGCGAACTCCCGGCCGCCGGACCAGTTGTCGATCACGGCCTGCGCGGCCCGCTGCCACGCCGCGTCGTCCGGCTCCGGCAGGTCCAGCATGGATGCCGACCGCGCCATCCGGTCCAGGTGCGGGCGCAACTCACGGGCCTTCCTGTCGGCTACCAGGACCGTTTCGAAGACGCCGTCGCCACGCATCAGGCCGAGGTCTTCGACCCGGATGTGCGGTTCGTCCGGATCGGCCAGGTTCCCGTTCAGGAAAGCGAGTACGCGCATGCGGTCACCGTACTCACCTAACATCGGGGTATGCCGCTCGTTTCTCCGCTCCTCGCCGCGCCGGGCGCCATCGCGCCGCCGGACGACCACCCCGAGCAGGGCGTGCCCTGGCACTGGGGCGACCCGTTCGCCGAGCAGCGCACCGCCGCGCGCAGCGTCGCCGTCGTCGACCGCTCGCACCGCGAGGTGCTGGAGGTGACCGGCACGGAGCGGTTGTCCTGGCTGCACCTGGTGATCTCGCAGCACGTCACCGAGCTGGCCGAGGGCACCGGCACCGAGGCGCTGGTGCTGGACAGCCAGGGGCACGTCGACACGCACATGGTCCTCGCGCACGTCGGAGAGGCCGTGTACCTGGACACCGACCCGGGGCCGGAGGCGACCAGCGCGCTGCCCAAGGGCGGCAAGCAGACCCTGCGCGAGTACCTCGAAGCGATGAAGTTCTGGTCCCAGGTCGAGATCAAGGACGTCAGCGACGAGCTGGCGATCCTCACCGTGCTCGGCCCGGAGGCCGGCCGGGTGCTGTCCGCTTTGGACATCGAACTGGGCGCCGAGCCGTACTCCGTCGTGCCGGTCGGCCGCGGCTTCGCCCGGCGCATGCCCTGGCCCGGACGGTCCAGCGTGGACCTCGCCGTGCCGCGCGGCGAGCTGGCCGACTGGTGGCGCCGCATCACCGACGCGGGCGCGCGCCCGGCAGGCACCTGGGCGTTCGACGCGTTGCGGGTCGAGTCGCTGCGGCCGCGGCTGGGCGTGGACACCGACGGGAAGACGATCCCGCACGAGGTGAACTGGATCGGCAGCGCCGCGCACGTCGCCAAGGGCTGCTACCGCGGGCAGGAAACCGTGGCGAAGGTGTTCAACGTCGGCCGCCCGCCGCGCCGGATGGTGCTGCTGCACCTGGACGGCTCACCGGAGATCTACCCGGAGACCGGGGACCCGGTGAAGCTCGGTGAGCGCGTCGTCGGGCGGGTCGGCAGCGTCGCCCAGCACCACGAGCTGGGGCCGATCGCGCTGGCCCTGGTCAAGCGGTCCGCGCCGGTGGACGCCGAGCTGCTCGCCGGGGACGAGGACCGGGTCGTGCAGGCCGCGGTCGACCCCGATTCGGTGCCCGCCGAAGGCGCCGCGCCCGGCCGGGAGGCCGCCGCTCGCCTGCGCGGGTGATAACGCACCCGCCCTGGCGCCTGGGCCCGGCATGGAGCACTATGTCCCGGTGATCGAAGTCCGGCCGGGCGGACGCCGTCGCATCGACCGTGTCCTGGACCCCGCCTACGTGCGGGGCCTCGCCGACCTGTCGCTCGGGCAGCTGCGTGAGCGCCGGGACGAGGCTGCCCAGGAGGAGACCGATCTCTCCTACCTGCGGCGGCTGCTGCACGCGCGGATCGACATCGTGCGGGCCGAGCAGGAGCGGCGGCGCTCCGGCGGCGAGAGCATCGTGGACCAGCTCGCCACGATCCTGTCCGACAACGCGCTGCGCCCGGCGCGCGGCTCGGGCCGGTACCAGCAGCTGGAGCCCTCCCGCGCCGGTGAGTACCGGCGCCAGGCCGAGGCGCTGGTGGGCAACGCCGACCTGACCGACGTGGGTGCGCTCTCCGACGAGAAGCTGGCCGCGACCCTCGACGACTACCGGGGCGAGGAGGCGTCGGTGTCGCAGCGCCGTCGCGAGGTGCAGGCCGTGGTCGACCAGCTGAACGCCGAGATCGCCGCCCGCTACGCGAAGGGCTCGGCCTCCGTGGACGACCTGCTGGCCGCGGAGCGGGCGGACGACGTCTGAACCGGCGTCAGTGGTCGTTGACGAACGGGCTCTCCGGCTTCTCGCTGGAGTTGAGGGTCGTGCCCCAGTACTGGACCCAGATCTCCTTGCCCTCGGGCAGGTTGTACTTGCCACCCTCGCTGGCCCGGTGGGACACGCAGCTGCCGCTGCCCGTGGAGACCTTCATCGAGTACCGCGGGTCGGTGCCGACCCAGACGTCGGCATAGGCCGGCTTCCCGTTCGCGGACGTGTCGCAGACGGAGATGATGTCGCCGTATTCCTCGACGTAGACGACGACCCCGGTGCCCCGGAAGGTGTGATCCCAGCTGCCGCCGGGCGGATCGACGGTCGCGGAGGCGCTTCCGGTGGTGGCGAGGACTGCCGCGGTGGTGAACGCGACGGTGGCCGCGGTGAGCTGAGCGATTCGCATGGCGTCCGCTAGGTTTTGCAAGCGTTGCAAAACCTAGCGCCGGGAGCTGACGCCTTCCGATCATCGAAGTCCTGGCGGTAACTGCTCGTCCGGTGATCAGTACTGGTCAGGTACGGGGCGTCCTAGTTGAAGTGCTCGCGGGCCGCCAGCTCGGACCAGTAGTCACGTAGGTCGGTGAACAGCTCGGCGATCTGCTCGATGTCGCCGGAACGCAGGGCGTCCATGATGCTGTGCACCTCCTCCGCGCTGGTGTCCGACTCCAGCACCGGGTCGGCGATCAGCTGCACCAGCCCGCCGTAGTCCAGCTCGACCGCCGACGCCGGGTCGAAGTTCGTCAGCCACCGGGCGGTCTCCGCCAGGATCCGCGCCGGGCCGGAATCGCCGAGGGTCTCCTCCACCAGCTCTCGCGCCTCGGCCACCCGCTGGGTCGCGTCGCCCATCGCCACGCGCCAGGAGACCTCCCGTTCCGGGTCGTCCGGGCCCGAGCCCAGGTTCAGCCTGCGGTGCTTCGGGTCGACCAGCGCGAACCAGGGCAGCGGCACGGTCCAGGTGGTGGACAGGACGTGCACGGCGGCCTGCGGCAGATCACCGAGCGCCGAGCTGGCCCTGGCCTTCAGCTTCTCCTCGCTCACGCCGGCCGAGTCGATCACCGCGGCGTGCAGCGACGGGTGCGCGTCGCCGAGGAAGCTCACCAGCGCTGCGGCCGAGCGGGCCCGCACCTCCAGCGGGCACACGAGCGGGCCGGGCCCGACCTTCGCGCCCGTGTCGGTGGGGACCTCGGCCGGGTCGAGCACCAGCACGTCGGCGTTCGGCAGCGCCCGCCCGCCGGGCAGCTCGCCGGGCAGCAGCCGGACGGGAGTGGTGGTCTGTGACTTCAACCACATGAGCTGTTCCCGCTCGGCGGCGGCCGCGCGGCTCAGCTGGGCCTGTTCGACGGCTTTGCGCAGCCCCGCGGGGGGAGGGTCGCCGAACGCGGACAGGGGCTCGTACACCCGGAGGTAGGCCACGAACGGTCGGAGCACCGTTGAATCGTGGCACGTCGCCGCCCGGTCGCGACCACCGACCGGCGCAATCCCCGACACTGTCGTGACAAGCACACGAAGCCACGTCGCATTGGACCCCTCGGACAGGGTACGGTGTCACCAGGAACCAATTGTCGAGACGATGCGGGGCCGCCGATTCCCCCGGCCGCCCCGTTCCCTGTGCGAGGGGGTCGAGCCATGGGGCGCGGCCGGGCCAAGGCCAAGCAGACGAAGGTGGCGCGAGAGCTCAAGTACAGCACTCCCGACACAGATTTCGCTGCGCTTCAGCGCGAGCTGTCAGGACAGTCCTCCAATTCTCATCCTCGTGAAGAGGACGAGAAGTACGAGGACCCGTACGACCCGTACGCCGACGAGTACGACGACTACCGTCGTTGACGTCTGACCAGCACACGAGGGTGGGTCCGGTCGTGACCGGAACCCGCCCTCGTGTGTTGTGTCATGCGTCGTCGGGCGCCGGAACTGGAGAGGTGCGATGGCGGACATCCAGCGAGTAGGCGTGGTCGGAGCCGGTTTGATGGGCTCCGGGATCGCCGAGGTGCACGCGCGTGCGGGTGCGGACGTGACGATCACCGAGGTCAACCAGCCGGCGCTCGACGCCGGTCGCGCGCGCATCGAGAAGTCGCTGCAGCGCGCGGTCAAGGCGGGCAAGCTGAGCGCCGAGGACGCCGACGCGGCGCTCGGGCGGCTCACTTTCACCACCGACATCGCCTCCTTCGCCGACCGCGACCTCGTGATCGAGGCCGTGATCGAGCAGGAGCAGGCGAAGGTCGAGGTGTTCCGCTCGCTCGACAAGATCGTCGAGCGGCCGGACGCGGTGTTCGCCTCGAACACCTCATCCATCCCGATCATGAAGCTGGGCATGGCGACGAGCCGTCCGCAGCAGGTGATCGGCATCCACTTCTTCAACCCGGTCCCGGTGCTGCCGCTGGTCGAGCTGGTGCCGTCGCTGCTGACCGGTGAGGACACCGTGAAGCGCGCGGACGAGCACGTGACCGGCTCGCTCGGCAAGACGGTGATCCGGTCGCAGGACCGCGCCGGGTTCATCGTGAACGCGCTGCTCGTGCCGTACCTGCTGTCGGCGATCCGGATGATCGAGTCGGGCTTCGCCTCGGCCGAGGACATCGACCGCGGCATGGAGCTGGGCACCGCGCACCCGATGGGTCCGCTGCGCCTGTCCGACCTGATCGGGCTGGACACGATCAAGGCGATCGCGGAGTCGATGTACGAGGAGTTCAAGGAGCCCCTCTACTCGCCGCCGCCGCTGCTGCTGCGCATGGTCGACGCCGGGCTGCTGGGCAAGAAGAGCGGCCGCGGCTTCTACTCCTACTCCTGATCGTGGACGAACCGCTGCGCGTCGGGCTGGTCGGCGCGGGTCCGTGGGCCCGCACCGTGCACGCGCCCGGCCTGGCCGACCACCCGTCGACGCGGTTGAGCGCGGTGTTCACGCGCCGCGAGGAGGCCGCGCGGGAGCTGGCGCAGCCGTACGACGCCGAGGTGTGCACCAGCCTGGACGACCTGCTCGGCCAGGTCGACGCCGTCGCCTTCGCGGTGCCGCCGTCGACGCAGGCCGAGCTGGCGGTCGAGGCGGCCAAGGCGGGCAAGCACGTCATCCTGGAGAAGCCGATCGCCGCGGACGTCGCGGGCGCCGAGCGGCTGGCCGACGCCGTGGCCGGCGCGGGCGTGGCGAGCCTGGTGATGCTGACCCTGCGCTACGCCACCGCGACGCGGGACTGGCTGGCCGGTCTCGCCGCGGCGGGCGGCTGGAGCGGCGGTGGCGTGCGGTGGCTGTCCGGCGGTCTGCTCGGCGGCGCGTACGCGGCGTCGCCGTGGCGGCAGGCGGACGGCGGCACGCTGGCCGACGTCGGGCCGCACGCCTTCGACCTGCTCGACGCCGCGCTCGGCACGATCGAGCGGGTGCGCTCGGCGCACCGCGGGCCCAACGACCTGTGGCACGTCGTCTTCGAGCACGCGGGTGGCGCACTGAGCTCGGCCACGTTGTCGTTGCGGCTGCCGATGCGGCCGACGGTCGTCGAGTTCGCCGTCTACGGCGAGCACGGCTACCGCACGCTGGGCCGCAAGGAGGGCGGCGCCGCCCAGTCCTACACCGCGATGCTCGACGACTTCGCCGCGATGGTCGACACCGGCACCACGTCCCACCCGTGCGACGTGCACCGTGGCCTGCACATCCAGCGGCTGCTGGAAAACGCCCTGTCACTCGCGCGTTAACACAGGATCCCGGCAAGGTCCGGGAGGGTGATCGGCGCGTCGAGAAGATCACCGCAAAGAGCACCCCTTCGGACCTGCCGTTTTCCCGGCCCGCTGCGAAGATCGTTTGCAGGCGGGGAAGGGGATTCGCGTGGGGATTCTGGTCTCGAGCTTCGGGGTGCTGGCCCCGGTCACGATCATCGCCAGTCCGTTCGCCCTGTTCGCGTGGCGGTTCCTGGCCCGTCGGCGGAGCCGGACCAGGCCGATGTGGGTCGCCGCGTCGACCGCCGGGATCGACGTCGGCGCCGTCCTGCTCGCCGCGCTGGTGCTGGCGCTCACCATGATCCCGGTCGGCGCGAGCCGGACCAGCTCGCTGCACCTGGTGCCGGGCTCGGACATCCTGACCGAGTTCACCGACGACGGCTCGCTGTGGCAGATCGCCGGAAACCTGCTGTTGCTGGCTCCGCTCGGCGCGCTGCTGCCGCTGCGGCTGGCCCGCCTGCACTCCGTCGCGCGGGTGGCGTGGGCCGCGCTGGCCGCGTCCGCGGCGATCGAGCTGACCCAGTTCGCCCTGCACCTCGGCCGCGTCACCTCCACCGACGACGTCCTGCTGAACACCCTGGGCGCGGCGGCCGGAGCCACCCTGAGCTGCGGTTGGATGCGGGATCGCGAGGCGCTCGGGATTCCCGCGCCGCGTCAGTCCGCGCCCGGCAAGCGCCCGGTGGGGGTCTGAGTGTCCCCGGCCATCGCGGCGACGCGTTCGGCGAGCCGGGCCGCGGCCTCGCGCAGCTCCGGCGGTTCGAGGATCTCCGCCTCGTAGCCCAGCCGGGCGACGTGCACGGCCAGCCAGTCCAGCTGGTCGCCGCCCGCGACGAGCAGGCACCACCCGTCCCGGTCCTCCTCGACGCGCCCGACCTGCGGCGGCACCAGGTCCCGCACCTCCTCGGCGCCGGCCCGCAGCCGCACCTTGGCGAGGTAGCGGTACGGCGCGGCGCTGACCGACCGCTGCACGTACGCCACCGGGTCGGGGTGCTCGCGCGGCCGGAAGCGCCAGGTCGTCGCCGTCACCTCGCGCATCCGGTCCAGCCGGAAAGTGCGCCAGTCGTCGCGGTCGACGTCCCAGGCCATCAGGTACCAGCGGCGGTTGGTGGCGACCATGCGCACCGGCTCGACCGTGCGCTCGCGGTCCTCGCTGCCCCGGCTGGAGTACCGGAACCGCACCCGCACCGCGTCCCGGCACGCGCGGGCGAGCGTGACCAGCAATTCCGCGTCGATCTCGATGCCCGCGACGAGCGTCTCGGTGGCTCCGTGCACCGCCCGCACCTCGGCGCGCAGCCGCGGCGGCATGACCTGGTCGAGCTTCGCGAGCGCCCGCAGCGCCGCGTCGCCGGCCCCGGCGACCGTGCCGCCGGACGCCAGCCGGAGCGACACCGCGGTCGCGATGGCCTCTTCGTCGTCGAGGAGCAGCGGCGGCAACCGGGTGCCCGCGCCGAGCTGGTAGCCGCCGCCGACGCCCGCCGTGGCGTGCACCGGGTAGCCGACCGCGCGCAGACGCTCCACGTCACGGCGCACCGAGCGGTCGGTGACGCCCAGCTCCGCGGCGAGTTCGGCGGCGGTCCAGGACGGCCGCCGCTGCAGCAGCGCCAGCAGCCGCAAGACCCGCTCGACGGTGGCTTCCACGCTCATGCCGGAATGGTTCCACAGATCGCGGAACGATCCTGTCCGCTATTGGTTGCATGCTTGTCCCCATGAACCTGAACCGACTGCTCCGCGACCAGATCGACTGGCACTGGACCAACCAGTTGCGCGACCGTCTCGCCGGGCTCACCGACGACGAGTACTTCTGGGAACCCGCGCCGGGCAGCTGGAACGTGCGCCCGCGCGGCACCGGCACCGCGCCGGTGCAGGCCGGGGCCGGGTCGGTGACCATCGACTTCGCGTTCCCGGAACCCGACCCGGCCCCGATCACGACGATCGCCTGGCGCCTCGGGCACGTGATCGTCGGCGTGCTCGCGGTGCGCAACGCCGCCCACTTCGGCCGCACCCCCACCGACTACCAGTCGTTCGAGTACGCGCCGACCGCCGACGAGGCGCTGGCCCAGCTCGACGCCGAGTACACGATGTGGATGAAGGGTGTGGAGTCGCTCGGCGAAGAGGGCCTCGCGCGCCCGTGCGGCGAGGCCGAGGGGCCGTACGCTGAATGGCCGATGGCCGCGCTGGTCCTGCACATCAACCGCGAGCTGATCCACCACCTGTCCGAAGTGTCCCTGCTCCGCGACCTGTACCTGCACACCCGGATCCACCAGGAGGCGAACTGACATGGCCCGCGAAATCCAGGTCACCTTCGACTGCGCCGACCCGGCCGCGGTCTCCGCGTTCTGGGCCGAGGCCCTCGGCTACGAGCTGCAGGCCCCGCCCGCCGGGTTCGACTCGTGGGACCAGGCGCTGGAGGCGATGGGCGTGCCGCCGGAGCGGCGCAACGACGCCTCCGCGGTGGTCGACCCCGACGGCAAGGGCCCACGGCTGTTCTTCCAGAAGGTGCCCGAGGGCAAGACGGTGAAGAACCGGGTGCACCTCGACGTGCGCGCGGCCCCCGGCCTCCGGGGCGACGAGCGGATGGCAGCGCTGGAAGCGGAAGCCGAGCGACTGACCGCCCACGGCGCGAAGCGGATCCACCGCCGGGAGCCGGCGCCGCCGATGGCGTTCGGGCACATCGTCATGGCCGACATCGAGGGCAACGAGTTCTGCCTGGACTAGCTGTGGACCACCACAGCAGGGTGGACGCTCACCGCAGTCACCGGGCTCACGACGCTACTGGCGACAGACCTAGTCGTCGAACCTGCCGCGGCGGCCGCGCTTGACGTCGCCCCGGCGCTTCTTCTCCGCCAGCCGTCGCTCCTTCGCGCCGCGCGACGGTTTGGTGGGGCGGCGCGGCGGCGGGGGTGGCGCGGCCGCTGCGCGCAGAACCGCCACCAGCCGCTCGCGCGCGGCCTCGCGGTTGGCCAGCTGTGCGCGGTGCTCGCTGGCCGCGATCGTCAGCACCCCGTCGACCAGGCGCGACCGCAACCGCTCCAGCAACCGCGGCCGCAGATCGTCCGGAATGGACGGCGACCGGGCCACGTCGAAGGACAGCTCGACCCGCGAGTCCGTGGTGTTCACGCCCTGACCACCGGGCCCGGACGAGCGGGAGAACCGTTCGCGCAGCTCGGCGGCCGGGATCACCAGCCGCCGGGAAACCTGCAGGTCAGAACCGGGGGTGGTCACCGGTCAGCACCGCGCGCGGGGCCTCGGTGTCCTCGGTCGTGCGGATCTCGCCCAGCACCCACGCCGGCACGTGCCGCGCGGTCAGCACCGCCAGCGCCCGGTCGACGTCTTCGGACCCGACCACCGCGACCATGCCGACGCCCATGTTGAACGTCTTCTCCATCTCGGCCCGCTCGACCTTGCCGCGCTGCTGGATCAACGCGAACACCGGCGCCGGCGTCCACGTGCTCCGCTCCAGCTCGGCGCGCAGCCCGGCCGGGATGACCCGCGCCAGGTTGGCCTCCAGCCCGCCACCGGTGATGTGCGCGAACGTGCGAACGTCGGCCTCGGCGGCCAGCGCCAGGCAGTCCTTGGCGTAGATCCGGGTCGGCTCGAGCATCTCCTCGCCGAGGGTGCGGCCGAACTCCTCGACGTGCCCCTCCAGCGGCATCCGCGCGATCTCCAGCAGCACGTGCCTGGCCAGCGAGTAACCGTTGGAGTGCAGCCCGGACGCGCCCATGCCGATGACCACGTCACCGGGGCGCACCCGCTCCGGCCCGAGCACCTCGGACGCCTCGACCACGCCGACCCCGGTGGCCGAGATGTCGTAGTCGTGCTCACCCATCAGGCCGGGGTGCTCGGCGGTCTCGCCGCCCAGCAACGCGCAGCCCGCCTGGACGCAGCCCTCGGCGATGCCCGCGACCAGCGCGGCGATCTTCTCCGGCACGACCCGGCCGACGGCGATGTAGTCCTGCAGGAACAGCGGCTCGGCGCCGGTGACGACCAGGTCGTCCACGACCATCGCGACGAGGTCGATGCCGACCGTGTCGTGCTTGTCGAGCGCCTGCGCGACCGCGATCTTCGTGCCGACACCGTCGGTGGACGACGCGAGCACCGGCTCCTTCCACCGGTCCAGCTTGAGGGAGAACAACCCGGCGAACCCGCCGACCCCGCCAAGCACCTCGGGCCTGCTCGCGCGCTCCGCGTGCGGTTTCAGCAGCTCGACCGCCTGGTCACCGGCTTCGATGTCGACGCCGGCTGCGGCATAGGTTGCGCTCGTGGACTCGCTCACGGCAAGCGGACTCCTGAACTCGACTGGACTCACGGACGCCGGACGGCATCCTCAGCACCGTACCCGGCCTGGGTGACGGTCCTGGCATCCGCCGGGTCGAGCCCTTCCAGCACGTACTTGCCGATCAGCGCGTCGTCCGGCAGCGGAATCGGGTACTGGCCGTCGAAGCAGGCCGTGCACAGCCGGGTCTTCGGCTGCTCGGACGCGGCGACCAGGCTGTCCAGCGAGACGTAGCCCAGCGAGTCGGCGCCGATCAGGCGGCGGATGCCCTCCAGGTCGGCGCCGTTGGCCACCAGCTCGGCCCGGGATGCGAAGTCGATGCCGTAGAAGCACGGCCAGCGCACCGGCGGCGACGCGATCCGGACGTGCACCTCGAGCGCGCCGGCCTCGCGCAGCATCCGCACCAGGGCGCGCTGGGTGTTGCCGCGGACGATCGAGTCGTCCACCACGACCAGCCGCTTGCCGCGGATCACGTCGCGCAGCGGGTTCAGCTTGAGGCGGATGCCCAGCTGGCGGATGGTCTGCGAGGGCTGGATGAAGGTGCGGCCGACGTAGCCGTTCTTGACCAGGCCCTGGCCGTACGGGATGCCGCTGGCCTGCGCGTACCCGATCGCCGCGGGGGTGCCGGACTCCGGCACCGGGATGACCAGGTCGGCCTCGACCGGGTTCTCCGCGGCCAGCCGCTTGCCGATGTCCACGCGGGTGGCGTGCACGCTGCGGCCGGCGATGGAGGTGTCCGGCCGGGCCAGGTAGACGTATTCGAAGACGCAGCCCTTGGGCTCCGGGCTGGCGAAGCGCGAGGACCGCAGGCCCTCGGCGTCGATGGCGATCAGCTCGCCCGGCTCGACCTCGCGGACGAACGACGCGCCGACGATGTCCAGCGCCGCGGTCTCGCTCGCGACGACCCAGCCGCGCTCCAGCCTGCCGAGCACCAGCGGGCGCACGCCGTGCGGGTCGCGGGCGGCGTACAGCGTCGACTCGTCGGCGAAGACCAGGCAGAACGCGCCGCGCAGGGTGGGCAGCAGGTCCAGCGCGGCGGCCTCGGTGCCCTTGTCCGCGGCGGCGTCCGCGAGCAGGCCGACGACCAGGTCGGAGTCGCTGGAGGAGCCGGTCAGCTCGCGGTGCGGCTTGAGGCCCGCGGCGCGGGTGCGGTCCCGCAGCTCGGCGGTGTTGACCAGGTTGCCGTTGTGGGCGAAGGAGATGCCGCTGCCGGTCGCCGTGTGGCGGAACATCGGCTGGGCGTTCTCCCAGGTCGAGGACCCGGTGGTGGAGTACCGGCAGTGCCCGACCGCGATGTGCCCCTGCAGCGAGGAGAGCACCTGCTCGTCGAACACCTGGCTGACCAGTCCGAGGTCCTTGAAGACCACGATCTGCTTGCCGTCCGAGACCGAGATGCCGGCGGCTTCTTGCCCACGGTGCTGGAGCGCGTACAGGCCGTAATAGGCCATCTTCGCGACTTCTTCACCGGGGGCCCAGACACCGAAGACACCGCACTCTTCTCGCGGTTCGCGCTCGGGCTGGTCGTCGATGTGGTGGGAAACCACGAAAGTGCTCCCTGGAGACGAGGGCAGGCCTACTCAAGTGTAGGTCGTGGACGATCGAAGTGACGCCCAGTGGTCAGTGGCGCTGGCCACTGACCACCGGGCGCCGACTCCCCCTCACGGGAGCGGCTTGCGGGTCAGCTCGCGGCGAGCCAGGTGGAGCGGCCGGTGCCGGTGGGCACCCAGCAGCCGCCGCGACCGGACGAGTCGTCCGGCGGCGCCGCGGCGTCGTCCGGCAGGGCGAGCAGCTCGTCCAGCACCGGGGCGGCCTCGCCCGCGGTGCGCCACAGCACCGTCCGCGGGGCGAGGACGTCGTCCTCGTCGCCGGGGATGCGAGTGGCGACCACGTCGTCCTCGGCGTTGAGGCGGACCACGTCGATCACCGCGTCGTGCGCGCGGACGCCGACGACCGCGATCACGGCGCCCTTCGCGTCGCGCGGGTGCACGAACTGGTAACCGCGGGCGATGAGGTCCTGCAGCAGGTCGTCGACGGACTTGGCCGTGTCAGTTGAGGACATCGTCGAACTCGCCGTCCTTCGCCCCCGCGACGAACGCGGCCAGTTCGTCGCGGGTGTAGATGAGCGCGGGGCCTTCGGGGTAGCGGGAGTTTCTGATGGCGAACCGGTCCGTGGACAGCTGGGCGAACTCGACGCAGTTGCCGTTGGCTCCGCTGCGTGCGCTCTTGCGCCAGGACGCGCCGGTGAGGGCGCCGGCGGGCATGCCGTTCACGAACTGCTCAGCCATACTTCCCCAACCTTCCGGGTCAGTGCATCTGCGCGGTGCAAATGCACGTGCACTGGCCTTGTGGCGATCACGCTACCACTGGTGACTGCACGGGTAAATGCACGTGCACGGCCGAGACTAATCCCAGATCGGAGGGTGAGGAATGGGGCGGGGCATGTAATTCGATCGGGTGACAAAAACTGGCCTGGCTGGCCTCGTTCCGACTACTCGTCGTCACCCATTTCGTCTAAAGCTCTTCCCGCTTCTTCAACAGCATCTGCCGGGTCCGATCGGGTGTTTCCGCGTCGACGGCGAGCCGGTCGAACGCGCGGCCGTAGACCTCCAGGTCCTCCGGCTTCTCCAGGTACTGCGCGCCGTTGAGGTGCTCGACGTAGGCGATGTTCGGCAGGTCCGGCTCGGCGAACTGCAGCAGCGAGAAGGCGCTTTCCGCGGCGAACCAGCTCATGTCGAACGGGATGACCTGGATGGTGACGTTGGGCAGCTCGATGAGCTCCAGCAGGTGGCTGATCTGCTGCTTGAGGACGGCGGCGCCGCCGAACGGCCGCTCCAGCACGGCCTCGTCCAGGACCGCCCACAGCCGCGGCGGCTTCGGCCCGCTGAGCAGCTTCTGGCGGCGCATCCGCAGGCCCACCTTGCGCTCGACGCCCTCGTCCCGGCTGTCCGGGTCGCCGTGGCTGATCACCGCACGCGCGTAGCGCTCGGTCTGCAGCAGGCCGGGCACGAACATCAGCTCGTACGTGCGGATCCGGGAGGCAGCCTCCTCCAGGCCGATGTAGTTGTCGAACCAGCCGGGGACGAGGTCGTTGTAGGGGTGCCACCAGCCGGGCTGGTTGGACTCCTTGACCATCTTGACGGCCCATTCCCGCTCGGCCGGGTCGTGGACGCCGTACATGGTCAGCAGGTCGGTGACGTCGCGTTCCTTGAAGCCGACGCGACCCAGCTCCATCCGGCTGATCTTCGACTCGGACGCGCGGATCTCCCATGCCGCCTTGGCGCGCGTGATGCCCGCCTTCTCACGCAGGCGGCGGAGCTGGGTGCCGAGGATCATCCGGCGAGCCGTCGGGCCGGTGGCCTGTTCGGAGCCGGGGAGGTCGATGGGAGCCATCAAAGACCCTTCCTCGCAGAAATCACCAGTCATCCAACTTACAGCGCGGTGGGCCGCAGTCAAGCGCGGTGTGGATTTACCGGGCGCGGCACGCCCCTTACCCTACGTGGGTCCGACAATTCCATTCACATTCGATACGCCCGGGAGACCCGCGATGTCCGGTGCCACCGCTCCCTATCCGAGTGCAGTTCCCGTAGGTGTGGACCCGACGAGGGCGAGCATCGCGCGCGTGTACGACGCCGCGCTCAACGGCAAGGACAACTACGAGATCGACCGGCAGGTGCTGGCGCAGGTCCGCACCGTCGCCCCGCAGGTCAACGACCTGGCCTGGGCCAACCGGGACTTCCTGATCCGCTCCTGCCGGTTCCTGGCCATGCAGGCCGGGATCGACCAGTTCCTCGACCTCGGCTCCGGGCTGCCGACTGCCGAGAACACCCACCAGGTCGTGCAGCGGGTGCACCCCGAGGCGAAGGTCCTCTACGTCGACAACGACCCGGTGGTGCTCGCGCACGGCCGCGCGCTGCTCGAGGAGAACGACCGCACCCACTTCGTCGCCGCGGACATCTTCCAGCCGGAGCAGATCCTGGAGCACCCGGAGATCCGCGAGTTCCTGGACTTCTCCCGGCCGATCGCGCTGCTGCAGATCGGCACCTGGCACCACTACCTCGGCGACGACGGCGGCCAGAAGATGGCCACCTACATCGACGCGCTGGCCCCCGGTTCGTACGTCTCCATCGCCCACTTCTACAACCCGGGCACACCGGAGCACGCCGAGCTGGCCGCGAAGATGGAGGAAAAGTTCGTCCACAGCCCGATGGGCAGCGGCCGGTTCCGGACCAGGGAGGAGATCCAGGCCCTGTTCCCCGGCCTGGAGATGGTCGAGCCCGGCCTCGTCCTGTGCGACGACTGGTGGCCGGACGGCCCGCGGCTGCAGCCGCTGAACCTCGTCCGCCAGTGCATCGCCGGCGGCGTCGGCCGCAAACCCTAGAGGCGCACTATCGGCAACCAGTGCGAGAGGTCGGCCCGGGTCCCGGACGCCGTGACCCGGCCCTCCCGCACCGCGTCCGTCCATTCGAGACGGCCCGTGGCCAGTTCCAGCCACGTCCGCGGGTCCGTCTCGACCACGTTCGGCGGCGTGCCGCGGGTGTGCCGCAGCCCCTCGACGCACTGCACCGCCGCGAACGGCGGCACCCGCACCTCGACACTCCTGCCGGGGGCGTCCTGGGCGAGCGTGCGCAGGCTCAGCCGGACGGCCGCGGCGAGCTCCGGGCGGGCAGGCCGGTCGGCTTCTCCGCTCAACCAAGCCGAAACGACCTGCAGCGCGGCTCTCAACTCAGCGGGGTCAACCGGACGCGGTGCGGGCATGGTCAAACAGTAGAGTGCACAGCAGCAGACGTGAGCAAGGTGACGCGGAAACACGGGGTTCGCACATGGCGCAGCGGGACGAGGCGGATCGGCTTCTACCCAATCCTCAGCCCGAGCACAAGACGGGCAAGCCCAAGATCACCGAGGAGATGCGCGCCAACGCCAGGGCGAACCCGAACAGCTGGCTCTACGTGATCGACGAGGCGTTCGACCCCAACGGGCCGGTGCCGTCGTGGGCCGTCGTGGGCGCGTACCCGGTCAACGGCAGCGGCAACATCGTGGAGGACTTCCACCCCAACGACCGCTACCGGCCGTCGCCGAAGGCGCTCGGGTTCCCGGAGCCGCGCAACGACCTGGAGCGGCTGCTGCAGCTGGTCCGGACCAACCACCGGCCGGCGAGCGACCTGCCGCCGGTGATCCTCGACTCGACGCTGTTCGTCTACGCGCTCGCGCCCATGCAGCGCACCGTCATCGGGTTCCACAACACCGACGGCCGCGTCCTGGTGCCCGCGTACACGTCGAAGTCGCTGGTGCCGCCGGAGTGGCCGCACGCGAGGGCGGTCCTCGGCCGCGACATGGTGCCGCTGCTCGCGGGTCACGCGGTGGCGATCAACCCGCACGACGTGGTGACCGCGGTGGTGCCTGCCGAGCACCTGGTGGCCGCGCTCGAGCAGGAGCAAAAAGACTAAACATTCCGCACGGTTAAGCCAGTCGCATCACGCTTTCGAGGTAAGCCGACTCGCAAAAAGCGCTCCATCGAGGCATCGTGACGACCATCGGAGGATGGGAGTCGCCGTGCAATTCTGGAGTTCGAAACTGCGCCTGGGCACGCTGCTCGTGTCCGTGGCGCTGGGGACGACCGCCGTGTGCGGAGCGGGGTCGTCCGCCGCGTCCACACCGGACTACTCGAAGGCGGAAAGCACTTTCGCCGGTTCGCAGATCGCCGCTGTCGAGGGCAAGGGCGATCCGCCCCGGTACAACGCGGATTCCGGCGCGCTGGGGCACGACGTCAGCGGGCACCAGGGTGACGTGAACTGGCCGAGCGCCTGGGGGGCGGGCGGCCGGTTCGTCTACGTCAAGGCCACCGAGGGCACCGGGTTCATCAACAAGCGTTTCACCCAGCAGTACAACGGTTCCTACAACATCGGGATGATCCGCGGCGCCTACCACTTCGCGCGCCCGGACGTCTCCGGCGGCCGCGAGCAGGCCGAGTACTTCCTCGCCCACGGCGGCGGCTGGACGCCGGACGGGCGGACGCTGCCCGGGGCGCTCGACGTGGAGTACAACCCGTACGGCGAGGCCTGCTACGGCCTCGACCCGACGCGCATGGGCGAGTGGATCCGCGACTTCTCGGACACCTACCACGCCCGCACCGGCCGCTTCCCGGTCGTCTACACCTCGACGAACTGGTGGAACAAGTGCACCGGGAACAACGCGGGCTTCGGGCAGAACAATCCGCTGTGGATAGCCCGCTACCAGCCGACCGTCGGCCCGCTGCCCGCCGGGTGGTCGCGCCAGTTCATCTGGCAGTTCGCCGATTCCGGAGTGCTGCCGGGCGACCAGAACCTGTTCAACGGGCCGCTGGAGCAGGTCAAGGGTTTCGCCACCAACAACTGACGTCGTAATCCGGTCGAGTTACTACGAAAGTCGGGCCGTCGTCGGCGACATGCGGGAATCACCCACTCGCCATCTGAAATTCACGGGATTCGGTGACAAAGCGGCAAGTCGTCATCAAGAATCACGGCCTGGACGGTCTCCCTGCAACCAAGACCGTCCTCAGCGAGGGCAATGGAAAGGACTCGGGTATGTCTGCTCCACGCAAGAGATGGTGGCGGTTCGCCACGTCCGCCACCGCCGCGTCGGTCGCCGTGCTCGTGCTCGGCGCCCTGGCCCCGGCCGGCGCGGCTCCGGCGACCGTCGACGGGATGCCGGTCGACGACTACGTCGCTCGTTACGATCACCCGATGGGTTCGCAGATCGCGCGCGTCGAGGGCGATCACTCGACCGCGGAGACGCAGGCCGTCGCCGCCGGCGACACCGCGGCGGCCGCGACGGTGGAGGGCATCGACGTCAGCGGCCACCAGGGCAACGTCGACTGGGCGAACTACTGGGGCCAGGGCAAGCGGTTCGCCTACGTCAAGGCGACCGAGGGCACGTACTACACCAACCCGTACTTCGCGCAGCAGTACAACGGCTCCTACAACATCGGCATGATCCGCGGCGCCTACCACTTCGCCACCCCGGACACGGCGTCCGGCGCCGCGCAGGCGAACTACTTCGTCGACCACGGCGGGGGCTGGTCGGCGGACGGCAAGACGCTGCCGGGCGCGCTGGACATGGAGTACAACCCGTACGGCCCGACCTGTTACGGCTTGTCCAAGAGCGGGATGACCGCGTGGATCAAGGACTTCAGTGACACCTACCACGCCCGCACCGGGCGGTACCCGGTGATCTACACCAGCACGAGCTGGTGGAACCAGTGCGTCGACGGGGCGTTCGCGGCGACGAACCCGCTGTGGATCGCACGCTACGCCTCGACGGTGGGCACCTTGCCCTACAACTGGGGTTTCCACACGTTCTGGCAGTACTCGTCGAGCCCGATCGACCAGAACACCTTCAACGGCGCGTACGACCGGCTGCAGGTGCTCGCCACCTCGAAGGGCTGACCGCGAGGGGGCTCCCGCCCGTCCGTGGTGGGAGTCTCCTTCGCTTTTGTCGGGGTCGCCAGGCACAATGCCCGTGATCAGTGCGATGTCCGGGCGTGGGGGAACCAGGTTCGGCGCCGATACGTCCGAGCAGGGCGTAGCGATCCAGGAAGGGCGACGTCGATGACCTACCCACCGCAGCCGGGACAGCCGGATTACGGTCAGCAACCAGATCCGTACGGCCAGCAGCAGGGCGGCTACCCCCAGTCCGGGGGCTTTCCGCAGCAGGGTGGGCAGTACGGCGGTCAGCAGTACCCGGGCCAGCAGCCCTACGGCCAGCCCGAGTACGGCCAGCAGCCCGGTTACGGGCAGCAGCCTGGCTACGGCCAGCAGCAGTACCCGGGCTACGACCCGAACTACCCGCAGACCGCGCAGTTCGGCTACGGCGGCCCGCCGCCCGGCGGTGGCGGCAGCAAGAAGGGCCTGTGGATCGGCCTGTCGGTCGGTCTCGTCGTCGTGCTGGCGGCGCTGGGCATCACCGGGTTCTGGGTGCCGGGCTTCTTCCTCGGCGACAAGGAGGAGGGTCCCCAGGCGGTCGCCCAGCAGGTGATCGACGGGATCCGGAACCACGACAAGAACGCGCTCAACGCGTTGAAGTGCGCGGACGCGGACCGGTCGGTCACCTCGGCGATCGAGGACGTCAACGACGTCGACAGCATCACGATCGGCAAGATCACGGAGAACGGCGACACCGCGACGGTCGAGTTCACCGCCAGCGCGGGCGGCGAGGACGGCACCGGCACCGGCACGCTGGCGAAGGTCAACGGCAAGTGGTGCTGGAAGGACCTGGAGACCAGGGCGTCCGGCAGCGGCGGCTCGACCCGCACGTCCACCTCGCGCTCGTCGAGCAGCCGCACGCCGACGTCGTCCAGCAGCTCGTCGACCGGGGGCACCGGCGGCAGCGACGGCAAGGCGATGGTCGAGGACTTCCTGGCCAAGATGGCGGCCGGTGACGTCAACGGCGTGACCTCGCTGGTCTGCTCCGACGCGACGCAGGACAACAAGGACGACGCGCGGGAGGCCGCCGAGAAGCGCGCCAACGTGACGCCGACCTACGACAGCGCCACGGACACCATGGTGTCCGGCGACCTGACCGGCACGCAGCAGGGCGAGCAGGTCACCGGCCTGTTCTTCGCGGAGAACTTCGACGGCGAGGGCTTCTGCGTCTCGGTGTTCGGGGTGTTCTAGCCGGATCGGCGGCCGAGGCCGGGGCGCCTCGGCCGCATGATCAGCGCCGCGACGTAGTACGTGCAGGACGTCGCGGCGCGGTTGGCGTAGGAGAGGGTGACGTCTGCCGGGAGGTAGAGGCTGTCACCCTCTTCCAGTTCCAGGGTGTCCTCGTCGATCGTCAGCGTGAGGACGCCGGACTGCACGTAGATGAACTCGTGGGAGCCCGCCGCGTAGGGCGGGTACGTGCCGGCCTCGCAGCCCGCGGGCAGCGTCGAGCGGATCCACTCGAAGTTCACCCCCGGCACGACGGGGGTGAGGATCGTCCGCTGCCACCCGCCCGGCTCGTCGACCACGTCCTGGTCCGCGGCCCGGCGCACGACCATCCGCGGCGGCTCGGTGAGCAGGTCCGTCAGTGGCAGCCCGAGCCCCTCCGCTATCCGGTCCAGCACCACGACGGTCGGCGCCTTCGAGCCCCGTTCGACGGCGGACAACATGCTGACGCTGACCCCCGACCGGTCGGCGAGCCCCTGCAGCGTCATGCCGCGCCCGGTGCGGGCGGTCTGGATGCGCCTGCCCAGCGCGTCGAGATCCATGTATCCTATAGTAGTGGTTGATTCTCCTATAGTGAAATCGGCTGGAGTGGCCGACCTGCCGGCCATCGCGGGGATCTACGAGGGTTACGTGCGGACCAGCACGGCGACGTTCGAGCTGGAACCGCCGGACCTGGCCGAATGGACTCGCCGTTTCACCGCGATCACCGACGCCGGCCTGCCGTTCCTGGTGGCCGAAGTGGACGGCCGCGTCGCCGGCTACGCGTACTGCTCGCCGTGGAAGACGCGCCCGGCCTACCGCCGCACGGCGGAGAACTCGATCTACCTCGCCCCGTGGTCGACGGGCCGCGGCGTGGGCGGCGCGCTGCTGGACGCGCTCCTGTCCCGGTGCCAGGAGAACGGAATCCGCGAGGTGATCGCGGTGATCGCCGACCCGGAACGCAACCCGGCCTCACCGGCGCTGCACCGCCGCCGCGGCTTCTCCGACGTCGGGGTGCTGCGCAACGTCGGCTACAAGCACGACCGCTGGCTCGACACGCTCCTGCTGCAGAAGAGCCTGATCTAGGGTTCCGGCATGCCACAGTGATCGCGCGGTGGCCCAACGACCGGTACCGCGCGGCGAGGACGATCGGTGCTCCGAGCACGGGCGGCATCAGCTGAAGCTGCTCCGTGCCGGACGCGTCACGGATCGACGCTTCGGCCAAGCCGGTGGAACTCCCGGCCGCCGACCACGTCGAGTTCCGCGGCCGCGTCCACTCATTGCCCTGGAACCCACGGCCCGGTCATCTTCGACGATGCCGAGTTCGCGGGCGCCACCGCACTGCGGCAGTAGCGCCCGCGACTCCTCAGTCGAACAGCTTCGGGAGCGTGCTCTCGAACGCGTCGCGCAGTTCCTCCATCCCGAAGGTCGCCACGCCCTGGATCTCCAGGCCGCCCGCCTCCGGGTCCACGACGCCGGCCTTGCGCCAGGGGAGGCCGCGGGCCGTGCACATCTCCGTGAACCGCAGCTCCTCGGTCCGCGGCACCGCCACCAGGACCCGCCCGGTGGACTCCGAGAACAGCTGCACGAACGGGTCGGCGTCCTCGTCGAGCAGGGCCCGCGCCCCGCACTGGCCGATCAGCACCATCTCCACCAGGGCCTGCGCCAGGCCGCCGTCGGACAGGTCGTGCGCGGCCGAGATCATCCCGTCGCGCGAACCGGCGACCAGGATCTCCGCCAGCAGCCGCTCGCGCTCCAGGTCCACCTTCGGCGGCAGCCCGCCCAGGTGCCCGTGGATCACGTGCGCCCACGCCGAACCGCCGAACTCGTCGTGCGTCTCGCCGAGCAGCAGGAGCGTCTCGCCCGCCTCGGCGCCGATCCCGGTCGGGATGCGCCGCCGCACGTCGTCGATCACGCCGAGCACGCCGACCACCGGCGTCGGCAGGATCGCCGTCTCACCGGTCTGGTTGTAGAAGCTCACGTTGCCGCCGGTCACCGGGATGCCGAGCTGCGCGCAACCGTCGGCGATGCCGTGCACGGCCTGTTCGAACTGCCACATCACGCCCGGGTCCGTCGGCGCCCCGAAGTTCAGGCAGTCGGTCACGGCCAGCGGGGTGGCGCCCGTCGTCGCCACGTTGCGGTACGCCTCGGCCAGCGCGATCTGCGCCCCCGCGTACGGGTCGAGGTACACGAACCGGCTGTTGCAGTCCGTCGACACCGCGACGCCGCGCCCGGTCTCCTCGTCGATGCGGATCATGCCGCCGTCCGACGGCTGCGACAGCACCGTGTTGCCGCGCACGTACCGGTCGTACTGGTCGGTGACCCACTCCTTCGACGCCTGGTTCGGCGACGAGACCACCTTCAGCAGCGTCTCCCGCAGTTCGTCCGGAGTGGACGGACGGTGCAGCTTCTCCGGCGTGTCCGCCTGCAGCTCGTCCTGAGTGGACGGACGGGCGACCGGCCGGTCGTACACCGGGCCCTGGTGCGCCACCGTGCGCGGCGGCACGTCCACCACGGTCTCGCCGTGCCAGGTCACCACCAGGTGGTCACCGTCGGTGACCTCGCCGATGACGGTGGCGATGACGTCCCACTTCGCGCACACCGCGAGGAACGCGTCCACCTTGGACGGTTCGACGACCGCGCACATCCGCTCCTGCGACTCGCTGGAGAGGATCTCCGCCGGGGTCATGCCCTCGGCGCGCAGCGGCACCTTGTCCAGCTCGACGTGCATGCCGCCGTCGCCGGCCGCGGCCAGCTCGGACGTCGCGCAGGACAGGCCCGCGCCGCCGAGGTCCTGGATGCCGACGACGAGCTTCTGCTGGAACAGCTCCAGGCAGCACTCGATGAGCACCTTCTCGGTGAACGGGTCGCCGACCTGGACGCTCGGCAGCTTCTTGCGGCCGCCGGAGTTCTCGTCGCCGGAGAACGTGTCGCTGGCCAGCACCGACACGCCGCCGATGCCGTCCAGACCGGTCCGCGCGCCGAACAGGATGATCTTGTTGCCGGTGCCGGACGCGAACGCCAGGTGCAGGTCCTCGGTGCGCATCGCGCCCACGCACAGCGCGTTCACCAGCGGGTTACCCGCGTAGCTGGCGTCGAAGGCGACCTCGCCGCCGATGTTGGGCAGGCCGAGGCAGTTGCCGTACCCGGCGACGCCGGCCACGACACCCGGCAGCACGCGGCGGGTGTCCGGCGCGTCGGCCGGGCCGAAGCGCAGCGAGTCGGCCACCGCGAGCGGCCGCGCACCCATCGCGAGGATGTCGCGCACGATGCCGCCGACACCCGTCGCGGCGCCCTGGTAAGGCTCCACATAGGACGGATGGTTGTGGCTTTCGACCTTGAAGGTGACCGCCCAGCCGTCGCCGATGTCGACGACACCGGCGTTCTCGCCGATCCCGGCGAGCATCTTCGAGCGCATCTCCTCGGTGGTGGTCTCGCCGAAGTAGCGCAGGTGCTTCTTCGACGACTTGTACGAGCAGTGCTCGCTCCACATCACCGAGTACATGGCCAGCTCGGCGTCCGTCGGCCGCCTGCCCAGGATCTCGCGGATGCGCGCGTACTCGTCGTCGGCGAGCCCGAGCTCGCGGTAGGGCTGCGGGAGGTCCGGCGTTTCCGCGGCCCGCTCGGTCGTGTCGATGGCCAGGGTGTCGGTCACAGCCTCCAGGGTACTTGCAGCGCTCTGACCGGCAGAAAATCGGTCGCGTGAGGTGAGCTGGGGCACTTACCGTCTGTTGTCATGCGCCTCCCGCCCCGGCTCACGCCACTGCGATTCCTCGGCGCGCTCCTGCGGGCACGGCCGTGGCTCGCGGTGTCCGCGTGTGTCCTGGGCGCGCTGTGGCTGCTGCCCGGCGCGCTGCTGCCGCTCGTGATCGGCGGGGTGGTCGAGGACATCCGCGCGGGCGAGGAGCTGCTCGGCGGGGTCGGCCTGGTCGTGCTGCTCGGCGTGGCGCAGGCGGTGTGCGCAGGCGCGCTGGTCTTCGCCGTGCACACCATGTGGATCCACGGCGCGGCGATGACGCAGCGCGCGGTCGTCGAGCACACGGCGCGGCTCGGGGCGTCGCTGCGGCCGCAGGCCGGGACCGGTGACGTGATGGCGGTGTCCTCCTCGGACATCAACCACATCGGCAACGTGTTCGAGGTGGCAGGCCGGCTGTTCGGCTCGGTGGTGGCCTTCCTCACCGTCAGCCTGGTGCTGATCGGCATGTCGCCGCTGCTGGGCGTGATCGCGCTGGTCGGGGTCCCGCTCGCGACGCTGAGCATGGGCAAGCTGGTCGCGCCGCTGCAACGCCGCAAGGGCGTGCAGCGCGAGGAGCTGTCCAGCGTGAACGCGCTGGCCGCGGACATCGTGTCGGGTCTGCGGATCCTCCGCGGCGTCGGCGGCGAGCAGCAGTTCCTCGGCCGGTTCCGCGGCGCCAGCCAGCGGGTCCGGCGGGCGGGCGTCGAGGTGGCGCGCAGCGAGTCGTGGCTGGTGGGCGCCGAGGTGCTGCTGCCCGGACTGGTCACGGTGGCGATCACCTGGCTCGGCGCGCGGTTCGTCGCGGCGGGCACGATCAGCGTCGGCGAGCTGGTGGCGTTCTACTCGTCGTCGGTCTTCCTGGTGGTGCCGGTGAGCACGGCGACCGAGTTCACCGCCGCGTTCTCCTCGGCGATGGTGTCGGCGAAGAAGGTCTGCGGAGTGCTGAGCCTGCGGCCGCTGCTGTCCGAGCCGGACGCGCCGGTCGCGCTGCCGGACGGGCCGCTGGAACTGCACGACACGACCTCCGGTTTCACCGCGGTGGCCGGAAAGCTGACCGTCGTGGACGCCGGGCCGGATGCCGAGGCGCTGGCCGCGCGGCTGGCCCGGTTCGCCGACCCGGAGCCCGGCGAGCGGGTACTCGTGTCCGGCGTGCCCGCCGCCCACGTGGCGCTGGCCGAACTCCGGTCACGCGTGGTCTACGCGCACAACCAGGACCTGTGGTTCTCCGGCATCCTGCGGGACCAGCTGGTCCCGGCCGAGCGGGCGGAGGTCGCGCTCTGGGCCGCCGACGCCGAGGACATCGTCGAAGGCCTGCCGAACGGGCTCGACGAGCTGATCGGCGAGCGGGGCCGCGAGGTGTCCGGCGGCCAGCGGCAGCGGCTGAACCTGGCCCGCGCGCTGGCACTGGACGCCGACACCCTGCTGCTCGACGAACCGACCTCGGCCGTCGACGCGCACACCGAGGCCCGCATCACCGAGCGGGTCACCGAGCTGCGCCGTGGCCGCACGACCGTCGTCTTCACGGAAAGTCCACTGTGGAAAGCGGTGGCGGACGAGGTGATCACATGCGTTTCAAGCTAGTGCTCGCGACCGGCGCCGAGGCCCGGCGCTGGGCGCGGGACCTGCTGCGCGTGAACCGCCGCGAGTTCGGCGTCGTGATCGGGCTGTTCGGCCTGGCCACGATCGCCGGGCTCGCCGGCCCGCAGATCCTCGGGCGCCTGGTGGACCTCGCGGTGGCCGGGGACAGCCGGATCGACCTGCTCGCGCTCGCGTTCGTGGTGATCCTGGTGGTGCAGGCGGTGCTGAAGCGGCTCGCGCGCTTCCGCGCCGGGATGCTCGGCGAGCGCGTGCTGGCCGAGACCCGCGAGGGGTTCGTCGAGCGCGCGCTGCGGCTGCCGCTGGGCACCGTCGAGGCGGCAGGCACCGGTGACCTGATCAGCCGCGCGACCACCGACGCCGACCGGATCGACTTCTCGGTCCGCAACGCGATCCCGGAGATCTCGATCGCGCTGATCACGATCGTGCTGACCGTCGCGGGGATGATCGTCACCTCGCCGCTGCTGTCGCTCGGGCTGCTGGTCGCGGTGCCGATCGTGGTGTTCACCATGCGCTGGTACGTCCGGCGCGCGCCGCGGATCGTCGAGGAGATGCTCGACCAGTGGTCGGAGGTGCAGTCGAGCCTGCACGAGACCACCGAGGGCGCGCGCACGGCGGAGGCACTCGGGCTGACCGGGCGGCGGATCGCGCTCGGGAACCGCACGCTGGCCGGGGCGGTCCGCGGCGAGCAGCGGCTGCGCGGGGTGACCGTCGGGTGGCTCCCGTGGATGCAGATCGCGCAGGTCACGCCGGTGGCGGCGGTGCTGCTGCTCGGTGGCTGGGCGTACGGCGAGGGCCTGGTCGGGCTGGGCACGATCACCACGATGGTGGTGTACGTGCAGGCGCTGGCCGGGCCGCTCGAAGAGGCGATGTGGTGGGTCGAGGACCTGCAGGTGTCCGGCACGGCGCTGCGCCGCGTTTTGGGAGTGCGGGGCGAGGCGGAACGCGCGGGTGGACCGCGGCCGCGTGGCCAGGAGATCGTGGTGCGGGACGTGCACTACGGCTACTCGGCAGGCCGCGAGGTGCTGCACGGCATCGACCTGCGGGTGCCGCCGGGGCAGCGGCTGGCGATCGTCGGCCCGTCCGGCGCGGGCAAGTCGACGCTCGGCAGGCTGCTGGCCGGGGTCGCCGCGCCCGGTTCGGGTTCGGTGACGATCGGCGGCGTGGAGGTGTCCGAGCTGGCCGAGGACGTGCTGCGCGGCGAGGTGCTGCTGCTGACCCAGGAGCACCACGTGTTCTCCGGGACGCTGCGGGAGAACCTGACGCTGCCGGCGGGTTCGTGGCGGGACGAGGAGCTGGTGCGCGCGCTGGCCGCGGTCGGGCTGCGCGACTGGTTCGACGGACTGCCGCACGGCCTGGAGACGAAGCTCGGCTCGGGCGCGCTGGCCGTGCCCGCCGCGACCGCGCAGCAGCTCGCGCTGGCGCGGGTCGTGCTGGCCGACCCGCACACGGTGGTGCTCGACGAGGCGACCTCGCTGCTGGACACCTCGTCGGCCCGCCACCTGGAGCGGTCGCTGAGCGGGGTGCTGGACGGCCGGACCGTGATCGCGATCGCCCACCGGCTGCACACCGCGGCGGCGGCCGACCGGGTCGCGGTGCTGGAGGCCGGGCGGATCACCGAGCTGGGCACGCACGCCGAACTGCTCGCCGCGAACGGCCCGTACTCCCGCCTGGTGACGGCCGCCAACGTCGGCTGAGGTTCCTCCGGAGGCCCGGCGCCCCCGGAGGAACCCGCCGGATCAGGCGTTGACGAGGCTGTCGACCAAGCTGAGGAACATCCCCAGCCCGTCGTCGCTGGGGCCGGTCAGCGCGTCGATCGCGTGCTCGGGGTGCGGCATCAGGCCGACGACGCGGCCGTTGGCGCTGCAGATGCCCGCGATGTCGTCACGCGAGCCGTTCGGGTTCTCGCCGACGTAGCGGAACACCACGCGGCCCTCGCCCTCCAGCTCGTCCAGCGTGGACTGGTCGGCGACGTAGCCGCCCTCGCCGGACTTGAGCGGCACCAGGATCTCGGCGCCCGCCTCGTACCGGGTCGTCCACGCCGTGGTGTTGTTCTCCACCCGCAGCCACTGGTCGCGGCACACGAAGTGCAGCTTCTTGTTGCGCACCAGCGCGCCCGGCAGCAGCCCGGCCTCGCACAGGATCTGGAACCCGTTGCAGATGCCGAGCACCGGCATGCCGCCCTTGGCCGCGTCGACCACCGACGACATCACGGGGGCGAAGCGGGCGATCGCGCCGCAGCGCAGGTAGTCGCCGTAGGAGAAGCCGCCGGGCACGATCACCGCGTCGACACCGCGCAGGTCCTCATCGGCGTGCCACAGGTTGACGGCCTCCGCGTCGGCATAGCGGGCGGCGCGGACCGCGTCCACGTCGTCCAGCGTGCCGGGGAAGGTGATCACACCGATCTTCACGGGAGCCTCCGCACGGTCCACTCCTCGATCACCGGGTTGGCGAGGAAGCCCTCGGCGATCTTGGCGAGCGTCTCGTCGTCGACCGAGTCGTCGACCTCGAGCTCGAAGTGCTTGCCCTGGCGCACCGAGGTGACCCCGGTGAAGCCCAGCCGCGGCAGCGCCCCGGCGACGGCTTGACCTTGCGGGTCGAGGATCTCGGGCTTGGGCATGACGTCAACCACCACACGGGCCACGGCGGGTCGCTCCAGTAATCGCAGGTAGGCGGTACCAGCCGAGTCTAGCTGTGGTGCGGGCACACCCCGCCCAGGGTGGTGACGGGTGTGACCTGGATACCTTCTGCCGATGGGAATGACACTGGGGTTCATCGAGGTCACGCCGGAGCAGCTGGACGGCGTGATGGACGACGGCAGGCTGGCCGAAGAGCTGTACGACGAGCTCAGCGACGACGCGACCGTCCGCGACGGGTTCATCGAGAAGGCCTGGGACGGCATCCAGTACCTCCTCGACGCCGCCGGGGTCGATGTGGACCTGCGCATGGACGGCGACCCCATCGAACACGACGGCGACGAGTTCAACGGCTTCCCGCCGGAGACGGTCAAGAGCATCGCCGAGTCGCTGAACGCCGCGCCGTTCGAGCGGCTCGCCGAGCACTACGACCCCGCCGACATGATGGCCCGCGAAATCTACCCGCGGATCTGGGACACCCACTCGGACGAGGAGCTGGAGTACCTTTCGGTGAACTACGCCACGCTGCGGGAGTTCTTCGACGCGGTCGCCCGCACCGGCAACGCCGCACTCGGCTGCTTCTCCTTCTAGCTGGTCAGCACCTTCGCGGTGTCCGCGCGGCGGCGCAGCACCCGGCGCAGCCCGTACGTGCCGAACAAGCCGAGCACGGACACCGCGATCAGGAAGTACAGGCCGGTCGCGGCCGAACCGGTGGCGTCCACGATCGCCGCGATGCCCATCGGGCCGAACCCGCCGCCGAGGTTGCCGATGCCGTTGATCGCGGCGATGCCCGCCGCCGCGGTCGCCCCGGCGAGGAACTTCGGCACCAGGCCCCACATCACCGGCTGGGCCGCGTAGCCGCCGATCGACGCCACGCACAGCCCGATCATCTGCAGCCACGGGGCACTCGCGGTCGCGGCCACGAGGAACCCGGCGATCGAGAAGCCGAGCATCAACGCGAGCCAGCCGAAGGGCGCCTCGCGCCGGTTGGCCAGCCGCGGCACCACGAGAAGACCAGCCATGACGCACACGTACGGGATCGCCGACACCGCGCCGACGCCGAAGCCGGACAGGTCGCCGAAGCCCTTCACGATCGTCGGCAGCCAGAACGCGAGTCCGTAGGTGGCGAGCGGGAAGCACAGGAAGAACAGGGCCATCGCCAGCACCCGTGAGTCCTTGAGCACCGCCCACGGGCTGTGCGGCTGGGCGCCGGCGGCCTCGGCCTCGCGGCGCAGCTCGCCGGTCAGCCAGGTGCGCTCGTCGTCGGTCAGCCACTTGGCGGTCTCGGGCGACTTCGGCAGGACCCACAGCACGATCGGCGTCAGCAGCACGGCGGGGACGCCGGTCGCGACGAAGATCCACTGCCAGCCCTCCAGGCCGAGGACGCCGTGCAGGTCGTTCAGCGCGCCCATCGCCGGGTTGCCGATGATGAACGACACCGGGCCGGCCAGCATGAACAGCCCGATCGCCTTGCTGCGGTGGCTTTCCGGGAACCAGCGGGTCAGGTAGTAGATGACGCCGGGGAAGAACCCGGCCTCGGCCGCCCCGAGCGCGAACCGCGCCAGGTAGAACTGCCAGGTCGTGGACACCAGCGCGGTCGCGACGGTGACCAGTCCCCAGGTGAGCATGATCCGCGCGATCCACCGGTTCGCGCCGTAGCGGTGCAGTGCGAGGTTGCTCGGCACCTCCAGCAGCGCGTAGGCGACGAAGAAGAACACCTGGCCGAGCGTGTAGACGGTCGCCGACAGGCCGAGCTCGGATTGCAGGGTCAGCTTCGCGAACCCGACGTTGGACCGGTCGATGTAGGCGATCACGTACAACAGCCCGAGGAAGGGCAGCAGGCGCAGGCTGATCTTGCGCAGGATGGCTGGGGGCACGGGTGACTCCGTTGTCTGCTCGTCCGATATCTCGGATGACGTTCGGCTCTCCGAACCTAAAGTCGGGATTCGGGTGGTGTCAACCGTCTTGACCGCGGTTCGGCCAGCGCCTAACGTCGTCCGGGACTACGAACCGCATCCGAAATTTCGAACAACGGTGGTGAACCGTGGACAGAACCCGCGACTTCCTGCGCACCCTGGGCCTGCCGCCCGGCGACCCGGGTGAGCTGCCGACGAGCCCCAAGCGGTTCCCGGACGGCGCCCAGTACCGGGTGGAAATCCCGAGCGTCGAGGGCCCGGAGGCACTGGAGGCCGTCTACGCCGAGGCCGACGCCCGCGGGGTCGTGGTGCACCGCGTCTCGCAGGGCAGCGGCGGCATGTTGCTGACGCGCGCGGAGCTGGCCGCGATGGCCGACCTCGCGCGGGCGCACGAGGTCGAGGTGAGCCTGTTCGCCCGCCCGGTCGCCGGGTGGGACACCGGTGCCGCGTCCGTGGCGTCCGGCGGCGGGCCGTTCGCCGCGCAGGCGCGGGGCGCCGAGCAGCTGGTCCACGTGCTGGAGGACATCCGCCGCACCGCCGAGGCCGGGATCCGCAGCGTGCTGGTCACCGACCTCGGGGTGCTGAGCGTCGCCGACCGCATGCGCGCGGCCGGGGAACTGCCCGTCGACATGCGGTTCAAGGTCAGCGTCCAGATGGGCCTGGCCAACCCGGCGTCGATCCGGCTCGCCGAACAGGCCGGGGCCACCACCTACAACGTGCCGACCGACCTGAGCCTGGCCCAGCTCGCCGCGATCCGCGCGGCCGTCGACCTGCCGCTGGATGTCTACATCGAGGCGCCGGACGACCTCGGCGGATTCGTCCGGCACTTCGAGATCGCCGAGATCGTGCGGGTCGCCGCGCCCGTCTACCTCAAGTTCGGGCTGCGCAACGCGCCGAACATCTACCCCAGCGGCACGCACCTGACGCCGACCGCGGTCGCGCTGGTGCGCGAGCGGGTCCGTCGTGCTGAGATCGGTCTCGAACTGCTCCACCGGCACGCGCCGGAGGCCGTCGGCTCGGCCCTGCCTGCCGCCGACCTCGCCGTGCCCGCCACCGTCGCGGAGGTGACCCGATGAGCTTGGACGACATCCTCGAAGCGGCCGCCGACGCCGCCCGGTCGTGGGCGCGCGCCGATCGCGCCGCGGCGTTGCAGAAGGTCGCGGACGGCATCGACGCGGCCGCGGACGAGCTCGTGCCGATCGCCCACGAGGAGACGCACATCCCGGAGGCGCGGCTGCGTGGTGAGGTCGTGCGCACCACGTTCCAGCTCCGGTTGCTGGCCGAGGAGGTCCAGCCGCGCACGGTCGTCGACGAGGCGGACCCCTCGTGGCCGCCCGCGCCGCGGCCGAAGCTGGTGCTGACCCACCGTCCGATCGGGCCGGTGCTGGTCTTCGCGGCGTCCAACTTCCCGTTCGCGTTCTCGGTCGCGGGCGGGGACACCGCGTCGGCGCTGGCGGCGGGCTGCCCGGTGGTGCTCAAGGCGCACCCCGGCCACCCCCGGTTGTCCGACGCGACCGGCGAGATCGTGCGGGCCGCGCTGCCGGAGGGCGTGTTCGCGTTGATCCACAGCGAAGAGGACGGCCGGGCCGCGCTGACCGATCCCCGCATCCGGGCGGCGGCGTTCACCGGTTCGCCCACCGCCGGGCGGGCGCTGTACGACCTGGCGGTCTCGCGGCCGGATCCGATCCCGTTCTACGGCGAGCTGGGCAGCGTGAATCCGGTGTTCGTCACCGAGGCGGCGGCGCGGGCGCGTGGCCCGGAGATCGCGGCCGGGTACGTGGACTCGTTCACGATGGGCGCCGGTCAGCTGTGCACGAAGCCCGGGTTGTTCGTGGTCCCGGCCGGGGCCGGGATGGGGGAGGCGGCGGCCGAGCGGGTGCGCCAGGTGGCCGCCGCGCCGCTGCTCAACGAGCGCATCGCGAGCGGTTACGCGGCGGTGCTCGGCCGGCTGGTCGGGCACGCCGAGGTGCGCACGCTGGTCGACGGCGGCGAGGCGCCAACACTGCTGGCCACGACCGCGAAGGCGCTGCTGGAGCACGGCGAGGCGCTGCGGACCGAGTGCTTCGGCCCGGCCTCGCTCGTGGTGGAGTACTCGACCGCGTCCGAAATGCTGGACGTCGTCCGGTCCCTCGACGGGCAGCTCACCGGAACCGTGCAGGCGGAGGACGACGACCCGGTGGCGGCCGAACTGGTCGACGAGCTGGCCGAGCACGTGGGGCGCGTGGTGTGGAACGGGTGGCCGACCGGGGTGGCCGTGACGCGCGCGATGCACCACGGCGGCCCGTACCCGGCGACCACGGCGCCGCTGCACACCTCGGTCGGCACGGCGGCGGTGGACCGGTTCCGGCGCCCGGTCGCGTTCCAGAACGTGCCGGACAACGTGCTGGGGCCTTGAGGCGGTGCCGGCTCCCAGCCGGCACCGCCGCGGGTTCTGAGGTGGTTCCTCGCGAGGACAGCGCCGACGTGGTGAACCGGCGTTCATGAGGAGGCGATCCCACAGCGAGGGGCCGCCTCAGGTTCCGCTACCTGCACCGCCGTGTAAGCCGTGATCAGCAGGATCTCGAGGGCGGCCGCCGAGGCGCTGGGAGAGCTCGGCGGCGCCCTCGCGGACGAGTTTTTCCCAGCGGCGCCAGGACTCCTGGTCGTGGCGCGAGGTCGGGATGGAGATGCTCATCGCGGCGACCCATTCGCCGCGCGAGTCCACCACCGGCGCGGCCACGCAGCCGGCGTCCGGATTGGACTCGCTGCGCTCGTGCGCGACGCCGGTCACGCGGACCGCGTCCAGCTGGGCGAGCAGCTCCGGGCGGGACGTGATGCTGTGCTCGGTGAGCGCGGTCAGCCGGTGTCCCTTGAGGCGGCGGCTGACCTCCTCCCTGGGCAGCCCGGCGAGCAGGACCTTGCCCACGGCGGTGCAGTTGGCCGGCAGCCTGCGGCCGACCGCGGAGATCAGCCGCACCGAGTGGGTCGAGTCTATTTTGGACACGTAGACGACCTCGAGCCCGTCCAGCACGGCGACGTGCACGGTCTCGTCGCACTGCGCCGCGACCCGCCGCGCCACCGCGTCCGCCTCGACGCCGAACTCCAGCCGCTGCTGGTAGCGCGCCCCCAGTTCGAGCAGCTTCGGCCCGAGGCGGTACATGGTCTCCTCGCCTGCCTGGCGGTCCAGGTACTTCCGGGCGACGAGGGTGGTCAGCAGCTCGTGTGTGGTGGAGCGGGGCAGGCCCAGGCGCTCGACGATCTCGGTCGCGGACAGGCGGACGTGTTCGTCGAGGAACAGTTCCAGGATGTCCGCGGCCCGGAGCACGGCCGGTACGAGACGGGGCATGACCGCACGATACCCCGCCTCGTCCGAAATACCGGACTCAGTTCACGACTTCGACGATGTCACCCGTGCGGAGGGTCTGGTAGAAGGCCTTCGCGTCGGCGTGCGAGAGGTGCACGCACCCGTGCGACTGCTCACGCAGGCTGCCCTCGTGGAACGCCACCCCGGTGGTCGTGAAGAACACCGCGTACGGCATCGGGGCGTCGTAGGCCTTGCTGTAGTGGTCGATGTCGCGGTACTGGACCTTGAACGTGCCCACCGGCGTCTCGTGGCCGGGTTTGCCCACGGTGACCGGAACCGGTCCGCGGGTCACCTGACCGTTGTTCGTCAGCCAGGCCTGGTTGGTGTGCAGCCGCAGGCACGCCTTCGCCTGCGGGCTGCACGGTGTTTCCGCTGCTTGCGCGGCGGGAGCGGCGATCCCGATCGAGCCGAGGAGCGCCGCTCCGGCCGCGATACCGATGATCTTTCGCATACGGATGGTTACCCGATGACGAGAAGTTCACTCATCCTGTTGATGGGTGCCCGCACCGGTGGTTGCGATCGCGGGTTGCGTCGGTTGCGTTCAGGCGGCACAGGGTTGCGCAACAGTTCTCCAGCCACAACACGCCATGCTCGGAATCGAAGTTGGCACGTCAGCGGGTTCTTATCTTCATTCTATCTCCACTTTGAATGGAGATATGTGCCATACTGTGCCTACTGGAAACGCAACCGGTGTTGCGGTCTTCCGCAACACCGGTTGCGTTGTTCGTTTTCAGAGAGGATGGGGCGGACATCTAGTTGATGCCCGCCCCCGGATGGCCTGCTCAAAGCAGGCAGTGCGGCAGGACGAGCGGCAACTCGTCCCGGTGAAGGACCAGCAGGGCCACGAGGAGAACGATCCATCGGATCTCGCCTCTGGTCCTGTTGTTCCACCGCCGCAGCCTGCACACCGCGCACATGCACGGCGGAGGAGCCTTCCCGCGCCGATCTCTCGGCATAGTGAGATCCTTCCGAATGCGAGGGCAGCCGCGCGGCTGCCAGTGGCCCCGAGAGCAACTCGCGGGGCCTCTCGACCTGAAATTCAGCTCGAGAGGTTCAAGTGGCACTCGTCCGATCTCCGCGCAAACCATAATGCGAAACGCCCGGAGAAAAGCCGCGACGCGCGGATAAAACACGACGCGCCTTGGAGTCCGACTCCAAGGCGCGTCACGAACAGGTGAAATGTCGGCGAGGGCGTCAGCGCTTCCGGCCGTACAACCCCGTGACGAGCTTGCTCACCAGTTTGTCCGTCTTCTCGGTGCGCGCGAAGGTCGTCAGCTTGATCGGCACCGCGAAGCGCTGGCGGGCGACCGCCTTCGGGCGCGCGAACTCGCGCAGGCCCTCCGGCCCGTGGATCCGCCCGAACCCGGAGTCGCCGACCCCGCCGAACGGCAGCGACGCGGCCCCGGCGAACGAGAACGGCGCGTTGATCGAGATCATCCCGGCCTTGAGCCGCTGGGCCAGTCGGGTGGCGTTGGCACGGGAGAACACCGTCGAGCCGAGCCCGTAGACCGTCGCGTTGGCCTTTTCGACCGCCTCGTCCATGTCGCGCACCTTGGCGATCGTCATGGTCGGGCCGAACGTCTCCTCCCGCACCGCGGCGGAGTCCTCCGGCACGTCGACCAGGACGGTCGGCTCGACGAACCGGTCGCCGACCGCGTCCGCGCCGCCCGTCAGCGCCCGGCCGCCGCGGGCCAGGGCGTCGGCGATGTGCCTGCGCACCACGTCCAGCTGCGACGGCATGGTCATCGGGCCGTACTGCTCGCCCGGCTTCACCCCGCGGGTCAGCGCGACGACCTTGTCAACGAACTGGTCGTAGACCCGCTCGTGCACGTACACCCGCTCCACGCCGATGCAGGTCTGCCCGGAGTTGGAGAACGCGCCCCACACGGCGGCGTCGGCGGCCGCGTCCAGGTCGGCGTCGGAGTCGACGATCAGCGGGTCCTTGCCGCCCGCCTCGATGACCACCGGCGTGAGGGTCTCGGCGGCCGCGGCCATGATCTTCTTGCCGGTCGCGGTCGAGCCCGTGAACGCGATCTTGTCCACGCCCGCGCCGACGAGCGCCGCGCCGGTCGCGCCGAAGCCGGTGACCAGCTGCAGCACCGGGTACTCGGGCACCACCTCGGCGAACGTGTCGACCAGCCACTTCCCGACGCCGGGGGTGTACTCGCTCGGCTTGAACACCACGGCGTTGCCCGCCGCGAGGGCGTAGGTGATCGAGCCCAGCGGCGTGTAGACCGGGTAGTTCCACGGCCCGATCACGCCGACCACGCCCAGCGGCTGGTACTCGACGGTCGCGGTGTGGTTGGACAGCAGCAGTCCGGCCGAGCGGCGTTTCCGGCCCAGCACCTTGCGCGCGTTACGGGCCGCCCAGTGGATGTGTTCGATCGCGAGCACGGCCTCCAGTTGCGCGTCGCCGGCGGGCTTGCCGGTCTCCTTGCTGACGACGTCGCACAGCTCGGCGAGGCGGTGGGTGATGATCCCGTTCCAGCGGCGCAGGCGGTCGGCGCGGCCCTCGAACCCGAGGCCTGCCCACCAGCCTGCGGCGCTCCGCGCGGCGGCGACCGCGGCCTGGACGTCCTCCGCGGTGTGCACCGGGTAGGTCCCGACGACCTCGTCGGTGGCCGGGTTCAGCGAGTCGAACGTGTCCTGGACGGCCGGCTTCGGCTCCACGGCGGTCATCCTTGGCCTCCTAACTACTGTTCAGTAGCGCCAGCATGGCACATGCGCAGGCCGAGCTCACTACCCCGAGAGTGGGCGCCAGCGACAACGGCAGCACGCCGACGCTCAGCGACCCCAGCCCGAAGCCGGTCGCCTGCACGACGAACGCGGCCGAGAACCCCTCCGCGCGACGGCCCTCCGGCAGCAACCGCTGAAGCCGCACGGACGCGATGGTCAACAGCGGCCCGGTGCCCCCGCCGACCAGCGCCGCTCCGGTGAGCAGCCCGGCCCACCCGAGGTCCGCAGCCAGCACCGAGCCGCCTGCGACGAACCCGGCCAGCGCCAACGCTGCCTGCCGCCGTCCGGCGGGTGGCCGTCGCCAGGCGAAGACCGCGCTGCCCGTGATGCTGGCCCCGCTCAGCACGACGATCACCACCGCGGCCAGTGCCGGGTCCGCGCCGAGCCGTTGGACCAGCGGCAACGGCGCGACCTCGACGGTCGCGAGCAGGTGGCCGAGCGCGAACAGGCACGCGAGCCACGGCAGTGCGTTCCGGACGGGCAGTTTCGCCGCCCTCGGCGGGGCGGGCGCGACGACCCGCGGCACGGCCAGCGCGGCGGCGAAGTAGGCCGCGGCCATGGCGGCGAGCGGGACGAGCGCGCCGGCCGGGTTCAGCGCGGCGACCAGCAGCGGCCCGGCGATCAGGACACCCTCGAATAGCATCGAGTCGATCGCGACGGCGCGCGGCAGCCGATCGTCCGGCACGACGGAGCCGAGCAGGGTTCGGAAGCCGCCGGACAGCCCGCCGACGACCAGCCCGGGCACGACGACCAGCGCGACCAGCAGCCCGTGGGATTCGGCCCCCGCGGCCACGACGAGCGCCGCCATGGCCGTGCCCGCGGCGAGCAGGAGGAGCACCAGACCGCGGGGCACGCCGATCCGGTCGAGCAGCCGCCCGCACGGCACCGCCCCGACGATCTCGGCCCCCACGAGCACGGCGACCATCACCCCGCCGAGCCGGTAGGACCCGGTGACAACGGCGGCGACGGACGTGAAGGCGAGCGGCCCCATGGCGATGGGCAGGCGGTAGAGCTGGGCGCCCACGGACCAGCGCCAATACGCGCGATTCACCTGGATCTCCTTGGTGGTGTTTGGTTCCGGCCCCGGTCGGAAGGTCCACTTCTTCCGGACCGACCCCGTTAGCGGCGCCGGCCGTGCGCTTGATCCGGCTGGCCGGCCGCCGGGCGGGCCCGGCTCCCGGTGCTCCGCACCTCCAGCGGGAGCCCCCTCGCACGGCGAGCCGTCGCGCGGCTCCGGGCGAATTCCCCACCCGGCTTCGGCTCGGCCACCGCCCCGGTGCCGGGGCACCCCCGTCCCGGCGGCTGGCCGCCATGCCCCGCCGGGGCCGCCCCCGGCCCCGGCCGACGCCCCGGCCCCGGGTGAGCCCCACGCGGCTTCGGCTCGGCCACCGCCCAGCACCCAGGCATCCCGCGCCCCGGCGAGCCACCCACCCGAGCGCTGCCCGCCCAGCGGTGCCACCCCATCTGCCCCGATCCGCACCCTTCCGACTGTTCCGCCGCCCCTCCCGGATCCATACTGATTCGGAAATCCCCGAAAGTCGGCCGCCATGATCGAGTTGGTTCTCACCGCCGCGAGCCCGGTCCGCTTCGGCATCTCCCCGCTGGAGGAGGCGCTCGGCGCGGTCCAGGTCGGGCTCGGCCTGCGCGCACACCCCGCGCACCCGCCGTGGCTGACCGATGCCGACCTGCCGATCGCCGAGCTGCGCAGCGTCCTGTCCGGGCGCCGCTACATCACCGACTTCCTCAGCCCGCCACCGGACGGCCCGCATACCACCGCCGAGGCGCAGCTGGACCGCATCCGCCGCACGCCGCCGCGGCAGGTCGCCGCCGAGCTGGCCATGGTCGACGCCGACCTCAGCGGCCTGCCCGCCGACCCGGCGAAGGCCCGCGACCTGCTCGCCGACCAGATGGCGCTCGTCTGGTCCGAGCTGGTCGCGCCGCACTGGCCGCGGATGCGGGACGTCCTCGCCGCCGACATCGCCCACCGCTCCCGCCGGCTCGCCGACGGCGGTCTGCCACTCGTCTTCGCGGACCTGCACCGGCGCGTCCGGCTCGTCGACGGCACGGTCCTGGTCGAATCCCGGTCCCGGGAACGGGTCCGCCTCGGCCGTCGTGGCCTGCTCCTGCTGCCCGCCGTCTTCGCCTGGCCCGGCGTCGGCGTGGTCACCGTGCCGCCCTGGCAGCCCGCGCTGCTCTACCCCGCCCGCGGTGTCGCCGCGTTGTGGGGCGGCCGTCCGGACCACGACGCCCGTCTCGCCGCGGTGTTCGGCCGCACCAAGGCCACCGTCCTGCTCGCCCTCGGCGAGCCGCTGTCCACCTCCGCGCTCGCGGGCCGGCTGGGTCTCGCGCCGAGCACCGTGTCCGCGCACGTCACCGCGCTGCGGGAGGTGGGGATCCTCACGTCGGCGCGATCCGGACATGAGGTCCGGTACCGCCGCAGCGATCTTGGCGACGCGATTCTGGCGGGCCTAGGCTGGTCCTGAACCCACGCGGAGGAGCACCTGATGCGAATCGTCCATTTCGGACACGCCTGTGTCCTGCTGGAGACGGAAAACGCGCGGATCCTGCTCGACCCCGGCGCGTTCTCGGAGGGTTTCGAGGGCGAGCGCGAGCTGGACGCGGTCCTGATCACCCACCAGCACTTCGACCACATCGACAGCGAACGCCTGCCGGTGCTGCTCGAAGCCAACCCGGACGCGAAGCTGGTCGTCGACCCCGGTTCGGCGGAGACCGTGCAGAAGCTGGGCCTGGAGTTCCAGGTCGTCAACCCGGGCGACGCGTTCGAGGCGGGCGGCGCCGCGGTGAACGTCGTCGGCGGGCAGCACGCCGTGATCCACTCCGACATCCCGGTCATCCCGAACGTCGGCTACATCGTCGACCACGGCGCCTTCTACCACCCCGGCGACTCGTTCTTCGTGCCCGAGCAGAAGATCGACGTGCTCGGCCTGCCGACCGGCGCGCCGTGGCTCAAGGCCGGCGAAGCCGTCGACTACCTGCGGGCGGTCGCGCCGCGCGTCGCAGTGCCGATCCACGAGGCGGTGCTCGCGAACCCGGCGATGCACTACGGCTTGTTCACCAACCTCGCGCCGGAGGGCACCGAGGTGCGCGCGCCGACGCGCGGCGAGGACATCAAGCTCCCGTAGGTCGTGCCGAAGGCCCGGTTCTCCAGCGCGACGTCGACCGCGTCGAGGAAGGCGTGCCGGAGACCGGGCCGGGCGAGATCGGCGGCGTCGATCCCGAGGCGCACGAGACCACCACGTCGCGAGGCCCGTGCCGAGGCGAGCACGAGCGCGAACGCGCGCACGGTCTCCGTCCGGTGGTTGTGCGCCGCGAACGACTGCACCCGCGAGCGGTGCACGGTGCGCGTGCGCAGGTCATGCACCGCGGCGAGGTCGGCGCACAGCGCGAAGTGCTCGCCCGCCGCGGCGAGCGTGCCGGGCGAGGCCAGCCACCGCGGCGGCGCGAACCCGTCCGCGCCGAGGCCGAGCTTCTCCAGCGCGGCCTTCGCGGCGATCATCCGCAGCCGGGCCTCGTGCGCGGGCAGGCCGGCGAACTCGGCCTTGCGGTGCAGGCTGACCGCCCGGTGGCTGGGCGGGATGCGGTGGTCGTAGCCGTGCAGCAGGAGACCGTCGCCGCGGCCGGTGCGCTCGCGGACCCAGGTGGTGACGGCGTGTGAACCCTCGGTGCGCGGCGCGAAGAGGAGGGACAGGGGGACGTTTCGGCGGTCCAGCTCGGCCGCGAGTTCGGCGCAGCGGTGCAGCGTCCGAGGACCGATGCCGGACAGCGAGACCAGCAGACGGGCGTCCATGTCACCCACCGCACCAGATCGTCATGACGAACCCCTTACCCGCGGGTGACGGCAACCATGACGGGATCTGACAGGGTTCACCGACACGGTGGACGTATGAGCAACGAACTGAGTGGGAAGGTCGCCCTCGTCGCCGGTGGCACGCGCGGGGCGAGCCGGGCGATCGCGGTCGAGCTGGGGCGCCGGGGCGCGTTCGTGTACGTCACTGGGCGGACCTCCGGTGAGCACCGGTCCGAGGTGGGCAGGCCGGAGACCATCGAGGGCACGCTGGAGCGGATCACCGACGCGGGCGGCAAGGGCGCGGCGATCCGCGTCGACCACCTCGACCCGGAGCAGGTGCGGGCCCTGGCCGAGCGGGTCGACCGCGAGCAGGGGCGGCTGGACATCCTGGTCGACGGCATCTGGGGCGGCGACGGGTACATCGGGTGGGGCGAGGCGGTGTGGGACCTGCCGCTGGAGCACGCCCTGCGGTCGATCCGGCTGGGCATCGACGCGCACATCATCACGAGTCACTTCCTGCTGCCGCTGGTGATCCGTAACCAGGGCGGGCTGGTGGTGGAGATGACTGACGGGACCGAGGAGTACAACTCGCGGTTCCGTGAGGGCACGTCGATCGGGTTCTACGTGGCGAAGGCGGCGTCGCACAGCATCGTCAAGGCGGAGGCGCACGACCTGGCCCCGCACGGCGCGACGGCGGTGGCGATGACGCCGGGCTGGCTGCGGTCGGAGGCGATGCTGGAGCACTACGGCGTGACCGAGGAGAACTGGCGGGACGCGCTCGCGAAGGAGCCGCACTTCTGCATCTCGGAATCGCCGGCGTTCGTGGGCAGGGCGGTCGCGTCGCTGGCGGCCGACCCCGAGCGGCACCGGTTCCACGGGCAGACGTTGAACAGCGGGCAGCTGGCGAAGATCTACGAGTTCGACGACGTGGACGGCAGCAGGCCGGACGGCTGGCGCTACGTCGTGGAGGTCCAGGAAGCGGGCAAGCCCGCGGACCCGACCGGCTACCGGTGACGGTCGGCCATCCGCCGTGCGGCGTCGGCGAACAAGGCTCGCACGGCGGGTGGCTCGACGACCTCGACGTCGGTGCCGAGGCCGAGCAGCATGCTCGCCGCGATGGCTGGTTCTTCGAGGTCGACGGTGACCTCGACCCAGCCCTCGGGGTCCGGTGGCCCAGCCGCGTCAAGGGCGGCGATGGCCAGGTCGGCGTCGAGGATCTGCGGGAGGCGTTTCACGCCCCAGCGGGACAGGCGCAGGCGGACCGGGTGGCGTTGCAGGGAGCGTTCGAACTGGGTGGAGGAGCGCTGCCACCAGCCGGCGAGGTCGAAGTCGGCGGGCCTCTCGAAGCGCTCGTCGGTGAGCTCGACGGCGGTGACCTTGCTGACGCGGTAGGTGCGGATGCTGTGCTCGATGCGGGCGACGAGGTACCAGACACCGGCCTTGAGGACGAGGCCGAGCGGTTCGAGGAGGCGTTCGACGGTGTGGTCGCCGCGCCGGTAGGTGATCGCGGCGCGGCGCTGCTCCCACACGGACTGGGCGATGGTCGCCAGGTGCTCGGCGTCCTCTTCGGACTTGAACCAGCCGGGCGCGTCGAGGTGGAAGCGCTGGGCGAGGTGCTGGGCCTGCTCCCGCAGCGGGGCGGGGAGGGTGGCGCTGACCTTGGCGTGGGCGGCGGAGACGGCGGTGCCGAGACCCAGCTCGGCCAGCGCGCGGGGCACGCCCATCGCGAAGATGGCGACGGCCTCGCGGGAGGTGAGCCCGTCCAGCCGGGTGCGCCACCCCTCCACGAGCCGCACGCCGCCGTACCGCCCGGTCTCCGTCCACAGTGGAACACCAGCGGCCTGCAGGGCGGCGATGTCGCGGTGCATGGTGCGCTCCGAAACGCCGAGCGCCTCGGCCAGCTCGGGGACGGTCGCGCTGCGCCTGCTCTGCAGGGTGAAGAGCAGGGCAACCAGACGTTCCGCGCGCATGCCCCCGATGATGCCGGAGATGCCGACGTGGGGGTGGTCGTGGTGGCAGCACGGCCGGGCGGGTGGTTGGGCAGGTGGTTGCACGCGGCCGCGCGGCGATGAATGGTCCGTTCATCGCCGCGTCAGTGGTCACCTCGCGGGTGCGTGAGGGGGCGGTTGGTGGGTGGGCGAGGTGCGCTTGTGGCGGGGCTGGTGAACGGTCCGTTCATCGGCGCTTGAGTGAACATGTCGCGGGTGCGTGAGGGGGCGGTTGGTGGGTGGGCGAGCTGCGCGCCGGTGGGGTGGTGAATGGGCCGTTCATCGGCGCTTGGGTGGGCATCTCGCGGGTGCGCGGAGGGGTATGTCGTGGAGGCGCGAGTGTGCGTGTCGCGACTGCGTGAGGTGCCCATTCGCGCTGATGTGGGTGGGCTGTTCGTCGGGGCCTGCGTCGTTGGTCCTCTCGCGGAGCGGCGAGAGGCGCATCTCGCGTTGCGATGAATGGACCGTTCACGCCATCGCTTCCGATCGGCCACCCATCACCGTGCGAGATGCCCGTCCGCGCTGGCGCGAACGGGCCTTCCATCGGCACGAACGGCCCTTCCATCGAGAGGCAGCGCTACCGCGCCTCGCGGGCAGCGCTACCCGCTTCGCGCTACCCGCTTCGCGCTACCGCGCTTCGCGCTACCGCGCTTCGCGCTACCCGCTTCGCGCTACCCGCTTCGCGCTACCCGCTTCCCGAAGCGCCGGCGCACCCGCGCACCCCGCGCACCCCGCGCACCCTCGCAAACACCACCACCAACCCGGCGGTCAGAGGATCGGCTGCGGCACGTACTTCGAAGCCTCCGGGAACCGCTCCAGTACGTCCTCCACCCGCGCCACCACGGCAGCCACCTGAGCCGGCGCCACGCCGGTGAACGAGATCCGGTCGGCGAGCAACTGCTCAAGCCCGGCGCGGTCCAGCGGCACCCGCGAATCGGCCGCGAGCCGGTCCAGCAGGTCGTTGTCGGCGCCCTTCTCGCGCATCGCCAGCGCCACCCCGACCGCGTGCTCCTTGATCGCCTCGTGGGCGGTCTCCCGGCCGACCCCGGCCCGCACCGACGCCATCAGCACCTTCGTCGTCCCCAGGAACGGCAGGTACCGCTCCAGCTCCCGCGCCACCACGGCCGGGAACGCGCCGAACTCGTCGAGCACCGTCAAGAACGTCTCCAGCAGCCCGTCCAGCGCGAAGAACGCGTCCGGCAGCGCGACCCGGCGCACCACCGAATCCGACACGTCCCCCTCGTTCCACTGGTCGCCCGCCAGCTCGCCGATCATCGACAAGTAGCCACGCAGCACGACCGCCAAGCCGTTGACCCGCTCGCACGACCGCGTGTTCATCTTGTGCGGCATCGCCGACGAGCCGACCTGCCCCGGCTTGAACCCCTCGGTCACCAGCTCGTGCCCGGCCATCAAGCGAATCGTCTTCGCCAGGCTCGACGGCGCCGCCGCCAGCTGCACCAGCGCGGACAGCACGTCGAAGTCCAGCGACCGCGGGTACACCTGCCCCACGCTGGTGAACGTCCGCGAGAACGCCAGGTGCGCGGCGATCCGGTTCTCCAGCTCGGCCAGCGTCTCCGCGGAACCCAGCAGGTCCAGCATGTCCTGCGCCGTCCCCACCGGGCCCTTGATCCCGCGCAACGGGTACCGCCCGATCAGGTCGTCCAGCCGGTCGAACGCCACCAGCAGCTCGTCCGCGGCCGTCGCGAAGCGCTTGCCCAGCGTCGTCGCCTGGGCGGCCACGTTGTGCGACCGGCCCGCCATCACCAGCTCCGCGTGCTCGGCGGCCAGCGCCGCCAGCCGCGCCAGCACCGCGGCCACCCGCGAGCGCACCAGCTCCAGCGACCGCCGGACCTGCAGCTGCTCGACGTTCTCCGTCAGGTCGCGCGACGTCATGCCCATGTGCACGTGCTCGTGCCCGGCCAGCGCGTTGAACTCCTCGATGCGCGCCTTCACGTCGTGCCGGGTGACGCGCTCCCGCTCCGCGATGCTGCCGAGGTCGACCTGGTCCAGCACCCGCTCGTAGTCCTCAACGACCCCGTCCGGCACCTCGACACCCAGGTCGCGCTGGGCGCGCAGCACCGCGATCCACAGCTCGCGCTCGAGCTTCACCTTGTTCTCCGGCGACCACAGCGAGACCAGCTCGGGAGAGGCGTAGCGACCGGCGAGGACGTTGGGGATCTGCGGTTTCGTCACGACCCAAGCTTAGATAGCGCGCGAGCGAGCCTCGCCCGCGCCACCGCTCGCGGATCCGGATCCACCTCGATCAAGGCGTTGACCACGGCGCCGTCGACGAGCGCGATCAGCTCCTCCAGCCGGTCCCGCTCGATCACCAGCCCGGACCGGGCGAAGATCTCCGTCAGCAGCTCCCGCAGCTCCGCGCCGAGCGCCCGCATCAACGGCCGCAGGTACGGCCGCCGCCCGGTCGCCACCAGCCGCTCGTACCGCAGCAGCACCGCTTCGTAGCCGGGGTCCTCGCCGAGCAACTGGTCCAGCACCAGTTCCACGACGCTGTCGATGCGACGGTGCTCGGTCGGCAGGTCGTCCAGCTGCGCGTGCCCCTTCGCCAGCTCGGCGCGGCCGTGGTGCTCGGCGGCGGCGCTGATGAGGTCGTCGAGCGAATCGAAGTAGTACGTCGTCGACGCCAGCGGCAGCCCGGCCCGCTCGGCGACCGCGCGGTGCCGGATCGCGTCGAAACCGCCTTCGACCAGCAGCTCGGCAGCCGCCTCGATGAGGGCGGCCCGCCTGCGCTCACCCTTCGGCGTGCTCGCTCCGGACGTCATGGCCGCCCATCTAACCAGCTAGAACCTCCGCGCGAGCGCGGTGGCGATCTTCGGGACGTCGTCCGCCAGCGGCGCGGCGCTGCCCGGGGCGGGCACGCTCAGCACGATCACCGTCCCGCCGCCCGCGGTCAGCCGCTGGTCCACGACGGCGCCGTCGGCGAGCTTCGCGAGCTGGACGCTGGCCCCGGGCGGCAGCACGGTCGCCGACACCGAACCGCTGCGGCCGTTCTCGGTGACGCCGTACCTCGCGGTGCGCGAGCCCGGCGTGCACACGTCACCCGCGTCCGGCCCCGTGATCCCGGTGGCCGGGAGCTCGCCAGCGAGGGCGGTGGCGAGCTCCCGGTCCACCTTGTCGCACCCGGAGGTGCTGTCGGCCCGCGGGCCGTTCTCCCCGGCGCCCTCTCCTCCCTGCATGGCGGAGGGACCGGAAAGCTGGGGCACAGCGGACGGGAGACGCCCCGGCGCGTTAGCCGGTTGCTCCTGCCCCTGGACTTGATTCGATTGAGTGGTCCGGGACTGGACGAACCCGGCGATTCCGGCGCCGAACAGGGCGAAGACCACGCAGAGTGACGCCACCGCGAGCGTCGTGCGCCGCCGCGTGGTGACCCGCGCCGACGCCGTCCGCACGTCCCGCACGTCGAACCCGGCCGGGGGCGGCTCACCGGGCGCGGACCGGAACAACTCCGTCAGCTCTCGCTCATCCACCGGCTTCCACCTCCTCGCCCAGCGCGTCGCGCAGGTTCGCCAGCCCCCGAGCGGTCTGGCTCTTCACGTTCCCCTCGCTGCAGCCGAGGACCTTCGCGACACCGGCCACGTCCAGCCCCTCGAAGTACCGCAGGACCAGCACGGCGCGCTGCTTCGGCGGCACCGCGCGCAGCCCGGCCAGCAGGTCCGCGCGCGTGGCGACCTGGTCGTCCATCCGGGCGCCCGCGGGCTCGGGCTCGGGCAGCTGCTCCACGTGCCGCTCCCTCCGCCAGGGCCGTCTCGACTCGTCGATCGACGCCCGGACCAGCGTCTTCCGCACGTAGGCGTCGGTCGCGGCGCGATCCCGGATGCGGTTCCACTTCCGGTGCAGCGCCACGAACGCCGTCTGCGCGAGGTCGTCCGCGCGGTGCCAGTCGCCGCAGAGCAGGTACGCGGTCCGGCGCACGGAGTCGCGTTTTGCCGCGAAGTACTCCGCGAAGTCCCGCTCGTCACCCTCGTCCACGCGCTAAGGCTCTCCGCTCCGACGTCTCGGCGTAAAGACGGAACTGCGACGACGGTGGGTTGCACCTTCTTGAAGATCATCTGAACGGTGTGATGTGATCTGACTGTGACCTCCGCAGCCACCCAGTTGATCGACTTCCGCTCTGACACCGTCACTCGTCCGGATGAGCAGATGCGCAGAGCGATGGCGTCCGCTGAGGTCGGCGACAACGTCATCGACGTCGACCCGACGGTCCGCGAGCTCGAGGAGCGCGCGGCCGCGGTCCTCGGCATGCCGGCGGCGCTGTGGACGCCCAGCGGCACGATGGCCAACCTCATCGCCCTGTCCGTCCACCTCAAGCGCGGCGACCGGTTCCTCGCCCCGAACAACGCGCACGTCCTGAACAACGAGCTGGGCTCCGCCGCCTGGCTCGCCGGCGGCATGCCGGAAGCGCTGCCGCACGACGGCGGCCCCGGGCGGCCCAAGCCGGAGACGGTCGCGGCGGCCATCGGCACCCGCAGCGGGCCGTACTACGCGCTGCGCACGACCCTGCTGTGCCTGGAGAACACCCACAACGCGGCAGGCGGCGCGGTCATCCCGCCGCACGAGCACGCCCAGCTGCTGTCCACCGCACGGCAGGCCGGGCTGCAGGTCCACCTGGACGGCGCCCGCGTCTGGCACGCGGCTGTCGCGCTCGGCCTGCCGCCCGCCGCGCTGACCGTGGGCGTGGACAGCGTGTCCGCGTGCTTCAGCAAGGGGCTGGGCGCGCCGGCCGGGTCGGTCGTCGCGGGCAGCCGGGAGTTCGTGGAGCGGGCGCGCCGGATGCGGCAGATGCTCGGCGGCGGCATGCGGCAGATCGGGGTGCTCGCCGCGGCCTGCCTGGTCGCGCTGGACCGGGTCCCGGACCTCGCCGCGGAGCACGAGAAGGCCCGGCGGCTGGCCGACGGGCTGCGTGAGCTGGGCTGGCAGGCCGACACCCCGGAGACCAACATCGTGCTCGCGCCGGTCGCCGACATCGCGGTGACGCTGGAGTCGCTGCAGGCCCAGGGCGTGCTGGCGCTGCCGATGGCCGGCAGGGTGCGATTCGTGCTGCACCGGGACGTCTCGCCGGCCGACGTGGACGAGGCGCTGCGCCGCATCAAGGCCGGTGGTCACCCGTGACCGGGTGGGTGGTGTTCGACTACGGCGAGGTGATCTGCGGCCGGACGACCGCCTTGCCGGATCTGGCGGCCACGCTGGGTGTGCCGCTGGCGGAGTTCGAGCCGCACTACTGGCGGCTGCGGGACGCCTACGACCGCGGCTGCGCGGACCTGGAGTACTGGGGCGGGGTCGGCGAGGCGCTCGGCGTGCCCGTCGACGAGTCCACATCGGAGCGGCTGACCGAGATCGACATCCGCGGCTGGTCGGACGTGCGGGAGTCGTCGCTGGAGCTGCTGGCCGGGTTGAGCGAGGCCGGGGTGCCGCTGGCGCTGTTGTCCAACGCGCCGTCCTCGTTCGCCCGGTTCGCCGAGCGGCAGGACTGGATGCGGCACTTCCGCGTCCGGGTGTTCTCCGGCGACGTCGGTGTGGCCAAGCCGGACGCGGAGATCTTCGAACTGCTCGTCGCCCGCCTGGGCGTGCCGGCGGGCGACTGCGTCTTCTTCGACGACCGCCAGTCCAATGTGGATGGCGCGCGGGCGGCCGGCCTGCGCGCGCACGTGTGGGACGGGGCCGACGCGGCGCGCGCTCTGCTCTAGGGGCGGATCTGCTTGCGCTCCTTGTTGTTCTTGATCGCGTTGTAGGCCGCGGCACCGAGGAAGCCGACGCCGCCGATCAAGGCGATCCACAGGATCGCCTTGAAGACGAACCCGATCACCGAGCCGATCACCATGAACGCGAGCCAGGCGACGAGCAGCGCGCCGACGATCTTCCAGAACATGGCATTCCCCTCCGGTTGTGCCACGCGGGCTCGTTCGGCCCGCTACGTGCAGCCTGGCACGGTTTCGTGCCGGGACGCCCGCGTTCTGGTCAACGTTCAGGGAAAACTGGGGGTTCCCCCGGAGAGCCACCGGCCCAGGCGCGCGACCCCCTCGGTGACGTCGGACTCGGAGCCCGCGAACGAGAACCGGACGAACTTCCCGCCGTCCACGGGGTCGAAGTCGATGCCCGGGGTGATCGCGACGCCGGTGTCGGCGAGCAGCCGCTGGCACCAGCTCAGGCTGTCGGTGGTGTGCTCGGAGACGTCGACGTAGGCGTAGAACGCGCCGTCCACCGGGGCGACGCGGGTCAGCCCGATGCTCGCGAGGCCGTCCAGCAGCAGGTCGCGGTTGCGCCGGTAGTGGGCGACGTGCCCGTCCAGCTCGGCGTAGGACTCCGGCTCGAACGCGGCGACGGCCGCGTGCTGGGCGAGCGCCGGGGCGCAGATGTTGAGGTTGCCGGTGAGCACGTCGACCGCGCGGTGCAGGCGCTTCGGGGCGAGCATCCAGCCCAGCCGCCAGCCGGTCATGGCGAAGTACTTGGAGAACGAGCCGAGCACGATCGATTCGGTGGTGGACTGCCAGGCGCAGCCGAGCTCGGTGCCGTAGGAGATGCCGTGGTAGATCTCGTCGCTGATCAGCTGCACGCCGCGGGACGAACACCAGCCTGCGATGGCGGCGAGCTCGCCGGGCGGCAGCGCGGTGCCTGCCGGGTTGGTCGGGCTCGCCACGATCAACCCGTCGAGCGGACCGAGCTCGTCGAGCAGGTCGACGGTCGGCTGGAAGCGGGTGCTCTCGTCGGTGGCGAACTCGACGACCTCGCAGCCGAGGGCGGACAGCAGGTTGCGGTAGGCCGGGTAGCCGGGCCGGGCCATGGCGACGCGGGCGCCGGCGTCGAAGGCGGACAGGAACGACAGCATGAAGCCGCCCGAGGACCCGGTGGTGACGATGACGTCCTCCGGGCTGACAGTCATCCCGTAGCGGCGGTCGTAGTGCCCGGCGATGGCTTCGCGGAGCTCGGGGATGCCGAGCTGGACGGTGTAGCCCAGGTTCTGGTCCTGTAGAGCGCGTGCGGCCGCCTCCAGGACCGGCTTGGGCGCGCCCGCGCTGGGCTGCCCCGCGGCGAGGCTGACGACGTCCCCGTGGGTCCGCTGCCGGGCGGCGGCCGCGGAGAGCACCTCCATGACGTGGAAGGGCGCGACGTCCGCCCGCTTGGCCGGACCGGGAAACGAGGCTGAGGCGACCATGGGCTTCAGGGTAAGTCGGGCATCGTGGCGCACCTCTTGGTGGCCCACAGCGCGCCAACCGCCGCCCGGCAACGAAACGCCACCGACTACCCCAACCAGACCTCCCCCGCCCCCGATCCACAGCCGATCTTTAGTCGCCGACCAGGGTTGTCAAGGCACGCTTTCCCGCCTTGACAACCCTGCTCGGCGACTGAAACACAATCAGGGAGAGGGGGCGGGGGTGGTCGAAAGGTGACCGTTCGGCGCCGTGAGGCGCTTTTTCCGCGCGAAGGCGCGGGTTTAAAGATCAAAAGAAGTCCTCGCCGGACGGGCAGGCTCCGGGATGACAGAAAAGCACTTTGGCTCACCTTGAGTGGGTGGCTGGGTGGTCATCCCGTCGCCTTCCGGTTTGTGCATATCACCTTGAGCCAGGGCCGCAAGGTTGGCATGTCAACTCACGCGGGCGCGGAGGTTGCGGCCCTGGCTCAAGGTGATCGCGCCGGTGTCAGGCGACGGGATGACCACCCAGCACTGTTTGTTCGCGGGCTAGTAGCCCTGGTAGCCGCCGCCTGCGGCCATCGCCTTCAGGCCGGGATGCCCCTCAAAGCCGCCGTACCTGCTGAACGTGTACCGCACCCCGGCGATGATGTTGTCGACCGGGTTGTAGATGTCGTCGTGGCCGGGCAGTTTGTGCGCGTTGAACGTCGAGTCGATGCACTGCATCAACCCCTTCGACGGGTGTCCCTTCTCGGCGTTCGAGTTGCCCGTGAGGAAGACGTGGTCGCCCTCGCGTGCCGTCCACGTGCCGAGGTCCGTCGTCACGCACCACACGTCACCGCGGCCCGCGTCCCCGGTCTTCAGGAACGCGCCGGTGATGATCGGGGTGTTGAGGTGCAGCGACGCTTCGGCCTGCCACGTCTCCGGTTTCGTCGCGCGCCGGGAGTGCAGGACGCGGGGGCGCTTGCCCGACAGGTAGGCGGCGAGCGTCGCGGCTTCCAGCACCGTGCCGGGTGCCTGGTAGACCACCACGCGGCCGGCCGTCACCGTGCCTTCGGCGTCGACGAGCGCGTCGAGCCACGCGGTGCGCTGCTCCGCCGACATAGCCAGCACCTGCCGGACCGCGTCCGACTTCGGGTGGCCCGCCCGCGCGAGCAGCTCGCGAGCGTAGCCGGGGTCGAGCCGGAACTGGTGGCGCGGCCCGCAACCACCTCGGTCGTCGATGTACACGGCGTGGGGCACCCCGGCCAGAAGCTGACGCAGCTTGGCCACCATCGGCGGCTTCGACTGTGCGATCGACATGCTGGGCCGGTGCCGGCGGGTCTCCACGTGCCCGTCGCCGGCGATCCAACCCAGGATGGCGGCCTCGCGTTCGGTGACGTCCAGACCGGACGGCGTGTCGGCCGGTGCGGCGAGCAGCAGCCGGTCGCGGCTGGTGAGTTCGCCGCTCGTGACGAACCTGCCTTCGGTGGAGTGCACGTTCCGCTGGGCGCCTGTCGCGATGTCGTGAACCTTCCGGCGGTGCACCGCGACCCCGTTCGCCGGTTGCACCCGGCCGCGCGGCTCCCAGCCGCATTCCGGGCAGCGCACCGGCAGGTCCGGCCGCGTCACGTGCACGCGGGGGAAGCTCAGCCAACGGTGGTTGGGCGTCGTGCGGGCGGACCAGCGTGAGTTGTGCAGCCGGACCAGCGGGGCGTCCGCGTGGTGCACCACCCGCGTGATGCGCGTCCACCGGCTGCGGCCAGTCTCCCGGTCGTATCCGATCGTCTCGTCGCCGATCCGGACGTCGTCGTGCTTCAGCCAGCCGCGGCGGGTCAGGATCATCGTGTCCAGCGGGACGCAGTCCCAAAGGTTGATTGCGTTTGGATTGCCGCCCGACTCCTTTTCGATGATCGTCCAGATCTTGTCGATGTCGGCTTCCGTGACCGGCACCCCGGCGGCCTGCAGGATGCGGATCGCCTCTTCGATCCACTGCCGCACGTTTCCCGGGGGCTGGCTGTTGGGCGGTCCGCCGCTGGGGCCCAGACCACCTCCGCCCCGCGAGCCGCCACCGCCACCGCCGCCGGAACGCAGTCCGCCGGTCCTCTTCATCGTCTTCGGCTTGCCGCCCAGCGGGGGCACCGACGCGTACCCGCCCTGGACCTCCTTGCGCACCAGGCCCATCACCCGGTTGATCTGCTCGTTCGCGCTGCCCAGCAGCCCCTGGATCTGGTCCCGGGCGCCGGCCGCGATGCCGCTCGTCTTCTGCGCGTTCGCGGCCATGATTTCGGCCGACGTCGGCGAGGGCATCGTGGCGCCCGGTTTGCCCTCGCGCACCTCGCGTTCCATCGCCTCGGCCGCGTTCGCGTTGGTCACCGCGTCGCTGTTGGCCTTCTCGATGTCCGTCTGCGCCTGCTGCCGGATCGTGTCGATCCGGCCCTTGACGTCGGCCAGCGACGTCTGCAGGCCGGACAGCTCCCGCGCGACCTCGTCGAGGTGGTCGTTGACCTTCTTGCCCGCGTCGCCGATCTGCTTGACGTAGGCGAAGAACGCGTCGGCCGCGGGACCGGTCCACGTGCCGCCGCCCAGCGCCGCGGTCGCGTTCCGCAGCGCCACCGAGTGGTCCGCCGAGTCCTTCGACGCCTGCGTGAACTGGTCCGCGACGGCCTGGATCCCCGCCGGGTTCAGCTTCTCGACCTGCTGCGCGCGGGCCACCACGTCGTTCCATTCGGGCGGCATCCCGGGTGCGGCGACCATGTCAGACCCGCAGGCTTCCGTCCTTGACGGTCACGCTGTCGCGTGCCGCGTCGTCGGTCTCGCGCAGCGCCCGCGCCGCGTCGCGCAGGGCGCTGCCGGTCGACGTCATCAGCTCGGCAGCCGCGTCGAACTGCTTGTGCACGCCGTCGCGCAACGACCCCAGCGCGTCCACCATGCCGTCCGACGGGTGCTCGCCCGGCTCCAGCTCGTCCGGGCGCTTGATGGCCCCGAACGGGTTCTCCCCGGTCACGCCCGTGACCTTGTCCTTGGCTTTCTTGAACTGCTCGTGGATGGCCTCGACCTGCCCGGCCACGTACTCGAGCGAATCCGGATCACTCTCAGGCACGTCGCTCACTGTAGGACGGTCGTCGCAGCCTGTACGCGGTTTCGGTCAAGTTCCACCATCCGGTGGTTCACACCTCGTCGAGCAGCTCCGCGACCCGGCTGACCAGCAGCTGGTTGTCGGCCGGCGCGACCGTCGCCCAGTCCTGCCCGCCCACCTGCAGCAGGTACCGGCCCGCGTCGGTGTCGTAGAACGCGACCACCCGGCCCGCGCGCCGCCCCTCCCGCTCGGCGCCGAACTGCCCGCGCGTGGTCATCCCGACCAGCATCCCGGCCAGCTCCTGCGCCTCCCACAGCTCGACACCCCGGTCCTCCAGGGCCGTGACCAGCGACTTCGGGTCGCCCTTCGCGTCCGCGTCGGCCGCCCGCAGCGTGCTGTGCGGCAGGCTCACCGAGTGCCCGACGCCGGCCGGCTGCTCACCGGCCACCGACACCGCCGACTCGGCCAGCGCGTTCGGCCGCGCCGGGATCAGCCACACCTCGCCCGAGTCCACCACCGCGAGCAGCGCCTGGCTGCCGTTGGTCACCGCGAGGCCGCGGATCTCCCGGTCCGTCCACACCCACACGTCGATCGCGACCTGCGGGTTCGCCAGCAGCGTCGCCATGTCGACGATCTCGCCCACGGCGCGCTGCCCGCGCGCGAGCCCCCGTTCGGCGAGCATCTCCCAGGCGCGGCCCGCGAGCTGCCGCCGCTCGGTGTGGGTGCGGCCCGCACTCGGCACCCGCAGTGCCGGGTGGGCGCGGGGCAGACGCAGGCTCTCCCACAGGACGTCGAACTCGAGCGTCGTCAGGACGAGGCTCATCGGTCGCCGATCGTGTCCGGTGAGACGTCCCGCCGGTCGGTGAACAGGTCGTTGTCGTCGACGCCGAAGCGGCGGACGTGCCCAGCGTCCTCCTCGCCGTCCTGGGGCGCGGCGGGTTCCAGGATCGACCGGGTGGTCGCCGAGTCGGGGGTGTGGCCGCCGCGCCGGGCGAGGCGGGCTTCCTCCTCCTCGGGCAGGTCGTCGGAGGGGATCTGGTGAATGCGGTTGCCCGCGGTGTTTCGTCCGACTCGGCTCTGCCGTTCGCCCTCGCCCGCCAGCGCGCCGCTCGCCCCGGCCGCGCCGAGCGCGGGGGCGGCTTCGGCGAGCCCGCTGAGCCCGGAGGGCGCCCGCACGGCGGCGAACCCGGGGCCGACCGCGTTGGGGGAGGTGGTGGAGGGCGGCATGGCGCCCGCGGAACGACCCCTGCCGAGCGCTTCTTCGGCAGGTGTTGCTGCGCTGAACCCGCTTCCCGGGTTCCCTCCGGGAACAGCAGCGGAGCGACCTCCTGCACCGTGGACCTGCCCGGCGCCCGGTTGCCCGGTGGAGCCGGGCCGGGCGCCTACGGCGGAACCAGTGTTGGGAAGCGCCCGCCCGCCGGTCGCGGCGCCGGACTGGCCACCGGCGGTCTTCGATTCGGGCGGGCCCGACGCCCGGCGTTCGCCGGCGAAGCCAGCTCCGCCGGGGGAACCAGCGCCGCCGGCAACTGATCCGGTGGGCGCGGTCGCAGCGGGGCGTCCAGCGGTCGTCCCACCACCCGCGCCCGTGGGGGCGACACCGGCGATCGGGGCGGCACCCGCAGCCGGAGCGGCAGGCACGCCCATCGGCGGTGTCGGGGTGTCCACTCGCGCCGGCGTCACGTCCTTCGTGCCCTGGGCCTGGGTCGGCGCGGTGTCCGGCAGCGATGGCACCGGCGCCGACGACCCGCCGATCCCCGCCACCACACCGGTCCCCGGCGCGGACAGCAGCGAGACCGGCGCCGGTGCGTCCACAGTGGACGTCGAGCCGAGGTAGTTGCCGCTGTCGTGGGCGTAGGCGTTGAGCGCGTCCACCGCCTGGGCCTTGGCCTCCTCGGCGGTGCGCACGTCGGCCGCGTGATCGGTCTCGAACCCGAACAGGCTGAACACCGTGTCGCCGAAGGTGTAGCCGCCCGCCTTGCGCAGGTCCTCCGGCGCGGGCAGCTTGTTCCTGGTCCGGGTGAAGGCCTCGGCCTGCTCGTACATCATCTGCGCGGCCTGCTCGACCTTCGCCGTCGCCTCACCGGAGAACCCGGCCTCCCGCGCGACGACCGAGGACGCCTGCCCGGCCGCGCGGCTCTGCCACTCCACGCCGAGCGCCTTCAGCTGGGTGCGCAGCGCCTCCTCGGTATCGGCGAGCGCGCCGGAGATCGACTTCAGCGCCTCGACGGCCCCGGTGATGCCCGACGGGCCCGCGCCGTCCCGGAACTTCTCCACCACCTGCGCGAGCTGCTCCGGCTGGTAGCCGTCGAACCGCTGGTCGCGCAGCTTCGCCACGAGCGTCGGGATGTCGTACTTGCTGCTGTCGAACGTGGCCACGCCACACCTCACTTCAGCGTTTCGAGCGTCTGGACGGCCAGCTTCGCGACGTTCGTCGCCATGTCGCACAACTGCTGCTGGGTGAACGAGCGGTCGTCGGGCGCCATCTGGGCGCGCAGCGTCTGGCCCGTGGCGACGCCGACGAGCGTCTCGCAGTCCTGGATCCCCTCGCTGGGCGCGTAGTTCACCAGCGCGGGGAACCCGGGCACCGCGACCGGCTGCTGGACCATGCTGGTCCGCCGGTGCGCGCCGGTGCGCCAGTCCTCGATGTCGGCGTTGCCGATGACCTCGAGGTAGTACGTATACGTCGGCGGCCTGGCGTCGACGTCGAAGGCGCAGGTCGGGCCGTCGCGCCGGCTGTCTTCCGGCAGCCTGCGGGGCGCGCCGTTTTCGCCGAGCTGGTCCAGCTGGGCGGACGTGAGCAGGGCGCACGGGTCGGCGTCCCGCAGCGGCAGCTCGCGTTGCCGGGCGGGCAGTTCGGGCAGCTGACTGCTCGGCCGCGTGGCGGGTCCGGCGACCCCGGACACGGTCGACGTGCAGCCGGACACCACGAGCGCGGCCGCGACGACCGTCCTAGGCAGGGCCGGCACCGCGGTCCCCCAGCGCGATGACCTTCTCCTCCTCACCGGCCTGGTAGGCCTGCGCGGCCTGCCGGAGCTGCGCGGCCAGGTCACGCAGGTTGCGGACGTAGGCCTGCACGCGCGCCGCGTAGGAGTCCTCGCCGCGGGCCACCAGCCGGTTCCACGCGTCGGTGGCGGTGGTGCTGATGACGTCCTCGGCAGGCGTGGTGATGTTGAGGTCGATCAGCTTCTGCCGGATGCGGTCGTCGAGGGCGTCGGCCTGCTCGTTGACGACCTGCGCGACCAGCAGCACCTTGTCCGGGTCGACCCGCAGGTCGTGGGGCACCGACGGCACGGTCGCGCCGAGGGCGCCGAGCGTGGGTGCGAGACCCTGGCCGGCGCCGCGCAGGTCGTCCTCTGCCACAACTCACTCCCCGGGTACGGACGGTAACCGACCAGTTCCGGTAGGAAGGCTACCAACCCGGGTGTCAGCTCGGGCCGGAATTCGCCGAAGCACCCGGCACGGTGATCTCGCCGCGGGCGGCCTTCAGCCCGATGTCGGTGCGGTGGTGCGAACCGGACAGGTGCACCTTCGCGACCCGCTCGTAGGCCTGGGCGCGGGCCGCGTCGAGGTCCTCGCCGACGCCGACCACGGACAGCACCCGGCCACCGTGGGAGACCACGGCGCCGTCGTCGCGGCGGCGCGTGCCCGCGTGCAGCACGCCCTCGGACTCGGCGCCGGTGATCACGTCGCCCGCGCGCGGCACGCCGGGGTAGCCGTCGGCGGCGATCACGACGGTGACCGCGGAACCCGGGTGCCACTCCAGCGGCGGGTGCTCGGCGAGGGTGCCGGTCGCGGTCGCGTGCAGCAGCCCGGCCAGCGGGGTGGCCAGCAGCGCGAGCACGACCTGGGTTTCCGGGTCGCCGAACCGGCAGTTGAACTCGATGACCTGGGGGCCGTCGGAGGTGATCGCGAGGCCCGCGTAGAGCAGGCCGGAGAACTCGGCGCCGCGGGCGGCCATCTCGTCGACCACCGGCTGGACGATGTCGCGCACGATGTCGTCGACCAGGCCCGCGGGCGCCCACGGCAGCGGCGCGTAGGCGCCCATGCCGCCGGTGTTGGGGCCGGTGTCGCCGTCGCCGACGCGCTTGAAGTCCTGCGCGGGCAGCAGCGGCACCACGGTGCGGCCGTCGACCAGGCAGAACAGCGACACCTCCGGCCCGTCGAGGAACGACTCGAGCAGCACCGGGTGGCCGCCGTCGAGCAGCTTCATCGCGTGCGCGCGCGCGCCGCGTCGCGGTCCGGGGTGACGACGACGCCCTTGCCCGCGGCCAGCCCGTCGTCCTTGACCACCCAGGTCGGGCCGAAGCGGGACAGCGCCTCGTCGAGCTTGGCCGGGTTGTCCACGATCTCGCTGCGCGCGGTCGGCACCTTCGCGGTGGCCATCACGTCCTTGGCGAACGCCTTCGAGCCCTCGATACGGGCCGCGGCGGCGGACGGGCCGAAGACCGGGATGCCGGCCTTGCGGACGGCGTCGGCCGCGCCGGCGACCAGCGGCACCTCGGGCCCGATCACCACGAGGTCGGCCTGCCAGCGCTTCGCCAGCTCGGCGACCGCGGCCGGGTCGGCCACGTCGACACCGAGCTGCTCGGCCAGCGCCGCGGTGCCGGCGTTGCCGGGCGCGCAGGCAAGCGCGGTGACAGCCGGGTCGTGGGACGCGGCGAGGAGCAGGGCATGTTCGCGGGCACCGGACCCGATTACGAGGACGCGCACAAACCCTGAGCCTAGACGCCGGGCATCGGCACGTGCCGTTTACCCGCCCGCCAGCCACCCGACGTCCACCCGTGTGGCTGCCGTAGCACTCGGCGGTGAGAGTGGCGCGGAGATCCCTTTCGTCCCCACAGGAGGTTCCCGTGCGGAGAAGACTCGCCGCCCTGGCGTTGTCCGGCCTGTTCCTGGTCGGCGCCGCCGGCGTCACCAGCGCGAGCCAAGCCGCCCCGGCTGACAAGGAGCGTGCCGAACCAGTGGTCGTCGGACACCGGGGCGCGCCCGGCTACCGGCCGGAGCACACGCTGGCCTCCTACGAGCTGGCCTACCGCCAGGGTGCCGACTGGGTCGACGTCGACCTGGTGCCCACCAAGGACGGTCAGCTCGTCGCCCGGCACGAGAACGAGATCGGCGGCACGACCGACGTCGCCGCCCACCCCGAGTTCGCGAACCGGAAGACCACCAAGGTCATCGACGGTGTCGCGCTGACCGGCTGGTTCACCGAGGACTTCACGCTCGCCGAGCTGAAGACCCTGCGCGCCACCGAGCGCATCCCGGACATCCGCCCGGACAACAAGATCTACAACGGCCGCTGGCAGATCGCGACGTACCAGGAGGTGCTGGACCTCACCAAGCGTCTCGGCCGCGAACTGCACCGCACGCTGGGCACCTACCCGGAGATCAAGCACTCCACCTACTTCGGCTCGATCGGCAACCCGACCGAGCCGAAGCTGGTCGACCTCCTCAACCGCAACGGCCTGAACAAGCACAACGCGCCGGTGATCATCCAGTCGTTCGAGGTGGCCAACCTCAAGGCGCTGAGCAGGCAGGTGAAGGTGCCGCTGGTGCAGCTCACCTCGGCCACCGGCGCGCCCGCCGACTTCGTCGCGAGCGGCGACAAGCGCACCTACGCCGACCTGGTCACCCCGGCCGGGCTCAAGGAGATCTCCACCTACGCCGACTACCTCGGCCCGGAGAAGGCGCAGATCATCCCGCGGACCGCGGCGGGCGCGCTCGGCACGCCGACCTCGCTGGTGAAGGACGCGCACGACGCGGGCCTGAAGGTCGTGCCCTACACCTTCCGCAACGAGAACAGCTTCCTGCCTGCCAACCTGCGCTCGTCGGCCGACCCGTCGGCATGGGGCGACGTCTTCGCCGAGCTGGACGCGTTCCTCGCCACCGGCATCGACGGCCTGTTCGCCGACCAGCCGGACACCGCGCTGGTCGCCGTCCGGTCCTGAGTGGACGACGCGGGCACGGCCACGCGCCGTGCCCGCGTTTTCGCTTTCCGCTGAAGTGATCCCGACCACTTGAAAAGTCTTCGCGTCATAGCCTGTCGCCCGGCTAGTCTCAGAGTGGACTGAGGGGGATTTGCGCTTTTCTTCGGGGTTTCCTCCTGCGGTCGGCCCTGCCCGCTCGTAGACCTTGGACGGACCACTTCATGACCACTGCTTCGGAACCAAGACCCGCGGACGCCGATAAACTCGACAGCGCGGTGCTGAAGGTCGCCGCCGTCGTCGTGCTCGGCAGCGTGATGGCCATCCTCGACACCACCGTCGTCAACGTCGCGCTCCAGGCGCTGACGCTGGAGTTCGAGACCTCGTTCGACACGATCCAGTGGATCGCGACCGGGTACATGCTGGCGCTGGCCACGGTCATCCCGGTCACCGGCTGGGCGTGCGACCGGTTCGGCACCAAGCGCCTCTACATGCTGGCGATCACGTTCTTCCTGGTCGGCTCCGCGCTGGCCGGGGCGGCGTGGGACATCGAATCGCTGATCGTGTTCCGGGTCCTGCAGGGCCTCGGCGGCGGCATGCTGATGCCGGCGGGCATGACGATCCTGACCAAGACCGCAGGCCCGCACCGCGTCGGCCGCGTGATGGCCGTGCTCGGCGTGCCGATGCTGCTCGGCCCCATCGGCGGCCCGATCCTGGGCGGCTGGCTGGTCGACTCGGTGAGCTGGCGCTGGATCTTCTACATCAACGTGCCGATCGGCATCGTCGCGATCCTGCTGGCGTGGCGGCTGCTGCCGAAGGACGAGCCGCGCCCGGCCGAAAAGTTCGACTTCGCCGGCATGGTGATGCTGTCGCCGGGTCTCGCGGCGCTGATCTACGGCGTGTCGAACATCCCGCACCACGGCGGCGTCGGCGCGACCAACGTGTGGCTGCCGGGGATCATCGGGATCGTGCTGATCGTGGCCTTCATCGTGCGGGCCCTGAAGGTCGCCAACCCGCTGGTCGACCTGACCCTGTTCCGCAACCGCACGTTCAGCATCGCGATGGTGACCATGACCCTGTTCATGATCGCCTTCCTCGGGTCGATGCTGATCCTGCCGACCTACTTCGTCCTGGTGCGCGGCGAAAGCGCGCTGCAGGCCGGTCTGCTGCTGGCGCCGCAGGGCATCGGCGCGATGATCACCATGCCGATCGCGGGCAAGCTGGTCGACAAGATCGGCGCGGGCAAGGTCGTGCTCCCCGGGATCGTGCTGATCATCGCGAGCGTCGCGGTGTTCACGCAGGTCGGCGCCGACACGTCCTACCTGCTGCTGATGGGCGCGCTGTTCGTGATGGGTCTCGGCATGGGCATGAGCATGATGCCGATCAGCACCGCGGCGCTGCAGACGCTGACGCAGCGCACGGTGGCGCGCGCCTCGACGGCGATGAACATCGTGCAGCAGACCGCGGGCGCCGTGGGGTCGGCGATCGTGTCGATCATCCTGGCCAGCCTGCTCGCCGGGAAGTTCGGCGTGGCGACGAGCGAGGGCCAGCTCGCCGCCACGGCCGCGCTGATGAACCCGGCGACGCACGACGCCGCCGCGGTGGCCAGCGCGGACGCCTTCGCGTCGACGTTCACCTGGACGCTGGTGCTGGTGGCGCTGTGCCTGATCCCGGCGCTGTTCCTGCCGAAGAAGCCGGCGCTGCCGCCGGAGGAGGACGCCGCCGAGGGCGCCCCGCCCGCGGTGATGATGCACTGACGTTTCTTTCGGAAGGGCCCGGGCTGCGCTGAACTGCTGCCCGGGCCCTTTTTCGTTGGGGTGCCGCGAGTCCCGCGCCCGGCCCGGCGGGTTTCGCGCTGGGCTCGGCGAGTTCCGCACCCGGGCAGGCGGGCTCTGCGCTCGGGTTGGCGGGTTCCGTGCCTGGGTTGGCGAGTTCCCCGCTCGCGCACGCGAGTTCCCCGCTTACGCGCGCGAGTTCTCCCCGCTCGGGCTGGCGCGTTCCGCACTCGCGTCGGCAAGTTCTCCGCCCGCGGGCGAGTTCCCCGCTCACCCGCGCGAGTTCCCCACTCGCGCGCGCCGCCGCGGGCTCGTCACTCACCGGGTGGAGCGCGGCTCGCTGGGTAAGCATCTACCCATGGAGCTCCTGACCTTGATGGGCGTGCTCGCCGGCGCGCTCGGTCTCACCGCGATCGCCCGGCGGTTCAACCTGTCGGCGCCCCTGCTGGTCGTTGTGGCGGCGCTGGCGGTGTCGTTCATCCCGGGCGTGCCGCGGGTGCAGATGGAGCCGGAGCTCATCCTCACCCTGGTCCTGCCGCCGCTGCTCTACTCCACCGCGCGGGAGAGCTCGTTCGCCCAGTTCAAGGCCGCCGCCCGGCCGATCATCGGGCTCGGGGTGGTCCTCGTCGTCGTCACGGCGCTCGTCGTCGGGTTCGTCGTGCACCTGCTGCTGCCGGACCTGCCGCTCGCCTCGGCGTTCGTGCTGGGCGCGGTCGTCGCGCCGCCGGACGCCGTCACGGCCGCCGCGATCGGCCGCCGTCAGCGGCTGCCGCGACGGCTGATGACCGTGCTCACCGGGGAGAGCCTGGTCAACGACGCCGCCGCGCTGACGCTGTACAAGATCGGTCTCGCCGCGGTGCTCGGTGCGGCGGGGTCGCTGGGCCACGGGTTCCTGGTGTTCCTCGTCGCCGCCGTGCTCGGGATCGGCGTCGGGCTCGCGGCGGCGGTGCTCGTCTCCTACATCCGGCGCAAGCTCGACGATCCGCTGATGGAGTCGGTCTTCGGCATCATCGTGCCGTTCGCCGTGTACGTCGTCGCCGAGCACCTGCACCCGTTCTCCGAGGACTTCAGCGGCTCGGGTGTGCTCGCGGTGGTCGCCGCCGGGTTGTACCTCGGCGACCGGTCGCTGTACGCGGGCTCGGCGACGCGGGTGCAGGACTCGTCGATCTGGGCGTCGCTGGACGTGCTGCTCGAAGCGCTCGTGTTCGCGTTGATGGGCCTGCAACTGCCGTTCGTGCTGGAGAGCGCCAACGAGAACGCGCGCGGCAACTGGCAGCTCTTCCTCTCGGCGATCGCCATCCTCGCGGTCACCATCGCCATCCGGATCCCGTACGTGTTCCTCAACGCCTACCTGCCGCACACCCTCCGGCTGTTCGGCCGGGAACGAGAACGGCCGCCGACGCGGAACCTGCTCGTGTTGTCCTGGGCGGGCATGCGTGGCGTGGTGACGCTCGCCGCGGCGGCCGGTGTGCCGCTGTCGACCCACGCCGGCCAGCCGTTCCCCGGCCGGGACGAGATCCAGCTGTTCGCGTTCGTCGTCGCGATCGGGACCGTGCTGATCCAGGGGCTCACCCTGCCCGCGGTGATCCGCAAGCTCGGCGTGCACGACAAGGACGACGCCGAGCAGGACGCGGAGGAGGAGATGGCGGCCCGCGAAGCGGCGATGCACGCGGCCGTGGCCCGGCTCGACGAGCTGGCCCCCGAACTGTGCCACCGGCTCGACATTCCGCCGGAGAAGGCCGACCGGCTGGTCAACCGGTTGCGGGCGCTGGTCGAGACCCGCTACCGGGGCGCCGTCGCGGCGATCTCGCTCAGCGCCGAGGAACGCGAGTCCAGCCCGCACGCCGCGTTCGTGCAGGCGCGCCGCGAACTGCTGCTCGTCCAGCGCGAGACGATGCTGGAGCAGCGGGCCGACGGCAAGCTCGACGACGAGGTGCTGCGCAAGGTCCTGCGCGAACTCGACCTCGAAGAGCTCGCCCTGTCGGACACCCTCACGGCACGGCTGTCGTGACTGACCTCCTCACAGCAGGTCGGCGATCTTGATCGGCAGGTCGCGCACCCGCCGCCCGGTCGCGTGGAACACCGCGTTCGCGATCGCCGCCGCGACGCCGACCGCGCCCAGCTCGCCGATGCCCTTCGCGCCGACCAGGCTCGCCAGGCGGTCGTCGTCCGGCACGAAGGCCACGTCCAGCTCGCGGATGTCGGCGTTCACCGGCACGACGTAACCGGCGAGGTTCTTGCTCAGGAACCGCCCCAGCACCGGCTCGAACACCGAGTGCTCCAGTACCGCCTGCCCGTAGCCCCAGACCAGCCCGCCGGTCATTTGGCTGTGCGCGGCCAGCGGGTTGAGGATCCGCCCCGCCGCGTACCGGCCGACCGCCCGCGACATGCGCAGCAGGCCCAGGTCCTCGTCCACCCGCACCTCGACGAAGATCGCGCCGTAGGTGTGGATCGAGTGGTCCGCCGACCGGCCCGCCGCCAGCGACGACTCGGGCGCCCACCGGCCCTCCGCGGTCAGTTCGGGCAGCCCGGCCGCGGCCAGCGCGTCGGCGAGCGGGTCGCCCGGGTTCGCGCCCAGCTTGTCCAGCACCTCGCGCGCCGCCGCCTGCACCGCCGACCCGAGGCCCATCGCCGACATCGACCCCATCGTGCCGCCGTGCCCGGGGAAGTCCGGGTCGCCGTGCCGCACCTGGACCGACTCCGCATCGCAGCCGAGCGTCTCCGCGGCCACGGCCTGCACCATCGCGGGCAGCCCGGTGCCGATCTCCTGCGCCCCGGTCTCCACGGTGACCCGGCCCGCGGCGTCCACCCGCACCCGCGCCGCCGACGGCGCCCGGAACGTGTCCATGGTCGCCGCCGCGACACCCCAGCCGACGAGGTCGTGCCCGTCCCGCATCGACCGCGGTTCCGGATCGCGCTCGGACCAGCCGAACCGGCGGGCGCCCTCGCGCAGGCACTCGACCAGCTTGCGCGACGAGAACGGCCTGCCGGTCATCGGGTCGGCCGCCGGTTCGTTGCGGATCCGCAGCTCCACCGGGTCGATCCCCAGCTCGTGCGCCAGCTCGTCCATCGCGGACTCCAGCGGGAAGATCCCCGGGCCCTCGTGCGGCGCCCGCATCGGCGTCGGCTGCGGCCGGTCCACTCGCTGCACCCGCATCTCGGTGTGGATGGCCGGGCTCGCGTACAGCCAGGTGGTGCCGTGGGTGGTGTTCTCGGCGTAGTCGTCGACGCGGGCGGCCGCGTTGCTGCTGAGGTGCCGGATCGCGGTGAGCCGCCCGTCGGCCGTGGCGCCCAGGGTGATCGTCTGCCGGGTGGCCGGCTGGTGCCCGGACAACGTGAACATCTCGGCACGCGTGAGCACCAGCTTGACCGGCTGCCCGGTGGCGCGGGCGGCCGCGGCGGCCAGCGGGAGCGCCGGCCACACGTAGCCCTTGCTGCCGAACCCGCCGCCGGTGAACGGGCAGATCACCCGCACCGCGTCGGCCGGGAGACCGAACAGCTCGGCGACCACCGCCTGGGTGAGCGCGGCGGCCTGCACGGACGCGTGCAGCACCAGCTCGTCGTCCACCCACTCGGCGAGCACCGCCCACGGCTCCATCGGGTTGTGGTGCCGGTTGGCGGTGGTGTAGGTGGCCTCGACGATCCGGTCCGCCGCGGCCAGTCCGGCCTGGAGGTCGCCCGTCGACTCGTCGGCCTCGCCGAGCAGGTGGTCGCTGCGCGGGACGACGTCCTCGGCCTGCCCGAACAGCAGCGGCGGCCGGACGTCGTCGTAGGTGACCCGCACCTGCCGCGCGGCTTCGCGGGCCTGCTGCCAGCTGTCCGCCAGGACCATCACGACCGGCTGGCCCTCGTAGTGCACGAGGTCGTCCTGCAGGGGCAGCACCGAGTGGCCCAGCGGCGGTGACGGCAGCGGGGTCAGGCGCGGCAGATCGTGGTGCGTCAGCACCGTCGCGTCCACCACCTGCGAGGTGTCGATGCTCGTGACCCGCCCGGTCGGCACCGTGGCGGGGACGAGCGCGGCGATCAGGGTGCCGGGTGCGGCAGCGTCGGCCGCATACCGCGCGGCCCCGGTGAGCTTGGCCGGGCCGTCCAGCCTGGTAAGCGCTTTCACGACATCGCCTCCTTGATCGCGCGCACCGCGGCGCGCTCGGCGAGGGTGACCTTGTACTCGTTGCCGGGCAACGGACGCGCGCGGGTGAGCCGCACCGCCTCGGCCAGCCTGCTCATCGGCACGCCGACGAGTTCCATCCGATACGGCCTGTGCGCCACCCCGCCGAGCGCGACGCGTGCCCGCGTGATCGTCTCCCCGTCCCACTCGACGACGGCCGCGGCGGAGACCACCGCGAACTCGTAGGAAACCCGTTCCCGGACCTTCAGGTAGTGCGAAAACCGCTTGCCACCACGGGGAACCTCGATCGCGGTGATCAGCTCATCGGGCCGGAGATCGTTGTGCCGCGCGGGTTCGTCGCCCGGTAGCCGGTGGAAACTCGTCGCCGGGATGCGCCGCTCGCCCTCCGGGCCGCGGACCACGACGACCGCGTCGAGCGCGGCGAGCGCGACCGCGAGGTCCGACGGGTGGGTCGCGACGCAGTCGTCCGACCAGCCGAGGATCGCGGCGGACGTGGTGTCGCCGTGCCGGGCCGAGCAACCCGAGCCGGGCACCCGCTTGTTGCACGGCAGTCCGGTGTCCGCGCGGAAGTACGGGCAGCGGGTTCGTTGCATCAGGTTGCCGCCCAGCGTCGCCATGTTTCGCAGCTGCGGCGACGCGGCCCGCAGCAACGACTGCACCAGGACGGGGAACTCGCGCGTCAGTTCCGGGTGCGCGGCCACGTCGCTCATCCGGCACAACGCGCCGAGCCGGACGCGGTCGTCGGCGAACTCGATCCGGTCCAGCGGTAGTCGGTTGATGTCGACCAGCCGGGCGGGCGCCTCGATGCCCTCCTTGAGCCAGTTCAGCAGTTCGGTGCCGCCGGCGATGGCCTGCGCGCCGGCGGTCAGCGCGTCGAGCGCCTCCTCGACGGAGGTAGCCCTGGTCAGCTCGAACGTCCTCATCGGACCACCTCCGTGGCGGCTTTCCGCACGGCGGAAACGATTTGCGGGTAGGCGCCGCAGCGGCAGATGTTGCCGCTCATCCACTCCCGGATCTCGTCCTCGGAGCCGGCGTGGCCCTCGGCGATGCACGCGGCGGCGGACACGACCTGCCCCGGCGTGCAGAAGCCGCACTGGAACGCGTCGTTCTCCAGGAAGGCTCGCTGCACTGGGTGCAGCTCGCCCTCGGGCGCGAGGCCCTCGGCGGTCGTCACCTCCGCGCCGTCGGCGAGCAGGGACAGGGTCAGGCAGGACAACACCCGGCGGCCGTACACCAGGACGGTGCAGGCGCCGCATTCGCCGCGGTCACAGCCGCGCTTGGTGCCGGTCAGACCGAGGTCATCGCGCAGTGTTTCGGCCAGCATCGACCGTGGATCGACGGTCAGCCGGTGCTGGATCCCGTTGACTGTGATCGTCAGTGCAGGGCGGTCATCCATGCCTGCCGAGGCTAGGCAGGTGGAGTCCGCTCCAGGCAACTCATTTTCCGGACAGTTCCCCCAGCAACCGCCAGGTGCGGCGCTGGTCCTCGGCGCTGCCCAGGTCGGTCTGGGTGAACACCACCTCGGTGGCCCCGGCGTCGAAGTAGCGCCGGATCTCGGCGGCGACGGTCTCCTCGTCGCCGATGACCGCCAGCTCACCGGCCCGCGACGCGCCCTCCAGGCCGATGACCCGCTGGTAGGACGGGATCCGCTCGTAGAACGCGAGCTGTTCGACGGCGTTGGCGCGCACCCGCTCGACGTCGGAGGTGACCACGCCCGCCACGAAGGCGATGACGCGTGGCTGCCCGCTCGCGGCGGCGGTGATGGCCGGAACGATCTCGTCGGCCAGCACCTTCGGCCCGGCGAGGTAAGGCAGGGTGCCGTCGGCGAGTTCCCCGGTGGCCCGCAACGCCTGCGGCCCCATCGCGGCGACCAGCAGCGGCACCGGGTCCGCGCCGGGAACCGTGGTCGGCAGCGGCGGCACGGCGGTGAGGACCTCGCCGCGGAAGTCGGCGGTGCCGGTGGTGAACAGCTCGCGCAGCACGGTCAGGAACTCGCGCAGCCGGGCCACCGGACGCTCGTAGGTGAGGCCGAAAGTGCTTTCCAGCAGGCCTTTCGCGCCCAGCGCCAGCCCGAGCTGGAACCGCCCGTGCGTGGCGGCCTGCACGGTCTGGGCCTGGCTGGAGATCAGCAGCGGGTGCCGTCCGAAGATCGGGATCGCCGACGTGCCGACGGACAACTCCGGTACCTCGCGCCCGACGACGGTCGCCAGCGCGGCCGCGTCGTAGTCGAACCGCTGCCCGAACCACACCGACTTCAGCCCGTCGGCCGCCACCTGCTTCGCCTGCGCCACGATCGCGTCGACGTAGTTGGTCGCCGTCGCGGTGGCCAGCGCCACTCCGATGCTCATGATCACCGGCAACGGCGGCCGGGTGGCGCCGATTCCCGCGTCCCAGGTCGTGGGAGCCCTCGCGGCGGGCGGGGCACTCCCGTCACCGTGATGACCATGTCGCTCACCGATGTCATCGAGGGAACCCGCCAGGCCGTCTCGGCCGATCCCGCCAACGCCGCCGTCTCGTTCACCGTCGACCACCAGCTGGTCACCGGAACCCAGGTCGACGTGAAGGTGCGGGACCACGCCTTCCGCGTCGACGAACCCGCGCCGCTGGGCGGCACGGACACCGCCGCCAACCCGGTCGAGTACGCGCTGGCCGCGCTCGGCTCGTGCCAGGTGATCACGTACCAGTTCTGGGCCGCCAAGCTGGGCGTGCCGCTGACCTCGGTGAAGGTCACCGTCGAGGGCGATCTCGACCTGCACGGCTTCTTCGGCTTCAACGAGACCCGCCCCGGCTTCACCGACGTGCGGGTGACGGTCGACCTGGACGGCCCGGCGACCCGCGAGGCCTACGAGGACCTCAAACGCCAGGTCGACGAGCACTGCCCGGTGCTCGACCTGTTCCGCAACCCGACCCCGACGAAGACCGCCCTGGCCTAGAGGAATTCGTGGCGGACGATGGTCTGTTCGCGGCCCGGGCCGACGCCGATGGCCGAGACCCGGGCCTGCGACAGCTCCTCGATCCGCTCCACGTACGCCCGCGCGTTCGCCGGCAGCTCCTCGAACGTCCGGCAGTGCGAGATGTCCTCCCACCAGCCGGGCAGCTCCTCGTAGATCGGCACGGCGTGGTGCACGTCGGTCTGCGTCATCGGCATGTCCTCGGTGCGGAAGCCGTCCACCTCGTACCCGACGCAGATCGGCACCCGCTCCAGGCCGGACAACACGTCGAGCTTGGTGAGGAAGTAGTCGGTGATCCCGTTGACCCGCGTGGCGTACCGGGCGATCACCGCGTCGAACCAGCCGGTGCGGCGCGACCGCCCGGTGGTGACGCCGAACTCGCCGCCCGCCTTGCGCAGGTGCTCGCCCATCGCGTCGTTCAGCTCGGTCGGGAACGGGCCCGACCCGACGCGCGTGGTGTAGGCCTTGAGGATGCCGAGCACGGTGCCGATGCGGCCCGGCCCGATGCCCGACCCGGCGCTCGCGCCACCCGCGGTCGGGTTCGACGACGTGACGAACGGGTAGGTGCCGTGGTCGACGTCGAGCAGCGTGCCCTGCGACCCCTCCAGCAACACCGTCTCGCCCTTCTCCAGGGCCTTGTTCAGCTGCAGCCGCGTGTCGGCGATGCGGTGCGCGAACTTCTCGCCCGCGGCCAGCACCTCGTCGGCCACCTGGTCGGCGTCGAGCGCCTTGCGGTTGTAGACCTTGACCAGCACCTGGTTCTTGAACTCGAGGGCCGCCTCGACCTTCTGGCGGAAGATCTTCTCGTCGAGCAGGTCCTGCACGCGGACGCCGACGCGGGCGATCTTGTCCTGGTAGCACGGGCCGATGCCGCGGCCGGTGGTGCCGATCTTGCGGCTGCCGAGGTAACGCTCGGTGACCTTATCGATCGCCACGTGGTACGGCATGATCAGGTGCGCGTCGGCGGAGAGCAGCAGGCGGCTGGTGTCCACGCCGCGCTTCTCCAGGCCGTCCAGCTCGTCGAGCAGCACGCCGGGGTCGACGACCACGCCGTTGCCGATCACGTTCGTCACGCCCGGCGTGAGGATCCCGGACGGGATGAGGTGCAGGGCGAAGTTCTCCCCGTTGGGGAGCACGACCGTGTGACCGGCGTTGTTGCCGCCCTGGTAGCGGACGACCCACTGGACGCGGTCGCCGAGCAGGTCGGTGGCCTTGCCCTTGCCTTCGTCGCCCCACTGGGCACCGATGAGCACGATGGCCGGCATGTGACACTCCAGGTATTCGGCAACAGGAAATTCAGCGCAGGCAAATGCCGGTGCATGAGCGTAACGGAGGACCCGGTGGCGCGGGGAACGGTGCTGGCTTGCGGGTCTGGTTCGTCACTCCTTCGCAACGAGCCGGGAGTGCGGGAAGTGCCCGCGCGCCCCGGCCGGAACGACGTGGATCCCCTGCTAGAGGGCACTTCCGGGGAGCCGTTGATCGTCGTCGGCACGGATGCGGACCTCGCCGCGGTCGTGGTGCGGATCATGCGGAAGAACCGGTTGGGGGACACGCCGGTGGGATACGTGCCGACCGATCCGGGCTCGCCGGCGGCGCGGCTGTGGGGGCTGCCGTCGGACCCGTCGGAGGCGCTCGCACTAGCCCGGAAGGGTGAGCCGCGGCCGCGGGTGCTCGTGCGGGACGACAGCGGCGGAGTCCTGGTGGGTGAAGCGGCGGTAGGTCCGGTCACCGGCGAGGCTTACTGTGACGACACGGTCGCGTTCCGTGGCTCGGCGCGGTCGTTCGTGGTCCGGCCCGGCGCGGAGGGCGTCGACGTGCGGGTGACCCGGGGGCTGTTCCGGCGGGTCACCGAGGTGTCCGGGCGGGCTTGCCAGCTGGGCTGCCACCCGGCGGAAGTGGTGCAGAACGGAGTGCCGCACCCGCGGCCGGTGACCCGCTGGACCTGGTATCGGCACACCGAGAACCTGCTGGCGATCACTGATAGTTAACCTACTGTCGTCGGTAAATCACCCACAGGTATTGCTTTCGCCATCTTCATGTTCGACCTTCGGAGGGTCCTCACCGATCACCCGAAGGCGGCACCTATGCGCATCGCCCGAAACTCGCTGATCGTCCTGGGCCTCTCGGCCCTGTTCACCACCGGCCTCGCGACCGGCACCGCGGTGGCGGAGCCGCCGAACATCCCGTCCGAGACCACCGCCCGCTCCGAGCTGGCGGCGCTGACCGTCCAGGCGGACGGCACGTCCACCGGTTACTCGCGCGACAAGTTCCCGCACTGGGACGACCAGGGCGGCAGCTGCAACACCCGCGAGGTCGTGCTGAAGCGGGACGGCACGAACGTCGTCACCGACTCCAGCTGCGCCGCCACGTCGGGCACGTGGAAGAGCCCGTACGACGGCGCCACCTGGACCGCCGCTTCCGACGTCGACATCGACCACGTCGTGCCGCTCGCCGCCGCGTGGCGGACCGGCGCGTCGGCCTGGACCACCGCTAAGCGCGAGGCGTTCGCCAACGACCTGACCAACCCGCAGCTGATCGCCGTCACCGACAACGTCAACCAGGCCAAGGGCGACAAGTCGCCCGACGAGTGGAAGCCTCCGCTCACCGGCTACTGGTGCACCTACGCGAAGATGTGGATCGACGTGAAGTACGAGTGGCAGCTGACGATCGACAGCGCGGAGAAGGCGGCGTTGACGGAGATGCTGGACCGCTGCTGAGCCACGGGATTCGCATTCGGTTTCTCGTTGATCCAGGCCGTGTGGCCGAAGATCGCGGCCCACCGCGCCAGGGGTGGGGCGGTGCGTCAGTACCGCGGTGGGCAGCGTCCCGCGCACGGGCCGGTCCGCCGGTGGTGAATGCTGGTCGAGCCGGCCCCGGAACTGCAACCGGGACGTTCACGCCCGGGGCCGGTGGCAGGCCGCCGCCCGCTGGTACCCGGGCGGCGGCCTGCCGCACCCCCGGGGCCCGCGCTGTCCGCGAGCACAGGCCCGAGAACTCGCCCCGCCCCGCCCCGCCGCAGCTGCCGCTGCCTTGCGCATCGCATCTGCTGCGCCAGCCACTCCGGCCCGCGCCCGGCCGCGGCTCACGAATCACCCCACCAGCCGCAGGATCTCCCGTGCCGCCGCGTCGTTCTGCCGGAACGACGGGCCGTTCGTGCGTGGGCGGGTGAACGCCGCCGCCGAGCGGGCGCTCGTGTGCGGCCCCAGCGCGAACCGCCGGGGCTGCGGGCGGCCCGCCGCGTCCAGCAGCCGCCCGTCCGACACCCGCGTCGAGATGCGGCCCGACGGCAGGTCCCGCACGTGCTCCTCCGCCAGCTCGCCCGCGCCCCGCAACTGCGCCAGCAACCCGTCCGACGCCCGCGAGACACTGGGCGCCGGCAGCCGCGCCTCGATCAGCGTCCGGGCCGTCACCGATCCCGGGAAGCTGCCCGACGACGCCACGAACCCCTCCGGCGACAGGGAAATCGAGACGTCCGCCCCCAGGAACGACACCACCCCGGCCTGGTGCAACGCCAGCAACTCGTGCAACCGCCGCGGCGGGGGGCCGCTCGCGTAGTACGAGAAGAACCCGTGCCACCAGCCATCCACATCGGACACGTTCAGCGCGCCGGACGCGGTCAGCGCCGGCATCTGCTGGTACGCCGACAACAAAGCCATGAACGCACCCAGATCCGCCGAATACGCCGGGTCCGCCCGCCGCGCCAGGTCCGCCTCCACATAGGACCTCAGGTGCTTCCCGAACTCCTCCGCCGTCTCGAACCGCAGGCCCGCCAACGGCCGGTCCAGCCGCTCCAGGTCGAGCCGGTCCTCCTCGGCAGGCACCGCCCGCCGCACCAGCGCCCGCATCTCCGCGCTGTCCCACGCGAAATCCGCGAAGCAGCGGGAAAAATCCTCGAACGACATCAGCACCCGCGACGGATGACCGGTGAACAGCTCGCTGTAGTACCCCCACGCCAGCTCCTTGGCGACGTGCGGCCACACGTCGGCGCGGAAGTCGAGGTGCCGGTCCCGCGCCAGCAGCTCCGCAACCCGCTCCGGGCCGAAGAACCGCGGCAGGCGCAGCGCCGATCCCTGCAACCGGTAACCGGGCTTCGCGTGATACGGCACCCCGCGCCGGGAACCGATGTGCAGCACCGGTTCCGCCCCGCTCGGGCGGTAGACCAGCCCGCCCGACCGCTCCTCGAACCGCCCGCCGCGGCCCTCGGTGAGCAACAGCATCAGGTCGACGAACGCCAGCCCGAACCCGCGCACCAGCACCGGCTCGCCCGGCGCGACGTGCTGGTAGTCGACATCCGCCGTGTACCCCGCCGGGTAGTACGCCAGCCCGTGCGCGTCCGCGAACTCGGCCAGTTCCCGCTCACCCGAACCCGGTTCGGCGTCCAGGTGCCCGACCGCCAGCACGACGACGTCCACGTCCAGCGGCTCGTCCACACCGTCCAGCCACACGCGGGTGTCGTCGATCCGCGTCGCGCGCGTGCGGTGCTCCACCACCTCGATGCCCGGCGCCAGCCCGGCCAGCACGTGCCGGTACACCCAGTCCAGGTAGGCGCTCGCCAGCCGCCGCGTCGGAAAGGACGTGCCGCGCAACGCCGCGAGCTCGTCCCGCAGGTCCTCGGGCACGTCGTAGCGGATCCGCCCCGCGCGCACCTCCTGCGCCCACTGCCACAGCGACGGCCCCGTCCGGACCGGCCCGTCCATCGCCACCGTGTCGTCGGTGAACATCGTGACGTCCTCGGCCATCGAGTTCATCCGCAGCAACGGCGACTGCTCGTACCGCCAGATCCGGCCCGCGCCAGGCGGAAACGGGTCGATCAGGTGCACCACCAGCCCCGCGGGCCCGAGCAACTCGGCCGCGTTCGCCGACAGCCGCTCCAGCACGCCGACGCCACGCGGCCCCGCCCCCACGATCGCGAGCTGAGACGGCGCCATGCCTTCGACGCTACGGAAAGAACTCCCGCCCCGGCCCCGGTTCCCGCATCCTGGACACCTACCGGACGCGCGCGATGACCTCCGGCGCCTGGCTGTACAGCCGCAGCACGCCGCCGATCGTGAACTCGGTCAGCAGGTCGATCAACGCGTCGCGGTCCGGCGCGTCGCCGTTCCAGTTGAGCCGCACCAGCGATTCGACCATCGCGAAGTACATCGTGACCAGCGCGGTGTCCGCGCGGCCCGGTTCGACGCCGAACTCCGCCCACCGCTGCCCGCTCGCCTCGGTGTAGACCAGGGCCAGCCGCTTCCGCAGCCGGGACAACGCGAAATTGCCGGTGCGCTCGGCTTCCTGGAACAGCGGCAGCGCGTCCGGGTGCCCGGCGACGAAGTCGAACAGGTTCGCGTAGTTCTTGCGCGCCCAGCTCTTCAGATCCAGATCGGCGTCGCTCGCGCCGGCGGCGGCGATCGCCGCGTAGGCCTGTTCCTCCGCCTGTTCGACCACGGCGGCGAACAACGCGTTCTTGTCGCCGTAGAGCTCGTAGACCGCCTGCCGGGTCAGACCGGCCTCGCGGGCGATCTGTTCGATCGTGGCGCCCTGCAGGCCGCTCGTGGCGAACACGTGCCCCGCCGCGGCGAGCACGAGCGCGCGCTGTTCGGCGACCGGCAGCTTCCGGGGCCTGCCGGGGCCACGCTTTCGGGGCATTGACATGCCTGCCACCTCACCACAATCCTTTTCCGACATAGCTGTCGGAAAATAGCTCACCGGGGAGCGTTCATGCGCCTTTCGAATCGCCGGCTCGTGGCGATCGTGACCGCGGCGGTCGCCGCGCTGTCGTTGACGACCACGCCCGCCGGCGCCGTGACCTCCTCTGCTGACTTCTACGATCCGCCGGCCACCCTGCCGAGTGACAACGGCGCCATCATCCGTCACGCGCCGAGCGAGTTCTTCCTCGACCCGGTGAAACTGCTCCGCGCTCCCGCCGACGTCGAGCGGATCATGTACCGCAGCACGGACACGCACGGTGACGCCGTCGCGGTCACCGGAACCGTGCTGACGCCGAAGACGCCGTGGTACGGCGCGGGCGACCGGCCGCTCATCGCCTACGCGCCCGGCACGCAGGGCCTCGGCGACCAGTGCGCGCCGTCGAAGGCGCTGGCCGCGGGCGGGGAGTACGAGGGCCCGTTCATCGCCGGCCTGCTCGCGCGCGGCTACGCGGTGGTCGTCACCGACTACGAGGGCCTTGGCACCCCCGGCGTGCACACCTACGTCAACCGCAAGGCCGAGGGCCACGCTGTCCTCGACTCGATCCGCGCGGCGCAGCAGCTACCGGGCGTGCCCGCAGACGGGCCGGTCGCGATCGCCGGCTACTCGCAGGGCGGTGGCGCATCCGCCGCGGCCGCCGAGCTGCAGCCGTCCTACGCGCCGGAGCTGGACCTCAAGGGCGCCTACGCGGGCGCGGTCCCGGCGGACCTCGCCGCGGTCGGCCGCAGCCTGGACGGCGCCTACGCCGTCGGCTTCCTGATGTTCGCGGTCGCGAGCGTCAACTACGCCTACCCCGAGCTGCGCATCACCGACGTCCTCAACGACCGGGGCAAGGCCCTCGAAGCGCAGGTCGAGGACGAGTGCACCGCCGAGTCGATCGTGAACCACGCCTTCACCCGCACCACCGACCTGACCGTCGACGGCCGCTCGATCGGCGAGTACCTGGCCGAGGAGCCATACGCGTCGGTCGTCGAGGAGCAGCGGATCGGGACGCTCGAACCGGAGGTGCCGATGTACGTCGTGCACAGCGCGCTGGACGACATCGTGCCCTACGAGCAGGGCCGGACCATGGCCCGGAACTGGTGCGACGAGGGCGCCACCGTGCAGTTCGACACCCTCGCGGTGCCGACCCACGTCGGTGGCGCCGTCGCCGGCTACCCGGCCGCCTTCGCCTGGCTGGAAGGCCGGTTCGCGGGCAAGGCGGCACCTGACAACTGCGGGGAGTTCTAGATGGTGCGGATCTACTGGAGGCCGGTCGCCGCGGCGGCCGCCGGGTCGGAGTCGGCGATGAACTTCCGGCACCGCTCGTACTCCTCGGTCTCACCGAGGCGCTGGGCCGCCTTGGCGAGGGCGGCGAGGGCACGCAGGAAGCCCTGGTTCGGGCGGTGGTCCCAGGGGATCGGGCCGAAGCCCTTCCACCCGGCGCGGCGCAGCTGATCCAGGCCGCGGTGGTAGCCGGTGCGGGCGAAGGCGTAGGCGGGGACGAACTCGCCCGCCTCCAGCGCCCGCTCGGCCAGCGCCGCCCAGGCCTCGCTGAAGTCGGGGTGCTCGGCGGCCACGTCGGACGGGTCGGTGCCGGCGTCCATCGCGGCCTGCGCGTCCACGCGCTCGGGCAGCCGGGTGGGGTCGGGTTCCAGCAGGTTCGTCATGCTGCCCAGTATCGGCGGCGGCGACTGGGTGCTTGTAAGCGGCGTCGGCCGCTGCCGCCGTGCAGGCGACCGGCACCGGCACCCAGGCCGGGGACACGACCAGGTTTTCAGACGAACAGGCTTGCGAGGACCCCGCTGCCGAGGAGGACGAGAGCGGCGATCAGCACCGTGGCGACGAGACGTTTCGGCATCACGGGCGGACACGATGCCCGCCGCCGCGTGTGGACGCAAGCGTGTCACGCCTCAGGGTGAACCCTGAAATTCCGGCATCTCGCTCCGCCCAGCCCCGCCGACCGTGGATGATGTCCGCATGACGAAGGCGCTCGAGGGGGCCGCCGAGGGTGTCGCCGTGCCGCGCGGACCCATCGGCAAGACCAAGCTTTTCTTCGCCACCCACTGGGTGCGCGGGGTGCCGGGGCAGCCGACGCCCGAGTGGGTGCTGCGGTTCGCCTACGGCATGTGGCTGGTCGCGTTCACCTTCAAGGTGCTCGGCTCGTCCTGGGACATGTCGTGGCACTTCAAGTTCATCCGCGACGACTTCGCCCCGCCGCACCTGATCAACACGGTCGGCACCGGGATCGTCATCGTCCTCGTCGCGATCCACAGCTACACCGGGCTCGGCTGCGACCGCCGGTCGCTGCGGCTGATGCAGGCCGGGCTGGTGATGTTCCTGATCGCCGCGCCGCTGGACGTCATCAACCACCGGGTCAGCGGCCTCGACCTGACCGCGTGGAGCCCCACGCACATGCTGCTCTACATCGGCACCGGCGTGATGCTCGCCGGTGTCATCGACGGCTGGCTGAAGTCCGCGCCGCCGGGCCGGTTCCGCACGCTGGTGCTGACCGGGTTGTGGGTGTTCTTCCTGGAGAACACGTTCTTCCCGAACGGGCAGCAGGAGTACGGCATCATCAGCCTGCGGGCGTGGGAGCGCGGGGCGCCGGAGGCCGAGCCGTCGCTGCTGAGCTTCGCCGCCGAGCAGATCGGGCACCCGGTCGACCGGGTCGCGGTGCTGCACTTCGCGATGCCGATCGCCGACTGGGTCTACCCGCTGTGGGGCATCGGGGTCTCCGCGCTGGTGCTAGCGCTGGCGCGGCACACGATCGGCCGCGCGTGGGCGGCGACCGCGGTGGCCGCCGCGTACGTGGCCTATCGCGCGATCATCTGGCCGCTGCTGGTCGTGGGCACGTTCCCGGCCTCGGCGATCCCGTTCTACCTGCTCGCCGTCGGGCTCGCGGTGGACGTCGCGTTCCGGATCGGGCGGTCGCAGCGGGTGCTGACGCCGCTGGCCGGCGGGCTGCTGGTGACCGCGTTCGGGTACGGCGCGTTGTGGCTGCAGGCGCAGCTGCGGCCGTGGCTGCTCGGCGACGCGCACACCGAGTCCGCGCCGCCGTTCGCCTACTGGCCCGCCCTCGTGGTGCTGGCCGGCCTGCCCGTCCTCTGGTGGGCCCTCACCCGGGTGAGGACCCACCGGGAGGTCGCGGTCAGCTGAGCTTCTGGCCCGCCGACTTGAGGTGCTCGGCGGCCTCGACGATGCGCTTGGCCATGGCGGCCTCGGCCTGCTTGAGGTAGCTGCGCGGGTCGTAGGTCTTCTTGTTGCCGACCTCGCCGTCGATCTTCAGGACGCCGTCGTAGTTCTTGAAGAAGTGGTCGGCGATCGGGCGGGAGAAGGCGTACTGGGTGTCGGTGTCGATGTTCATCTTCACCACGCCGTAGGACACCGCCTCGTGGATCTCGGACAGCAGCGAGCCGGAGCCGCCGTGGAAGACGAGCTCGAACGGCTTGCTGCCCTCGGCGAGGCCCAGCTTCTCGGCCGCGACCTGCTGGCCGCGCTTGAGCACCTCCGGGCGCAGCTTGACCGCGCCGGGCTTGTAGGCGCCGTGCACGTTGCCGAACGTCGCGGCGAGCAGGTAGCGGCCCTTCTCGCCGGTGCCCAGCGCGTCGACGGTCTTCACGAAGTCGCCCTCGGCGGTGTAGAGCTTCTCGTTGATGTCGTTCGAGACGCCGTCCTCTTCACCGCCGACGACGCCGATCTCCACCTCGAGGATGATCTTCGCGGCGGCCGCCTTGGCGAGCAGCTCGGTGGCGATCTCCAGGTTCTCGTCCAGGTCGATGGCCGAGCCGTCCCACATGTGCGACTGGAACAGCGGGTTCTGGCCCTTGTTCACGCGCTCCTGGGACAGGGCGATCAGCGGGCGGACGAAGCCGTCCAGCTTGTCCTTGGGGCAGTGGTCGGTGTGCAGGGCGATGTTGACCGGGTACTTCTCGGCGACGACGTGCGCGAACTCGGCGAGCGCGGTCGCGCCGGTCACCATGTCCTTGACCCGGGTGCCAGAGGCGAACTCGGCGCCACCGGTCGAGATCTGGATGATCCCGTCGCTCTCCGCGTCGGCGAACCCGCGCAGGGCGGCGTTGAGGGTCTCCGACGAGGTCACGTTGATCGCCGGGTACGCGAACTCGCCCGCCTTGGCCCGGTCCAGCATCTCCGCGTAGACCTCGGGGGTGGCGATGGGCATCGTTGGTCCTCCTAGCTGTGGTTCGCCTTCCTTGCCCGAATCGTACGAGGTCGGCGGTGGGAGGACAGTGTGCTGGCTCTCTGCCGCGGAGGTCGGGAACGATCAAGTGAGAAAAGCCGCTCCACCCTGGTGCGGGCGGAGCGGCTTCGGCGGTCTGGGGCGGGTCAGGACAGCAGGGCTTCGCTGATGGCGCGGTAGCCGGGCAGCGGGTCGTCGCCGAGGACCTGGACGCAGACGTGGTCGGCGCCTGCGTCGAGGTGGGCGGTGATGCCGGCGGCGATCGAGTCGATGTCGCCGTGCAGGGCGAGTGCGTCGATCAGCGCGTCGCTGCCGCCGTTGTCGAGGTCGGCCTCGGTCCAGCCGTGGCGGAGCAGGTTGCTGCGGTAGTTGACGAGGTGGAGGTAGGGGTTCTCGATGGTCGGGCGGGCGATGGCGCGGGCCTTCTCCGGGTCGGCCTCGAAAACGATCTTCTGCTCGGGGGCCAGCAGCACGCCGTCGCCGAGGACGCGACGGGCCTCCCGGGTGTGCTCCGGCGTGGTCAGGTACGGGTGCGCGCCCGCGGTGCGCTCGGCGGAGAGCTTGAGGACCTTCGGGCCGAGCGCGGCCAGCGCCCGGGCGGCGACCGGTACGCCGGCCTCGTCCAGGCCGTCGAGGTAGTCGACGATCTTGTCGTAGGGCTTCTGGTACTCCTGCGTCGCCTCCGGGTGGCCGATGCCGACGCCAAGCAGGAAGCGGCCGGGGTGCTTGGCCTCGATGCGGTGCCAGGACGCGCCGACCGTGGCCGCGTCGTCCTTCCACATGTTGACGATGCCCGTGGCGACCTTGATGTTCTCGGTCGCGTCCAGCAGCTCGTCGACGATGGTCAGCTGCCCGTCGGGGGAGCCGCCGATCCAGATCGCGCCGAAGCCGAGGCGTTCGGCTTCGCGCGCCAGGTCCGCGTTCAGCTGGTGCCAGCCGCGCCAGATACCGATCTTGCCGAGTTCGATAGCCATGACCGTCTCAACTCCGGCGGGTGGCCGGTGCATTCCTCTACGTTGGAATCATGGTGAAAATCGGTGATCTCGAGGTGTTCCCGCTGAACCTCGGGGGCAACGTGTTCGGCTGGACGGCCGACGAGGCGCAGTCCTTCGCCGTGCTGGACGCTTACGCGGCAGCCGGTGGCAACTTCATCGACACGGCGGACGTGTACATGGCCCGCATCCCGGGCAATTCGGGCGGCGAGTCCGAGACGATCATCGGCAGGTGGCTGAAGCGCCGTGGCCGCCGGGATGACGTGGTGATCGCGACGAAGGTGGGCAGCTGGGCGGCGCGGCCGGGGGTGAGCGCGAAGAACATCCGCGAGGCGGCGGAGGATTCGCTGCGCCGGTTGCAGACTGATTACCTGGACCTGTACTACGCCCACCGCGATGTGGCGGACGTGCCGCTGGAGGAGACGCTGGGCGCGTTCGACGAGCTGGTGCGAGCCGGGAAGGTGCGGCACCTGGGGGCGTCGAACTACAGCGCCGAGCGCCTGGCGGAGGCGCTGTCCATTTCGGACCGGGAGGGGTTCGCCCGGTACGTCGCGGTGCAGCCGCACTACAACCTGGTGGAGCGCGGTTACGAGCAGGAGCTGGCCCCGCTGGTGGCGCAGGAGGGCCTGGCGACGCTGCCCTACTTCGGCCTGGCGCGCGGCTTCCTGACCGGCAAGTACCGCAGCCGCGAGGCGAGCGGCAGCCCACGCGCCGAGAAGGCGGTGGAGTACCTGGACCACCGGGGCGAGCGGGTGCTGGAGGCGCTGGACGCGATCTCGGCCGCGCACGGGACTTCTCCGGCCGCGGTGGCGCTGGCGTGGCTGGCCGCGCAGCCGACTGTGGTGGCGCCCATCGCCAGTGCCCGGAATGTGGAGCAGTTGACGGATTTGCTGGCCTCGGTGGAGTTGCGGCTGGGGGCGGAGGAGCTGGCTGTTTTGGATGATGCTTCGCAGTAGGTGAGTGGCTCGGTTGGGTTGGGCTTGGGTCGGCGGTGGCTGGCTCGCTCGGGCTGGGTTGCGTTGAGCTCGCGATGGTGGCTGGTTTGGTTGGGCTGGGTTGGTTCGCTCGGGCTGGGCTGGGCTGGGCTGGGCTGGCGATGGTGGCTGGTTTGGTTGGGCTGGGTTGGTTCGCTCGGGCTGGGCTGGGCTGGGCTCGCGACGGTGGCCGATTTGACTGGGCCGGCATGGCGGTAGTGGCGGCGGTTCGGCTGGGCTGGGCTGGCTCGATTGGGTTGGTTTGGGGTCGCGGTGGTGCCCGATTCGGCTGATGCAATTTGGGGCGGCGCGGCTGGCCTTCTCGTGTGAGCGCGCGAGTGGACACCTTGCCCGGGGACCAGTGGACATCTCGTTATGACGCGAGTGGGCACCTCGTGGGCGCACCACCGGACACCTCGCCCGATGCGCAAGTGGGCACCTCGTGACCGCGCGAATGGGCCACTCGCCCGCCACGAGGTGCCCACCGGCGGGTTCACGAGATGCTCATTCGTGCCGCTACGAGGTGCCCACTGGCACCCGCAGGCACGAGGTGCCCAGGGGTGCGGCTGCGAGATGCCCACTGGCGTGCCTGCGAGGTGCCCGGCTCGTGGGACTGCGAGGTGCCCACTCGCGCGGTCGTGAGGTGTCCTTCGGCGGGTGCACGAGGTGCTCGTTCGGGGGGCGCGAGGTGGCCACTGGTGCCCGCCTGCATGAGGTATCCAGTGGTGCGGCTTCGAGATGCCCACTCACGCGCCCACGAGGCGTCCACTCGTGGGGCCGTGAGCGAGGTGCCCACTCGTGGGGCCGTGGAGTGTCCACCGGTGCTGCCGTGAGGTGCCCACCCGCGCGGCGCCCCGAAACCCGACCCAGCGCCAACCGCAGCCCCGGCGCCAACCGCAGCGCCAGGCCCCAGCCGCAGCCGTGGCGCCCCCTCAGCCCAGGCGCCAGCCGCAGGCCTGGCGCCCCCGCTCAGCCTCGGCGCAAACCGCAGCCCCGGGCCCCAGCGCGAACCTCAAACCCAGCCCCGGCGCCAACCTCAAACCCAGCCCCGGCGCCAACCCCAACCCAGCGCCAACCTCAGCCCGAACCCAGCGCAACCCCGAGCCCAAACCCGACCGCCGGCCAAGAACACCCTACTGAGGAGTAGCTTACTCCCGGTAGGTTGGTATATGGTCCGTCCATGGCGAACGTAAAAGGCAAGGTCGTGCTCATCACCGGAGCTGCGCGCGGCATTGGCGCCGGGCTCGCGGAGCGTCTCGCGGCTCGGGGGGCCAAGGTTGCCCTCGTCGGGCTCGAAGCGGACGAACAGCGCAAGGTCGCGGAACGCATCGGGGACTCCGCCAAGGCCTGGGAAGCCGACGTGACCGACTGGGCCGCCCTCGAAAAGGCCACCGCGGGCGTGGTCGAGCACTTCGGCGGCATCGACATCGTCATCGCCAACGCGGGTATCGCCACCACGGGCTTCGTCCGCTCCGTCGACCCCGCGGCATTCGAAAAGGTCATCGAGGTCGACCTGCTCGGCGTGTGGCGCACCTTCCGCGTCACGCTGCCCCACGTCATCGAGCGCCGCGGGTACCTGCTGGCGATCTCCTCCCTCGCGGCGATCACCCACGCCCCCGGGATGGCCAACTACGCCGCCGCGAAGGCCGGCGTCGAGGCGTTCTGCAACAGCCTCCGCGCCGAGGTCGCCCACCTGGGCGTCAAGGTCGGCGTCGCCCACCCGACCTGGATCAAGACCGACCTGGTCGACAGCGCCGACGCGCACCCGGTCTTCGGCAAGCTCCGTGCTGGCATGCCCGGCTTGCTCGGCAAGACCTACCCCCTCAACGTCGCCCTCGACCTCATCGAGGCGGGCGTCCTCAAGCGCGCCCGCGTCATCCACGTGCCCAAGTGGGTCGGCGTGCTCAAGGCCTTCCGCTCGTTCCTCCCGCCGATCGTCGAGCTCGGGGCGCGCACCCGCGTTCCCGCCGCGGACAAGGCCGCGCTGGAGGACATCAAGGCACGCGGCGCACGCGAAGCCGCCATCACCGGGCATGGTGGACGGGCAGCGATCCACTGAGGAGGCCCCGCATGTCCCGCCGTGACCTGATCAAGATGTCCCCCGACGAGGTCCTCGCGTTCCTCGCCGAGCAACGGGTCATCAACGTCGCCACGATCAACCCCAACGGCCGCCCGCACCTGGCGCCGCTCTGGTACGTGCCCCGCGGCGACGGGGTCGCGACCTGGACCTACCGCAAATCGCAGAAGGTCGCCAACCTGCGGCGGCTGCCGCAGGCCACCGTGCTCGTCGAGACCGGCGACACCTACGACAAGCTGCGCGGCGTCCAGTTCGAGGCCGACGTCGAGATCGTCGAGGACACGCCGTCCGTCGCGGAGATCGGCTCGGCCATGGCGGAGCGCTACGGGGGCGGCTCACTCGCCGCCGAGGTGGTCGCCGCCCAGGCGGCCAAGCGCGTCGGGCTGGTGTTCACGCCGACGAAGGTCGTCAGCTGGGACCACACCAAGCTCGGCGGCGTCTACTGAACCCAGGCGCCCAGCGTCGGCTTGAACTCCCGCACCGTGAAGCTCTCCAGGGCGCCTTCGACGACGTACGGATCGGCGTCGAGGACGGCCTGGAGTGCGTCCGCGTCCTCGGCCTGGATCAGGAACGCACCACCCGAGTCGTCGGCGAACGGGCCGGCCACCGCGACCGTGCCCTCCGCGGCGAGCTTGGCGAGGTACTCGCGGTGCCGGGGCCGGACCTCCCCGTACTTCCCCTGGTCGTAAACCGTCTGCACCAGGAACCAGGCCATGCGCACCTCCGTCTGCGTACCTGCTCCGCACGCTACCGGGTGAAGTGAATCAACCGATACGCTGGTTCCCGCGTGTACAGCACGTGGACAACGGTCGGGCCGAGGACAGGCGGGAGTACATGCCGGACGGCAGCGCGGAGCGGAGCGTCGAACGCACGCTCGGGCACTTGCGCACCATGGACGGGGTCGCGCCGGCCCAGCCTGCGGGTCCGCTGACCCTGGAGGATCTGTACAAGATCCACCGGATGCGCCTGGTCCGCCTCGCGATCCTGCTCGTCGACGAACCGGCCACGGCCGAAGACGTCGTGCAGGAGGCGTTCACGGGGCTCTACCGCAACTGGGGCAAGCTGCGCGACGCCGCGTCCGCGGTCGCCTACCTGCGCACCGCGGTGGTCAACGGCTCACGCAGCGTGCTGCGCCGCCGCAAGACGGCCCGCGAGTACGTGCCGCCGCACGTGGTCAACGCCCGGTCCGCGGAGAGCCTCGCGATGCTGTCCAGCGAACACCAGTCGGTGGTGAACGCGCTGTCGAAGCTGCCGCCGCGGCAACGCGAGGTCCTCGTCCTGCGCTACTACGGCGGGCTCTCCGAAGCGGAGATCTCCGAGGTCGCGGGCATTTCGAAGGGCACCGTGAAGTCCACGGCGAGCCGGGCCCTGGAGGCTCTCCAGAAGGCCATGAGTGCCTAAGCTGGTTTAGACCAATATGCTGGAGCCTGTGACGGGTTTCGTGCTGACGGGTGGCAGGCTCGCCCTCCCCGAAGGACTGGTGGACGACGGGTGGCTCGCGGTGTCCGGCGGGGCGATCGCGGGCATCGGCACCGGGACGCCACCGCCGGGCGAGCAGGTGGACGTCGGCGGGTGCTACGTGGTGCCCGGGTTCGTCGACGCGCACTGCCACGGCGGCGGGGGCGGGTCGTTCTCCAGCGGCGACGCGAAGGAGATCGTCACCGCGATCAAGGCCCACCGCAGGCACGGCACCACGACCATGCTGGCGAGCCTGGTGTCCGATCCGGTGCGCACGCTGGTGGACCAGATGGCCGTGCTGCGGGAGCTCGTCGAGGACGGCGAGCTGGCCGGCATCCACCTGGAGGGCCCGTTCATCGCCTCGGCCCGCTGCGGCGCCCACGACCCCGCGGTGCTGCGCGAACCCGACGCGGCGACCGTCGACGCCCTGCTGCGCGCGGGCCGCGGCGCGGTCCGGATGGTGACGCTCGCGCCCGAGCTGAACGGCGGTGTCCGCGCGGTCCGCCAGCTGGCCGAGTCCGGCGTGATCGCCGCGATCGGGCACACCGACGGCACCGAGGAGCAGATCCGCCCGGCCATCGACGCGGGCGCGACCGTCGCGACGCACCTGTTCAACGGCATGCGCCCGCTGCACCACCGCGAGCCCGGCCCGATCGGCGTCCTCCTCGACGACGAGCGCGTCACCGTCGAGCTGATCTGCGACCTCGTCCACGTGCACCCGACGGTGCTGCGGATGGCGGCCCGTTACGCCGGCCGCGGCCGCACGATCCTCATCACGGACGCCATGTCGGCCACCGACGCCGCTGACGGCCGCTACCACCTGGGCCGTCTGGAGGTCGACGTCCGGGACGGCGTGGCGACGCTCGCCGACACCGGTTCGCTCGCCGGCAGCACGCTGACCATGGACGCCGCGTTCCGCAACCTGGTCAAGGGCGCCGGCCTGACCATCCCCGACGCGGTCCGCGCGACCTCGGGACGCCCGGCCGAACTACTGGGCCTCGCCGACCGGCTCGGGTCGCTGCGCACCGGCCTCGCCGCCGACCTGGTGGTGCTGGACGCCGACCTCCGGCCACAGCGGGTGCTGCGGCAGGGCGCCTGGATCGCCTGATCAGGCGGGCGGCTCGACGTGCTCGACGTAGAGCGGCGTCGCGGCCAGCACCGTGCCCGACGGCGTGGGGATCCGCGCGGTGACGCGCGCGTAGCCAGCCAGCCAGGCGGCCGTGAAGCGCGGCTGGAACTCCCGGTCCAGCCAGTTCAGGACCCGCCTCAGCCACCCCGCGAACAGCTGGTTGTCGTCGAGGTCGCTCCGGCCGTTCTCGACGGTCGCTTCGCGCAGCGCATGGGTGAAGTGCAGCCACAGCGAGAACGTCACCTCCCGCCCGGTCGGGTGCTCCGGGTGCCCGGCCCCGAGCAGGTGGGCGCTCGACCCGTGCAGCAGCAGGCGCAGGTCCCCGCCGGACGGGTAGCCGTCGACGGGCTCGCCGACGTCCAGGAAGGTCGCCGCGCCGACCACCACGCCGTAGCTCATCGGCGCCTCGAAGTGCACCCACTGCCCCGGCCGCACGTCCGGGTCGGCGAACCACTTCGGGGCCCGCTCCGAGGCCTCCAGCCGCGCGACCGCGCCCGCGAGCCCCGGCTCGGCCTCCCGCGCCGCCTTGCCGACCTTGAAACCGCCGACCGGGGTGGTCACCTCGGCCTCCACGTCCCGCAGGGCGCCGCCCCGCGCAGGCAGGTCGGGGACGAGCTGCCGGAGCTTCGACGCCGAGACGTAGATCAGCTCACGCATCCCGACATCCTGCCCGACCTCCCCCGCGAGTCCCACGTTCCCAGGCGCGAGTTCCGCGTTCGCGGGTGTGAGTTCCGGCTTCAGCGGCCGGCCACGGTTGATTACGCTGTGCAGGGTGAGCGAGCCGAAGGACCCGGAACGGCTGCTGGCCGAGGCGCTGCAGGCGCAGGCCCGCAGCGCGCCGCACCCCGGCCCGCCGCCGGGCGGGTGGCCGCAGTTCGGCCTGCTGTCCGGCGCGGACGCCAGCTCGCTGGAACGCGAGCGCGCCGCACTGGAAAACCCGGCCGACCGGACCGCCCCGCGGGCGCCGCGCCGGAACGTTCCCCCGGTCCGCCACCTGCCCGCCTACTGGGTCCTCGGCCTCGCCGCGCTCCTCGGTCTCGCGACCGGCGCGGTCATCGGTCTCATCACTCTCCTGTGAGCCCACATACTGCACACAGGGTCACCCTGTACCGTTTTGTGCTGTGATTCTCGCCGAGACCGCGACCACGCTCGCTCTCATGCCGAAGTGGTTCAACCCGGAGTACCTGCTGACCGAGTTCGGCGCGTACGTGATCCTCGGGCTGTGCCTGATCATCTTCATCGAGAGCAGCGTCTTTCCCGTGCTCCCCGGTGACTCGCTGCTGTTCACCGCGGGCCTGTTCGTCGCGCAGGGTTCGATCCACGCGCCGCTGTGGCTGGTCTGCACGCTGGTGACGGTCGCGGCGCTGCTCGGCAACGTCCTCGGCTACGCGATCGGCTGGAAGGCGGGTCCGGCGCTGTTCCGGCGCCCGGATTCGAGGTTCTTCAAGCAGGAGTACGTCGACAAGACGCACGCCTTCCTGGAGAAGCACGGCCCGAAGGCGGTCGTGCTGGCGCGGTTCGTGCCGTTCGTCCGGACGTTCATCACCTGGATCGCGGGCATCGGCCGCATGGACCCGAAGAAGTACTTCACCTACACGGTGATCGGCGGCATCCTGTGGGCCGGTGGCATCACGGCGCTGGGGCACCTGCTCGGCAACATCTCGTTCATCAAGAACAACATCGAGGCCATCTTCATCCTGATCGTGCTGGTCTCGGTGGTGCCGATCATCATCGAGTGGGCGAAGGCCCGCCGCGAGAAGAAGCTGGCCGCCGCCGAGACCCCCGCCGAGTCCGATGCCGAGGTCACGCAGCGGATCCCGCGCATCGAGCGCTGACGTAGACGCACGAAGGCCGCCGCATCCTGCTCGGGTGCGGCGGCCTTTTCGCGTCTCAGGTGGGCGCGATCGCCGGCAGTCCCATCGACCGGGCGCATTCGAGGAAGCGCTTGTCGTAGGTGACGAACGCGGTCAGGTGCCTGCCGAAGATCGCCTGCGCCGTCGCCAGGTGGAACGAAGGCGTCGTACATCAGCCTGGATTGGCAGCATCTCAGGTCATCGAGAACATCGAGCCCGGGTTGAACAGGTCCTCCGGGTCCAGCGCCTGCTTGATCTGCCGGTGCACGCGCATGCCCACCGGACCGATCTCGCGCTCCAGCCACTCCTTCTTGATCTTGCCGACGCCGTGCTCGCCGGTCACCGTGCCGCCCAGCTTCAGCCCCACGTCGAGGATCTCGTCGAACGCGCGCCGCGCCCTGGCGAACTCGTCCTCGTCGTCCGGCTGGTAGACGATCGTCGGGTGCATGTTGCCGTCGCCGGCGTGCCCGACCACGGCGATGCGCAGCCCGACCTCCTCGCTGATCCGCTGGCAGCCCGCGATCAGCTCGGCGATCCGCGTCCGCGGCACGGACACGTCGTCGGTCAGCCACACGCCGTACTGCTCCAGCGCGGTCAGCACCACCCGCCGCGCCTGCATCAGCATCCGGCCCTCTTCGAGGTCGTCCGTCGCGTACGTCATCGTCGCGCCGCAGTCGTTGCAGATCTGCTCCAGCGCGGCCAGCTCGCGCCGCGCCACCTCGCCGCCCGCGTCGGACTGGCACAGCAGCAGCGCCTGGCAGTCGGAACCGGCGCCGAGGTCCGTCCGGAGGTACGTCTCGGCCGCCTTGATCGAGCTGGCGTCCATGATCTCCATCAGTGAGGGCACCAGGCCCTCGCGCACGGTCCGCGCCACCGCGGTGCCGGCCGCCTCCGTCGTGTCGAACCCGGCGACCAGCGTGCCCGGCGCCTGCGGCAGCGGCTTCAGCGCGACCGTGGCCTGCGTGATCACCCCGAGCGTGCCCTCGCTGCCGACGAACAGCCGCGCCAGGTCGTAGCCCGCCACGCCCTTCACCGTGCGGCGGCCGGTCTTCAGCAGCGACCCGTCGGCGAGCACGACCTCCAGGCCCAGCACCGAGTCGGTGGTCACGCCGTACTTCACGCAGCACAGCCCGCCCGCGTTGGTGGACAGGTTGCCGCCGATCGTGCACCAGTCGTAGCTGGACGGGTCCGGCGGGTAGAACAGGCCGTGCTTCTCCACGGCGTTGCGGAAGTCGAGGTTGACCACGCCGGGTTGCACGACGGCGAGCCGGTTGCCCGCGTCGATCTCGACGATCTGGTCCAGCTTGGTCATCACGAGCACGACGCACCCGTCGATGGCGTTCGCGGCGCCCGACAACCCGCTGCCCGCGCCGCGCGGCACGATCGGCACCTTCGCCTCGGCGCACGCGCGGACCACCGCCTGCACGCCTTCGACGTCCGAGGGCAGCACCACCGCCAACGGCCGGCCCGACGGGGCCAGCGGCATCATGTCGCGGGAGTAGCTCCCGGTGACGTCCGCATCGGTCAGAACAGCGTCCTTGCCCAGCTCGGCGCGCAGTTTCGTCAGCAAAGCGTCGGTGCTCATGCATCTATGGTAGTGCCCATCACGTCCGCAGTGCGGAAAAATTTTTCCGCAGTAGTCGGCCGCGGAAATCACTTGCCTGTGGCAACTAAAGTGTCATCGACCACAGACGGGTTATTTGAGTGGCGCAACCAACTATCGCGGGTGCATCCTTGACATGAGCAACTAGTTGCTTCGGTCAAATAAGACATCCCGTACGAAGAGAGTGATCGGCCATGCCATCTCCCGTAGAGGAAGCGGCCTTCACGGACACCGAGCTCGACATCGCCGACGAGCTCGGCGTGCAGCTCGTCCGGTTCATGCGGCTCCTCACCAAGGCGAAGTCGCAGGTCGCGAAGCTCGGACCGGACGGGATCGAACGCGCCGCCTACGCGATCCTGTTCCAGCTCGTCCACGACGGGCCGCAGCGCACGAGCAGGCTCGCCGAGGCGCTGCACGCCGAGATCTCGACGATCAGCAGGCAGAGCAGCTCGCTGGTGCAGCACGGCCTGGTCGAGCGCCTCGCCGACCCCGAGGACGGACGGGCCTGCCTGCTCGCGCCGACCAGCGAAGGGCTGCGTGTGTTCGAGGAGAACCGCAGGCAACGCAACCGGTGGCTGGCCGAGGTGCTCGCCGAGTGGCCGGAGGAGGAGCGCCGCGTCCTGAACAAGCTCCTCGACCGGCTCAACACGGGGATCGAAGCTCACGCTCCACAACTCGCCGACCAGGTCTCGGCGCGCAGCAAGGGGGAAAGCGCATGACACGCTCCACAAGAGAACAACCGGCGCCCGTCGCGGGCGCCGTCGCGGACGAGGGTCCGCGCCTGACGCACAAACAGATCCTGACCATCCTCAGTGGACTCCTGCTGGGGATGTTCCTGGCGGCGCTGGACCAGAACATCGTCAGCGTCGCGATCGTCAAGATCGCCAACGACCTGCACGGCTTCGACGAGCAGGCCTGGGCGACCACGGCGTACCTGATCACCGCGACCATCGCGACACCGCTGTACGGCAAGCTGTCCGACATCTACGGCCGCAAGCCGTTCTACCTGACCGCGATCGCGTTGTTCGTGGTCGGCTCGGCCGCCTGCACGTTCGCCACCTCGATGTACGAGCTGGCCGCGTTCCGGGCGTTCCAGGGCCTGGGCGCCGGCGGTCTGATGTCGCTGGCCATGACGATCATCGGTGACGTGGTGCCGGCCCGCGAGCGGGTCAAGTACCAGGGCTACTTCATGATGGTCTTCGGCAGCGCGACCGTGCTCGGTCCGGTGCTGGGTGGCCTGTTCTCCGGCTTCGACAGCCTGGCCGGCTTCGACGGGTGGCGCTGGATCTTCCTGATCAACGTCCCGATCGGTGTCGTGGCGCTGGCGGTCGTCGCCAAGGTGCTGAACGTGCCGCACCAGCGGCAGGACCACCGCATCGACTGGTTCGGCGCCATCTCGCTGGCCATCGCCGTGGTGCCGCTGCTGCTGGTCGCCGAGCAGGGCCGCACCTGGGGCTGGGGCTCGACCACGTCGGTCATCTGCTACGCGGTCGCGGCGTTCGGCGTCGTGCTGTTCCTCTTCGTCGAGTACGTGATGAAGGACGAGGCGCTGATCCCGCTGCGGCTGTTCCGCAACTCGACGTTCAGCGTCGCGATCGGCGGCGGCACGCTCGTCGGCCTCGGCATGTTCGGCGCGCTGAGCATGATCCCGCTGTACTTCCAGGTCGTCCGCGGTTACACGCCGACCGAGGCGGGTCTGCTGATGCTGCCGCTGGTGCTGGGCATCATGACCGGTTCGCAGATCTCCGGCCGCATCACCGCGAAGACCGGCCGCTACAAGATCCTGCCGGTGGTCGGCACGGTCCTGATCGCCGCGGGTGCGGTGCTGTACGCGCAGGTGCACTACGACAGCCCGCTGTGGCAGCCGCTGGTCGTCGCCCTGCTGATCGGCTTCGGTCTCGGTGGCTGCATGCAGACGCTGATCATCGCCGCGCAGAACGCGGGCCCGCGCCGCGACATGGGCGTGTCGACCGCGTCGGCGACGTTCTTCCGGCAGATGGGCGGCACCCTGGGTGTCGCGGTCTTCCTGACCATCCTGTTCAACCTGCTGCCGGGCAAGATCGCCGACGCCTTCGGCGGCAACCTGCCCGCGGGCTTCGACCAGAACCAGCTGAGCGCGCTGCAGGCGGACACCAGCGGCCTGCACAACCTGCCGGACGCGGTGAAGGTCCCGATCCTGACCGGGTTCACCAACTCGATGCACGGCGTCTTCTACGTCGCCGCCGGGGTCGCCCTGCTCGCCGCGATCGTGCTGGCGTTCATGCGGGAGATCCCGCTGGCCGGTGGCCCGGCCACGCCCGCGCCGCCGGTCGAGGGCGGCGAGGCGCTGCTGCCGGACGACGAGGCGAAGGCGGAGGCGGAAGCGGACACCTGGGCGGACGCGGACGCCGCGTTCGAGGAGGACCGCGAACCCGCGCTAGTTGGTGGGAGGCATGCGTTGAGCGACAACGGACACGGTGAGTACCAGCTCGCGGCCCAGACCGCGCCGATCACGAACGCGGTCGCGAGCGCCGGGGCGGACCAGGCCCTCGGCACTGGCGGGCAGCCGGTCACCGGCACCATCCGGCGCCAGGACGGCACGTCCGTCGGCGGCGCCGCGCTGACCCTGATCGACCAGCGGGGCAGGCAGGTCTCGCGGGCGACCGCGGGCGGCGACGGCGGTTACCGGATCGCCGCGCCGGGCAACGGCACGTACGTGCTCATCGTGTCGGCGGCCGGGCACCAGCCGCAGGCGGCCAGCGTGGTCGTCGCGGACGGTCCCGCGCGGCTCGACCTGACGCTCATCGGGTCGGGCGAGCTGAGCGGTGTCGTCCGGGTGGCAGGCAAGGGTTCGCCGCTGGCCGGCGCCACCGTGACGCTGACCGACTCGCGCGGTGAGGTCACCGGGGCCGCGATCAGCGACGCCCAGGGCGGCTACGTCTTCCGCGGCGTCGGCTCCGGCACCTACACGCTGGTGGCCAGCGCCGACCGGATGCGCCCGGTGGCCTCGCTGATCACCGTGCCGGAGAGCGGTGTGCTGCAGCAGGACGTGGAGATCGCGCCCGCGGTGCTGCTGGCCGGGACCGCCCGCACCGACGGCGGCCGCCCGGTGCCGGACGCGCGGATCACGGTGCTGGACGCCGAGGGCAACGTCGCCGCGGTCGCGCGGACCGACGAGAACGGCGAGTACGTCGTCAGCGACCTGCCGGAGGGCGACTACACCGTGGTCGCCAGCGGGTACCCGCCCGCGACGAGCCAGGTCAACCTGCCCGGTGGCGGCGACATCCAGCACGACGTCCGGCTGGGGTACGAGCAGGTCCTCGGCCAGCTCGGCGACCCGGCGAACAACGGGGTGGAGCACTCATGAGCGGATTGCGCGCGCAGATCCGCACGGCCGAGGGCTGGGCGGTGGCGAACGCGGTGCTGACCGTGACGGACATGAGCGGCCAGCAGGTCGCCCGCGCCGTCGCCGACGAGACGGGAGCGGTGGTCACGCCACCGCTGCCCGCGGGCGTCTACACCGCGGTCCTCACCGCCGCCGGGTACGCCCCGGTGGCGCGGACCGCGCAGATCGGGTCGGACGGGTCGGGCTCGCTCGGCGACCTGGTGGTGACCCCGGTGGCGGGCGCCGTCGAGCTGCCGCCCGCCGGGCCGTGGACGATCGACCCGGTGCACTCCAGCGCCGTGGCGACCGCGCGGCACCTGGGCATCGCCAGCATCAAGGCGCGGTTCTCCGACATCAGCGGCCGCATCGAGATCGGCCGCCCCGCCGAGCAGTCGCGGGTCGAGGCGGAGATCAAGGCCGCGAGCATCGACACCGGCATCAAGATGCGCGACGACCACCTGCGGTCGCCGGAGTTCCTGGACGTCGAGTCCTACCCGGTGATCGGGTTCGTCAGCACCGGGATGCGGCAGCGCGGCGCCGACACCTGGACGCTGGCCGGGGAGCTGACGCTGCACGGCGAGCGCAAGCCGATCGAGCTGGACCTGACCTACGGCGGGTACGGGCCCGACCCGTGGGGCGGGGTGCGGGTCGCGTTCCACGCGGAAACGCAACTGCACCGGAACGATTTCGCGATCAATTACAACGCGATGGTGCGCGCCGGGGTCGCCGCGATCGGGTCGAACATCAAGATCGAACTCGACATCGAGGCTGTTCAGGGCGAGTCGCTGCCGCAAATGTGAGCGGATGCGCGGTCGCACACGCTGTTCGGTGTGCGACCGCGTTCCGTAACGATCATCTGTTTTCCGCCGATCGGCTGACTGTTGGTTGCGTGCGGCACGTACGCTTTCCGGGTGACTTTCGACTTCGCCGCGTCCGAAGCCGTCGGCGTTGGCTGGTTGAACACCGCCGGCCCGCTGCTGGTCTGGGTCATCGTGCTCAGCTTCGTGTTCATCGAGTGCGCGCTCATCATCGGGCTGTTCCTGCCGGGGGACTCGCTGCTGTTCGCGGCCGGGGTCGTACTCGCCTCGCACGGGGCGCACGCGAGCGCCTGGCTGCTGTCCGGGGCCGCGCTCGTCGTCGCGGTGATCGGCAACCAGGTCGGCTACTACATCGGCCAGCAGACCGGGGTCCGGTTCATCGCCCGGCGCGGGGGCAAGGTGCTGAACCGGCACAACCTCGAACGGGCGCGGGAATTCCTCGACCGCAAGGGCTTCTTCGCGATCGTGGCGGCCAGGTGGATCCCGTGGATCCGCACGCTGGCGCCCCTCATCGCGGGCGCCGCGCGGATGGACTCGCGACGGTTCATGCTCGCCACCACGATCGGCGGCGTGTTCTGGGTGCCGACGCTGGTGCTGATCGGCTACTACGGCGCCGGCCTGCTGGACGCGATCCCGTGGGTCAAGACCGTGCTGGTGTGGCTGTCGGTCGCGTTCTTCGTGGTCGGCACGGGTTACGGCTTCGTGCGGTACCGGCAGGAGATGCGCCGCCCGGTCGAGGAGGAGCCGGACAACGAGTACCCCGCGGCGGCCTAGGACGTTTCCCAGGACGGGCCGGACCTAGGCGTACCGCGCCGTCAGTTCGGCGCCGATCCGCGCCAGTTCCGCGCGGACCGGTTCGGGGTCCAGCACCTCGACCAGCGCGCCCCACCCGGCCAGGTGCCGGGCGATGTCCAGCGGCGTCGGCGCGGCCAGGCGGACCCGGCTGCGACCGTCCTCCTCCGCGACGACCTCGCTGTGGCGCCCGAACTGGTCCCGCAGCACACCCGCGAACCGCGACTCCACGAGCACCGTCGCCCACGTGCGGGACCGGCGCCGCTCCACCTCGGTGACCACCTCGTCCCACGCCTGCGTCAGCGTGAAGTCGTCCGGCCGCCCGGCCGGTTCGTCCGTCGCCTCGGCCGCCAGGATCCGGTCCACGCGGAAGGTCCGCCTGCCCTGCTCGGTGCCGGCCACCAGGTACCAGACGTCGTCCTTGTCGACCAGGCCCCACGGGTCGACCAGCCGCTCCGAGCGCTCCCGCTTCGAGTTCGCGTACGCCAGCCGCACCTTCCGCCGCCCGATCACTGCCGCCTGCAGGCGGTCCACCAGCTCCGGGCGGGTCTTGTCGCGCTCGCCCCAGCGGGCCGGGTCGATCATCGTCGCGCTCGCGGCGGCCTCCGCGTCCGCGCGGAACGGTCCCGGCAGCGCCCGCACCAGCTTGCGCAACGCCGCCTTCGCCTCGTCCGACTCCGCCACCGGCCCGGCGAGCAGGAACAACGCCCGCGCCTCAGCCGCCGACAACCCGCTCAGGTCCGTCCGCGCCCCACCGACGAGCGACCACCCGCCGCCGCGGCCGGGTTGTGGATAAACCGGGATCCCGGCTGTGGACAACGCCTCCAGATCACGGCGCGCGGTCGCCACCGACACTTCCAGTTCGGCGGCCAGTTCGGCGGCCGTGATCCGGCCGCGGGCCTGCATCAGCAGCACCGCGGAGATCAACCGGTCGGCTCGCACGAATTCCTCCGGAGAAGTGCTCAATTGGTGAGCACTTTAGGCGCGAGCCTGGGTCCTGTCACCGGAGAAAGGACCCGAAAATGTTGCGAGGACTCACCACAGTCACCTACTACGCCGACGACGTCGAGGCCGCCGGCCGCTGGTACCGCGAAGTGCTCGGCGCCGAGCCGTACTTCCGCCGCCCGCTGGACGGCCCGCCGGCCTACCTCGAATTCCGCATCGGCGACCACCAGCACGAACTCGGCCTCAAGGACAGCCGCTACGCGCCGGAGAAGCCGGGCCCGAACGGCGCGATCGTCTACTGGCATGTGGACGACGTCGAGGCCGCCTTCCGGCGGCTGCTCGACCTCGGCGCCACCGAGCACGAGAAGCCCATCGAACGCGGGCCGGGGTTCGTCACGGCGTCCGTGGTGGACCCGTTCGGCAACGTGCTCGGCGTGATGTTCAACCAGCACTACCTGGACATGCTGCGATGACCACGCACAGCGCGCGCACCGCGGCGGAGTGGCGGGACTGGCTGGCCGCGCACAGCGGCACCGAGCGGGAGATCTGGCTGGTCATCCAGCACAAGGACAGCCCGGTGCCGAGCATCGGCTACGGCGAGGCGATCGAACAGGCGCTGTGCTTCGGCTGGATCGACAGCCACGCCCGCAAGCACGACGCGACCAGCTTCCGGCTGCGCTTCACCCGCGGCGGCCGGGCAGCAACTGGAGCCGGGTGAACCAGGAGCGCGCCGCGCGGATGATCGAGCGGGGCCTGATGACCGAGCGCGGCCAGGAGCAGATCGACCTGGCCAAGGCCCGCGGCGCCGTCCCACCGCGGCCCGTGAGCCCCGAGGTGTGCGCTAGTCGCGCAGGCGGCTCTTCTGGATCTTCCCCGCGGGGGTGAGCGGCAGGCTGTCCCGCACGACGATCTCCTTCGGCACCTTGTAGTCGGCGATCTTCCCGGCGCAGAACGACTTCAGGTCCTCGGCGGTCGCGGTGGCCCCTGGCGCGAGCACCACGTAGTAGCGGCCGATCTCGCCGAGCACCGGGTCGGGCACCCCGATCCCGGCGGCCAGCACGACGTCCGGGTGCGCGGTGAGCACGTTTTCGACCTCCACCGGGTACACGTTGAACCCGCCCTGCACGAACATCTCCTTGGCCCGCCCACGCAGCCGCACCGCGCCGGTGTCCGTCACGGTCGCGAGGTCGCCGGTGCGCAGCCAGCCGCCGGCGAAGGCCTCGGCCGTCTCCCGCGGGCGGCCGTGGTAGCCGGCCATCAGCGACGGCGACCGGACCAGCAGCTCCCCGGTCTCACCCGCCGGCAGGTCCGCTCCGGCCGGGCCGGCGACCCTGATCTCGACGTCCGGCAGCGGGTGCCCGACCGTGGTCGCGGTCGTGTCGAAGTCGTCGTCCCATGCCGTCATCAACACGGCGCCCGCCGTCTCGCTCAGCCCGTAGAGGTTCATCACCCTGGCGCCCGGGAACCGGGCGTGCAGGCGCTCCAGCAGGGCGGGCTCGGCGTTCGCGCCGCCGGTGACGACCAGCCGCACCGCCGAGGTGTCCACCGCGTCCAGCTCCGGACGGTTGAGCAGCAGCGTGTGCATCGTGGGCACCCCGACCCACAGGGTGAGGCCCGCGGTGGCGAAGAGGCCGGCGATCTCGCGCGGGTCGAAGGCGGGCAGCAGGACCGCGCGCGCCCGGGTGACGAGCGCGCTCAGGACGCAACAGGTGATCCCGCTGACGTGGTTGAGCGGCACGGCGACCGGCAGGACGTCGTGCTCGGTCATGCGCATGTGCCTGGCCTGCGAGCGAGCCGCCGCGAGCTGGCCGCGGTGGGTGAGGACGGCGCCCTTGGGCGTGCCGGTGGTGCCCGAGGTGTAGATGATCATCACCGGGTCGTCCGGGGTGACCGCTGCCCTTGCCTCCGCCGTCGGCCCGTCGACCAGGAGGTCGTCGAAGGTCAGGCCGTCGCCGCCGAAGGTCACCACGGTTTCCACGAGCCCGGCGAGCAGCGCGGGGAAGTCGACGCCGTCGTGCGAGGGCACGGTGACCACCAGGCGCGCTCCGGAATCACGCAGCATGTGGGCGAGTTCGTTCTCCCGGTAGCGCACGCTCAGGCCCACCACGACCGCGCCGATCTTGGCCGCGGCGAAGTAGACCACGAGCCATTCCGGCGTGGTGGGGCCGAGGACGGCGATCCGGTCGCCGTGGCGGATCCCGTGCCGCAGCAGGCCGGCCGCGAACCGGTCGGACAGCCGGTCCATCTCGGCGAACCCGATCTCGCGGCCACCGGCCAGCCAGCCGACGGCGTCCGGGTCCGCGCCGGCGTCGGCGAGTGCGTCGAAGATCCGGTCCGTCATCGGTCCTCCGGGGGCAGGCGCTTCCACCGCGGTCGGGTGGTGGAACCAGGTTCTCGCGGTCGACCGCGCAGATCAACAGCGCCGGGTCTCAGGAGTCGATGCCGGCCCAGACCTCCAGCTGGATGCCGTCCGGGTCGCGGAACACGACGACCGCGGAGCCGGGCAGCGTGCGCGACTGCTTGGCCGGGCTGTACTCGACCCCGTAGTCGGCGAGCCGCTGCTCCCACTGCTTCAGCTCGGCGAAGGTGGGCACGGTGAACGCGACGTGGTCCAGCCCGGTCCGGCGCTCGTCGAACGGGCCGCGCTCGGTGTCCGGGTGCTGCAGCAGGACCACCGAGAACGCGTCGCCGGGGGCCTGGAGCAGCACCTTCCGCAGGCCGCTCTCCGGATCCTCCCGCCGCCCGGTCTCCCGCAGGTCGAGCACGCGCTCGTACCAGGGCACACTCCGGTCGACGTCGGTCACCGTGAGCGCCAAGTGGTGCACTCCGGTCAGCTTCGACATGCAGTCCCTTCTCACCCGATCGTGCCCCCTCCGGAATGACAACGTCCCGTTCGGGTTCCCGGTTTCCACGGGTGTACCTGTGGACAACTCGAAGTTTCATCCACAGGCTGTGGACGGTGTCAGCGACCGCCGCCGACCGGCAGGATCGCGCCCACGGCGTAGGACGCGGCGGGCGAAAGCATCCACAGGACCGCTTCGGCGATTTCCTCCGGCCGCCCGGGGCGCGCGAGCGGGATCGTCGGCGCCAGCCGTTCCACCCGATCGGGCAGCCCGGCCGCCGCGTGCAGGCCGGTGTCCACCAGGCCGGGCGCCACGGCGTTGACCCGCACCCCCTCGCCGGCCACCTCCTGCGCCAGGCCCCAGGTCAGCGTCTCGACCGCCGCCTTCGTCGCCGCGTAGTGCGTCCACTCGCCGGGCGAACCGGTGCGCGCGGCTGTGGACGAAATGTTGACCACCGCGCCACCGGCTCCGCCATACCGAGTGGACATCCGCCGAACTGCTTCGCGGCAGCACAGGAACACGCCCGTCACGTTGACGTCCAGCACGCGGCGCACGGTCGCCACGTCCTGCGAGTCCAGCCGCCCCGGCGTGTTGCCGGTGATTGCCGCGTTGTTCACCACCGCGGTGACCGGCCCCAGCCCGGCCGCCGCGTCGAACAACGCGATCACGTCCTCCTCGGACGCCACATCGCCGCGGACGGCCAGCGCCTTCCGGTCCGCGGCGCGAACCCGGGCGGCGACCTCCTCGGCCGCCGCCGGATCGCTCGCGTAGTTGATCACCACGTCGTACCCGCGCGCGGCGCCCAGCGTCGCGACCGCCGCGCCGATGCCCCGGCTGCCGCCGGTGACGACGAGGACCCCGCTCATATCACGAAGTTCTGCAGCGGCAGGTTCTCCAGCACCAGGTCGGCCCGGCTCGCGGTGGTCTCGATCAGGTCCGCGTTGCGCTGGTCACTGCCCAGCGCCCGGCCCTTCGCCTCGACCAGCGTGCGGCCGTAGCGGCGGTGCCGGTTGACCAGCCGCTCGATCCGCTCCTGCTCGTCGGGCTTGAGGAACCAGACCTCCTCGAGCAGCCCGGGCACGTCGCTCCACGGCTCCTCGTCGACCAGCAGGTAGTTGCCCTCGGTGATGACCAGCGGCACCTCCGGCGGCACGCACACCGCGCCCGCGATCGGCTCCTCGATCTCGCGCCGGAACAGCGGCGCGTACACCGTCTCCTTGGTCTCCTTGATGCGGCGCAGCAGGCTCACGTACCCGAAGGCGTCGAAGGTGTCCGGCGCGCCCTTGCGGTCGGTCCGGCCCAGCCGCTGCAGCTCGACCTGCGCCAGGTGGAACCCGTCCATGCCGACCACGACCGCGCGGTTGCCGAGCGCGTCGGCCAGCCCGCGCGCCAGGGTGGTCTTGCCTGCCGCGGGCGCGCCCACGATCCCCAGGATGGACCGCCTCCCGCGCGTCACCAGGCCCTCCGCCCTGGTCAGCAGCTCGTCGAACGTCGGACTCGTCATCGCACTCCCAACTTCCCTACCTCCGGGACCCACGTCCGTGGCCCCGCGTGCCGCACCTTCTCCGCGGCCACCTCGTTGGCGAACCGGATCAGTTCCGGCAGCCCGAACCTCCCGACGCCGTACACCAACGCGCCGTGCCAGACGTCCCCCGCGCCCAGTGTGTCCACCGCGGGCACCCGCGGCACCTCGATCTCACCAGCATCGTCGCTCGTTTCCCAGCGCACCGGGCGGGGGCCGTTCGTCACGACCACCGTGGGCACCCCGCGCTCCCGCAGGCTGGGCCCCGGCACGCGGAACCGCGCCGAACAGGCCGCGATGTCGACCAGCGGCAGCAGGTCGTCCAGCACGGGCTTCCAGCTGCCCGCGTCCAGCACGACCGGAACGCCGCGCTCCCGCGCCCAGCGCGCCACGCCCAGCGCCAGCCGGGGCAGGTGCCCGTCGACCAGCACGGCTCGTACGTCGTCCGGCAGTTCGGACGGCATGGCGCCCGGGTTCGACCCCGCGTTGCGCGAGACGACGGTCCGTTCGCCGTCGCGGTCACGCACCGCGACGGCGCTGACCGCGGGGGGTTCGTCCTGCTCGGGGGCGATGTCCACGATCCGCACGCCGTGCCCGGCCAGGTCGGCGCGGGCCAGCGCGGCGAGCGGGTGCCTGCCCAGCGCCGTGACCAGCACGGCCTCCTCGCCGAGGGCGGCGACCGTGACGGCGGCGTTGGTCGCCGGCCCGCCCGCGGCCACCTCGACAGCGAGCGACTGCACCTTCTCGCCGGGGGACGGCAACTCCGCCACCCGCTGCACGAGATCGACCGTGCACAGCCCCGCGAGCAGGACGGTCACGCCGACAACCCCGTCCGCACCGCCGACTCGACCTCCTCGACCTGGCCGTCCGCCCCGACGCGCAGCGCGCCGGTGATCAGTCCGACGACCTGGTTCATGCTGGTCGTCTTCGGCGAGACCACGCCGACGCGCTTGCCCAGCCGGTGCACGTGGATGCGGTCCGCGATCTCGAACACGTGCGGCATGTTGTGGCTGATCAGCACGACCGGCAGGCCGCGCTGCCGGATCCGGTCGATCAGCTCCAGCACCTTCGCCGACTCGGCGACACCGAGCGCGGCGGTCGGCTCGTCCATGATCACGGCCTTGGTCCCGAACGCCGCGGCCCGCGCGACCGCGACGCCCTGCCGCTGGCCGCCGGAGAGCGTCTCGACGGGCTGCGTGATCGACTTGATCTTGATGTCCAGCTCGTCGAGCACCCGCTGGGCCTCGGCGCGCATCTTCGCCGTGTCCAGCTTGCGGACCAGCCCGAGCGGGCCACGGCGGCGGATCTCCCGGCCCAGGAACATGTTGGTCGCGATGTCCTGCGCCGGCGCGAGCGCCAGGTCCTGGTAGACGGTCTCGATGCCGCAGCGCCGGGCGTCCAGCGGCGTCCGGAAGTGCACCGGCTCGCCATCGACGAAGATCTCGCCCGCGTCCGGCACCAGCGCCCCGGACAGGGCCTTGATCAGGCTCGACTTGCCCGCGCCGTTGTCGCCGACCACGGCGAGCACCTCGCCCGGTTCGAGGTCGAAGTCCGCGCCGTCGATCGCGGTCACCCGCCCGAAGCGCTTCACCAGGCCGCGCGCCGAGAGTGTCGGGGTCATTTCTGCCTCCTGGCCAGCCGGTCCACGGCCACCGCGGCGATCACCAGCGCACCGGTGGCGACGTCCTGGTAGAGCGAGTCGACGCCGAGCTGGGTCAGCCCGGAGCGCAGCACCGTCACGATCAACGCACCCATCATCGTCCCGAACACCGATCCGCGTCCGCCGAACAGGCTGGTGCCGCCGAGCACGACCGCGGTGATCGAGTCGAGGTTGCCGAGCTGGTAGGCGTTCGGGTCGGCGTTGGGCACCCGGCCCAGCGCCTGCCACGCGGCGATGCCGAAGATCAGCCCGGCGACCAGGTACACCGACACGATCGTGCGGTTGACCTTGATGCCGCTCAGCCGCGCGGCTTCCGGCGCGTTGCCGACGGCGTAGACGTGCTTGCCCCACGCCGTCCTGGTCAGCGCGTACCAGAGCACGAGGTACATGACCAGCGCGAGCGTCATGCCGTAGGTGACCGGGATGCCGCCGAACAGGTAGCGGCGGGTGCCGAGCCAGGCGAGCAGCGAGTCGGGCGCGATCGGCACCGCCTGCCCGTCGGCGACCAGCTTGGCGGCCGCGGTGAGCATGGTGAACAAGCCGAGCGTGACGATGAACGGCGGCAGCTTGACCCGGGTGACCAGCGAACCGGTGACCAGGCCGAGCGCGGCCGTGACCAGCACGCCAAGGATGAGCGCCAGCCCGCCGGGCACCCCGCCGACCAGCAGCTTCGCCATCAGCAGTGTCGCCAGCACCATCGCGGCCGCGTTCGACAGGTCGATGCCCGCGGTGAGGATGATCAGCGTCTGGCCGAGCGCGAGCGTGCCGACCACCAGCGACTGCTCGACCACCAGCGACAGGTTGTCCAGCTCCAGGAACGTGCTGGTGGACAACGAGAACACGACGACAGCGACCACCAGCGCGAGCGCGGGCCCGATCGCCGGGGCGCGCAGGAAGAACTCACCGAGCGACTCGCGCCGCTCCACAGTGGACGCCGTCATTTCGTCCCCCAGCAGTTCTGCAGGCCCCACGTCGTGTCCTGGCTGGGCACGCCGGGCATCGGGCGGTCGGTGATCACGACGGAGCCGGTGTCGATGAACCCGCTCGGCTTCTGGCCGGTCTTCGCGTACCGCACGGCCGCGGCGACGCCTTCTTCGGCCATCTTGCGCGGGAACTGCATGACCGTCGCCGCGTACTGGCCGTCGCGCACGTTCTGCACGCCCTGGCAGCCGCCGTCGATGGAGCCCATGAGGATCCGCAGGCCGCGGGCCTGCAGCGCGGCGTACGCGCCGCGCGCGGTCGGCTCGTTCATCGTGTAGACGGCGTTGAGGTCGGTGCTGCGCTGGAGCAGGTTCTCCATCTTCTGCTGCGCGATGGACTGGTCGCCGTTGGCGTTGTCCCTGCCGACGATCGCCGGGTCGCCGTCTCGCAGGCCGATGCCCTCCAGGAAACCGTTGTGCCGGTAGGTGTCCACCGTGCTGCCCGCGGTGCCGTCGATCATGATCACCTTCGGGGCGGCGCCGCCGAGCGCGGCCTTGACGTAGGCGCCCTGCTGCCGCCCGGCCGCGACGTTGTCCGTCGCGTAGGTGGCGTCGACCGCGTCGGCCGGGTCCGTCGCGGTGTCCAGCGCGATCACCATGACCCCGGCCTGCCGGGCCCGCGCGATGGCGGCGAGCACGCCGGTCGAGGAGTTCGGGGTGATCAGGATGGTGGTGACGCCCTGCTGGACCATGTTCTCGATGGCCCGGACCTGGCCGTCGTTGTCGCCGTCGAACTGCCCGGCCAGCGCCATGAACTCGGCGCCCTGGGCCTGCGCGGCGGCGCTCGCCGCGTTGCGCAGCTCCACGAAGTACGGGTTCGTTTCGGTCTTCGTCACCAGGCCGACCTTGGCCTGGCCGCTGCCCGCCGGAGCGGAACTCCCGCCCCAGTGGCGTTCGACGGTGCACCCGCTGACGGCCAGCAAGCCGGCCGTGACGAGGCACAGGAGACTCCGCTGTCTCACGCTGCCCTCCCCATCGAGGCTGATCGTTTGCCGACGGGGACGGTAGGAGGGCTTACACTACTCCGGCAAGCGTTTGCGCAAACGCTTGCGGATCGCTCGTGCTCGTTGGAGAAATCTGATGCCGTCCAGGCCCACCCAGAAGGACGTCGCCGATCTGGCGGGCGTCTCGATCACCACCGTCTCACACGTGGTGAACGGGACCCGCGCGGTGGCCCCGGAAACCAAGGCCGCGGTGCTGCGCGCCATCGAGGAGACCGGCTACACCGGCGACGCGATCGCCCGTTCGCTGGTCACCGGCGGCACGCGGCAGATCGGCGTCGCGATCTCGCTGCTGGCCAACCCGTACTTCGCGGCGCTGATGCAGGCGATCGAACGCGAGGCCGCCGCGGCCGGGTACACGGTGCTGCTCGCCGACACCCACGACACCGTGAAGACCGAGCAGGAGACGGTCCGGACGCTGCGGTCCCGGCGGGTCGAGGGCATGCTGCTGACCCCCGCCGCAGGCGACGGCCGCGTGATCAGCGAGCTGGTGTCGCTCGGGCTGCCGACCGTGCTGATCGACCGGCTGACCATGCGGACCGACGTGGACCAGGTCGGGTCGGAGAACATCCAGTCCACGTCCGCGCTGACCGAGCACCTGGCCGCGCTGGGGCACCGGCGGATCGGGTTTGTCAGCGGGATGCCCGGGCTGACCACGTCGGAGGAGCGGACGCTCGGATACCGGCTGGGCCTCGGGCGCGGTGGGTTGTCGTGGAACCCGGAGCTGGTGGTGTCCGGGTACTCCTCGCGCGAGGGCGGCGCGGCGGCGACCGCGAAACTGCTCGCGTTGCCGGACCGGCCGACCGCGCTGGTGGTGGCCAACGACTCGATGATGGTCGGGGTGCTGCACGAGGTCCGCCGCCAGGGGTTGCGCGCCGGTGCGGACCTGGCGCTGGCCGGCTTCGACGACGTCGAGTGGTCGGATCTGGTGGAGCCGCCGCTGACCACGATGGCGCAGCCGATCGAGGAGATCGGCCGCCGTGCGGTGCGGTTGCTGCTGGCCCGGATCAAGGACCCGGACCGGCCACACGAGACGGTCCGCCTGCCGCCGCGCCTGATGCACCGCGCCTCCTGCGGCTGCGGCCACTAGCGTCCTGAGTGGTTAGTTCGTCGGCAGTAGGCGGCGAGGGAGTCGAGGATCTGGTCGGCGGTGCGGGTCCAGACGTAGGGCCTGGGTGGACCGCCTTCGCGGGCGGATCCAGATACAGCCCGACCACGTCGCGGACCTTGTCCACGAACAATGGATCCATGCTGATCTTGAACGTGTCCACCTGGTGCGGTTTGAGGCCGAACGCCCGCCACATCCGTGAGACCGCCGACTGAGATCGTGCGCGGTCGGCCTGCGCCGGGTCCACCGCTCCAGCGTGCGACGTTCGTCGGACAGGGCCAGTGGCACCAACCTAGTCTGGCACTGAATTAACGACTCAGGCCACTAGAGCGTTGCCGCCGCTTCCAGGAGCATCCAGGCGCCCAGCTGCACCGAGAGGTCCCGCGCGGGGTGGTCCTTCGGCAGGGGCGGGGTGGGGGCCGGCTCGCTCCACTCCGGACTGAACAGCGGGCCGCCGTAGGCGTCGGCGGCTCCGGTCCACGCCGCCTCCGCTGAGGCGAGCACCAGGTCGCGCGCCGCGTCCGGCTCCGGGCCCGGCGGTAACCGGTGCACGGCCAGCGCCAGGTACCGCGCCAGGATTCCCGCGAACAGCCCGCCGTCGCCGCCGCCCTGGCCGCGCAGCACGCCGCCCGGCGCGCAATTCGCGGCCACCGCCCGGATCGTGCGCGCCGCCTGGTCCAGTTCGGACATTTCCAGGCACGCGCCGAGGAAAACCCCTTGGCAGTACGTGTAAATCTCCTGCACCAGGTCGCCGCTGTCCACCCGCAGCCCGTCCCACACCAGCCCGGTGTCGGCGTCGACGAGCGTCTTCTCCATCCAGTCCAGCAGTTCCCGCGCCCGCTCCACGTCACCGGCCCTGGCGAACAGGATCGCCGCCGGGCCGTTCGACGGCGCGTTCTTGAACCGGTCGCCGCGCCGCCACCAGATGCCGCCGCCGCCCTCCGTCGTCCAGCCGGACCGCAGCTCGCCGAGGAAGAAGCCCACGTCCCGGCCGGTGCGCTGCAGCGCGAGCCCCAGCCACGCCAGGTCGTCGTAGTAGTCGTTGCGCCAGCTGCCCCGGTTCCGCAGCCGCATCGACGACACGAACCGGTCGATCGCCGCCGCCCTGGCCGGCGTCGGGTCCCGCAGTTGCGCGTCGGTCAGGCAGTCCAGCAGGTGAGCCTGCCACCAGTAGTTCCAGTGCACGTGCAGCCGGTGACCTGGGGCCGCAGGCCAGCCGCTCCGGGCGAGCAGCGTGCCCGGCAGTCCCCAGACCCGGCGCAGGTGCCGGGTGACGATCGCCCGTTCCGCGGCGGCGGCCCAGTCGCTGTGCATGAACCCATCATGGATTGGCCCTCGACATATCGCTGGGTTCCGTCGACGATCAGGGGATGACAACGGCGCATGTCACATGTCCGCTCTGCGAGGCCACCTGCGGCCTGACGGTCACCTTCGACGGCAGCCAGGTCACCGAGGTGCGCGGGGACGCCGAGGACGTCTTCTCCGGCGGCTTCATCTGCCCCAAGGGCGCGTCGCTGGGCGCGCTGCACCACGACCCCGACCGCCTGCGCACCCCGCTCGTCAAGCGCGACGGCAAGCACGTCCCGGTTTCCTGGGACGAGGCGTTCGCCGAGATCGACACCCGCCTGCTGCCGATCATGGAGGCGCACGGCCGCGACGCCGTCGCCGTGTACGCGGGCAACCCGAGCGTGCACAACCTGTCGACTTCGCTCTACGGCCGCGTCTTCTTCAAGGCGCTGGGCACCAAGAACTTCTACACCGCGGGCAGCGTCGACCAGCTGCCCAAGCACTACTCCAGCGGCTACCTGTTCGGCGACGGCATGACGATCCCGGTGCCGGACGTCGACCGCACCCAGCACCTGCTGGTGCTCGGCGCGAACCCGCTGGTCTCTAACGGCAGCCTGATGACCGCGCCGGACATGCGCGGCCGGCTCAGGGCGATCCGCGAGCGCGGCGGCAAGGTGGTCGTGGTCGACCCGCGCCGGACCCGCACCGCGCAGGTCGCCGACGAGCACCACACGATTCGCCCTGGCACCGACGCGCTCCTGCTGTTCGCGCTGGTCAACGTCCTGTTCGCGGAGAATCTGACCGACCTGGGTCACCTCGCCGGGCACGTCACGGGTGTCGCGGACGTCGGCGAACTGTCCCGTGACTTCACCCCCGAAGCGGTCGCGCCGGTCACCGGCATCCCGGCCGGCGAAATCCGCCGGATGGCCCGTGAGCTCGCCGCCGCCGAGTCCGCCGCGGTCTACGGCCGGATCGGCACCACCACGCAGGCGTTCGGCACCCTCGCCAGCTGGCTGGTCGACGTGCTCAACGTCCTCACCGGCAACCTGGACCGCCCCGGCGGCGTGATGTTCCCGCTCGCCGCCGCGGGACAAGCGAACAGCGCGCCCGGCAAGCGCAGGCCGTTCCGGCACGGCCGCTGGCGGACCCGGGTGCGGGGGCTGCCGGAGGTGCTGGGCGAGGTGCCGGTCGCGACGCTGGCCGACGAGATCCTCACGCCAGGCGACGGCCAGGTCCGCGCGCTGATCACGGTCAGCGGCAACCCGTGCCTGAGCACCCCGAACGCCGGACGGCTCGCGGAAGCCCTGGCGCGGCTGGACTTCATGGTGTCGCTGGACATCTACCGCAACGAGACGACCCGGCACGCCGACGTGATCCTGCCCGGCCCCACCCCGCTGGAACGGGAGCACTACGACGTCGCGCTGTACCAGCTGGCCGTGCGCAACGTGGCGAACTGGACCCCGGCCGCGCTGACGAGCGACCTGCCGCCGGAGTGGGCGACCATGCTGCGGCTCACCAGCATCGTCACCGGGCAGGGCCCGGATCCGGACATCGAAGCGCTGGACGCGTTCGTGGCGGGCCAGATCGCGCAGCGCGCCGGGCTCGACCCGGCCGTCGCGGGGGACCGCCGCGGGCCGGCGCGGCTGATCGACCTGATGCTGCGCGCCGGGCCGTACGACCTGACCCTGGCGGACCTCGAAGCCGCCCCGCACGGCGTGGACCTCGGGCCGCTTCGCCCACGCCTGCCGGAGATCCTGTCGACCGCGAGCGGGAAGGTCGAGCTGGCGCCGGAGGCCATCACCGCCGACGTGCCGCGCCTTGCCGCGGAGCTCGCGCACGTGCCGGACGGCGAGCTGGTGCTCATCGGGCGACGGCAGCTGTCGTCGAACAACTCGTGGATGCACAACCTGGAACCGTTGGTGCGCGGCAAGAACCGGTGCACCGTGCAGGTCCACCCGGCCGACGCGGAGCGGCTCGGACTGGCCGACGGGGAACCGGCGCTGGTCAGCTCCAAGGCAGGCAAGATCGAGGTGCCGGTCGAGATCACCGAGGAGATCCGGCCCGGCGTGGTCAGCATCCCGCACGGCTGGGGCCACGGCGGGCCGGGCACGCAGACCGCGGTCGCCGCGGCGCACGCGGGCGTGAACAGCAACCTGGTGGCCGACGAGACCCTGCTGGACGCGCTGTCCGGAACCGCTGTGCTGAACGGGATCCCGGTCGAGGTGACGCCTACCAGGCCGCCGACAGGTCCGCGTGCTGCCTGATCCAGGCGTGCATCACGATGCCGGCGGCGACCCCGGCGTTGATCGAGCGGGTCGACCCGAACTGCGCGATCGACACGACCATCGCCGCCGCGTCGTGCGCCTCGGCGGACAGGCCGGGGCCTTCCTGGCCGAACAGCAGCACGCATTCCCGTGGCAGCTCGGCGGTTTCCACGCGCTGCGAGCCGGGGGTGTTGTCCACGGCGACGATCGCCAGGCCGCGGTCGCGCGCGTAGGTCAGCAGTGACGGCACGTCCGGGTGGTGCTCGAGGTGCTGGTACCGGTCGGTGACCATCGCGCCGCGCCGGTTCCAGCGCCGCCGCCCGACGATGTGCACGGCGGCCGCGGCGAAGGCGTTCGCGGTGCGCACCACGGTGCCGATGTTGTGGTCGTGCTGGAAGTTCTCGATCGCGACGTGGAACGGGTGCCGTCGGCGGTCGATGTCGGCGACGATCGCCTCGCGCCGCCAGTACCGGTAGGCGTCCACGACGTTGCGGCGGTCGCCCTCGGCCAGCAGCTCCGGGTCGTAGTGCGCACCGGTGGGCCACTCGCCCTCCCACGGGCCGACGCCGACCGGTTCGCGTGCGGTCCACTCGGTCGGGCCGGTCTCCTCGCTCATCGGCGGGCCCCGGACAGGTCGGCGAGCAGGTCCGCGGTCGCGGTGGTGAGGTCCTGCTGGGTCATCTCGCCGGGGAACACGGCCGCGAGGTGCTCGCCGGTGAAGAACAGGGTCTGGGTGGTGATCCGCTGCGCGACCTCCGGCGGGAGGTGCGCCGCGGCGTCGCCGGGCCGCACGGTCAGCGACGGCCCGGGCACCGGCCGTGGCACGAGGACCATGGTGGCGGCGCGCGTCGTCGAGACGTACTCGGTGCGGTAGCGCAACTGGAGGACGCGCACCGGGACGCCGCGCCAGTTTCCGGCCAGTTGCAGGTTCACCGCGATGCCGTGGTGGTTGCTCGACCCGAGCACGTCGTTGAGCGTCACGAACGTCGACTGCAGCGGCGGCAGCGGCGCGTGGTCGGGCCGCCACCCGGTGCGTGCGGCAAGCGCTTGCACCCCGTCGGCGAAGGCGTCCTGCGCGGCCCGTGCGCGTGGGCGCATGACCAGCCCCGCGACCAGGCCGCAGAGCAGGATGCCGAGCAGGATCAGGAGGATGACCACACGGAGGATTGTGTCCTAGGCCTGCGGCATCGCGTGCGGCGACGGGTGCTCACGGTGCTTCCAGCGCAGGTACGCGCCCGCGTAGGAGAAGACCACCAGCGCCAGCGCGACCGCGGCGACCACCGGCAGCATCGAGCGCGGGAACACCGTGTCGTAGATGTAGTAGGCGTTGAAGCCGCCCGGCAGCGGGCCCAGGCCCTGCAGGCCGCGGAAGTAGTCCTCCAGCGCCGTCAGCGGGCAGGGGATCGGGAAGACGTTGACCGCCACACCCCAGATGGCGAAGAACACGTGCACGAAAATGCTGCGCGGCCACCGCCATGCGAGAAACCCGCCGAGGCCGATGTAAAGCAGAGCCAGAATGTGTAATCCGACCGTTATGTCGGCCAGAACTCCCGCGATCGTCACGCCGCCCCCTTCCCGCGATTCCCCTGGTATCGAGGTTACTCCTGATCAAGGCAGGAATGTCGACTCGAATTCCGGAGATCACTTCGGGGTTTACCCCTAGGGGGCGGCGTGAATCGGCTACAGGCCCAAGTCGTCGAGGTCCAGCAGATACCGGTAGGTGAGGCCTTCCTTCTCGATGGCCTCACGCGCGCCGGTGCCGCGATCGACGACCGTCGCCACGCCGACCACGGTCGCGCCGGCCTCGGTGAGCGCCTCCACGGCGGTCAGCACGCTGCCGCCGGTGGTCGAGGTGTCCTCCACGGCGAGCACCCGCTGCCCGGCGACCTCGATGCCCTCGATGCGGCGCTGCATGCCGTGCGACTTCGTGGCCTTGCGCACCACGAACGCGTCGAGGACCTTCCCGTCCGCCGACGCCGAGTGCAGCATCGCGGTCGCGACCGGGTCCGCGCCGAGCGTGAGGCCGCCCACCGCCACGTAGTCCCAGTCCGCCGTGAGCTGCCGCATGAGCCGGCCGATGAGGGGGGCCGCCGCGTGGTGCAGCGTGGCCCGCCGCAGGTCGATGTAGTAGTCGGCCTCCTTGCCGGAGGCCAGCGTCACCTTGCCGTGCACCACCGACAGCTCGGTGATGAGACGTGCCAGTTCGAACTTCGCTGCCTGATCCAACCCGGGGTTCGCCACGCCCGGAAGTCTTACACACGACCACGACAGGCCCGCGCCCTCGACGGCCAACGTGCGGGCCGTGGAGATCAACGAGGCGCTCGACCTGGTGGCGAGCAGCCGGGCGTGTCGCCCTCAGTGGGTGCTGATCGTGCGCGCCACCTCGTCCACCACGGTGCGCGTCGAGGGCGGCCACACCAGCCACGTCACCAGCTCCAGCGCCGGGTCCACCACCGGCCGCCACGGCCAGCCCGGCAGCAGGCGCGTCGCGGAGTGCTCGGTCAGCAGCACGGCGTCCGACTTGGTCGCCTCCGCGCACGCCCGCGCGTGCTCGGAGAACTGCGCGAACTGCCACAGCGGCACCACACCCGCGTCGTGCGCCGCGACGACCAGGCGGTCGTGTGCGACCGGCACCTGCTGCCTCCCGTGGGCGAGGATCCGCACCCCGTCCAGGTCCCGCAGCCGGCACGCCGGGCCGTCGGCCAGCGGGTGCCCGGGCCGGACGGCGACCCCGAAGGGCTGGTCGAACAGCCGCGCGCCCCGCAGGCTGCCGACCGGCTGCTCGTGCACCAGGCCCAGGTCGAGCCTGCCCTCGCGGACCATCCGGAGCTGCTCGGTGCTGCTCGCCTCGGTGAGGGCGACCGCCGCGTGCGGGACCGCCGCATCGAGCGCGGCCAGCGTGTCCAGCAGCCAGTCCGCGGACAGCCCGGGCGGGATGCCGATGCCGACCACCTCGCGGGACCGGCCGGCGGCGGCGTGCGTCGTCTCTCTGGTGGCGTCCGCCAGTCGCAGCAGCAGCACCGCGTGCGCGTGCAGCGCGGCGCCGGCCGGCGTGAGCGTCGTGCCCGTCGCCCCGCGCTCCAGCAGCGGCGCCCCGATGTCCCGTTCGAGCTGCCGGATCTGACGGCTCAGCGACGGCTGGGTGAGGTGCAGCCGTTCCGCCGCACGGGTGAGCGAGCCCTCGGTCGCGACGGCGACGAAGTACCGCAGGTGACGCAGCTCCACGCGCTCCTCCCCTGCCTGTGAGGCATGGCTGGGCTGATTAACCGGCATTGGACAGGGGCGTGTCAAGGCACGTGTACTACTCCCTGCCTCTCAGGCAGGACATCAATGGAGAAGGGACGCTCAACGATGAGTCGAACTCCCGGTCGGGACCCGTACCGCTGGGTGGTGCTGGTGCTGTCCTGGGCCGCGTTCACGATGACGTCGGTGGACCGGTCGACGTGGGGACCGGCGTCGGTCGCGGTGGGCGAGCACCTGGGGGTCTCGCTCGCCGGGCTCGGCGTCTTCGCCACCGGCTACTACGTCGGCTACGTGATCTCGAACGCGGCGGGCGGCGTCCTCACCGACTGGCTGGGCGCGCGGGTCGTGATGGGCGCGTCGCTGTTCCTCGCGGGCGGGTTCATGATCCTGTTCGGCGAGACCGACTCGGTGCCGGTCGGCATCGCGTTCCAGGCTGCGGTCGGGATCTTCGCCGGCTGTGACTACTCGGCGGGCGTGAAGCTGATCGCGCAGTGGTTCACGCCGAAGGACCGCGGGTTCGCGATGGGCGTGTTCATGACCGCGACCTCGCTCGGCACGGTGATCGCCAACGCGGTCGTGCCGCGCCTGCTCGAGTCCGCCGGGTGGCAGACGTCGTACCACGTGTTCGGCGGCGCCTCGATGGTCATCGCGGTCCTGTGCCTGCTCCTGGTGCGGACCCGCACCGAGGATGCGGCCGAACGCGCGGTGCCGGACCTGCGCCCGCTGGCCCGCTCGCGCGATCTGTGGCTGCTCGGGCTGGCCGGGTTCGGCGGGCTGTGGGGTACCTACGGGTTCATCACCTGGTCCAACGCGCTGATGGTCAAGGGCAGCGGGCTGACCGGGGTGCAGGCAGGCGGGGTGGTCGCGATCTTCGGGATCGCCGCCATCGCGGCCAAGCCGTGCATCGGGTTCGTGTCCGACCTGCTCGGCGGCAGGCGGAAGGCGCTGACCGTCGTCGTGCTCGGCGCGTTCGTGGTGGCGCTGCTGGTGTTCGGGACGCGGGACAGCCTGACCGGTTTCCTGTGGGTGGCGCCGTTCCTCGGCGTCGCGGCCTACGTCTACAGCCCGCTGATGGTCGCGATGATCCCGCGCATCGCGGGGGTCGGCCTGGCCGGTTCGGCGGCCGGTGCGACCAACGCGTTCTGGCAGCTCGGCAGCACGGTCGTGCCGGTGGTGCTGGGCGCGGTCTTCCAGGCGACCCATTCGTTCTTCGCGGCGTTCGCCACGCTGGCCGCAGGCCCGCTCGTGGGAGCGCTGCTCACGCTCGGCGTCCGCGAACAGCAGCCGGCGCCGGATCGCGAGAAGGAGGCTGTGTGAACTACGACGTGATCGTCGCCGGTGGCGGTTCCGCCGGGATCGCCGCGGCGGTCGGCGCGCGGCGGGCCGGGGCCAGGACGCTGCTGATCGAGCGCGGGCCGTGCCTCGGCGGGGCGGCGACGCTGCGGAACGTGGTGACGTACTGCGGGTTGTTCACGCGGGAGGATCGCGAGCAGGTGGTCTTCGGCGTCGCCGGCGAGATGCTCGACGGGCTGCGCGAGCTGGGCGCCGTGAGCGAGCCGACGCGCTTCACCGCGGTGGCGGTGGTGTTCGACCCGGAAGCGGTGAAACGGGTCGCCGACGACCTGTGCGACGCCGCCGGGGTGGACGTGCTGCTGCACTCGCACCTGCTGGACGCGTCCAGAGTGGACGATCGCGTTCGGACGGTGCGGGTGGCCGACCACGCCGGGGTGCACGAGTACTCCGCGGACGTGTTCGTGGACGCCACCGGTGAGGCCGACCTGGCGCAGCACGCGGGCGCGGAGGTGCGGTACGGCAACGACGGCTGGGTGCAGAACGGCACGCTGGGCGTGCGGTTCGGTGGCATCGCGGCGAACGCCGAGGTCTCGCGGGAAGCGGTGCGCGAGGCCGTCCGGGCGGCGAAGGCTCGTGGTTTGCCCGGTCTGACGGCGGAATCCGGGTTGATCGCACGGATGCCGGTGTCCGGTGACCTGATCACGTACCTGGCGGACGAGGGCTACGACGCGCGCGACGCCGCGGACACGAGCCGCGCCGAACGCAGCGCGCGACGGCAGGCCGCGGCGTACCTGCGGGTGATCCGGACGCTGCCGGGATGCGCGGACGCCTACATCGTCAGCACCGGCCCGGAACTGGGCACGCGCGAGTCGCGGCACCTGGTCGGCCGGGTCCAGCTGACCGAGAAGGACGTGCTGTCGCCTGCCCCCGCGGACGACGCGGTGGCGATCGGCGCGTGGCCGATCGAGTACCACCCGGGGGTGGGTGTGCCGTCGGAGTGGCGGTTCATCGGCGAGCCCGGCTACTACGGCATCCCGCTCGGTGTGCTGTGGAGCCGGAACACGCCGAACCTGTTCTGCGCGGGCCGGACCGTCGACGGTGACCGTGGTGCGGGCGCTTCCTTGCGGGCCATGGGAACCGCCTTCGCGACCGGCCACGCCGCCGGGGTGGCGGCGGCGCTCAGCGCCCGGGGTGCCGTGAGTACTGCCGCGGTGCGGGAGGAACTGCAGCGCCAGGGCGCGCGGCTACCGGACTGAAGCCCCGCCCGCTCTGCGGCCCCCGGGATTCGGCTCCCGGCTCGCGCGGACAGTCCGCCGCGGCCCCCGCGCCCGGCGCCCCCGGGTCACCGGCCCGCACCCCCGGGTGTCAGCATCTCCGCAACCGCCCGCGCGGATGCCTCCAAATCACCGGTCACCTCGGCCGGCATCGCGCCGCTGAGGCACAGCGTCGCGAATCCGTGCACGATCGACCACGCCGCGACCTGCGCCAGCTTCCCCTCCGACACCGCGTCCGCCATCACGGCCCACGCCCGTTGCCGCGCCGCCAGCAGGTCCGCGTCGTCCGCGTGGTGCAGGTCCGGCCGGAACATCACGTCGAAGTGCGCGCGGTGCCCCACCGCGAACCGCACGTACGCGACGCCGATCTCCACCAGTCCCTGGTCCCGCGCCGCGACGAGGGCGTCGGCCAGCAGGTCGTACCCCTCGGTCGCCAGGGCGGTCACCACGCCCGCCTTGTCGCGGAAGTGGTGCACCGGCGCCGCGTGCGAGACGCCGGCCCGTCGCGCCACCTCGCGCAGGCTCAGGGCCGCGACGCCGTGCTCGCTGATCGTTTCGGCGGCCGCGTCGAGGATCGCGCGCCGCAGGTCGCCGTGGTGGTAGGAACGCTCAGCCATGCCACCAGCATATCTTTCCATTGACAAGATGCGAGCGCGGGAGCAATCTTGTCACTGACAAGATATGGAGGAGACCCCATGGCACCGCTCATCATCCTGATCGTCGTCACGCTGGTCCTCGCGCTCGCCGGCGCGGCCGGGGTCCGGTGGCTCAGACCGTGGCCGATGGCCGTGCGCGGCGGCGTCGCCGCGATGTTCACCGCGACCGGCATCTCGCACTTCGTGGGCATGCGGCAGCAGCTCATCGACATGGTCCCGCCCGCGCTGCCCGCGCCCGCCCTGCTGGTGACCGTCACCGGCGTCCTGGAACTCGCCGGCGCCGTCGGCGTGCTGTGGCCGCGCACCGCCCCGTGGGCCGCGGCCGGGCTGACCGCCATGCTCGTGCTGATGTTCCCGGCGAACGTGTACGCGGTGCAGAGCGGTGTGCTCACCGCGTGGGACGACCAGATCGTCCCGCGCACGCTCATGCAGGTCGTGTTCCTGGCCGCGACGCTGACGGTCTTCGTGCACGCCCGCCGCGGCGATCAGGCCCGGCTGAACCGGCCTGCCCACTCGCGCAGCTGATCACGCAGCTCGGGCGGCCTGACCACGCGGAACTCCGCGCACAGCGAACCGAGCGCCAGCGCGGGCCAGTCCAGGGAGGCGGTCGTCATCCGCACCCGGCACCGGCCGGCGTCGACCTCCTCGACCGTGCCCCACCGGCCGATCCGCTCGCGCGCCACCGCCGCCGGCACCTCGACGAGGACCTCCACCTCATACGGCTGCGGCAACGCGCCGAGCGAGCTGCGGACGAACTCGGCGGCGTCGGCGGTGGGCAGTTCGCGTGGCCGGAACCGGGCGCCGGTGCCGCGTGGATCGGTGATCCGGTCGATGCGGAAGTTGCGCCACGCGTGCCGGGTGAGGTCGTAGGCGACCAGGTACCACTGCCGCCCGAGCGGGACCAGCCGCAGCGGCTCGACCTCCCGCTCGGACTCGCGGCCCCCGGCGTCGGTGTAGCCGAAGCGGATGCGTTCGCTGTCCCGGCAGGCCAGCGCGATCGTGGTGAGCAGGCCGGGGTCGATCCGGGGCGCCGACGCTCCCGGCCAGGTGGCGGGCACGGTCATCGCCCGCAGCGCGTCCACCCGCCTGCGCAGCCGGGCCGGCATCACCTGCACCACCTTCGCCAGCACCCGCACCGACGACTCCGCGATGCCGTCGACCGAACTCTGCGCGGCCGTCTGGAGCCCGACGGTCAGCGCCACCGCCTCTTCGTCGTCCACCACGAGCGGCGGCAGCGACGCGCCCGCCGCGAGCTGGTAGCCGCCGTCGACACCGCGCTGCGCCTCCACCGGGTAACCCAGCTCGCGCAGCCGGTCGATGTCCCGGCGCAGGGTGCGCGGTGAAACGCCCAGCCGCTCGGCCAATTCGCTGCCCGGCCAGTACCGGTGGGTCTGCAGCAGCGACAGCAACCGCAGCGTCCGCGAGCTCGTGTTCGCCATGTTCCCGATTCTCCCGCAATTGCGGTCAAAAAGTGGCCGCAAGGGGTTCTACCTTGGTCTCAACGACGACGAAGGGACTCCGAAATGACCTCCACCGAGACCGTCACCGGCGAGCGCGCGGACCTGCTGGCCATGCTGGCCAAGCACCGCTTCTTCCTGACCTTCACCACCCGCGGCCTGACCGACGACCAGGCCCGGCAGCGCACCACGGCGAGCGAGCTGTGCCTCGGCGGGCTGATCAAGCACGTGACCGCGACCGAGCGGGGCTGGGCGAACTTCATCGTCGAGGGCGCCTCCGCGATGCCGAACTTCGAGGAGATGACCGAGGAGGACTTCAAGCAGCGGGAGGACGAGTTCAAGCTGCTTCCGGACGAGACGCTGGCCGGCGTGATCGCGGAGTACGAAGCGGTCGCGCGCCGCACCGACGGGCTGGTCGCCACCGTCGACCTGAGCGCGAGCCACGAGCTGCCGAAGGCGCCGTGGTTCACCGACAAGGAGTGGTCGAACCGGCGCGTGCTCATGCACATCGTCGCCGAGACCGCCCAGCACTCCGGCCACGCCGACATCATCCGCGAGTCCCTGGACGGCCAGAAGAGCATGGGCTGACCGGCGAGTCCCAGTCGATGCGGTATCCGTACAACCAGGCCATTGCTTCCGGTCCAGGCCGGTGCAGCTTGAACAGCAGCGGGAGCAGGTGCCGCATCACAGGACCGAGTGTCTTGCCGTCGCCGTTGCGCTTGCCCTGCGCCACCACGCGTTCCACCCGGTGGCGGCGCAGGGATTCGTACGTGGTGAACGCGTCGGGCACGTCGCCGGCGTCGCGCAGGCACTTCGCCAGCACGACCGCGTCTTCGATGGCCATCGACGCGCCCTGGCCGGAAGCAGGTGAGGTGGCGTGCGCCGCGTCGCCGACGATGATCATGCGGTTCCGGTGCCAGACCGGCACCTTCGGGAAGTCGTAGGTGTTCCAGCCCGCGAAGATCTCGTCGGTGGCGGTCACGAGATCGCGGGCGGGACCGTCCTCTTCGGCGAAGAGGTCGAGGAGCCGGGCGCGCCACTCGTCCGCGGTGACGGCGGCCAGTTCTTCGCGTGCCTGCTCCCGAGGCTGGCGCGGGTTCGCGAACCACCACACGTCGCCGTCGGGGTGGACGATGTAGGAGTAGAAGCAGCCGCGCCCGAACACCATGTGCATCTCGCCGGGCTCGACGTCGAGCCGCAGCCCCCTGGCGTAGCCCCCGGTGTTGAGCAAGGGCACGTACCGTGGCGGCGGCGCCCCGGGATCGATGATCGTGCGTACGGTCGAGCGCAGACCGTCGGCGCCGATCAGCAGGTCGGCGTGCGCGGTGCTGCCGTCGGCGAAGGTGGCCGTCACGCCGCCGCCCTCCGGGGTGGCGGCGACCAGCCGCTTGCCGTACTCGGTCGGCACGCCACGCCGCACCGCCTCGTCGCGCAGCGAGTCGTAGAGATCGGCCCGCCTGATGGTCTGCGTGCCGGTCCCGTCGGGCAACGCCGCGCCGAAGCCGAACTCGGCTATGGGCTTCCCGCCCATGCCGATGGACATTCTCGTGGTCGCGAACCCCTTGTCGCGCACCACCGCCTGCAGGTCGAGGGCGCCGAGCGCCGCGATGCCGTTGACCGCCAGGGTCAGGAACGCTCCGACGCCGTCCGCGCCACGGTTGTACGCCTCGTAGACGGTCGCCTCGATGCCGGCCCGCTGCAGTGCCATCGCGGTGACCGGACCGGCGATGCCGCCGACGATCACCAGTGCGTTGATAGTCATAAAATGACTATACATTTCATGACTATCAAGTCAAGGCGGCGGTTAAGGTCGTGGGCGTGGCGAGGAGCATTCATCGGCGGTCCGTGCTGGCACTCGTGCTGCTCTCCCTGCTGGCCGAGCAGCCCATGCACCCGTACCGCATGCGCGAGCTGATCAAGGAGCGCGGCAAGGACCGGATCGCGAACGTTGCGCAGCGCAACAGCGTGTATCAGACCATCGACCGCCTGTTGCGCGCAGAGCTGATCGCCGTCCGGGAGACCGAGCGCGACGAGCGCCGTCCCGAGCGCACCGTCTACGAGATCACCGACGCCGGCCGGTCGGCCCTCCGCGACTGGACCGCCGAGATGCTCGGCAGCCCGGCGCGCGAGTTCCCGGAGTTCCCGGCAGCGCTCGCCACCCTCATGGTCCTGACCCCGGAGGAGGCGCTTGCCCGGCTGTCCGACCGTGCGGCCGAGCTGTCCACCTCGCTGGCGGCCGACCGCGCGGCACTCCAGGCGGTTCCCGGCCTCCCGCGCCTGTTCCTCCTGGACGAGGAGTACTCGATCGCCGTTCGCGAGGCGGAGCTGAAGTGGGTCGACTGCCTGCTGGCGGCGCTCCGGTCTGGTGAGCTCACCTGGTCGGAGGCCTCGATACGCGCCGTGGCGGAGAAGTTCGCGTAGGTGTCAGCGGCGGCGTCAGCGCGGTGACGGCCCGGTGTCAGCGCTCCCGGCGAGAGTTGTCCTCAACAGCAGGAACAACGAGCACAGGAGAGCACGATGCAGAACTTCCACACCCCGGCCCCGATCGCCGCCTTCGCCGACATCCCCGCCGGGAGCATCCGTTTCGTGGCCGCCGACCGGGCCGACACCACCGTCGAGGTCCGGCCGGCGGACGCCGCGAAGAGGCGTGACGTGCGGGCCGCCGAGCAGACCACTGTGGCCTACACCGATGGCGTGCTGCGGATCGCCGCCCCGGCCGGGAACCAGATCCTCGGCAGCTCCGGTTTCATCGCGGTGACGGTCCAGCTGCCTGCAGGATCCAGCGTCGAGGCGACGGGCGCCAGTGTCGAGCTGCGTGGCACCGGGCGGCTCGGCGAGGTCACCGTCGAGGGCGCGCACGGCGAGATCGAACTCGACGAGGCGGCGGCCGTCCGGGTCGAGACGCAGGCGGGTGACGTCACGGTCGGCCGCTTGACCGGGCCCGCGCGGATCACCACCCGCAAGGGCGACATCCGCATCGCCGAGGCCGAACGCGGCGAGGTCGTGCTCCGCACCGAGGCCGGTGACGTGTCGGTGGGCGCCGCCGCGGGGGTTTCCGCTTCGCTGGACGCGGGCACCAGCTTCGGCCGGATCCACAACTCGCTCCGCAACAGCGGGCACGCCGGCCTCACCATCCGCGCCACCACGGACTACGGCGACATCAACGCGCGCAGCCTGTGAAGCGGGTCAGGTACCGAGCCCCAGGGCCGCGCACGCGCCGTCCACGGCAACGCGGCGAAGCGCGTCCTGGGGCACATCGGGGAACTGGACGGTGCAGTCCTGGATCCCGCCGAACGCGATCACCGCACCCGGCGCACGACGGGCGCGGAGTTGGCCGGCACGGCCCCGGTGCCCGCGGTGCCGATCGCGACCGCCCCGGCGGTCGAGGACTACGCGCGCCGAGAACACCGGGTCAGGTGCGGTCGCGCCCCGCGACGAGGCTGGAGATCCGGCGCAGCAGGCCGCGCGGCAGCAGCCCGCCGATGGCGACGATCGCCTTGTACTGGGGCGACGGGATGGAGATGACCTTCCCGCGCCGCAGGTCGGCCAGGCCCTCGGCGACCACCCGGTCGGCCTTGAGCCAGAACGCCTTCGGCCCCGGCTTCTCCAGCCCGGCTCGCTCGTGGAACTCGGTCTCGGTGAACCCCGGGCACAGCGCGGTCATCCGAATGCCCGCAGGCAGCGCCGCCGCGATGCCCTCGGTGAACGAGGTGACCCAGTTCTTGCTCGCTGTGTACGTCGAGCCGCGGCCGGAGAAGAAACCGGCCACGCTGGACACGTTGATGATGTCGCCGCGGCCGCGCTCGATCATCCCGGGCAGGGCCGCCCGGGTCAGCCGCAGCACGGCGGTCACGTTCACGTCAAGCTGCGCCTGCAGCTCGTCCACCGGCGCGGTCCAGAACTCGCCGGCCAGGCCGAACCCGGCGTTGTTGACCAGCATGTCGACCGGCTCCGCGGCCAGCCGCGCTTCGACAGCCGCCCGGCCCTCCGCCGACGCGAGGTCCGCGGGCAACGCGACCGCCTTGATCCGGTGCCGCCGCGACAGCTCGCCGGCAAGCGCTTCCAGCCGCTCCGCGTTGCGGGCGACGAGGACCAGGTCGTAGCCCTCCTCGGCGAGCCGGCGGGCGAACGCGGCGCCGATCCCGGCGGTCGCGCCGGTGACGAGGGCGGTGCTCACTGGGCGGGCCCGCTCGGCGGCGGCGTGCTCAGGCCCGGCTGCTCGGACTGACCGGGCTGCCAGTGGCGGCCCGCCGCGGGGTACTCCTCGTCGAACGGGTCCACGATGTCGGCGATCTCGCCGAGGTCGCGGAGCAGCCGCTCCAGCCGGGACGGCCCGGCCTGCGGCGCGACGCTGGCGAGCACCCACTCGTTCTCCAGCCACGCCACGCCGACGTCGCCGCCGAGCGCGTCGGCGGCGTCCACGAGTTCCTGGGTGATGACCGCGCGGGCGCCTTCGGGGTCGTCGGCGAACGCGTAGCGCTGGCCCACCGGGCCGAGCAGCTCCGGCATGTCCGCGCGCTGGAACGGCACGCTGGCCAGCCACAGCTCGACGAGCACCGGGTGCACGCGGTTGCAGCGCACGGCGACCACGACCGCCGGGATCTGGCCGTCGGCCTCGATGTCGAACACGAACACCGGGCGGCGGCCGTCGGCGGTGAAGGTGGAGCCGACGACGACGTTGACCGCCGTCTCGGCGCGGAAGTACCCGAGCGCCCCGCCGGACCACTGCCGGACGAGCCGCTCGTCCTCCTCGACGAACTGCCATCCGCGCAGGTCGGACCAGCGCATCCGCTCCCGGTTACGGGAGCCCTCCCTGGTCCGGTCGACGGCGAGCAGCAGCAGCCCCGCCACCAGTGCGACGGCGGCGATGACGAACCAGACCCACGCCGGAATACCCACGAGGGTGAGGGTAGCGCGCCGGGCCGCTGAACCAAGGTCAGCGGCCCGTGTCGCAACCCGTTAGTCCGCCCGGGTGACCACGAGCGTGTCGCCCGCGTTCAGGTCCGGCACGTCCACCCGGACCGTGTCGCCGTCCCGGACCTCGCCGGCCAGCAGCTTCTTCGCCAGCTGGTCGCCGATCGCCGACTGCACCAGCCTGCGCAGCGGACGGGCGCCGTAGATCGGGTCGAACCCGTTCAGCGCGAGCCAGTCGCGGGCGCCGGGGGTGACGTCCAGCGTCAGGCGGCGCTGGGCCAGCCGGGCGGCCAGCTTCGCCACCTGGATGTCCACAATGGACGTCAGCTGCTCGGTGTCGAGCGAGTGGAACACCACGATGTCGTCCAGCCGGTTCAGGAACTCCGGCTTGAAGTGCCGCTGCACCGTGGACAGCACCGCGTCCCGCCGCTGCTGCTCGTCCAGTGAGGCGTCCGCGATCGCCTGCGAACCCAGGTTCGAGGTCAGGATCAGGATCGTGTTGCGGAAGTCGACCGTGCGGCCCTGGCCGTCGGTCAGCCGCCCGTCGTCGAGCACCTGCAGCAGCACGTCGAACACGTCCGGGTGCGCCTTCTCGACCTCGTCCAGCAGCACCACCGAGTACGGCCGCCGCCGGACGGCCTCGGTCAGCTGGCCGCCCTGGTCGTAGCCGACGTACCCCGGGGGAGCGCCGACCAGCCGCGCGACGCTGTGCTTCTCGCTGTACTCGCTCATGTCGATGCGGGTCATCGCGCGCTCGTCGTCGAACAGGAACTCCGCCAGCGCCTTGGCCAGCTCGGTCTTGCCGACGCCGGTCGGGCCGAGGAACAGGAACGAGCCGGTCGGCCGGTCCGGGTCCGCGACTCCGGCGCGGGTGCGCCGCACCGCGTCCGACACCGCCTGCACCGCCTCGCGCTGCCCAACGACCCGCTTGCCCAGCTCCTCCTCCATGCGGAGCAGCTTGCCGGTCTCGCCTTCGAGCAGGCGGCCGGCCGGGATGCCGGTCCAGGCGGAGACGACGTCGGCCACGTCGTCGGCGCCGACCTCTTCCTTGAGCATGACGTCGGCGCCGGACGAGCTGGTCGCGGTGTTGCGCTGGGCCGCCTCCAGCTCCTTCTCCAGCGCCGGGATCTTGCCGTAGCGCAGCTCGGCGGCGCGGCCGAGGTCGGCGTCGCGCTCGGCCCGGTCGGCCTCGCCACGCAGCTGCTCCAGCTGCTCCTTCAGCTCGCGGACCTTTTCGATCGAGCCCTTCTCGTTCTGCCACCGGGCGGTCAGCGCGGACAGCTCCTCGCGCTTCTCCGCCAGCTCGGCGCGCAGGGCGGCCAGCCGCTCGATCGAGGCCGGGTCCTCCTCCTTGGACAGCGCCATCTCCTCGATCTCCAGGCGGCGCACGGCGCGCTCGACCTCGTCGATCTCGACGGGGCGGGAGTCGATCTCCATGCGCAGCCGGGAGGCGGCCTCGTCCACCAGGTCGATCGCCTTGTCCGGGAGGAAGCGCGCGGTGATGTAGCGGTCGGACAGCGTCGCGGCCGACACCAGCGCGGCGTCGGTGATGCGGACACCGTGGTGCACCTCGTAGCGCTCCTTGAGGCCACGCAGGATGCCGATGGTGTCCTCGACCGACGGCTCGCCGACCAGCACCTGCTGGAAGCGCCGCTCCAGGGCCGCGTCCTTCTCGATGTGCTGGCGGTACTCGTCGAGCGTCGTCGCGCCGACCATGCGCAGCTCACCGCGGGCGAGCATCGGCTTGATCATGTTGCCCGCGTCCATCGCACCCTCACCGGTCGCGCCCGCGCCGACGATGGTGTGCAGCTCGTCGATGAACGTGATGACCTGGCCCGCCGACTCGGTGATCTCCTTCAGGACGGCCTTCAGCCGCTCCTCGAACTCACCGCGGTACTTCGCGCCGGCGACCATCGAACCCAGGTCCAGCGCCACGACCCGCTTGCCGCGCAACGACTCCGGCACGTCACCGGCCACGATCCGCTGGGCCAGCCCCTCGACGATCGCGGTCTTGCCGACGCCCGGCTCGCCGATCAGCACCGGGTTGTTCTTCGTGCGCCGGGACAGCACCTGGACCACGCGGCGGATCTCCGCGTCGCGGCCGATCACCGGGTCCAGCTCGCCCTTGCGGGCGCGGTCGGTCAGGTCGACGCCGTACTTCTCCAGCGCCTTGAACGTGCCCTCGGGGTCCGGACTGGTGATGCGGGCCGAGCCGCGCACCTTGGTGAACGCCTCGCGCAGCGCGTCCGGGGTGGCGCCGTGCCGCTTGAGCAGGTCCGCCACCTGGCCGCCCTCCGCGGCGAGGCCGACCATCAGGTGCTCGGTGGAGACGTACTCGTCACCGAGCTCGGTCGCGAGCTTCTGGGCGTGCGTCAGCGACTTCACCGCGGGCGGGTCGAACTGCGGAGTGGACACGGTCGCGCCGGTCGCCGAGGGCAGCCCCTGCGTGATCGGCTCCAGCTCCTTGTGCACCTGCCGCGGATCGGCGCCGACCGCCGTCAGCAGCGGGCCGGCCAGCCCGTCGCCCTGCGCCAGCAGCGCGCCGAGCAGGTGTGCGGCGGTGACGCTGGGGTTGCCCGCCACGGTCGCCGCCTGCGCCGCCGACGAGATCGCCTGCTGGGTCTTCGTCGTCGGGTTGAAAGCGTCCATCCCACACTCCATGTCGCATGCCTGCCGGAGACCTTCCTCCAGGTCCCTCGACATCTACAACGTCAACAAACTTGAGCGTGTTCCGCTCAACCCTGATTTTTCTCCTTGCGGAATGGTCAAGAAACGTTGACCATTGCTCACATGCCTGACGACGATCAACTCGAGACGTTCCGCGTCACCACCGACGAACAGCTGCGCGCCGTGTCCAACCTGACGCGCCACCGGATCATGGCCGTGCTCCGCTTCGAGCCGGCGACGATCACCCAGATCGCCGAACGGGTCGGTCTCGCGAAGGGGAGTTCGAGCTACCACGTGCGGCTGCTGGAAAAGGCCGGCCTGGTGAAGGTCGTGCGGACGCGCAAGGTCCGGGGGGTCGTCGAGCGGTATTACGCGATGGCCGCGCGCAGCATCGAGCTGCCCGATCCGGGCGAGGGCGGGCCGGACGTGCTGATGCGGCACGCGGTGGCGGACCTGGAGGCATCGCCCGCGGACGGCGAGCGGCACGTGCGGATGGCGCACCTGCGGCTCACCGACGAGCAGTTCGCCGAGCTGGGCGCGCGGCTGAACGCGCTGGCGGACGAGTACCGGGAGCTGTCCGATCCGTCGCTGCCGGACACCTCGCTCGTCTTCGCGCTGTTCCACCCGGCGCAGGGCGCCAAGACCGAAGGAGGCGCCAGATGACCTCGGACGTCCGGAAGAAGTTGCCGGCCGGGTTCGGCCGGTTGTGGACCGCGCAGACGATCTCCTCGCTCGGCGACGGGGTGACGCACGCCGCGCTGCCGCTCATCGCATTGACGCTGACGCGGGAGCCGATGGCGCTCGCCGTCGTCACGGCTGCCGGGACGCTGCCGTGGCTGCTCTTCGGCGTGCTTGGCGGTGCGCTGGTGGACCGCTGGGACCGGCGCCGCACGATGTGGGTCGCGGACGCGGCACGCGCGGCGCTGCTCGCGGTCCCCGCCACGGCGGCGGTGTTCGACGTCCTGTCCATCCCGCTGCTCGCGACCATCGCCTTCCTGCTCGGCCTCGGCGGACTCTTCTTCGACACCGCCGCCACCGCCTATCTCCCGGACCTGCTCCGTCGCGACCCCGCGCTCCTGGAACGCGCCAACTCCCGGCTGCGCGGCGCGCAGACCGCCATGTCCGGCTTCGCGGGGCCACCCGCGGGCAGTGCGCTGCTCGCGCTCGGGCGGGCCGTCCCGCTGCTCGCCGACGCGGTGTCGTTCCTGCTCTCCGCACTGCTCGTGCGCACGCTGCCGGCCATGCCCAGGCCCGTGCCGGAGGTCCGCGAGTCGCTGCTCCGCCAGGCGCGGGCCGGGGCCTCGTACGTCTTCCGGGACCGGGTGCTGCTCGGGCTCGCGCTTCGCCCGGCGGTCGGGAACGTCGCCTTCCTCGCCGTGGAGACCGTCCTCGCCCTCTTCGCGCACGACCGCCTCGGCATCGACACCTACGGCTTCGGCCTGCTCCTCACGGCGGAGGCCACCGGCGGCCTGCTCGGTGCCGCCATCGCCGCCCACCTCGGCAGGCGACTCGGCACCGGCACCGCGCTGACCTGCACGGCCGCCGTCGAGGGGCTCGCCATCCTTGGCCTGGCCGCCGCTTCGAACCCGTATCTGGCCGGGCTGGCGCTGGCCGTCTGCGGCGCCGGCATGGGCGCCACGATGGTGCTCGGTCCCTCCCTCCGGCAGGCCATCGTCCCGGCTCACCTCATGGGCCGGGTCGCCTCCACCTCCCGGATGCTGGCCATGTGCGCCGCCCCGCTCGGGGCCTTCGTCGGCGGTTGGCTGGCCACCACCTACGACGTCCGCACCCCCCTCTACGCCGCTGCCGTTCTCCTGCTGGCGATGACGGCCGTCACGGCATCCATGACCAGCAACCGCCGGGTCGAAGCGGCGCTGCGTGCCGCCGCCCCCGTCGCGGTGCCGTGACGCTGCCCCGGAAAAGCACGAAGACCGCCTCCCGGGGGATTGAGGCGGTCTTCGCGGGTTCGGTGGGTCAGCGCGGGTGCGTCAGCTCCACGTCACGCGAGAGCGGGGCGCCCGCGACGACTTCCAACGGCGCGGCGACCGGAGCATATCCGCTGGTCACGACCGTGTAGTCGCCCGCGGGGAGGTCGGTGAAGGAGTACCGGCCCGCCTCGTCGGTGAGCGTCATCGCGACCACCTCGCCGTCCGCGTCGAGCAGCGTCACCTGGGCCTCGGCCACCGGACGGTCGTCCCGGCCCGCCCGGACCACTCCGCCGAGTCGGGCGGTGAGCCCGAGTTCGATGTCGTGCGAGGCCTGCTCGCCCTCGGTGGTCGCCAGCGGCACCGCGGCCGGCTGGTGACCGGCGGCCGTGACGGTCAGCGTGTGGACGCCAGCCGGCACGTCGTCGAAGTGGTACCAGCCGTCGCCACCGGTGACGACCGACGACACCACCTCGCCCCGGTCGTCGGTCAGCACGAGCGTCGCGCCGCCGACCGGCTGGCCCGCGCTCGACCGCACCACGCCGCTGAGGCCACCGGCGCCGCTCATCTCGACGTCCCGGCGCACCGGCTGCCCGTCGACCGTGACCATCACGGCGCTCGGCTGGAACCGGGCCGCCGAGGTGATCAGCAGGTAGATCGCGTTCGGTGGGGCAGGCAGCCGGTAGGTCCCGTCGGCCGCGGTCAGCGTCCGCGCCACCTGCTGCCCCGACGAGTCGGTCAGCGTCAGCGCGGCCCCGGCCAGCGGACGGCCCGACGGGCCGGTGACCACGCCGTGGACCGCCGAGCCGGTGACCGGCGCCGCGGTCGCCTCGGTGCTCTCGGTCAGGTCGATGCTGCGGCGCAGCGGGACCTCCTTGATGAACACCACCGCGATCAGCGTCGCGATCGCGATGATCCCGCCCGCGAAGAAGATCGAGCCGATGCTGTCGCCGTAGGCGGCCCGCACGATCGACTGGAACGGCTCCGGCAGCGCGGCGAGGTTCAGGCTGCTGCCCGCGCCGGCCGATCCGCCCTGGATGCCCATCGCGGCGAGTGCGCTCGACACGTGGCTGCTCACCTTCGCCGCGAGCAGCGCGCCCAGCGCGGACACCCCGGCCGAACCGCCCAGCGTGCGGAAGAAGGTGACCACCGACGACGAGGAACCCATGTCCTTCATCGCGACGGTGTTCTGCACGACCAGCACCAGGTTCTGCATCAGCGCGCCGACACCGAGGCCGAGCAGCGCCAGGTAGGTGCCCATCAGCACCAGGTTGGTCTGGTGGTCGATCGTGCTGAGCAGGAACAGGCTCGCGACCAGCAGCACCGCGCCGCCGAGCATCCATGCCTTGGTCTTGCCGGTGCGCGAGATGACCTGACCCGCGACGGTCGAGGACAGGAACAGCCCCAGCATCATCGGGATGGTCATCAGCCCGGCGTGCGTCGGCGAGTAGCCGCGGGCGAGCTGGTAGTACTGCCCGAGGAACACCGCGCCGCCGAACATCGCGGTGCCGACCGACAGGCTGCCGATCACCGCCAGCGTGAAGGTGCGGTTGCGGAAGAGCCGCAGCGGCACCACCGGGTCCGGCACCTTCGACTCGACGAACACCGCCAGCGCCAGCGCGACCAGACCGCCGAGCACGTAGAACAGGGTCGACCAGGACCACCAGGCGAAGCTGCCGCCCGCCAGCGAAACCCAGATCAGCAGCAGCGAGACGCCGCCGACGAGCAGGGTCGCGCCGAGCCAGTCGATCTTCACCTGCTGCTTGCGGACCGGCAGGTGCAGCGTCTTGCCCAGCACGATGAACGCGGCCACCGCGACCGGAACCGTGATCCAGAAGTTCCAGCGCCAGCCGAGCGGCGAGTCGACGATCACGCCGCCGAGCAGCGGGCCCGCGACGGTCGCCAGCGCGAACACCGCGCCGATGTAACCGCTGTAGCGGCCGCGTTCCCGCGGCGAGATCATCGCCGCGATCACGACCTGGATCAGCGCCTGCATGCCGCCGAGGCCGAGGCCCTGGACGGCGCGGAACGCGATCAGCTCGGGCATGGACTGGGAGATGCCGCCGAGCACCGAGCCGACCGTGAAGATCACGATCGACAGCTGGTAGAGCATCTTCTTGCTGAACAGGTCCGACAGCTTGCCCCAGATCGGGGTGCTCGCCGTGGACGCCAGCAGGGTGGCGGTGACCACCCAGGTGTACTGGCTCTGCGAGCCGTCGAGGTCGGCCAGGATCGTCGGGAGTGCGTTCGAGACGATCGTGGAGGACAGCACGGCGACCAGCAGTGCCAGGAGCAGGCCGACGAACGCGCGCCCGACCTGGCGCGGCGTCATCGCCTCCTGGTTCGCTGTCGTGCTCACTTCGGGGATCACTTCCTCTTCTCCGCCGCCGGGTCCGGCGGGCAGGTGACCGGCGTCTGGCCGAGGGCCTCGCGCAGTCCTTGGTTCATCAGGGTCAACCGGGCGGTGAGTGCTTCGACCTCGTCGTCGGTCCAGTCCGCGAGCGCACGCCGGATGAAGTCGATGTGCAGCTGTCGCCATCGCTCGAGCTCGGCGCGGCCGGCTTCGGACAGGCTGATCAGGCTGGCGCGCCCGTCCTCGGGCGCCGGCCTGCGCTCGACCAGTCCGGCGGCGGTCAGCTGGGCGATCTGCCTGCTGATCACCGAGATGTCGACCATCTTGCGCTTCGCGAGGTCCGACGGGCGGCTCTCGCCGTGCGCGTTGAGGTCGGACAGCAGCATGGCGGCCGCGGGGTGCAGGCCGTCGTGCTCGCGCTGCCAGGACTGGTTGATCCAGGCGTGCTGCAGCTGACCGGCCGCGCGCAGTTCGCGCATCAGCTGGACGGCCTTCTCGTCGCGGTCCCCCATGGACCCACCTCCTGGTTGGTTGTCACATACAACTATAGAAGCGGTAGTTGTATGCCACAACTATCTAAGTTGGTGACTTGTCCCACTGATCGAGGGGATCTCCGAACCACCCGGAAGGAGCAACTTCGCGAGGATTGCGGCGGAGGCGGTTACCCTGCGACGGATCGTGTTCGCATTAGCTGGCTACGATTAACCGAGTAGGGTGGATTATTCATGATCTTTTCACACGCTCACTTGCTATTGCGTGTTCATGAATAATCGACGGCGAGCATGAACGCGCACCACGGAGCAGCCCCGAACCCATGACAGCCGACCCCGTCAGCCCCGTTCCCCGGTCCGTGCACCGGGAGGCGCCCCCTGCCGTCACCGCGATGGTGCGCCTGATCCGGGACTCCTGGGTCAAGGCGGAGCCGTACCTGCCCGAAGTGACGCAGTTCTTCTACGGGATGCTGTTCACCCTCGCGCCCGCGACGCGGGACTTCTTCCCGATCAACATGGAGGTCCAGCGCAACCGCATGGTGCGCGCGCTGGTGCACGTCGTGCAGATGGTCGACCAGCCCGACGACCTGGTGCCGTTCCTGCGGCAGCTCGGGCGCGACCACCGCAAGTTCGGCGTGGTGCCGAACCACTACGAGGCGGTCGGCACCGCGTTGCTGGCGGCGATGAAGACGCAGCTCGGGCCGGACTGGACGGACGAGGTCGAGCGCGCGTGGGCGGAGGCGTTCACGATCATCGCCCGGCAGATGCAGGAGGCCGCGGCCACCGACACGAACCCGCCGAACTGGTCGGCGCGGGTGGCCGAGCACCGGCGGCTGAGCTGGGACCTGGCGATGGTGCGGCTGGAGCCGGACCAGCACATCCCGTTCCGGCCGGGGCAGTACCTGAGCGTCGAGGTGCCGCAGCGGCCGCGGTTGTGGCGGTACCTGTCGCCGGCGAACGCGCCGCGCCCGGACGGCTCGCTGGAGTTCCACATCCGCGCCATCGAGGGTGGCTGGGTGTCCCGGGCGATCGTCAGCCACACGCAGGCCGGTGACGTGTGGCGGTTCGGGCCGCCGCTGGGCACGCTGGGCGTGGACCGGGAGAGCGGCCGGGACGTGCTGATGGTCGCGGGCGGCACGGGTGTCGCGCCGATGCAGGCGATGCTCGACGAGCTGGGCCAATGGGGCGAGAACCCGAAGGTGCACCTGTTCTACGGCGGCCGGACGCGCGAGGACCTGTACGCGCTGGAGGGGTTGCGGATGGTCGCGTCCTGCAACCCGTGGCTGACGGTGACGCCGGTGGTGGAGAACGGGCCGGGCCTGGTCGGCGGCGAGCAGGGCACGCTGGCCGACGTGGTGACGCGGTACGGCGCGTGGCCCGGCCACGACGTGCTGGTGTCCGGTTCGCCCGCGATGATCCGCGCGACGGTTTCCCGGATGCTGGTGGCCGGAACGGCACTCGATCAGATCAGGTACGACCCGTTCACGATCGACTAGCCTGCGACGGATGGACATTCCTGTCGCAGACGGAACCATCCGCGGTTACCTGGCCACCCCGCAGCGGGAGGTCTCGGGCGAGCCGCCGTGGCCGGGGGTCGTGATCGTGCACGACGCGGTCGGCCTCTCGCAGGACGCGAAGAACATCACCGACCGGTTCGCCACCGCCGGCTATGTCGCGCTGTCGCCGGACATGTACTCGCGCGGCGGGCTCGTGCGGTGCGTGAAGTCGGTGTTCAAGGAGCTGGCGGCCGGGAAGGGGCGGGCGTTCGACGACCTGGACGCGGCGCGGTCGTTGCTGGCGTCGAGGTCTGATTGCACTGGTCGGGTCGGGATCGTCGGGTTCTGCATGGGTGGGGGGTTCGCCCTGGTGGCGGCCTCTCGCGGGTTTGACGCGTCGGCGCCGTACTACGGACAGTTGCCCAAGGATCTGTCCGTTTTGGATGGTTCTTGTCCTGTGGTGGCTTCCTTTGGGAAGAAGGACTTTTCCTTGCGTGGGGCGGCGGCGAAACTGGAGCGGGAGTTGTCGGCTCGGGGGGTGCCGCATGATGTCAAGGAGTACCCGGGGGTTGGGCACAGTTTTGCGAATCAGTTCCACGGGCCGGTGAACGTGTTGCTGAAGGTTGCTGGGATGAGCTATGACCGGGCGGCCAGTGAGGATGCTTGGCGGCGCGTGTTGGCCTTCTTCGCGGAGCATTTGGGTCGTGAGGCGGCGTAGAGCGCCTCACGGCGCTGGAAGGTCGCCTTGGGTGACCACCCCCCGCCCCCGATGCCTGATTGTGTTTCAGTCGCCGAGCAGGGTTGTCAAGGCGGGAAAGCGTGCCTTGACAACCCTGGTCGGCGACTAAAGATCGGCTGTGGATCGGGGGCGGGGGAGGTCTGGTGCGTGGTCGGTGCAGTTGCGTTGCCGGCTGGCGTTTTGTTGAAAGAAAACAAAAAGAAGGGCCCCGCGTGCTGCGGGGCCCTTCTCTGTTCTCATCGCCTTCGGCGTGGTTTCCAGACCACCAAGGCGGTTTCCTGCTTCATCGGCACCAGGTCCTTGCGGTAGGAGCGGTGCACGGCCGCCGCGGCTTGTTCGGCTGCGGCGTACGCGGTGGCGAGTTCTTCGGTCAGTTCGGCGATCCGGGACTGCAGCGCTTCGACCTGGTTCTCCAGCTCGATGATCCGCTTGATGCCCGCCAGGTTGACGCCCTCCTCCTGGGACAGGCGCTGCACCTCACGCAGCAGCGCGATGTCCCGCATGGAGTAGCGCCGCCCGCCGCCTGCGGTTCGGCCCGGCGACACCAGGCCCATGCGGTCGTACGAGCGGAGGGTCTGTGCGTGCAGGCCGGACAGCTGAGCGGCCACGGAGATCACGAAGACCGGCGTCTCTTCGTCGGCCCCGTGCGGCAACCCGCCGAACACCTCGATCAACCCCTTTCGCGGAGCAGCTTCGTGATCTCCGGGCGCGGGTCGTGCTTCTCGGCGATCTTGGCGTACGCCTCGAGCGCCTCCCGCTCCGAAGACTCCAACCGCGACGGCACGGCCACCTGCAACGTGACGAGCAGGTCGCCCTGCGCACCGTCCCGCTTCTTGATGCCCTTGCCGCGCACCCGCAGGACCCGGCCGCTGCCGGTGCCCGCGGGCACCTTCACCGAAACCTTCCCGTCCAGCGTCGGCACGGTGATCGTCGCACCCAGAGCCAGCTCGGGGTAGCTCACCGGGACCGTGATCGTCAGATCATTACCCGACCGGCCGAACACCGGGTCCGGGTTCACGTGCACCCGCACGTACAGGTCACCGGCAGCCGCGCCCCCGCGGCCCGGCTCGCCCTGGCCCGCCAGCCTGATCCGCTGGTTGTCGTCCACACCCGCCGGCACCCGCACGGTCAGGGTGCGCGTCTGGGTGCTGACACCCTCGCCGCCGCACTCCGGGCACGGGTCGTCGATGATCCGGCCGCGGCCACGGCAGTCCGGGCACGGCTCGGAGAACGCGAACGCCCCCTGGCTGCGGCTCACCAGCCCGGCGCCCTTGCAGGTGGGGCAGGTGCGCGGCGTGGTGCCCGGGCGGGCGCCGTTGCCGTGGCACGTCGAACACGTCGCCGGGCTGGACAGCCGCAGCGGCAGGGTCGCGCCCTTGACCGCCTCGGCGAAGTCGATCCGCACGTCCGTCTCGACATCGGCGCCGCGCTGGCCGCGGGCGCCCGCGCTCTGCTGGCCTCGCCTGCCGAACAGGCCGCCGAGGATGTCGCCGAGCCCGCCGAAACCGCCCTGCGCGCCCGCGCCCGCGGTCTGCCCGAAGATGTCGCCGAAGTCGAAACCGCCGGTGCCGCCCGCGCCGGGGAAGCCGAAGCCACCCGGGCCGCCGCCCGAACCGAACAGCCGTCGCGCCTCGTCGTACTCCTTGCGCTTGGCCGGATCCGACAGCACGCCGTAGGCCTCCGACACGGCCTTGAACTTCTGCTCGGCCTCCGTGTTGCCGGGGTTGGCGTCCGGGTGGTTCTCCCGCGCCAGCTTGCGGTAAGCCTTCTTGATCTCGTCCTGCGAAGCGTCGGAGGAGACGCCCAGCTCACGGTAGAAGTCCTTACCGATCCACTCCCGTGCACTCACCGGACGTCTCCTCCTCTCGCCTGTTCGTTACTGCTGTGCGTTCTCATCCGACAACTGCTCGACCGGTAGCTCACCCTCGACCGGGGCCTCGCCCGGCTCGTGGTCGGTGACGCCAACCAGCGCGGCCCGCAGCGTCCGGTCGCCGAACCGGTAACCACGGCGCAGCACCGTCGTCACCGTCGGCCCCGACACCTCCGGCGAGGTGTTGTGCTGCACGGCCTCGTGCACGCTCGGGTCGAAGGGCTCGCCCTCCGCGCCGAACGGCTCGAGCCCGATCCGCTGCAGGCTCGCGACCAGCTTGTCCGCGACCGCCTTGAACGCGCCGGTGAGGTCGCCGTGCTGCTCCGCCCGCTCGAAGTCGTCGAGCAGCGGCAGCAGCTCGTTCACCACCGACGCCTTCGCGGCGCTGACCACGGCCTCCCGGTCGCGGTCGACCCGCTTGCGGTAGTTCGCGAACTCCGCCTGCAGGCGCTGCAGGTCGGCGGTGCGCTCCGCCAGCTCCTTCTCGACCTCGGACGGAGCCGCCACCGCGTCGTCCACGATGGACTCACCGAGCGACGGGCCGGCCTGGGCCGCCGGGGCTTCCGCGGCAGGCGCCTCGGCAGCCTCCGGCTGGGTCCGCACCTGGCCGGTCTCGGGGTCGATCTTGCGCCGGTCCCGCACGACCAGGGGCTCGGTGACCGGCTCCTGCTCGTCGATCTCGTTCGAGTGGCGTCCCGTCACTTCTTCTCGTCCTCGTCCACGATCTCGGCGTCCACCACGTCGTCCGCGCCCTTGTTGTCGGACGCGCCCGCCGCACCCGAGTCAGCGCCCGGGTTGGCGCCACCGGCCTGCTGCGCGTTGGCGTACAGGGCGGTGCCCAGCTCCTGCGACGCGGTGTTCAGCTTCTCGATGGCTTCCTTGATCTTGGCCGTGTCGGTGCCCTTGAGCGCCTCGTTGGCCTCGTCGATCGCGGTCTTGACCTTGCCCTTGAGGTCCTCGGGCAGCTTGTCCTCGTTGTCCTTGACGAACTTCTCGGTCTGGTAGACCAGCGTCTCGGCCTGGTTGCGGGTCTCGGCCTCCTCGCGGCGCTTGCGGTCCTCCTCCGCGTGCGCCTCGGCGTCCTTGACCATCCGCTCGATGTCCTCCTTCGGCAGCGCGGAGCCACCGGTGATGGTCATCGACTGTTCCTTGTTCGTGCCCAGGTCCTTCGCCGTGACGTGCACGATGCCGTTCGCGTCGATGTCGAAGGTGACCTCGATCTGCGGCACACCGCGCGGGGCCGGCGGGATGCCGGTCAGCTCGAACATGCCGAGCTTCTTGTTGTGCGCGGCGATCTCGCGCTCGCCCTGGAACACCTGGATCTGCACCGACGGCTGGTTGTCGTCCGCCGTGGAGAAGATCTCGGACCGCTTCGTCGGGATGGTCGTGTTGCGCTCGATGAGCTTGGTGAACACGCCGCCCTTGGTCTCGATGCCCAGCGACAGCGGGGTCACGTCCAGCAGCAGGACGTCCTTGACCTCACCCTTGAGCACGCCGGCCTGCAGCGCGGCGCCGACGGCGACGACCTCGTCCGGGTTCACGCCCTTGTTCGGCTCGCGGCCGCCGGTCAGCTCCTTGACCAGCTCGGCGACGGCGGGCATGCGGGTGGAACCGCCGACCAGCACCACGTGGTCGATCTGGCCGACCGAGATGCCGGCGTCGCGGATCACGTTGTTGAACGGCGCCTTCGTGCGGTCCAGCAGGTCGGAGGTGATCCGCTGGAACTCCGCGCGGGACAGCGTCTCGTCCAGGAACAGCGGGTTCTTGTCCGCGTCGACCGTGATGTAGGGCAGGTTGATGTTCGCGCTGCTCGAGCTGGACAGCTCGATCTTCGCCTTCTCCGCGGCCTCGCGGATGCGCTGCAGCGCCATCCGGTCCTTGGTCAGGTCGATGCCGTGGCTGGCCTTGAACTTGTCCACCAGCCAGTCGACGATGCGCTGGTCCCAGTCGTCACCACCGAGGTGGTTGTCACCGCTGGTGGCGCGCACCTCGACGACACCCTCGCCGATCTCCAGCAGCGACACGTCGAAGGTGCCGCCACCGAGGTCGAAGACCAGGATGGTCTGCTCCTTCTCGCCCTTGTCCAGGCCGTAGGCCAGTGCGGCCGCGGTGGGCTCGTTGACGATGCGGAGCACGTTCAGGCCGGCGATCTGGCCGGCCTCCTTGGTGGCCTGCCGCTGCGCGTCCTCGAAGTAGGCGGGGACGGTGATGACCGCGTCGGTGATCTCCTCACCGAGGTAGGCCTCGGCGTCGCGCTTGAGCTTCATCAGCACGCGCGCGCTGATCTCCTGCGCCGTGTAGGCCTTGCCGTCGATCTCGGTCTTCCAGTCGGTGCCGATGTGCCGCTTCACGGACCGGATCGTCCGGTCGACGTTGGTCACGGCCTGGTTCTTCGCCGGCTGGCCCGTCAGCACCTCGCCGTTCTTGGCGAACGCGACGATCGACGGGGTCGTGCGGGAGCCTTCCGAGTTGGCGATGACCGTCGGCTCGCCGCCCTCCAGGACAGCGACGACCGAGTTGGTCGTGCCGAGGTCGATGCCGACCGCTCGCGCCATGGTGTGTTCCCTCCTGGTCATGCTGTGTGCGCAGCCCCGGTGAGCTGCGGTTTCGCGCCCGCGTTGAGCGAGTGGTACTCAAGTTCTATCTCGGGCGCGTGTTGGGCGTCAATCAGACTTGAGTGCTGCTCGCTCAACCTTTCTGACAGGGTAACGAGCGGGTCTGCGGTGTTGTTCCCGGCGTACCCGAAATCAGGTAGGCCGCCTCGTGGGACCGCGCACAGGCGGAGTTGTACACCCCCGTGTGGCCGTCCTCGGCGTAGGTGAGCAGCACGCTGCGCTCGATCCGGGCCGCGAGGCTGCGCGCCCAGCTCAGCGGCGTGGCCGGGTCGTGCTCCCCGCCGACCACCAGGATCGGCGGGGCCCCGCGGACGGGCTCGGCGTGCGGCGGGTTCGCCGCCGGCACGGGCCAGCCGAGGCAGCCCGACGCGAAGTCCCAGAACTCGGAGTAGCGCCAGCTGTGCGGCGCGGCTTCCCGGACCCGGTCGGCCGTCCGGCGCAGGTCGGCCGGGCCGGTGAAGGGCGACGGGAAGTCCTGGCAGCCGACGGCCCGGTAGGCGGGGTACTCGGCCGAGCCGAAGGGCATGGCCGAGGTCAGCGCGCTCGCGTCGGCCGGCGCGGCGCGCAGGGCGTCGGCCAGCCGCGGCCACAGCTGCGGGAAGTAGAGGTGCGAGTAGACGCCCGCGGCCAGCTCCTCGGGCGTGGCGTGGCGGCCGAGTTGTGCCGAGGGCGCGCCGGTGGTCATGAGCGCGTCGTAGCGGGCGAGCACGTCGTCGCCGCAGGTGCCCGCGCACCACCGCGCGAAGCGCAGCAGGGCGTCCTCGGTCGCCGCGGCCGCGTCGAGGACGGCCCGCCGCGTCGGCAGGGCGTGGTCGACGGCGCCGTCCAGGACCATCGCGCGCACGTGCTGCGGGTGGCGGGCGGCGTAGAGCGCGCCGATCTCGGTGCCGTACGAGGCGCCCAGCCAGGAGATCCGCTCCTCGCCGATGGCGAGCCGGATCCGCTCGACGTCCTCGGCGACGGTGGCCGTGTCGACGTCGCGGGGTCCGCGGCAGCCGAGGCCGACGTGCCGGTTGTGCGCGGCCAGCCGCGCGTAGCCGGCGTCGTCGGCGGGGAAGCGGCTGACCGCGGGGTCGTGCACCGGGCCGCAGGTGACCGCCGGGGTGCTGCCGCCGACGCCGCGCGGGTCGAAGCCGATGATGTCGAACCGCTGGTTGAGCTCGGCGAACTCGGGCGTGGCGAGGCCGAGGCCGCCGTAGCCGACGACATCGGCGCCGGATCCGCCCGGGCCGCCCGGGTTGACCAGCAGCGAGCCGATGCGGCGGGCCGGGTCGAGCGCGGGCAGGCGGGCCAGCCGCAGCGTCGCGCCGGGCACGTCGAGCTCGGCGCACTGCAGGCGCTGCGCGGTCTGCGGGGTGGCGCAGTCGCGCCAGGTCAGCGCGGGTGCGGCGGGGGTGGCGACGGGGGCCACGAGCAGAGTCGCGGCGAGGGCGAGCGCGGGGATCATGCCTGCTTCACGCTCGCGTCGCCGCTGGAGGTGCTGACGTCGAGGACGTACGGGGCCGACGGGTCCTGGACGACCTCGATCGACCGGTCGCCGCTCCTGGTCTCGCCGGTGACCCGGTAGCGGTCGGCGGGCACGACGATGCGGATGTCGCCGCTCTGGGCCTCGGCTTGGACGTTCTGCGCGGTGGCGAGGTCGACCTCGATGCTGCCCGACTTGGTCCGGGCCGTGACCGGGCCGGTGACGTCCTCGACGCGGATGTCCCCGGAACTGGCGGCCAGGTCCACCGACGCGGTGCCGTAGACGCTGAGGCTGCCGGAGCGGACCTCGCCGGTCACGGTGGTCCCGCGCGGGACCACCACCTCGTAGTCGACGGTGCAGTCCCCGCCGCAGCCGTCGAGGACCAGCTGGGCGCCGTCCAGGTGGAAGGCCCGGTCCGGCCGGTCGCCGTCGTAATGGAGGACCTGGTTGACCGACGTCGTGGCGGTGTCCTCGACGCGGATCCGCACGTCGCCGGAGTTGTTGTCGACGCGGACCGACGACACCGGCTGGGCGACGGTATCGGTGATCTCGGCGCGGTCCGAGATGCGCCACCAGTTCCAGTTCCAGCCGAGCGCGAGCCCGATCCCCGCCACGATGAGGGCGATCCCGCCTATCGCGAGTGCCGGCTTGCGCATTGCGTCCTCCCCAGTGAACTTTGCTGTGCCGGTCACGCTATGGCCTGGGCGTGGCGCGCCGGTATCAGGGAAGCCCCCGGTTCATCCCGGGGGTCACCCCGAACGGCACTAGGGTGATCACGGCCATTCTGTGACGAGGAGGAATCGATGCCACAACCACCGAATCCGTACGACTTCCTGCCGTCGGTGCCGGCCTTCACGGTGCGCAGCGACGACGTGGCGGACGGGGAGACGCTCGCGGCGCCGCACCTCAGCGGGATCTTCGGCGTCCCCGGCGGCGAGGACCGGTCGCCGCACCTGGCGTGGGAGGGCTTCCCCGCCGGGACCAAGAGCTTCGCCGTGACCTGCTACGACCCGGACGCCCCGACGGCCAGCGGGTTCTGGCACTGGGCGGTGTACAACATCCCGGCCTCGGTGACTTCGCTCCCGTCGGGCGCCGGGGACGCGTCGGGTTCCGGCCTGCCGTCCGGCGCCGTGACGGTGACCAACGACGGTGGCGTGCGACAGTTCCTGGGCGCCGCGCCGCCGCCGGGGCACGGGCCGCACCGGTACTTCTTCGTGGTGCACGCGCTCGACGTGGAGTCCCTGGACCTCCCCGACACCGCGACGCCCGCGTTCCTGGGCTTCAACATGTTCGGGGCGACGCTGGCGCGCGCGATGGTCGTGCCGGTGTACGAGAACAAGGGCTGAGTCCTTTCACCTCCCCCGGATGAGGTGCCGCGTGGCGACCGCACGCCATGGTCTCCGGACCACGCGCACGCGGGGAGGCGGAATGTCCACGACCAGCGCGGTGAAGACCGGCGGGGTGCTCGGCACCGCATGCGTCTCCACCTTCATCGTCAACGTGAACACCTCGGCGGTCAGCATCCTGCTGCCGTCGATCAGCGCGGACCTCGGCGCGTCCCTGGCGGTGCTGCAATGGGCGGTCACCGGGTACATGCTCGTCGGGGCCGCGACGATCGTGACGTCCGGCGCGCTCGGCGACGTCTTCGGGCGCCGCCGGGTGTTCGTGCTGGGTCTCGGGCTGTTCGTGGTGTCGTGCGTCCTGATCGCGCTCGCGCCCGGCGGGTGGATGGTCGTCGTCGGCCGGGTCGTGCAGGGTGCCGCCGGCGCCGCGATCCTCGCCGCCGGGCTCAGCCTGCTGTCGGTCGTCACCGAGGGGCCGGCGCAGATGCGCTCGGTCGCGTACTGGGGCGCCGCGGCGGCCGCCGGCGCCGCGGCCGGGCCCGTGCTCGGCGGTGTCCTCAACGAGGCCGCCGGGTGGCAGGGCCTGTTCTGGATCGCGGCGGCGGTGGCCGCCGCGTGCGTCCCCTGGGCGGTGCGGACGGTGCCGGAGTCCCGCGACCCGGACCGGCCCCGCTCGATCGACGTCCCTGGCACGCTGCTGGTGGCATGCGTGCTGGCGCCCTTCGTGTTCGCGATGACGAAGGGCTCGGACTGGGGCTGGTGGTCGGTGCCCACCGTGGTCTGCCTCGCCGTCACCGCGCTCGCCGCGATCGCCTTCCCGGTGGTGGAGCGCCGGATGGCCGCGCCGCTGGTCGACCTGCGGCTGCTGCGGAACCCGGTGCTGGTCGGCGCGACACTGGCGATCCTCATCGGGGCGGGCGCGATCGCCGGGTTGTCGTTCCTGATCAGCCTCTACTTCCAGGACCCGGCGACGTTCGGGATGAGCAGCCTGCTGGCCGGCCTGGCGTGCCTGCCGGTGGCGGCGCTGGTCGTCGCCGTCGCCCCCGCGGTCACGCCGCTGGCGCACAAGTTCGGGCCGCGGCCGGTGATCGTGGCCGGGTTCGTGCTGATGACCGCCGGGTTCGCGGTGCTCGCCGTGATCCGCGCGTCGTGGTCGTACTGGGCGATCCTGCCGTCCCTGCTGGGGATCGCGGTGGGGCTGGGGCTGTCCAACGGGCCCGCCTCGGCGCTGTCCACGAGCGCGGTCCGCGACGAGGACGTCGGCGCCGCGTCCGGGGTGTCCAACATGGCGCGCTACGTCGGCGGCGCCGTGCTGACCGCCGTCGTGGCCGGGATCTACTCCTCGGTCACGGCGACCCGGACGGCGACCGGAGGCGCTCCGGCGGAGGCCCTCGCCACCGGTTTCGGTAGGGCGTCGCTGGCGCTGGCGATCTTCTCCGCGGCCGGCGTCCTGCTCGGCATGCTGGCCGCGCGCCGCACCCACCGGGGGGTCGCGGCCGAACGCGTGTCCGCGACCGCGGCGGTCGCCCACACGGTGCCGGTCCCGCGCTGATCACCGGGGTTTCAGCAGGTACTCCACGGTCGGCCGGAGCTCCTCGGCGGTCGGCGGCTCGTCGTCGATGAGGCCCTGGATCAGCAGCCCGTCGATCCCGGCCAGGAACACCCGCAGCGCCACCAGGTCGTCCGGCCGCACCATCGTCGTCAGCACGTCCAGCCACCGCCGCGCCGCCGGCCGCAGCTCGGGCCGCCGCGCGGCCAGCAGGTACAGCTCGTACTCCGCCATCGTCCGGCCCCGTCGCGGGCCCAGCGCCTCCGCGAGCAGGGTCGCCACCTCGGAAGCGCCCCGGCTGCCCCGCGACCGGGCCCGGTCGATCGTCCAGTACACCTCGGTCGCCATGTCGCGCGCGCACGAGATCAAGGTCGCGATCAGCAGGTCGTCGAGCGTCTCGAAGTGATAGGTCGTCGACGTCGTCGGCACCCCGGCCTCGGCCGCGACCGTCCGGTGGGTCACCCCGGCGACGCCGTCCCGCTCGATCACCCGCAGCGTCGCGTCGATGATCTCCTGCCGCCGCTTCTCGCCGCGGGCCCGCCGCCCGTCGCGCTGGGGCTTCACGCCGAACCCACCTCGATCAGCACCACACCGCCGATGACCAGCGCCAGCCCCGCCACGATCGTCGGGTTCACCGGCTCGCCGAGGAACAGCACGCCGATGATTGCGACCGCCGCCACGCCCACCGCGGCCCAGATCGCGTACGCCACCCCGACCGGCATCCCGCGCTTCAGCACGCTCGCCAGCGCCGCGAACGCGACGAGGTAGCCGGCCACGACGACCAGCGACGGCCACAGTTTGGTGAAGCCCGCCGACAACTTCATCGAAACAGTGGCGGTGACCTCGGCCGCGATGGCCAGAGCGAGCAGCAGATAGGCGACCATCCCGCCAAACTACCGGTACGATCGTCCCGATATCCAGCGAGTCCTACGCCACACTCGTGGGACTCAACTCGCGCCGATCGGTTACTCATGGGTAAATCCGGTTAGGCTCCCGCCAACCCACCACATCACGGACGAAAGGCCCCGATCATGGGTGCACTGCAGATCACGCTCGGCGTGGTCGGCGTCGCCGTAAGCATCGTCGCTTGGATCATGTTCGGCACCGGCGTGTACCGGATGGTCCGGATCATCCGGCTCGGTCAACCGGACGCGACGCGCAACGGCCCGTTCGGGCCGCGCATCACGACGCTGATCAAGGAGTTCGCCGCGCACACGCGGATGAACAAGTTCCGCCACGTCGGCCCATGGCACTGGCTGGTCATGTGGGGCTTCCTGATCGGCTCGCTCGCGTGGTTCGAGGCCTACGGCGAGACGTTCGACCCGCACTTCCACTGGCCGATCATCGGCAACTGGAGCGTCTGGCTGCTGCTCACCGAACTGCTCGGCCTCGGCACCGTCGTCGGCGGTCTCGCGCTGGTGATCATCCGCCAGCTGAACCACCCGCGCCGCGCCGACCGGCAGTCGCGCTTCGCCGGGTCGAACTTCAAGCAGGCCTACTTCGTCGAGACCGTGGTGATCGTCGAGGGCCTCGGCATCCTCGGCGTGAAGGCGTTCAAGATCTCCAGCGGCATCGAGGACCCGGCGCTGTGGACGAGCTTCGTCACGAAGCCGCTCGCCGAGATCCTGCCCGCCAGCACGGTCGCGGTCACGATCACCGCGCTGATCAAGCTGCTCTCGGGCATGATCTGGCTCTACGTCGTCGGGCAGACGCTCACCATGGGTGTGGCCTGGCACCGCTTCAGCGCCTTCTTCAACATCTACTTCAAGCGCGAGGCCGACGGCGGCACCGCGCTGGGCGCCCTGAAGCCCATGATGAGCGGGGGCAAGCCGCTCGACTTCGAGGAGGCCGACCCGGAGAAGGACGTCTTCGGCGCCGGTCAGATCGAGGACTTCAGCTGGAAGGGCTGGCTCGACTTCACCACCTGCACCGAGTGCGGCCGCTGCCAGTCGCAGTGCCCGGCGTGGAACACCGGCAAGCCGCTGTCGCCGAAGCTGGTCATCACCCAGCTCCGCGACCACGCCTACGCGAAGGCGCCGTACCTGCTCGCGGGCGGCAAGAAGGACGTCACGGGTGAAGAGGTCGGCCTGACCGGCGAGAACCCGTACGCCGGCATCGACGTGCTGGCGCTGGCCGAGGCCGAGCGGCCGCTGGTCGGCGACGACGGCGGGGTCATCGACCCCGAGGTGCTGTGGTCGTGCACCACCTGCGGCGCGTGCGTGGAGCAGTGCCCGGTGGACATCGAGCACGTCGACCACATCGTCGACATGCGCCGTTACCAGGTGATGATCGAGTCGAACTTCCCGACCGAGCTGAACGGGATGTTCAAGAACCTGGAGAACAAGGGCAACCCGTGGGGCCAGAACGCCAAGGACCGGATGGCCTGGGCCGAGGACCTGGACTTCGAGGTGCCGGTGTTCGACGGCGAGCTCGGCGACACCGAGTACCTGTTCTGGGTCGGCTGCGCCGGCGCGTTCGAGGACCGCGCGAAGAAGACCACCCGCGCGGTGGCCGAGCTGCTGCACATCGCGGGCGTCAAGTACACGGTGCTCGGCCCGGAGGAGTCGTGCACCGGTGACCCGGCCCGTCGCGCCGGCAACGAGTTCCTGTTCCAGATGCTCGCGCAGCAGAACGTCGAGGTGCTGAACTCGGTGTTCGAGGGCCGCGAGGCAGGCAGCCGCAAGATCGTCGCGACCTGCGCGCACTGCTTCAACACGCTCGCCAACGAGTACCCGGAGCTGGGCGGGCAGTTCGAGGTCGTGCACCACACGCAGCTGCTCAACCGCCTGGTGCGGGAGAAGCGGCTGGTGCCGGTCGCGCCGATCGCGGACGACGTCACCTACCACGACCCGTGCTACCTGGGCCGGCACAACAAGGTCTACGAGGCGCCGCGTGAGCTGGTCGGCGCGTCCGGGGCGCAGTTCCGCGAGATGCCGCGCCACGGCGACCGGTCGATGTGCTGCGGCGCGGGCGGCGCGCGCATGTGGATGGAAGAGAAGATCGGCAAGCGGATCAACATCGAGCGCGTCGACGAGGCGCTCGGCACCGCGCCGTCGAAGATCGCGACCGGCTGCCCGTTCTGCCGCGTCATGCTCACCGACGGGGTGACCGCGCGACAGAACGACGGCAAGGCGAGCGAGAAGGTCGAGGTCGTGGACGTCTCGCAGCTGCTGCTGTCGGCGGTCAAGCGCCGTCCGCAGCCCGCGCCGGCGCCCGGTGCGGACTCGCTGCCCGCGGTCGAGTCGGACCCGCTGGAGGCCGACGCCCGGACGGACAAGGTGTCGACCGGCACGCCGCTGCCGACCGAGGACAAGTAGCCCGAAGGCGCCCCCGCGAGTTCTACGCGGGGGCGCCTTCTTCGTCACCACCCGTTGGGGTCTCGACACCCGGGTTATCCTGTTCGTCACGCTGCCGACGCTGCCCGCGGAGGATGTCGACGCGCGCGAACGGGGCTGAGCATGGGAGTACCCGACGGGACCGGACCGGCCGGTGAGCCGGGGGTCGCGCGCGCCGGTGCCCGGTTCCCGTCCGTGAAGCAGTTGCGGAAGCTGACCGGCGAACACGCCGAACCCCCTGGCCCGGAACCACAAGCTCCGGGCCGTGTCCCCGCCGAGACCACGAAGACCAAACGGGCCGCAGGCGCGCGGTTCCCGACCGAGAAGCAGCTCGCTCGGTTCGGTGAACCGGAGCCGCGGCCCGCGCCCGAACCGGAGCCCGAACCGTTGCCGGACCCCGAACCGCGCGAGGAGTTCAAACCCTCGCCGCGGCCCCGCCCCGAGCCCGCGCCCGCTGCCGAGCCGGAGCCCCCCGAGCTGCTCGACCCCGACGACGAGAACCGGCTGCGCGTGCGGCCGTACGTGCTGACCAAGGGGCGCACGCACTCCGCCTACGAGCTGGCGATCGAGACGCTGGTCTCGGTCCGCGCCGACGCGAAGTGGACCGGTCCCGCGCTGAGCGCGGAGTACCAGCCGGTCCGCGCGGTGGTCGACACCCCGCGTTCGCTCGCCGAGGTCGCGGCGCTGCTGTCGATCCCGCTCGGCGTGGCCAGGGTGCTGTTGTCCGACATGGCCGAACTGGGGTTGCTGCACATCCACGGCATCGAACGGACCGCAGAGGGGCGCCCGCCGCTCGAGCTGATGAAGCGCGTGCTGGACGGCCTGCAGCGGTTGTGATCCGCTCGTAGGATCGGCCGGTGAGCGAGGAATCGGAGCGCCCGGACGCCGGCGGCGAAAGCACTCTCACCGTGTTGCTCGCCGGTGGGGTGAACCTGGCCATCGCCGTGATGAAGGCCGTGGCGGGCGTGATCACCGGTTCGGGGGCGATGCTCTCCGAGGCGGCGCACTCGGTGGCCGACACGTTCACCGAGATCCTGCTCCTCACGGCGCTGCGCCGGTCCGGCCGCCCAGCCGATGTCATGCACCCGTTCGGGTACGGCAAGGAGCGGTACTTCTGGTCCCTGCTGGCGGCGGTGTCCATCTTCGCCTCCGGTGCGACTTTCGCGCTGTACGAGGGTTTCTCGACGGTGTTCGGGGAGCCGGTGGAACAGACCAGTCCGATCGTCGGGTACGTCGTGCTGGCGCTGGCGTTCGTCTTGGAGTCGGTGTCGTGGACGCAGGCGTTCCGCCAGGTGCGGCGCGGCGCGGTGGAACAGAACCGGACGATCTGGAAGTTCCTGCGCTACATCGACGATCCGGCGCCGAAGACGGTGTTCCTGGAGGATTCGGCCGCGCTGGTCGGTCTGGTGCTGGCGTTCGCCGGGGTGTTCCTGCACCACGTCACGGGTTCCGCCGTGTACGACGGGATGGCGTCGATCCTGATCGGTGTGCTGCTGGCGATCGTGGCGTACATCCTGGGCCGGACGAACCTGCGGCTGCTGATCGGGCGGCAGGCGGATTTGCCGGTGGTGCGGGGGATCCGCGAGCACCTGGCCGGGGCCGCCGAGATCGAGGCGGTGGTCGACCTGCAGACGATGCTGCTCGGGACGGACCAGATCCTGGTGTGCGCGCGCGTGGACTTCGACGACGCACTCGGGGCAGCGGACGTGGAGCGCGCGTGCGTCCGCTTGGCGGCGGAGCTGCACTCGGAGTTCTCCGACGTGACGGAGGTCTTCATCGAGCCCGTGCCGCGGAACGATCCCGAACTGCGCGCCGCGGTGCTGGCTCGATACGGCGACATCGCCAAGCGGTACGGGCGGTAGGTGCCTGGCCGGGGAGGGCGGAATGTCCCGTGCCCGGTCGCCCGCCCCGACGCCGAAGTGCGGCACCCCAACGCCTGGACGATAGTGTGCGCCCCACCAATTCGATCATCGATCTGTGGGGAACCGACGTGCGTAAAGTCCTGAGCCTCGCCGCCGCGTTCGTGGCGTCGACGGCGATTCTGGCCGTGCCCGCGCAAGCCGCTGAACTGCCTGACGGCATGACCGCCGGGTACGCGGTGCTCGACCGCGAAACCGGTGCGGTCCATGCCGCGAACGAGCACCGGCAGTACCGGTCGGCCTCGCTGGTGAAGCTGTTCATCGCGCTGGACTACCTCGAATCGCACGGACCGGACTACGAGATCCCGGCGGACGACCTCGCGCTGCTGGAACCGATGCTGCGCTCCAGCAACGACGATGCGGCCAGTGTGCTGTGGGTGCGCGACGGCTGGGAGGAGATCGTCAACCGGATGGTCGCGAATATCGGTCTCACCGACACCGCGCCGCCGCCCGCCGAGAAGCGCGGCACGTGGGGCTACACCGCGGTCAGCGCCGCGGACATCGCGAAGACCTACCAGTACGTCCTGGAGGACGCGCACCCGAAGTTCCGCGACTTCATCATGGACAACCTGGAGCAGTTCACGAAGTGCGGCGACGACGGGTTCGACCAGTCGTTCGGCATTCCGAGCGCGCTCCGGCGGCCGGGCGCGGTGAAGCAGGGCTGGTCCGGCTTCGGCGCGGCACCGGCCCCGGGCGAGGAGTGCGTTTCCGAGGACACCAAGCGCGTGCTCGCCTCGCCCGAGGCCCGGTCGGCACTCGCCGTCGCCTCCAGCGGCGACGTGGACCTGACCAGCCGCGTCATGCACACCAGCGGCACTGCCGACGGCGACCGGCGCATCGTCGTCGTCCTCACCTCCGAACCGACCACGCTGAGCTGGGCGGACTCCGCGGACCGGATCACCGACCTGACCCGCGCCGTCTACCGGGAGGCCCTTGCGTGAAGCGATGAATCAGTGCTTCACTTCTTCCCGTGCCCTACCGACGCACCCCGCAGGTCCAGGCTCGCCTCGACGCGCAGCGCGAAGCGATCCTGACCGCCGCCGGTGAGATCCTCGCCGAGCGCGGCTACGCGGGCTGCTCCGTGAGCGCCGTCGCGGAGAAGGCCGGCGTCGCCACCGGCACGGTCTACCGCCACTTCCCCGGCAAGGCCGAGCTGGTCGTCGAGCTGTTCCGCATCGTCGTCAACCACGAGGTGGACGCCGTCCGGCAAGCCGCCGAGCGACCGGGCACCCCCGCCGAGCGCGTCGCCGCCATCGTCGAGACCTTCGCCGAGCGCGCGCTCAAGGTGCCCCGCCAGGCGTACGCCCTGCTGGCCGAGCCGGTCGACGCCCCGATCGAGGCCGAGCGCATCGTCTTCCGGCGCGTCTTCCGCGACGAGCTCGCCCGCCACGTCCGGGAGGGCGTCCGCACCGGCCAGCTCCCGCCGCAGGACGCCGACCTCACCGCGGCCGCCCTCGTCGGCGGCGCCGCGGAGGTGCTCATCGGCCCCCTGACCACCGACAGCGCCGACGCGGTCGGCGCGCTCCGCACGTTCATCTTCCGCGCACTGGGAGGCAAGGATGCCTGACACGCACGAGGTACTGAACCAGGTCCCGCCGCTGGTCGACTACGACGTCGCCGAGGACGCGGCCCTCCTCGACGGCCTGCGCCGCGAGGGCGCGGCCTGGGCCGAGGACGAGGTCCACGAGCTGGGCCGCCTCGCCGGCAGCGCCCGCGGCCAGGAGTGGGGCCGTGTCGCGAACGAGAACCCGCCGAAGCTGCACACCCACGACCGCTACGGCAACCGCGTCGACGAGGTCGAGTTCCACCCGTACTGGCACGAGCTGATGACCGTCGCCGTCGGCCACGGCCTGCACGCCACCCCCTGGCGCGACAACCGCGAAGGCGCGCACGTCGCGCGCGCCGCCAAGGTGCTCGTGTGGAACCAGGCCGAGGGCGGCCACATCTGCCCGATCTCGATGACCTACGCCGCGGTCCCGACGCTGCGCCACAACCCGGACCTCGCCGCGACCTACGAGCCGCTGCTCGCCGCCACCGAGTACGACTACGGCCTGCGTGTCCCGGCCACCAAGCGCGGCCTGATCGCCGGCATGTCGATGACCGAGAAGCAGGGCGGCTCCGACGTCCGCGCCAACACCACCACCGCGCAACCCGCCGGCGACGGCACGTACGTGCTGACCGGCCACAAGTGGTTCACCTCGGCGCCGATGTCCGACATGTTCCTCACCCTCGCCCAGGCGCCCGGCGGCCTGTCCTGCTTCATGCTGCCGCGCGTGCTGCCCGACGGCTCCCGCAACCGCATCTTCTTCCAGCGCCTCAAGGACAAGCTCGGCAACAAGTCCAACGCCTCGTCCGAGATCGAGTACGACGGCGCGGTCGGCTGGCTCGTCGGCGAGGAGGGCCGCGGCGTGCCGACCATCATCGAGATGGTCAACAACACCCGCCTCGACTGCGTCCTCGGCAGCACTTCGCTGATGCGCCAAGGCGTCGTGCAGGCCGTGCACCACGCGCGGCACCGCAAGGCGTTCGGCGCGAACCTCGTGGACCAGCCCGCGATGGCGAACGTGCTGGCGGACCTGGTCGTCGAGTCCGAGGCCGCCACTACCGTCGCGCTGCGGCTGGCCGGCGCGACCGCGAACCCGGACCAGCAGGCGTTCCGGCGGCTGGCGCTCGCGGTCACGAAGTACTGGGTGTGCAAGCGCGGCCCCGCGCACACCGCCGAGGCGCTGGAATGCCTGGGCGGCAACGGTTACGTCGAGGACTCCGGCATGCCGCGGCTCTACCGTGAGGCGCCGCTGCTGTCCATTTGGGAGGGTTCGGGCAACGTCGCGGCGCTGGATTCGCTGCGCGCCATGGGCAAGCAGCCGGAGTCGGTGGAGGCGTTCTTCGCCGAACTCGACCTCGCCGCGGGCGCCGACGCCCGTCTGGACGACGCGATCGCGCGGGTGCGCAAGGAGCTGTCCGACCTGGAGGACCTCCAGTACCGGGCGCGGCGGCTGGCCGAGATGATGGCCCTGGTCCTGCAGGGCTCGCTGCTGGTGCGCTTCGCACCCGCGGCGGTGGCGGACGCCTTCTGCGCGTCCCGCCTCGGCGGCGACTGGGGCATCGCGTTCGGCACGCTGCCCGCGGGTGCCGACACCAGGGCCATCATCGAGCGGGCGTTCGTCAGCTGACGTCCTCGATCGCGGTGCCCTTCGTCTCGCGGACGAAGCGCAGCGCGAACGGGATCGACAGCAGCGCGAACGCCGCGTAGATCCAGTAGGTGATCGACAGGTTCCAGTCGGCCATGCTCGGGAAGCTGACCGTGACCGCCCAGTTGGCGACCCAGTTCGCCGCGGTGCCCACGGCCAGCGCCGCGCCGCGGATGCGCAGCGGGAACATCTCGCCGAGCATGACCCACAGGATCACGCCCCACGACATCGCGAAGGAGATCACGAACAGGTTCGCGAACACCAGCGCGATCGGGCCCCACGCGCCCGGCAGGCTCAGCTCGCCGCCGACGGTCTGCGCGTTGCCGAACGCGATCGCCGCCACGCCGAGGCCGACGAGCATGCCGACCGAGCCGATCAGCAGCAGCGGCTTGCGGCCGACCTTGTCGATGAAGGCGATCGCGATGAACGTGCCGATGATGTTGATGACCGGGCTGACCATCGAGATCAGCAGCGAGTCGGTGTTCTGGCCGACCGAGTGCCACAGCGTGTCGCTGTAGTAGAAGATCACGTTGATGCCGACGAACTGCTGGAACACCGCCAGCGCGATGCCCACCCACACGATCGGCAGCAGCCCGAACCGGCCGCCGACGAGGTCGCGGACCCGGGACCGCTTCTCGGTCTTCAGGCTGCGGCGGATGTCCTCGAGCTTGGTGTCGACGTCACCGCCCTCGACCTCGCGCAGCACCTTGCGTGCCCGCTCGATCTTGCCGTTGGCCAGCAGGAAGTGCGGCGACTCCGGGATGATCGAGGCGAGTACGAAGTAGATCACCGCGGGCACCGCCGCGGCACCCAGCATCCACTGCCACGGCTCGATGCCGCCGAGGTTGCCGTTGAGGTCGTGCGTGCCGTCCGCGCCGACCGGGGCCAGTGCCTTGATGACCCAGTTGACCAGCGCGGACACCCCGATGCCGAGGACGATCGCCAGCTGTTGCAGCGAGGCGAGCCTGCCCCGGTAGGCGGGCGGCGCGACCTCGGCGATGTAGGCCGGGCCGATCACGGACGCGACACCGATCGCGATGCCGCCGACCACGCGCCAGATCGCCAGGTCCCACACGCTGAACGGGAACATCGCTCCGAGGGCGCTGACCAGGAACAGGACCGCCGCGAGCTGCATGGTCCGGATGCGGCCGATCCGGTCGGACAGCAGCCCGCCGAACCAGGCGCCGACAGCCGAACCGATCAGGGCGCTCGACACGGTCAGCCCGGTCACCCCGTCACCGACCTCGAAGTGCCGCTGGATGCCGAGGACGGCACCGTTGATGTTCGAGCTGTCGTACCCGAACAGGAACCCGCCGACCGCGGCCGCGCCGGCGATGAACACGACATGGGCGAGATGTTGCTGACCGGCTCGCTCCCCGGTCGTCGTCGAACTCACGACCCGTGCTCCTTTGCCTGAGGTGTTTCCTCCATTCGGAGCAACCTACAAAATGGTCCAGTCCATGCCGTACCACCGGGTGACATGGACCACCCGATCATGGGAGTTTGGGAGCATGAGCTTCGAGGAAGAGGTGGCCGCGCGGCTCGCCGGGCTGCCCGGCGTCCAGGCCGTGACGCTGGGCGGCTCACGGGCGACGGGCATCGCGCGCCCGGACAGCGACTGGGACTTCGCGATCTACTACCGCGGGCACTTCGACCCCGCCGACCTGCGTGCGCTGGGCTGGCCCGGTGAGGTGTCGGAGATCGGCGGCTGGGGCGGCGGCGTGTTCAACGGGGGCGCGTGGCTGACGATCGACGGGCGCAGGGCCGACGTCCACTACCGCGACCTGGACGTGGTCGAGCACGAGCTGGCCGAGGCGCGGGAGGGCCGGTTCCACTGGGAGCCGCTGATGTTCCACCTGGCCGGGATCCCGAGCTACCTGGTGGTCGCCGAACTGGCGGTGAACCGGGTGCTGCACGGCTCGCTCCCCGAGGTCGAGTTCCCGGAGGCGTTGCGGAAGTCGGCACCCGCCGTGTGGCGCGAGCGGGCGTCGCTGACGCTGACCTACGCCGAGCACAACTACGCGCCGCGCGGGCAGGTGACGGAGTTCGCGGGCGCGCTCGCCACGGCGGCGATGCAGGCCGGGCACGCGGTGCTGGCCGAGCGCGGCGAATGGGTCCTCAACGAGAAGCGCCTGCTCGACCGCGCCGGCCTGCGTGGCGTCGACTCGCTGATCACCGGGGACCTGGTGGAGGCCGCCCGGCGGGCCCGTGAGCTGCTCGGGCTTTAGCGGTTGGTGTCGGCTATGTGGAAGTTCAGGTGGGCGCGCGACGGCGTCGGGCCGCGCTGGCCCTGGTAGCGGGAGCCGACGGCGGCCGAGCCGTACGGGTTCTCGGCCGGGCTGGTGAGCCGGAACAGGCACAGCTGGCCGATCTTCATGCCGGGCCACAGGGTGATCGGCAGGTTCGCGACGTTCGACAGCTCCAGCGTGATGTGGCCGGTGAAGCCCGGGTCGATGAAGCCGGCGGTGGAGTGCGTGAGCAGCCCGAGGCGGCCGAGGGAGGACTTGCCCTCGAGGCGCCCTGCGAGGTCGTCGGGCAGCGTGACCAGCTCGAACGTCGAGGCGAGCACGAACTCGCCCGGGTGGAGGACGAAGGCGTCCTCGCCGTCCTTCTCGACCAGCGATGTCAGCTCGTCCTGCTGGAGCTTCGGGTCGATGTGGGTGTACTGGCTGTTGTTGAACACGCGGAAGAACCGGTCCAGCCGCACGTCGATGCTGGACGGCTGGAGCATCGCCGGGTCGAAGGGGTCGATGCCGAGACGGCCGGCTTCGAGCTCTTTGCGGAGGTCACGGTCACTGAGCAGCACGGCTTCACCCTAGCTAGGCCGCTTTCATGTGGCGGGCGTAGGTGGGATCGAGCTTGAAGATCTTGCCGAGGCGGTCGACGTAGCGGCGGCGTTCGAGGGTGCCGAGGTACTCCTGCAGCGCGGTCGCGCCGGGGATGAAGCGCCGCGCGGTCTCGGCGGCGAAGTTGCCCGCGGCGACGGCGAGGATGGCGCCCTGGGCGATCGGGTCGTTGGGGATCTCCAGGAAGTCGGCGTTGGACTTGCCCAGCACCAGGCGGCTGATGGAGGAGTGCACGGCGACCGAGACGTGGGACAGGACCTTGCCGACGGCGCCGCGCCCCTCGCCGATCGCGGCGTGCGTCTCGAGCAGGGCGCGGGCGAGGCGTTTGCTGTCCTCGTCGGGGATGAACTCGGTGGTCGCGAGCAGCCAGAACAGGCGCCAGGCGTCGTCTTCGGTGGCGGGCAGGAGTTCCTCGTCGACGCCGAGCAGCCAGCCGACGTAGCGCCAGAGGTGCAGGATGTCGGCGCGCTCGCGGTCGCTGTAGCGGATGCCGAGCAGTTGGGTGCCGTAGACGAAGACGAGGGAGAAGAGGAGCAGCGTGCCGGCGGTCTGGACCTGGTTGACCGGCTTGTCCCACTCGTCGTAGTCCCAGTCGGGGCGGCGGTTCATGGCGGCGCGGACGTGGGCGTGCACGAGGCGGACGCGCAGGGCGGAGGCGTAGCCGGTCTGGCCGATCGCCAGTGCGCCGGGGGTGGTGACGTCCATCCACCACGCCGCGGTCTCCACGAGGCGCTGGCCGGCCATCCGTTCGATCTCCCCGGTCGCGACGAGGGCCTTCGTCGCGCGTGAGGCGAGGTAGCCGCCCATGAGGGACATGTCGCCGAGCGGGAAGAGGCCGAGGACGCCGGTGCGGATGATGGCTTTGGCGCCCCGGTCGAGCCGGGCCGGGTCGACCCAGTACGGGGTGGCCTCGACGTGCTCGAAGAAGTCGACGAGTTCCGGTGGCGGGGCGTCGAGGCTGTGGATGCCGTCGGTGAGCGCCTGTTCGAACAGCTGCCGCCCGCGGTTCTTCGGAAGACGGCGGAACAGCGCGACGACCGCGTCGGCCTTCGGATCCTGCGCCTGGGCGAACTCCCGGAAGCGGCGCACCTGCCGCTCGGTCGCGCGGATGTCGTGCTTCACGAAGAGCTTGGCGGCCAGGCTGAAACCCCCACGGCGGAACAACTCGGGATCCGGCAGTCGCTCATCCATGCACACCCACCACCCTTTCGACAACGAGTGTTGTCACTTGCGACCCGCAGAGTCAAGGGGGTGCTCTCACCAGGGGGCGACGTTTGTGTATGCTGTGCGTCGCTGCGGATGTAGTTCAATGGTAGAACATCAGCTTCCCAAGCTGAGAACGCGGGTTCGATTCCCGTCATCCGCTCTTAGTGCGAAGGCCCAGGTCAGCGGGTGTCTACTCCGGACCTGGGCCTTCGTCGTCTCTTGATCAACCCGGGTCGCGTGCCATTAGCGGGCCATTAGCCGTCGCCGGGAGGGGCGGTCCGCGAGTCGCTCGTCGGCGTCGCTGTCCTTGGCCTCTCGTAGCCCGAGTGCTGCGCAACCGCTCACACTGGACCGGTGCCGCTACGAGATCGAGAACGAGGCCAGCTCGTCCGCTGGAAGGCGACTGGCGACGCCTGTTTCCCTCAGGCGGCATACCTCCAGGGCCAATGGTGGGTCCTCCGCCTCAACCACTGGCCCGACCATCCGCTCTACACCCTGCTCATCAACGCCGAGCGGCACGGTGACGTCGCCCCCGATGAAGGTCCTGAATGGTGGCCTGCGACATGGCACGGTGCGACTGGCCGTTTCCCTGAACTCACCGCCGCAGAACGGGTCGAGGCGCTCTTGCCGGTACGGCACCTCGCCGCACGCGGGAGCGAATCCGGGCGTCCCTGCGACTGCTGGTACTGCATCTAGAGAACGCCCGGCGCCGCTTCGGAGATCAGGGGAGGACACGACCGAGGGCTGGCAGGGGCGAACCCGCGCCGCGAGGAGATCACATCATCACCATCCTTGGCCCAACGGACTCGGCCCCGGACCCCGGTACCGCTTCCGAAGCCGCGTGGAGATCGGCGCCCCACCAGTACCTATGCGCAGCCTCCGCGGCCGACCTCGACGACGTGAGGCTTGACGGTGCTAGTCATTTCAGTCCAGACTGAAACAACTAGCGTCCAGTAGGAAGGTGGCGGCGATGGCTCCGCGTCCGGTGCAGGTGATGTTCAACAGTCTCGGGACCGCGTGCGCCGCTGACCTGTACTTACCGGACGCGAACGCCCCAGTTCCCGGTCTGGTGCTGGGGCACAGCGGGGTGATGGTCAAGGAAGCGCTGGCCGTGTTCGCGCCGTACTTCGTGCGCGCCGGGTTCGCGGTGCTGGCGATCGACTACCGCACGGTCGGTGCCAGCGAGGGCGACCCCCGCGGCCAGGACTATCCGCAGCGCCAGGTGGAGGACTTCCGCAGCGCGATCTCCTACCTGCAGAGCCGGCCGGAGGTGGACCCGGAGCGGATCGGGTTGTGGGGGGTCAGCGTCGGGGGCTCGGTCGCGGTCCAGGCCGCGGTTCTCGACCGGCGCGTGAAGTGCGTCGTGGTGCAGAGCCCCAGCGTGTGGAACGGCTGGCGGTACCTGGAGCGGTTGCTCGGGCGCGCCGGTGTGCAGGCGCTGCGGGACCGGCTGGACGAGGATTGGCAGCGCCGCTACGAGGGCGGGGCCAGCACCCGGGTCCCGCACCTGAGCCTGGACGGGGAGACCGTGCGGGACACGCCGGACCTGGCCGCCGAGATGTTCCCCAGCTACCGCAACGAGAAGACCCTCGATTCCACCGAGCACCTGCTCACCTTCGCGCCGGAGGACCTCATCCACCGGCTGTCGCCCACCCCGCTGTTGATGATCGCCAACGGCGGGGTGGGACCCGTACCACATGCTCGAAGAGGCGCAGAGCGCGTTCGCCAGGGCCGGCGAGCCGAAACGGCTGGAGGTGCTGCCCTACGACGTCCTCGGCCTCTACACCGGTCCGGGTCTCGACGAGGCGATGGCACTGGCCGTGGACTGGTTCGACCGCTACCTGCGCCGGACCCGGCTCGCCACCGTCACCCCGACACCCACCCGCGACTCGGTTGCCGCCATGACACAGTGACGCCGCGACGAGTCAGCCGAGGAGGAGCGCATGTCCAATCAGGACAACCAGGACGACGTGCTGCGGTGGGTGGAGCGGGTCGCCACCTTCTGCGTGGAGGAGTGGGCGCTACCGCCGATCACCGGGCGCATCCTCGGCCTGCTGATGATCTGCGACCCGCCCGAGCGCTCCGCGGGCGAGATCGCCGAGGCGATCCAGGCCAGCCGCGCTTCGCTGACCTCGAACATGCGCTTCCTGGCCACCATCGGGCTCATCCGCAAGGTGCGGGTGCCCGGCGACCGCACCACCTACTACCGCATCGAGGACGACGCCTGGCACAAGGTGGTCCAGCGCAAGCTCGACGGCCTCAGCGCCTTCGACGACATCGCCGACGAAGGCATGGCGCTGGCCAGTGGCAACGGCCTCGACGCCCAGCGCATCCGCTCCGCCCAACGCGCCCTGACCTGGCTGCGGGACATCGCCGCCCGCAACCCCCTGCAACCGTGAGGACCCTCGTGCAACGCCTGCGACCAGACCTGGATCCGCTCCGCGAGACCCTGCTGCTCACCCTCTACGCGAGGGCGCTGGACAGCAAACTTCCCCGCCCGATCCTCGGTGACGCCGACTCCGCCGCGCTCGCCGACACGATCGACTACGACTTCGCCCGGCTCAAGCTCAAACCCAGCCTCATCTGCGGCACTGCCCTGCGCGCCAAGAAACTCGACGACGCCGTCCGGGGGTTCGTCGCCGCCCACCCCCGCGCCGTCGTGCTCGACCTCGGCTGCGGACTCGACACCCGCGTCCTCCGCTGCGACCCGCCCGCCGGTGTCGACTGGTACGACATCGACTTCCCCGACGTCGTCGCCCTGCGGACCCAGCTGCTCCCGGACCGCTCGGAACGCCTCGGCGTCGACCTGACCGAACCGGGCTGGCTCGACCCGCTGCCGCGCGACCGACCGGCCATGATCGTCGCCGAGGGCCTGCTGCCGTTCCTGCCCGGCGACACCTTCCAGCGGATGACCCGCGAACTCACCGCGCACTTCGACACCGGCGAGCTCGCCATCAACGGCTACACCCGCTTCGCCGCCTGGTCGATGAAATACCACCCGGCGATCAAGGCCATCGGCATCACCGCCGCCCAGGGCTTCGACGACCCGCGCACCCCCGAAACCTGGAACGCCGGCCTGACCCTGGTCGAAGAGCAACTGCTCACCCGCGCCCCGGAAGTGGCGGACTTCCCCCAGCCGCTGCGCGTGGCCACCCGGCTCATCAGCCACAGCGCTGCACTGTCCCGGCAAGGCACCCGCATACTCCGGTACCGCTTCTGACCGTCACCCCGGCCCGGCTGCGATCCTCGCCCGCGGCGGGGCACAGTGAGCTGGTGGACGATCGTGGTCTGGCGCCGGACGGGACGATCGCGCGGGAGGGCTCTCTGGAATGGATCTCCGCAGAGTTCGCCCCCGTCGTCGAGGCGCTGCGGGCGCACGTCGCTGGGACTTTCGCGCGCCTGCACAGCGCCTATCTGTACGGCAGCATCCCGCGCGGCACCGCCGTCCCCGGGGTCTCCGACCTCGACGTCCTGCTCGTCCTCCGCGACGAGCCCAGCGACGCCGATCGCGCTGATGCCAGGAGGATCGAGGCCGCTCTCGACCGTGCGTTCCCGCAGATCAACGGCGCCGGCATCCAGCTCGCCGGCGCTCGCACGCTGCTCAGCGACGCCGAACGCCACGACGGCGGCTTCTTCGTCGCCTGCCTGTGCACGCCGCTCCTGGGTGACGACCTCGCCGAGCACCTGCCCCGTTACCGCCCAACGTCCTTGCTCGCGCGGGAGACCAACGGCAGTCTCGCAGCGCTGCTCCCGGGCTGGCGCACGCGCGCGGCCGCGGCAGTGACGGACCACGACCGCCGGACCCTGAGCCGGCCGGTGTCACGCCGCCTCGTGCGGACCGGGTTCACGCTGGTCATGCCCCGCTGGGGCGGCTGGACGAGCGACCTGGACAAGTCCGCCGAACTCTTCGGCCGCTACTACCCCGAGCGACTCGGCCAGATGCGCACCGCCGCGGTGACCGCCCGCGCACCCTCCGCCGACCCCGCGGTCCTGGAACTGCTGATCGACGACCTGGGCCCCTGGCTCGCCGCCGAGTACACCGCCACCCACGGCGAACAAGCGCCCCGGCCCTGACCGGCATACTGACGGCCGTGGTGAACCAGCCTGCCGACGACCCCTTCCCGTTCCGCGGGCGGGTCGTGTGGCTCACCCCGGAGCAGGGCGGTCGGCAAACCGGCCCACCGCGCCCCGACTTCTACGCGGCCAATGCCTTCGTGCCGCCGCACACCGCCTACTCGGGCCTCGCGTCCTTCGTGCTCCGGAACCTCGTCGCCGGAGCGCTGGTTTCGCCGGCCGAAGCGCGCTGGCTGGTCGTTGAGAACTCGGGTCCGTACCGCGTCGAGCCCGGGACGGTGGTCGTGGTCAGCGAGGGGCCCAAGCCGGTCGGCTACTTCCACGTCGTCGAGGTCAGCTGACCAGCTCCCGCAGCGGTTCCGACAGCCGGGCGGCTAGCGACACGTCCACACGGCCGGCCTCGGCGATCAGCAGCTCCACGACCACTCCGAACGCACGCCGCAGCTCGGCCGGGTCCACCGACCGGACCAGGGCGTCCGCGAACGGCGCCACGATCTCGGCCGGCAGGTCGTCCATCCCGCGCCCCTGCACCGCACGCACCCCGTGCCGCAGGCAGGCCAGCGCGAGCACCTCGTCCCGCGCGCCGCTGATCATGTACTCCGCCTGCCACACCCGGCCCCGCGCGATCGACGACCGCGCGTGCAACGCGTACAGCCACGCCATCCCGACCAGGTGCTCCGCCGCGGGGGGCGAGACCTGCGGCAGCTCGTTCGGGTTGCCGAACAGCGTCCGAAATGTCGGACCGGTCGGCCCGAACTCGGACTCCGGCCAGAACGCGATGTCGACCTGCAGCGTGTCCGGCAGCAGGAACACCCGGAACACGCCGAGGTCCAGGTGGTGGACCGCGCCGTGGTCGCGGTACATCCGGTCGGTCCAGTCGGCCAGGACCTGATCGCGGTCGGCCGCCACCGCGAGCGCCAGGTCGATGTCCGACCACTGGTCCTCTCGTCCAACCGAGGCGGAACCGGTCAGCGCGGCGCCGCTGATCCGGTCGTCCGAGCGGGCCGACGCGATCAGCGAGTCGCGCAGCCGCGACCGGCTGTCAGGGGTGAACACGGTCCTCCTCCCGCGGGGCGCTCACCGTCCACCGCGCGGCCGCCCGCAACGCCAGCAGCAGCGGCACCGAACCGCTGTCGGTGAGCACCGCGGGCAGGGACGGCAGGTCCGCGCCGCCGGCCAGTTCCCGGCCGTACCCGGCGAGGTCGACCTCCACGAACCGTGTCGCGGCCGTGAACTCGCGCTCCGACCGGCTCGGCCTGCGGGCCAGGAGGTCCTGCCGCGTCGCGGACAACTCCGTCAGCCCGAAGAACTCCGGCTTCGCGCCGCGGTCCATCCAGCGCGCGAACCCGGTGATCGTCGTGCGCACGATCTCGTCGCGGCGCAGCCCGGTCTCCTCGCACAGCTCGCGCTCCATCCCGGCGCGGACGACGTCGTGCAGGTCGTCACCATCGAGGTCACGCGGCTCCAGCGACCCGCTGCCCGACGGGGCTAGCAGCGACTGGCTGGCCGAATTCCGGTTGGACTGGAGCACCACCAGCACCCAGCCGTCGGTCGTGACGGCCACAGTCGACACGCCGACGATGTCCGCCAGCCTGCTCTCGGCCAGCGTGTGCAGGCGGCCCGCGGTGTCGACCATCATCTGCCGCCGCAGGTCGAAGACCTCGTCGGTGTCCCGGCGGGCGATGCGCAGGGTGGCCAGCTCGTTGGAGCACTGGGCGTCGAAGAACCGGGTGCGCTGCAGCCGGATCGGCGCGCCGCGGCCGACCGACGGCAGCGGCTCGCCCCGCATCCCGACGACCCTGCCGTTGAACAGCAGCCGGCCGTGCGCGCGCAGCGGCAACACGTACGGCGCCGTCGCCTTCAGCTCGGCGGGCAGGCGGTAGGGGTCCGGCGCGACCTCCACCGGGAACCGCTGTGTCCACAGTGCCCGGTCGATGGCGTCGCTGACCAGGGCGGTTCCGCGTCCGGGCACCTCGAGGTACCGGGCATCGGGGTAGCTCGCCGGCGGTGGGACGTCGGCGAGCGGGAACGGTGCGGCGATCGTGGCGAACTCCCAGGCGGCCCAGCGGCCGCGGAGCATCCGGATGTCGCGGGTGAGGGTCAGGACGCCGAGCACGAGCGCGATCACCGACAGCACGATGCCGACGGCGCTGGGCACGAGCGTGACCAGGCCGAGCAGCACGCCGAGCGCGGAGACGAACACCGGCCACTCGCGGGAACCGATGAACCAGAGGTAGTCGGCCTTCGCCCTGGCGCGGTTGGTCAGCTTGCCCATCGGTTCTGGTGTCTACCAGAAAGCGGGTAACGATCCGGGCGAAATGATCGGGATCACCGCGCCCGCACGTGCGACGATCGCGCCGACCGACGGGAGACGCAGATGTGGGAAAAGCGCATGGAGTGGCCGCTGACGGGCGTAGCGGTGTTGTTCCTCGGCGCCTACGCCTGGCCGATCCTCCAGCCGTCGCTCGGCAGCGCCGGCCGGGTGTGGTGCGAGGTCGTCACCTGGCTCGCGTGGGGGCTGTTCGCGCTGGACTACGTCGTGCGACTGGTCCAGTCACCGGACAAACCGCGATTCCTGCGGCGTCACGTGCTGGACCTCCTGGTCATCGTGCTCCCGCTGCTCCGCCCGCTGCGGCTGCTGCGCCTCGTCGCGATGCTGAACGTCCTCAACCGCACCGCCGCGCTCGCCCTGCGCGGGCGGGTCGTCGTGTACTTCGTCGGCGCCACGGTGCTGATCGTCTTCTGCGCGGCGCTCGCAGTGCTCGAAGCGGAGCGGCCGATCGAGGAGGCCGGCATCCGGAACTTCCCGGACGCGTTGTGGTGGGCGGTCACGACGATCACCACCGTCGGCTACGGCGACCGCTACCCGGTGTCCGGCACCGGACGGCTGATCGCGGTCGGGCTGATGGTCGCGGGCATCGCGCTGCTCGGCGTGGTCACGGCGACCTTCGCGTCGTGGCTGGTGCGCCGGGTCGAGGAGGTCGAGGCAACGTCGCAGACCGTGACGCGCGCGCAGATCGCCGAGCTGAGCCGCGAGATCGCCGAACTGCGCGCCGCCCTCGCCGCAAGTGAGCGGGAGGAAACATGAGGCTGGCGCCGAATTCGGGGCGCTTCGGTCAAATGCTCCATCCCAACCTCGTCGGGGGAAGCCGGAGCGGATTGCGCCGCTTGTCGCTGAGTGCGACACCTGACCGAGACGCCGTCCAGCGAGCCGGAGGGGCTCGCGTCAGCCGCCCGAGTGCATGTCCTCGGCTTCGGGCACCAGGTCGTCGTCCGGGTTGTCGAGCCAGCCGTGCGGCAGCGTGACCTTTCCGGGCGAACCCTGGCGGCCACGCGGGCCGAGGGCGTCCGCCGGGAAGGGCGCCTCGTGGTCCAGCTGGCCGATCAGCTCGTCCAGCTCGTCCATCGACGACACCATCGCGAACCGACGGCGCAGCTCCGAGCCCACCGGGAAGCCCATGAAGTACCAGGCCATGTGCTTGCGCAGGTCGCGCATCGCCTTGTCGTGGCCGTCGTGCTGGACCAGCAGCTCCGCGTGCCGCCGCAGGACCCTGGCGACCTCACCCAGCCGGGGCCCCTCCGGGATCGGGCGGCCGGCGAACGCGGCCTCCAGCTCGCCGAACAGCCACGGCCTGCCCAGGCACCCGCGGCCGACGACCACACCGTCGCACCCGGTCTCGGCCACCATCCGCAGCGCGTCGTCGGCCGTGAAGATGTCGCCGTTGCCCAGCACCGGGATGGTCTGCACGGCCTCCTTCAGCCGGGCGACCGCGCTCCAGTCGGCCTTGCCCGAGTAGCGCTGCGCGGCCGTGCGCGCGTGCAGCGACACCGCCGCCGCGCCCTCGGCCTCGGCGATGCGGCCGGCGTCGAGGAAGGTGTGGTGGTCGTCGTCGATGCCGATCCGGAACTTGACCGTGAACGGCACGCCCGCAGCCTCGGCCGCCTCCACCGACGCGCGCACGATCTGCGCGAACAGCTTCCGCTTGTACGGCAGCGCCGCGCCGCCGCCCTTGCGGGTGACCTTGGCGACCGGGCAGCCGAAGTTGCTGTCGATGTGGTCCGCGAGGCCCTCGCCGACGATGATCTTGACGGCTTCCCGCATCGTCTTCGGGTCCACGCCGTACAGCTGCATCGACCGGGGGTACTCGCCCTGGTCGAAGGCCATCATGTGCATGGTCCCGGGGTGCCGCTCGACGACGGCGCGGGCGGTGATCATCTCGCACACGTACAGCCCCGCGCCGTACTCGCGGCACAGCCGCCGGAACGCGACGTTCGTGATGCCGGCCATCGGCGCGAGCACCACTGGGGGATCGACCTCGTACGGGCCGATCTTCAGTGCGGGCTTGCTCAGGGTGGCGGTCACGTCCTCCATTGTCGCTGGTGACTCGCGCCACCCGCAGTCAGGCCTGTTCGACCGCCGGGATGTCGGCGGCGATCCGGGATTTCGGACGCGGCGCGGTGACCGTCCACAGGATCTTCCCGTCCGGCGAGGTGCCGCCGACGCAGGTCAGGCGACGGCACACCACCTGGGCGGCGTGGCCGGTGGACCCGAGCTCGATCTTCAGGTGCGGGATGTCCACTGTGGGGCTCTGCAGCACCTGGTCCTCCGCGCGGCCGACCACGAGGCCGGTGAACCACAGCTGGTCGAAGCGCATCGACAGGACGCCCTCGAACAGCAGCTCGACCGGCTCGTCGGGGTTGTCGTCGGTGCGCAGGACCAGCTCCGAGTGCTCGACGCCGTAGCGCCAGACGCGGAAGGCCCGGGACGAGCTGAACAACGGCTCCGGCTGGTTCATGGCCCCAGTATGGGTCCTGATCAGCCGCGCCGCGGCCCAGCCGTCACCGGACCAGCTGACATCGGCTCACGCCAGCAGCTTCTCCAGCGCCCGCTTCGCGTCCGAGCCGTCGGAGAGCGTCTTCATCGCGAGGAAACCGGCCAGCTCGGCCGCCGGGCGATCCAGGTACCGCCCGGCCCGGTGTGCGGCGTCCACCGCGTCTTCGGCGAGCCCGTGCGAGACCAGCAGCGACACCGCGTCCGGCCACTTCGACGAGCCGATGAGTTCACGAATGGTCCGCACGCGCGGCTGCGACAGGCACGGGTCGTCGACGGTCCAGCTGTGCGTGCCGTGCCGGACCTCGGCCACCGGGCCACCGGGAACGTGCACGTCGGCCCGCACCCCGGGCGGCACCACGACGTCGAGCGTCAGCTTCCCGTCCGCCCGGCGCCAGGCCACCGAAGCCGCACCGTAGGGCGTCTCGTGCCGGGCCGAGGCGTGGGTGAGCGCGGCGTCCGGCACCGGGCGCACGACGATCGACCGGTACCCGGGCGCGGCGGGCGCCAGCCCGGCGACCGTGCGGTGCATCCAGTCGGCCACCGCGCCCAGCGCGTAGTGGTTGAACGAGGTCATCTCGCCCGGGTTGATCGAGCCGTCCGGCAGCATGCTGTCCCAGCGCTCCCAGATCGTCGTCGCGCCCATCGTCACCGGGTACAGCCAGGACGGGCAGCCTCGCTCGAGCAGCAGCCGGTAGGCCAGCTCGGGGTGGCCGGCCGTGGTGAGCGCGTCCGTGATGAGCGGCGTGCCCACGAACCCGGTCGCGATGCGGAAGCCGTTGGTGCGCACGAGATCGGCCAGTCGTCGACCCGCGACCGCCCGCTGCTCCGCCGTCGGCAGCAGCGCCCACTCGATCGCCTGCGCGTAGACGGTCGGCGCGTCCGAGAGCACCCGGCCCGATCCGGTGACGTACTCCCTGGCGAACGCGGCGCGCGTCTGTTCGGACAGCGTCCGGTATTTCGAACCGTTCCGGCCCAGCACCTCCGCCGCCGCGGCGACGATCTCCGCGGACCGCGCGAGGTACGCCGTCGCCACCACGTCCGAGTCGGCCTTCGCGGCGAACGGGTCGTCCGGCGGCGCGGCCGGGTCCAGCCAGTCGCCGAACTGGAACCCGCCCGCCCACACGCCGTCCGTGGTCAACGAGGCGATCTTGTCGACCCACCCGCGCATGCTGTCGAACTGCCGGGCGAGCACCTCCGCGTCGCCGAACCGCTGGTAGAGCACCCACGGCACGATCACCGCGGCGTCGCCCCAGGCCGTCGCGGCCGGGCTGTCGCCGGGCAGCACGTCCGGGATCACGAACGGCACCGCGCCGTCCGGATGCTGGTCGGCGGCCAGGTCGGCCAGCCACGAGCGGAGGAACCCGGCGCAGTCGTAGAGGAAGGACGCGGTGGGCGAGAAGACCTGGATGTCGCCGGTCCAGCCGAGCCGTTCGTCGCGCTGCGGGCAGTCGGTCGGCACGTCCAGGAAATTGCCGCGCATGCCCCACACGACGTTCTCGTGGAACTTCTCCAGGTCCGGGTCCGAGCAGCTGAACCAGCCGGTGCGCCGCAGATCGCTGTGCACGACGACGGCTTCCAGGTCCGCGGCCCGCAGATCGTCCACTCCGGACACTTCCGCGTACCGGAACCCGTGGAACGTCAGGCTCGGCTCCAGCACGGTTTCGGTACCACCGGGCAGGACGTAGGTGTCCGTCGCCTTCGCCGACCGCAGCGGCCGCACGCCGAGCTCGCCGTCCTCCAGCACCTCGGCGTGCCGCACGGTGACCTCGCGGGCGTCCCGCACGCGCAGCCGCACCCAGCCGACCACGTTCTGGCCGAAGTCGACCAGGGTCTTCCCGGACGGCGACGACCACACGCGCACCGCGGGCACCACCTCGGTCACGCGCACCGGCGGCCCCTCGGGCGCGACGAGCCTGCTCAGGTCGGCCTCGACCACCTCGACTTCGTCCACTTCGGACTCCGACAGCGTCAGGTCGGTGCGCTGCCCGTCGTACAGGTCGTCGGCGGTGATCCGGCTCTCCGTCGCCGACCACCGCTCGTCGGTGCCGATGACCTCGGTGGTGCCGTCGGCGTAGGTCACCTCCAGCTGGGCCAGCAGCGCGAGGCGATCGCCGTAGAGGGCGCGCCGGCCGTTCCACCCCAGCCGTCCGCGGAACCAGCCGTTGCCGAGCAGGAATTCCAGGTCGTTGGTCCCCTCGCGGAGCAGCGAGGTGACGTCGTGGGTCTGGTAGCGCAGCCGGTGCTCATAGCTGGTCCAGCCGGGCGCCAGCACCTCGTCACCGACCCGGGCCCCGTTGATCGACGCGGTGTAGACGCCGTGCGCCGTCGCGTACAGCCGGGCCGACACGATGCCCGGTCGCAGCTCCACACTGCGGGTGAGGATCGGCGCGCGCTGCCCGATGCCGCCGATCGTGCGCGGGCTGATGAACCGCGCCGACCAGTCCTCCGTGCGCAGCAGGCCGGTTTCCACGGTGGCCGGCTCGGACCACTCGTCGTCGACGCGCACCCGCACGGTCGCCCGGGTCCGCGACGGCAGCGGTTCGAACGGCCACGGCACCAGCACCTGCTCGGCGGATTCGACCCGCACCGTCGCCGAACCGTTCAGCTCGACCTCGTACGCGGTCTGCGACCAGTCCGGGTCGTCGGTGCGGACCTGCCAGGACAGGCGGGGCGTGCCGGTGCCGATGCCCAGCGCGACGTCGTGGTGCTCGAAGCGGACGGCGGTGACGGTCAACGGTCGCTCTCCTTCTCGTGCTGTACCAGCCGCACCGGCCCGAACAGGCCCGCGCGGACCTGCCCGGCGGCCACGGCCATGGTGGGTGACGCGTCGTCGAGGTAGCCGGCGAGCGTTCCGCGGACGACGATTTCCAGTTCGTTGACACCCGCTCGGATCGCATCCGAGATTTCGGACCACCACGGACCCCAGACCAGGCGGTCGACCAGCCGGCCGTTGACCACCACGTCGGCCGTGCCGCGCACCTCGCCGAGGTCGAGCACGACCCGGCCGGGCAGCGCCTCGAACGTGGTCCGGTACCGGACCAGGCCGCCCAGTGCACGCAGTCCGAGGTCCTCCCAGCTCCGCAGTTCGACCGGGGCCTCGGCGGTCTCGACCTCGATCCCGGAGCCGAGCAGCGCCCCGCCCCGGCGACCGTCGACCGCGCGGAACCGCAACTCCACCGGCGTGGCGGCGTTCAGCGGCGCGGGGAAGCGCACCCGCTGGTCGACCGGCTTGTACTCGGCCTCGCCGACGCGCACCACGACATCGAGGTCGGTCGGGATCCGCAGCGCAACCGCCCCGAGCGGGGCCGGGAAGGTCAGCGTCTCGGTGCGTTCCCCGGCAGGCGCGACGTCGGGGACCACCGGCACGACGACATCGCCGGGCGCGGCGGCGGGTTCGAGCCAGTGCGCGCCGGGCAGCGGGTGCGGCCGCGGGTGCAGGCACAGGAAACGCGGGTCGCGCCGGTGCAGGCGGCGCACCTCGCCCCAGTCCGGGCCGCTGACCAGCCGCGGGTCGCGCGAATCCACCGCGACTGGGCCAGTCGTGACCAGGGTGAGCGTGTTCTCGCCAGGGCGGAGGTGTTCGCGCAGGTCGTAGGGGTGGATGCGGATCTCGCGGAAGCCGGGGTAGGGGTTGAAGTCGCCCTGCCTGCCCACCTCGGCGCCGTTGACGAGCACCCGGCAGGCCTCCTCGCTCGCGACCTGCACGGTCGCGTCGCTGGGTACCTCGTCGAGGTGGAAGGTGCGGGTGATCTCCCCGCCCGCCAGCCACTCCGGCCTGCGGTAGCCCGCGGGATCGGTGACCACCGCGAACGACGCCCGCAGCGGGCCGTCCTGGTCCGCGGTGAACTCGATCTCCACCCGCACCGTCCCGCCGGACGGCAGCGGGCTGAACGACTGGTAGCCCGGCCCGTCGACCGGAACCGCCGCGCCGTCCACGAACACCCGTCGCGCGGCGCTCGCGCCGACGGCGAGGAACAGGCCGTCGCGCTCGGGCAGTGGCAGATACGTTCGTACGCCGACCGTCTCCCCAGCCTCCACGTGCCGCCAGTCGAGGAACTCCTCGGGCACGTAACCCTTGGGCCCCAGCGCTTCCGCGTGCCCGGGGTCGTCCCGGATGCCACGGGACAACGACCAGACCGCGGGCCGCCACCCGTTGCCGTCCCGAACCTCGGCGAAGACGCCGTACCCGGCCAGCTCGTCACCCAGCCGCCAGACCTCCAGCGGCAGCACGCCGGTGCGGGCGGGCGCGGCCAGGTCGCCGTGCCGGTTGTCCAGAGTGGACTCCGCCCGCGCGCGCCAGCCGTCGAGGAACACCGACCGGATCACCGGCCCGGGCAGGGTGTGCGTCGCCTCCGGCAGGTCGTCGCCGAACACGAGCAACGTGATCGGGCCGTCGGTGAAGACGACCTCGACCTCGCCGTCCACGACTGGGACATCCGTGCGCTCCCCGGTGCGCGGGTTCCACTGCTGGGCGCGGCCGGTCACCCCCGCGACCCGTGCCACCCGGTCCGACGGGGAGACGAACTCGTACCCGTCCGCACGCAGCTGCCGCCAGTACTCCTCCCAGGGAAAACCCTGGTCCGTCCAGCCTTCGCGGTCGAGGTCGACGATCGGCGCCCGGGTGCCGCTGCGCTCGTCGTGCGCGGTCAGCAGCAGCACGTGCCGGTCGCCGTGGCGCCGGAGCAGGAACGGCACGTCGGACCGGATCCGGGATTTCGGAAGGACCGCGGGCACGTCCTCCGGCGAGCCGACCGTGACCGCGCCCTCGACCGGGCAGCTGCCGACGCACACGACCGTCCCGCCGGCCGCGGCGAACTCCGCGAGCCGGGCGGCCGCGGCCGGGAGCAGCAGCTCGACGTCGGGCAGGACCACCGCGCGGTAGGTCTCCGCGCCGATCCGGAGCTCGCCGCCCGAAACCTCCCCGGCGGCGATCGTGGCCTCGTCGAACGTGTCGTGGTCGATCCCGGCCCGTTCCAGCACACCGCGTTCCTCGGCGAACCACGTGCCGACGCCGTTCAGCGCGTGGAACGAGGCCGCGGCCCGTTCCGCGGGCGGCAGCGGTCCGTCGAGCGTCAGGTAGGCCTGGGCGGTGCTGGTCGGCGACAGCAGCACGACGTCGCAGGAGTGCGTGCCCGCCGTCAGCACCGAGCACAACCGGCTCACCGCGCCGGCGAACTGGCCGTAGGCGGGCCAGTACGGCTGCCGCCAGCAGGTCGACGGCGGCGCCCACTCCCACCAGCCGCCCGCGGTCGAGTAGTAGACCGCGTGCGGGTCGTAGAGCGTGGCGCCGCGGCGCAGGAACGGCGCGAGCCAGTCGTAGGTCTCCTCCAGCGTGCCGCCCCAGCCCGACGAGTGGAACGCCTCGATCCAGGTGCGCGGGTGCCCGTGCGCGTGGGCGAGCGAGCTGTGCACCTTCGCGTCGCCCCAGTGGTCGCTGCCCGGCGCGCCGAACCCGGCGTGCGTGCCGAGGTAGTCGCCATAGATCCGCACGCCGCCGACCGGATCGCCTTCGCGCGCCGGGCTCGCCTGGTCGAACCCGCAGATCAGCCCGCGGTGGCTGAACCACTGAGCCAGTGGGTCGAAGAACGCGCGGCGCGCGAGGCGGGCACGGTGTTCCTGGTAGTCCCGGCGTACCCGGGCCGACTCGGCGTCCGCGCCCTCGTACAGCGCGGACAGCCGCGGCAGCAGGTCGTAGCCGTACTCGGCGGCGAAGGTCTCCGCGAAGTCGTGCCCCCAGGTCGGCAGCGGCGGCAGCTCGTCCTGGAAGAACCCGGGGATCACCGTGCCGAACCAGCGCCCGACGTGCCGTTCCAGCTCGCCGTGCACCTGGTCGAGCAGGGCCGCGCAGGCGTCCGGGTTGAAGTAGTCGAAGCCGCTGACGCGGTGCCCGATCGTGCCGTCGGGGTCCCGGTGCAGGGCGAGCCCGGCGAACTCCGGGCGGGCCGCGGTGAGGCGGCCCTGGAAGTTCGCGCCGGAGAACCCGATCTGGTCGTACATCCAGAGCTGGAACCCCAGCTCGGCGGCGTCCGCGCACGCGCCGTCCAGCAGCTCGATCCACTTCGGACTCAGGAACGGCGGATCGTCGGCCAGGGAACCGAACATCGGGCCGGTGGGCGCCAGGCACATCACCACCGCCTGCCGGACGCCCTGCGACACCAGCTGTTCCATCTGCCAGCGGACCCGGTCCCCGGTGACCCGGCCGCCGCTCCACCACCAGATCGGCAGCGGGGAGAACTCGGGGCCGGGATCGGTGAACCGGGTCAGCAGCTCGTCGGAACTCATGCGGTGGCGCGCTCCGCCTCGATCTGCTCCAGCGATTTGCCGGAGGTGTTCGGCATGAAGAAGAACCCGACCCCGCCGCTGATCACCAGGAACAGCGTGAGCAGGCCGCCTGCGACGGTGAACCCGCCGCTGGCCAGCGTCGGCAGGAAGAAGCTCCACACGCCGAGCAGCGTCCGGGCGACGCCGAAGGTGAAGCCCTGCGCGGTGCCGCGCAGCATCGTCGGGAACAGTTCCTGGCTCCACACCTTGTAGAACGCCTCACCGGCGAGCGAGCAGCCGACGCCGAACAACACGATGTTCGCGATGATCACCGGGATGTTGAAGGGCAGCACCACGTAGATGCCGTAGGCGACGATCTGCATGACCGCGCCGATGCCCCACATCCACTTGCGCGTGTGGTGGCTGCGGTCGGCGAAGCGCATGAACACCAGCGTCGTGACCAGGATGCCGATCAGAAACCCGGCGCAGGACAGCGCGACGCTGGCCGCCTGGCTGCCCGCGTTGAGGGTCTTGATGACGTACGGGGTGAAGATGCCGCCGGTGCCTGCCGCGATGTTCCAGAACACGTAGACGATGCCGGTGAACAGCAGCGCCTTGAGGTGCGCGCCCTGGAAAAGCGCTTTCAGCTGGTACTTGACGTCCCTGGTGGACGACGCCGACGTCCAGCGCGCGGACTCGGACAGGCCGCGGCGCATCGCCCAGGTCACCAGCGCGATGACGAACAGGTGCAGGAACACGATCCGCGTGCCGAGCAGGTCCAGCGGGGTGAGCGCGAGCGACAGCAACAACACGATCACCGGGCCGAGGTTCCACGCGACCTGCGTGAAGCCGAGCAGCTTCCCGCGCGCCTTCGACGGGGAGAACTCGCCGACCAGCGCCAGCGACGTCGGCACGTCCGCGCCGACCGCGACACCGACGACGAAGGTACCGATGAACAGCATCGGCGTGTTCACCGCGAGCGCGATGCACAGGATGCCCGCCGCGTAGACCAGCAGGTCGTACTTGTAGATCCGCTTCCGGCCCAGCTTGTCGCCCAGCCTGCCGCCGATGAACGCACCGATCGCGCAGCCGATGGCGTTCGGGCCGATCGCGGCGAGCGCCCCGACGGCGCCGTCGGAGAGGCCGAGGTAGCTCTGGAAGAGGGCGAGGCCCGCGCCGAGCGCTACGATCGACCCGGCATCCAGGTAGGAGGCCATGCCCGCGAGCACGGACCACCGCCACTGCTGGCGGGTGATCGTGCCGCCGTCCTCGACCGAGCTCGTGCCGACGGTTTCGGGTGAGGTCATGTGGTTCTCCTCGTCTTCGTTGACGCAGGACACATTTTGAAACGTATTAAGGACGCAGGTTAGCGTTTGGGTGGGGGAATAACAAGCTTCCGTTCGGCGCATTGAACGTTTCATGCGTGCTACGCTGTGGTCCCTGGGAGATCGAGGGGACGCATGGTTGGCATCAAGGATGTGGCCCGGCGCGCCGGGGTCTCCATCGGCACGGTGTCCAATGTGGTCAACCGGCCGCACATCGTTTCCCCGGCCACCCGGTCACGTGTGCTGTCGGTGATCGAGGAGCTGGGTTACGTCCGCGACGAGTCCGCGCGGCAGCTGCGGGCCGGCCGCAGCCGCATCATGGCGCTGCTCGTCCTCGACCTGGCGAACCCGTTCTTCGTCGACGTCGCCCGCGGCGCCGAGCAGGCCGCGCACGACGCGGACCTGAGCGTCATCACGTGCAACAGCGGGCAGCGCGTCGACCGCGAGGAGTCGTACCTGTCGCTGCTGGCCGAGCAGCGGGTGCGGGGGCTGCTGCTGAGCCCGGTCGACACGTCGGGCGCCGCGCTGGAGACCTTCCGCCGCAGCGGGATCCCGTACGTGTTCGTGGACCGGAAGGTGCCCGCGGACGAGGCGAGTTCGGTGTCGGTGGACGATCTCGCGGGTGGCGAGCTCGCCGGGCGGCACCTGCTGGAGACCGGGCACCGGCACGTCGCGTTCGTCAACGGGCCGCGGATACTCACGCAGTGCCGCGACCGGGAGCAGGGGCTGCGGACCGCGTTGGAGGGGTCCGGGGCGGAGCTGTCGGTGATCGAGACGAGCGAGCTGGACGTGGAGTCCGGGCGGGACGCCGGCGCGCGGCTGCTCGGCATGAGCCCCCGGCCGACGGCGGTGTTCTGCGCCAACGACCTGCTGGCGCTGGGGGTGCTGCAGGCGATGGTCGGCGCAGGCGTGCGGGTGCCGGACGAGATGGCGATCGTGGGCTACGACGACATCGAGTTCGCCGGCGCGGCCGCGGTGCCGCTGACGTCGGTGCGCCAGCCCGCGCGGCGACTGGGGCAGACGGCCGCCGAGCTGCTGATCGCGGAGACGGCGGACCCGGAGAACCGGCCGCCGCACCGGTCGGTGGTGTTCAAGCCGGAGCTGGTCGTGCGGGCCTCGACGCAGTACCGCCGCTGAGCGGTCCCCGGGGCGCCGAAGCTCCAGCCTGGCGCGAACGCCACACGCGCTTTCGGGCGCGCCTCACGAAACTTCCGAGCCCCCGCCAAGCCTGCTTCGCGCTACGTCGGTCGTCACCGCGCCGACGCCCCCCCGCCGACTGCTGGGTTAGGCGTCGGAGTGCGTCCGCTTGGCACGCCGCCTCTCGTGACGCGGCGGTCGGCGAGAGGCGCGCATGCGTCAGGCCGCCCGCCGCCGTGGTGTTTGGTCACGTAGGGCGCCAGGGCGGCGCGGTTCGGCCCACGTGGGCGGGCACTCCTCGCGGGTTCGGCTCTCAGTGTTTGGCCACGTAGCGGCGCCAGAGGCGGCGCGGCTCCGGCTCACGCGGGGCGGGCACCAGCAGGTACGTCAGGCACTCCTCGCAGGTCCGGCCCGGCGGGGCGGTCATGGCGGCGGGGAGGAACCGCGCGCCGCACACCGCTTCCAGTTCCTGGCCGGCTGCCATGGCTGTGTCGGGGACCGCGTGCTCGGCCGTGCCGTCCGCGCTGGTCACCCAGACCGGGTGGTCGTCCGGGGTCGCTTCCACCGCTTCTCCCCTCCGCCGCTGCTCCGTCCGGGCCTACCCGCGGCCGTCCGGCTCAAGCCGGATTCACCTGGCCGTGGCGGTCACCTCGGCCCGAAATCGAGGTTCAGGCAGGCCAGCCGCCCGCCCGCCGTCCCGGCGTGACCCGGGTCCGTGTGCGTGTGTGTCTCGTGGATGACCACGGAGCCGGGCAGCCGGTCGCCGTAGGTCCAGTCGACCCGCGACACGGCGAACCCGCTGCCGTTCGCGGACGTGGTGAAGTCCAGCCAGATCTCGTTGCGCGGGTTGGCGTACGCGGGGTCGGTCGAGGGCTGCACCGGGTCGGGAACGTGCTGGTAGTGCGGCCCCGAATCGTTCGGGGCCGCCCCGCAGGGCTTGGTGTGCACGTGGGCGCCGTACTCGCGGCCGGGCAGCAGGCCGCGCACGGACAGCGTGGTCAGGGTGCCCGTCACCGACGCCGTGAACGCCCGCGCGGCCGCCCCCTCCGGCACGAGGGCCGTGTTGTAGCGCACGACGGAGGCGCCGGCGCCCACCTGCGCGGCGGGGGCGGCGGCGGCTTCGGCGGGCCAGAGGGCCGGCAGCGCGGCCGCGGCGAGGGCCAAGGGGACGATTCGCATGATGTTCCATTTATCGGTCAATCTGTGACCAGGCAAATCCTCCCATAGGCTGATCTCCGTGAGCGGCCGTGACGAAGAGACCCCGAACCAGCGCCTCGCACGCAACGTGAACGAACTCCTCGGCGAGCTGCGGGTGGCGCAGGCCGGGGTGCAGATCCTGTTCGGTTTCCTCCTCACGGTGGTGTTCACCAGCGAGTTCCGCGCGGCCAGCGGGTTCGAGAAGGCCGTGCACCTGTCGGCGGTCCTGCTCGCGGTCGTCTCGACGGCGCTGCTGTCGTCGCCCGCGGCGTGGCACCGGATCCTGTTCCGCGCGGGCCGCCGCGACGACATCCTGCGGGCGGGCAACCGCGCCGTCCTGGCCGGCCTGGTGTGCCTGGCGGCCGCGATCACCGCGACGGTGTCGCTGATCGCGAAGGTGGTCTACGGCCCCATCGCGATGGCCGTCGTCGGCGGTCTGGTCGGCGTCACGTTCGCGGTGCTGTGGTTCGTGGTCCCGAACTTCCTGGCGAACCACTCCGCGAGCGACACCCGCCCGTCCCGGGTGCCGCCGAGCGACTCCGCCGCGGCCGAATGAGGGACAGGTTGAACTGACCTCCGTAGTCGGGCGGGTCCGTTCTGCGTACGCATGGGTGGATGAAGGTTCTCATCCTCACGCACGGTAGCCGCGGCGATGTGCAGCCGTTCGCCGCGCTGGCCCGAGCCCTGCGAGCAGCCGGCCACCACGTGGTCATCGGCCTGCCCGACTCGATGACCACGCTGGTCGAGACCCGGGGGGTTGACGTCGTGCGGTTCAGCGACATTGCCGCGAAGCTGGTCAACTACCCGGAGTTCCAGGAGATGGCGGAGAGCAACTTCCGCGGGTTGCGGGGGAAGAAGACCGCACTGGCACTGCGGCCCAAGTACGTGGGGATCATCGCCGAGGCGCTGGATGATCTTGCGAAAGCGGGGCAGCAGGGGGCCGGTGCTGACCTCGTCGTCCACAACGTCAGCCTGCCCGGGCACGAGGTCGCGGAGCTGCTCGGCGTACCAGCTCTTCCGGTCGGCTTGCAGCCCTTCTGGGTACCGACCAGGGCGTTCCCCGAGGGGCGGTTCCCGTGCCGGGTTCCGTCGCTGATGAACAGGGCCACCTACATCTGGGCTCGCGTGATGCTCGCGTACTACGAGGGGAGCTCGGTGCGCGACTGGCGCAACGAGACGTTGCGCCTGCCCTACCGGTGGAATCACCGGAACTACCTTCGCGGCCGTGGCGGGCCTGCGGTGGGGATGCTGCACGGCTTCAGCCGGCATGTACTGCCACGGCAGCTCGATTACCCGCCGTGGGTCCACACCACCGGGTTCTGGACCTTGCCGGCCGGGTCTGGTTGGTCACCTCCGCAGAGCCTGTCCGAATTCCTGTCGGCGGGTGAGCCGCCCGTGTACATCGGCTTCGGCAGCAACATCGGTCCGAACGCGGCGAGGACGGGCGTTGTTGTTGCGGAAGCTGTGCGCCGGGCGAAGGTTCGTGCTGTGGTTGCGACAGGATGGGGTGCGATCACGGCGGGAGCGCGGGACGATCAGTTGTACTACGTCGACCAGGTCCCGCACGATTGGTTGCTGCCCCAGATGGCGGCGGTGGTTCACCAGTGTGGCGGTACGATCAGCGCGGCCGTGGTCGCCGGCAGGCCGCAGGTCGTCTGCCCGTTCGGGTTCAGCGACATGCCCTACTACGCGAGTCGCATGCATGCTCTTGGGGTTGCGCCGCCCCCACTGCCACAACGAAGCCTGACTGCTGCCGACCTCGGGGACGCCATCAGCCGGGCGGTTTCGGACCGGGACATGGCAGGTCGAGCGCAAGAGCTGGGCCGTTTGTCGCGAGCGGAAGGGGGTGCCGCGGCGGCTGTGGACGTGATCGAAACGATCACCTGACGCCCTCTGCTTCCAAGCAGACCTTCACCTGAAGCGCCGAGCGCACCCGACCGGGCGGGCTCGGCGCTTCTTTTGCGATCCGGTTCGACATTGTGGCCGCCCTCCGCAGTTTGCTAACTTGTTCAGAGTTCGACAGTTGGCACGCAGGTTCTGCTAGGAGAAACATGATCCCCAGGGCGGAGTATCCGCGTCCGCAGTTCGTCCGGCCCGACTGGCTTTGCCTCAACGGGAATTGGCAGTTCGAGGTGGACCGCGCGGATTCGGGACTTGAGCGGGGTCTGACCGAGCGTGAGCTGACGGGCGAGATCGTTGTGCCCTTCTGCCCTGAATCGGAGTTGTCCGGTGTCGAGGACGTGGATTTCATGGAGGCGGTGTGGTATCGGCGCACTGTCCTCGTGCCGGCCGACTGGCGCGGCCGGAAGGTCTTGTTGCACTTCCAGGCGGTTGATCACGACGCCACGGTGTGGGTCAACGGACACGAGGTGGCGCGGCATCGGGGCGGCTGGACGCCGTTCACGGCTGACCTGAGTGACGTGGTTGCCCCGGGCGAGGACGCGACCATCGTCGTCCGGGCGCGCGACCCGCGTACCGGCCCGCAGGCGCGGGGCAAACAGTCTGAATGTTACGAGAACTACACCGCCTACTACACCCGGACCACCGGGATCTGGCAAACCGTCTGGCTGGAGCCAGTACCGGAGAGCCACCTCCTCCGGCCTCGGATCACGCCAGAACTGGCCACCTCGTCGTTCACGGTCGAGGCCCGGGTCACCGGACCGAAGCGGGGTCTGGTCGTCCGAGCCAGGCTGTCCGACTCGTCAGGCGAGCTGGCTTCTGCGACCGCTCGTGTGGACCTGGACTTCACCACCAGGGTCGAACTGACCGTGCCGGCAGGTCGCCGCCGGCTCTGGTGTCCCGAGGACCCAGCGTTGTACGACATCACCATCGAGCTCGTCGATGGTGACGGACGCCTGATCGACTCCGCGCAGAGTTACGCGGGATTGCGTGGGATCGCCATCGATGACAAGGCTGTTCTGCTGAACGGCCGCCCGGTTTTCCAGCGACTCGTTCTCGACCAGGGCTACTACCCTGACGGCCTGATGACCGCACCATCCGAGAAAGCACTGGTCAAAGACATCGAATTGGCCATGTCGGCGGGCTTCAACGGGGCGCGTCTCCACCAGAAGGTGTTCGAGGAGAGGTTCCTCTACCACTGCGACCGGTTGGGCTACCTGGTCTGGGGGGAGTTTGGCGACTGGGGTGCCTATACCGGTGCCGCGGTAGATTGCCAACAGCCGACCGCGTCCTTCACCACGCAGTGGCTCGAGGTCCTCGAGCGCGACCACTCGCACCCGTCGATCGTCGGTTGGTGCCCGCTGAACGAGACCCTGCAGACCATGCACGACCGAATCACGGTGCTCGACGACGTCACCCGGGGTATGTTCCTCGCGACGAAGGCGGCTGACCGTTCCCGCCCGGTCATCGACGCTTCCGGCTACTCGCACCGCATGCTCGAGACGGACGTGTACGACTCGCACAACTACGAACAGGACCCGGCGAAGTTCGCTGAGGCGATGGCTGGGATCGGGATGAATCGTCCCTTCGTCAACGGCGAGAGCGATCTGCCTCTGCCGAGGCACCTACCGGATGGTCCGTGGTCGGTGCCGTACGGCGGTCAGCCCTATTTCTGCAGCGAATTCGGCGGTATCTGGTGGAATTCCGACAGTGAACCTGGCGAGGACTCGTGGGGTTACGGTGAGGCTCCACGTTCTCTCGACGAGTTCTACCGCCGGTTCGAGGGTTTGGTGTCGGTCCTGCTCGACAACATGTACATGTTCGGCTATTGCTACACCCAGTTGACCGACGTTTTCCAGGAACAAAACGGCCTTTTCCGGTTCGATCGCTCCGCGAAGTTCGATGTGGCTCGGATCCGGGCGGCGCAGAGCGCCGTCGCCGCGATCGAAAAGGTGTCCCCGATTCCTGATCGGTCTGATCAGACTGCATTGTGACCTCCGTCGCCTGAAGTCATCGCCGTGTGCGGTTCGCCCAGGTCCGGTCATGGTGTCCATCGGAGGCGGCTGTTCGTCGCGCACATCCGATGGCGCAGGACCGGAGGTCGAGGGGAAGCATGCGGAACCGATGTCCGTCGGCCGCGGATGCGCGTGCGGGATGGCGCCAGTGGGCAGCTGTGGCGTTGCTGGCCCTGCCCATGTTGATGACGGCGCTCGACACCAGCGTCCTCTACCTCGCATTGCCGCACCTCAGCCTCGCGCTGGGGGCGACCAGCGTTCAGCAGTTGTGGATCCTGGACATCTACGTGTTCTTGGTCGCCGGCCTACTGATGACCATGGGCACGGTCGGGGAGCGGATCGGGCGGCGCCGGTTGTTGCTGGCCGGGGCGGCCGCCTTCGGAGCTGCCTCGGTTCTGGCCGCGTACTCGACGAGTGTTGCGATGCTGGTGGTCGCGCGGGCGGCAATGGGAATCGCCGGTGCGGCCCTCCTGCCGACCGCGCTCTCCCTGATCAGTTGCATATTCGTCGATGCCAGGCGGCGAGCGGCCGCCATCGCCATCGGTTCGTCCTGCGTGATGATCGGAGCGGCGATCGGCCCGGTGGCCGGAGGGCTCCTGCTGGGACGGTTCTGGTGGGGATCCGTGTTCCTGGTCGGCGCCGTGGGAATGGTCGTCCTGCTGGCCGCGGGACCACTGATACTTCCGGAATACCGTCGTGCGGAGGTCAAACGTCCCGACCTCACGAGCGTGGTGCTTTCCTTGGTCGCCATCCTGTCAGTCGTCTACGGCGTCAAGGAGCTGGCGCGTAACGGTTGGCACCCGATTCACATTGTGATGATCGTCGCGGGAGCGAGCGTCGGTGCCGCGTTCCTCTTCCGTCAGCGCTTCTTGGCCGATCCGCTGGTGAACCTGAGCCTGTTCCGGAGACGGAGGTTCACCGGTGCGTTCGTGGTGATGCTCGGCTCACAGATCGTCCTGGGCGGCACCTACGTGTTCATCCCCCTGTACCTGCAGTTGGTGCAGGGGTTCACGCCGGTGCACGCCGGGGCTTGGTTGGTCCCCCAGTCCGTCACGGCCGTCGTCAGCACACAGTTGAGCCTGTACTTCGTCCGCCGGTTCCCGCTATCCGCGGTGCTGGCCGGCGCACTGATCGTATGTATGACCGGGTGTGTCCTCCTCGTGGCGGGCAGTGGTCTCTGGCTCGTCATCGCGGGTTCGCTGGTCCTCTACCTCGGCGTTCTGCCGGTCGTGACACTCGCGTCCGACTTGGTGGTCGGGTCGGTCGACGCCGCCGGCGCCGGTTCGGTTTCGTCGCTGTTGCAGACGAACAACCACCTGGGCAGTGCAGTGGGGCTGGCGTTCCTAGGAAGCATCGGCAGTGCCGTCTACCGCGGTGCGACCGAACTTCCACTCGGACTGCGTGCCGACCAAGCCGAGCAGGCGAAGGAGGGCCTGTCAGGGGCGCTCGCGGTCGCGGCGAGGCTGCCGGCCGGTGACGGGGACAGGCTGGTCGACTCCGCCCGCCAGGGGTTCGTCATGAGCATGCACGTCGTCGGCGGACTCGGAGCCCTCGCGATGCTCGCGCTCGCTGTGTTCGCGTTCATACTGCTGCGGCCGCGGCCCGGCCCCGGAGATGGGCCGAGAGGTGGCGTCAGTACAACCGGTGCAGCCAGGCGCGCCAGATCAGCGCCGTCGGCACCACGGAAGTGAACACGGTCCCGATCACGAACAGGATCACTGCCTGTGACTGGGCGGCCGCCACGAGCAGGAACAGCCCCAGCACGGGCGAGCAGAGGATCCCGAGCACGGACAGCAAGATGCCGGACACGCGCATCGGCCGTAGTTCGGCAAGCCGTTGCGCCAGCCGTGGGTTTTCGGCGGCCAGTTGCCGCTCGATTTCCGAGAGCCGTCGCTGTTCTTCACCGTGGAGTGCCATCGCCCGCACCGCCTCTACCGACCAGTATTGCTCGCCGACGGGTCCTTGTCACGATGTGATCTGCGCTGTGCTTTGGCTGTCGTCCCGTGCACCCTCACGGTGAGTAGGTAATATTACCTCCCGTTAACCCGATCGCGGGAACCAAAGGGCGAGGGGAGAGCGTCCGATCCTGCGAGAACGAACCGTGTGGGAGTGCACGCGCGGGCGAGGGAGAAGGTGCTGTTGATGAGCAAGACCGACGAGCGCGTCATCGGTGACACGCCGATCTTCGAGGCGCTGCGCGAGGAGTTCGACTTCGACCGCCTGCTCGAGGACCTGGTCGAGGAGCCGAAGCAGGCCGAGTGAGACGTTACGGTGGGTGGCTGTGAGCGGTGATCCCGGCACGGCCACCACCACTCGCCGATCGCAGGCCCAGGTCGTGGCGGCCGTGGCGATCGGCGGTGGGATCGGTGCGCTGGCCAGATACGAACTGACCACCACCTGGCCGACAGTGCCGGGCCAGTTCCCGTGGACGACGTTCTTCGTCAACGTCACCGGCTGCCTCCTGATCGGCGTCCTGATGGTGCTGGTCACCGAGGTCCGCGTGGCGCACCACCTGGTCCGGCCCTTCCTCGGGGTCGGCGTCCTCGGCGGGTTCACCACGTTTTCCACCTACACGGTGGAAATCCACGGACTGCTGAAGCCGGGCTCGGCGGGCATGGCGCTCGCCTACCTCGGCGGAACGCTTCTGACCGCTGGGCTCGCCGTCCTCACCGGGGTCGCCGTCACGCGCCGGCTGGCAGGCCGATGACGGCTGTCCTCGTCATCGCCGGCGCGATGATCGGCGCACCCCTGCGCTACCTCACCGACCGTGCCGTGCGGGCACGGCACGGTGGCCCGTTCCCGTGGGGCACGCTGCTGGTCAACCTGGCCGGCTGCCTGGTCCTCGGGGGCCTCACCGGTGCCGGCGCCGCGCTGCCCGCCCCGCTGTTCGCGCTGCTCGGCACCGGTTTCTGCGGCGCGCTGACCACATACAGCACGTTCAGCTACGAGACGTTGCGGCTGGTCGAGCAGAAGGCGTACTTCTACGCGGTGATGAACATCGTGCTCAGCGTCGCCGCCGGGGTCGGTGGCGCGTATGTCGGATTTGCCGCTGTGCAGGCGTTTGTGGCGATGTGACGATCACTCCGCGTCGTGCCACGCTGACGCCATGACCGATGCGATGCGGGCCGAGACCGTCAGGATCACCGGGCACGGTGGCGACGAGATCAAGGCCTACCTGGCCACGCCACTGGACCCGGCGCCACGCGGTGGGGTCGTGGTGATCCACCACATGCCCGGCTACGACGAGGCGACCAAGGAGATCGTGCGGCGCTTCGCCGTCCACGGCTACCACGCCATCTGCCCCAACCTCTACTGGCGCGAGGCGCCGGGCGCGGACCCCGACGACGCCGCCGCGACCGCCCGCGCCCAGGGCGGCGTCCCGGACGAGCGGCTCGTCGGTGACGTCGAGGGCGCGGCGAACCACCTGAAGGGGCTGGACGGCGCCAACGGCAAGATCGGCGTGATCGGCTACTGCTCCGGCGGGCGGCAGACGTTCCTCACCGCGTGCAGCATCCGGATCGACGCCGCGGTCGACTGCTACGGCGCGTTCGTGGTCAACGACCCGCCGCCGCAGATGGCCGGGATGAAGCCGCTGCTGGGGCTCGCGCCGCAGCTGTCGTGCCCGCTGCTCGGGCTGTTCGGCGCCGAGGACAAGTTCCCCTCGCCCGAGGAGGTCGCGACCCTGTCCGCGGAGCTCGACCGGCTGGGCAAACCACACGAGTTCCACACCTACGACGGCGCGGGGCACGGGTTCTTTTCCGTCGACCGGCCCAGCTACCGCCCGGAGGCCGCGGTCGACGGGTGGCGGCGGGTCTTCGACTTCTTCGGCAAGCACCTGGTGTGAGGAGAACCGACATGTGCACCTACCTGACCGAGCAGATCGAGATCGACGGCAGCGGCAAGTCGGCGCGGGGGTGGATCCCGCTGACGCACGCCTCGGTGTACGTCGACCACCCGACGCACGCGCAGTACGCGCACACGGTGAACATCGACTTCCTCAACCCGGCGGAGGGGCCGTCGGCGCGGGTGCCGGTGGAGCTGACCGAGGAGGCCGCGCTGGCACTGGCGGACGCGATCCACCGGGCGATCGCCTCCGCACCGAAGGGGCTGGCCTCGGCGAAGCAGCCGATGTGAGCGTCGAGGACGGGCTGCCCACCGTGGCGGAGTACCGCGCGCTGCGGGCCGCGGTGGGCTGGCCGTCGCCGGACGAAGACGTGTGCCGGGCCGCGCTGGACGGCTCGGTGCACGGCGTGGTGGCGCGCGGCGGGTCCGGGCTCGCCGGGATGGCGCGGCTGGTCGGCGACGGCGCGATGTACCTGCTGATCGTCGACGTGGTGGTGCACCCCGATCACCAGGGCGCGGGCCTGGGCAGGCGGATGGTCGAACGGCTGGTGCGGGTCGCGGGCACCCGGCGTGTGCAACTCGTGGCGGCGGGCGAGGTCGTGCCGTTCTACGAGCGGCTGGGATTCACCTGTGAGTCCAGCCATCTCATGGTGTACCGCACTCTGGGATGACCTGGGCGAACGGTTCACGGGGTCTTAACGTTGTCCGTGGTTGACCCCCATGGCCCGTTTTGGAGTGCTCTGTGTCCGCTGTCACCGACCGGCCCCCGGCCGGCAACTTCCTGCTGCGCTCGCCCACCTCGTGCGCCGCGCCGATCCCGGAGCCGGAGGCGCCCGTCCGCTGGGTGCCGCTCGCGATCTCGGCCGCCGGGTCAGTCGCGCTGAGCTGGTACGTCTGGGCCACCTACGGCGGCAAGTTCGGCGCGCTGCTGGTCATCGGGCTGTTCCTCGGCCTCGCGCTGTACCACTCGCGCTTCGGGTTCACCTCGGCGTGGCGGCAGCTCATCGCGGTCGGCAACGGCGAAGGTCTGCGCGCGCACGCCCTGCTGCTCGGCACCGCCGCGACCCTGATCGCCCTGCTCATCGGCACCGGCACCGGCCTGTTCGGCACCACGCCGAAGGCCACCGCAGGCCCGATCGGGCTCGCGTTGTTCGTCGGCGCCGCGTTGTTCGCCATCGGCATGCAGCTCGGCGGCGCGTGCGCGTCCGGCACGCTGTTCGCGGTCGGGTCCGGGCAGTCGTCGATCGTGCTCACGCTGGGCGGGTTCATCGCCGGGTCGGTCCTCTACACCTGGGCGTTCCCGCTCTTCGACGGCTGGCCGCAGGTGTCCGGCGTGCTGCTCGCCGACCACGTCGGCTGGTTCGGCTCGTGGGCCATCACCATCGCGGTGCTCGGGCTGGTCGTCGTCGTGACGCGGGTGGTCCAGGCGCGCCGCAACCCGCCGCCGGTCGGCGTGCCGCCCACCGCGAAGGGCTTCGCCCGCGTCTTCCGCGGCTCGTGGCCGCTGCTCGTCGGCGCGGTCGTGCTGGCCGTGCTCGCCGCCGCGGTCGTGCTCGTCTCGGGTGGCACCTGGGGCGTCACGTTCGCCTTCGCCCTGTGGGGCGCGAAGTTCCTGCAGCTGATCGGCCTGCACCCGGAAACGTGGGAGTTCTGGCAGACCACCAGCAACGCCAAGTCGCTGGCGAGTCCGATCTGGACGGACAAGACCAGCCTCACCGACATCGGCATCATCCTGGGCGCCGCCGTCGCCGCCGCGGCCGCGGGCACCTGGAAGATCCACTCGGAGATCCCGTGGCGCACGGCGATCGCGTCCGTCCTCGGTGGAATCCTGATGGGCATCGGCGCCCGGCTCGCCGGCGGCTGCAACATCGGCGCCTACCTGGCCGGCATCTCCACCGGCAGCCTGCACGGCTGGCTGTGGGGCATCTTCGCGCTCGGCGGCACGTGGATCGGCCTGAAGCTGCGGCCGCTGTTCGGGCTCGCCAACCCGAAGCCGGCCGACTCGATCTGCTGAGGTTCCCAAGCCCTGGAATGGCAGGACAACCGCCGGGTTGTCCTGCCATTCTTCGTTGCGGGGAAGGAAAATCCCCGACAGAGAAAGGTGGGAACATGAAGAAGACCGTGATCCGGGGCCTCGTCGCGAGCGCCCTCGCCGGGGCGGCCGTGCTCGGCGCCGCGGCACCCGCGCTGGCCGCTCCCGCGCCGGGCGACGTGGCCGTCGTGGACGAGCCGGACACGACCAACCTCAACAACGCCTACACCTTCGCGCCGCTGGGCGTGCCGGTGATCGGGCTGGTCCGCTCGATCAACGCGGCGCCGGGCAAGCTGCTGCCGAGCTTCGGCTGAGGTTGAACACGGAAGAGCCCCGCGCCACCCACCTGGCGCGGGGCTCTTCCTGTTCGGACCACCGGAACGGTCGGCGGGTGGGCCGGGGCCGGGCTGCGCGAGCTGGGTGCCGCGAGCTGCCTGGCGCGGGGTGATGGACGGGCGCCCGCCGCCGGTTTGCGGAGGGCCGGGCTGGAGCACGGCTCTTCCTGTTCGGACCGCCGGGGAACGGTGGGCAGGTGTGCCGGAGCCGGGCTGCACGAGCCGGGCACGGTCGCTACCTGCCCGCGGTTCGCGGAGGGCCCGGGCTGGAGCACGAAAGACCCCCGCGCCACCCACCTGGCGCGGGGCCCTTCCTGTTCCGGCTCAGCCCGCCAGTTCGGTCAGCAGGCCGTAGACCGGGGCCAGCACCGCGGTCGGCGCCCCGATCGTCGGGTCGAGCAGGGGACCCGCGTCGACTCCCGGGACGAGCCAGATCGGCACCTCGTCGGCGCTCGCGACGCCGCCGCCGAGCTCCAGCGCCGCGGCCGCGATCACGCCGCCTGCCAGCACCCTCGCCACACTCCTGCGCACTTGCACTCTCCTTTCTGCTCCGCCCGTCTCAACCGAGCGGAAAACTGATCGGCACGACCGTCCCCTGTGGAACGAAGAACCCGGCGCCCTCACCCGGCACGTCCATGCCCGGCGCGTGCGGCTGCCCCGGCGCCATCGGCATCGCGTTGACCTGCGCCGCCGCGAACAGCTGCACCCGCGGCGGTTCGGGCTGCTCCGGGCCGAGCCACTGCCGGAACCCGGTCACCGTCGCCGCCTCGCCGGGGAACGCGTTGTCCAGCGCCACGGCGTAACTGACCGCGGCCTGCTCCCGCGGGTCGAACCGCAGCGGCACCGTCGAGCTGGCCACCGTGTTCACCAGCGGCCCGGTCAGCAACCACGGCGCGACGTACAACCCGTACGGGTACGCCGGCCGCTCCCGCTGCGCCGCGGCCGCACCGTCCAGCGCCGACGCCGCCTGCGTCCATCCGGACACCACCACCAGCGCCGCACCATCCGGCCGCACGGCCACCCCGCCGGCCGCGGCCGCGTCCCGGACAACCCGGGCCGCCTCCGTGCCCCGCGCCGACGAATCGCCGACGACCGTGATCGAGCCGGTCCCGCGGGCGGCCAGGAAACCGACGAGCTTGCGCAGCGCGTCCGCGTCCGCTTCGGACAGTGTGTCCGCCGGGCAGGTCGTCAGCACGTCCTTGCGCCCGGCGACCAACCCGCCCAGCGCGGTCGTCGCGCACTCCGGCCCGTCCGGACCGGACGCCGTCGCGTTCCCGCTGTCCGAACCGGTGTCCACCTCGATGGTCCGGCCGGAAACCACAATCGAGCTGCGTCCCGCGGGCAGGTCGACCTCGGCCCAGAACCCGGAGGCGCCCGGCCGCGCGACCGCCGGGACGGCCGGCCCGTCCCCGACCGCGACCGAGCCCGCCGCGGGCAGGTGGACGAGGTTCCGGCCGGGCCGCTGTGGGCTCACCAGCACCGGCGTGCCACCCGCGTCGGCGAGCAACGGCACCCCGGGCACCGGCAGCTCGGCCGGTTCCGGCAGGGCGACGAACGCGCTCCAGGCCACGAACGCGGCCGCGACGCCGACGACCGCGACCCGCTGCCACAACACGGCCGCCACGATCGGCAGCACGAACGCGGCCAGCAGCGCGATCCCGAACCCGGTCTCGTACAGCCGCCGGTCGAACGCCACCCCGGACAGGACCAGCTGCACCGCGCCCGCCAGCGCCAGCACACCGCCGAGCGTCCACGACAGCGGACCGAGCCGGGGCGTCTCCGCACGCGCGAGCGCCAGCGACGCCAGCCCGAACCAAGCGGCCGTCGCGGCGACGTAGACCGTGTCGATCGCGAACTCCACACCGGACCGGCCGAGCGCGGTTTCCAGCACCAGCAACACCAGCAGCGCGGTGGCCACCCAGCGGCCCACCGGCGGCCGCCGCGTGGTCAGCACCGGCACGGCCAGCACCAGCAGCGCGTGCACGACCGCGCCGACGACGTTGACGTCGAAGGCCACCGCCGACACCACGGCCAGCACCGCCGACAGACCGCCGAGCACGGCGGTGACCTGCCACAACCGGCGGGGCAGCGTGTCCACCTGCGGCCGCAGCAGCCCGATCCCCGCGACGAACGCCGTGGCAGGCAGCAACACCAGCCGCACGATCAGCGCGGCCAGATCCAGCCCGGCCGAGCCGGTGACCGGATGGGACCCGTGGTCCATGAGTTACCTCTTCCGCACCGGGGCCGTGCGTGGCCGGGTCCGGCCCGGCCACGCACGGCCACGTGCTTACTTCACGTCCGCGTCAGCGACGACGAACAGTTCCGAGTGGGGCTTTGCGTTGCCGAAATCGCCGTGCGGCCACGACTTCCGGTTGAAGTTGATGCCCACCTGGCCGGTGAACTCGTCGCGGAAGTTCTGGTCCACCGTGGCCTTGCCGTCCGGCGACAGCTTCACGATGTTGACCTTGTGGTCGCCGTCCAAACCGGACCGGGCGACGAAGTAGTTCGACACCGCGAGCCGGTCCGGCGAGGTGACCTCGTGGTAGAAGCCGTCCTCGCCCAGCTCGAAGTTGTCGTACGCGCCCCAGTGCGGGCCCGCCCCCGGCGTGCCCGGGTTGATCGGCGCCGCGCCGGCGAGCGTGGGCAGCACCCCGTTGTCCGCGCCGCTGCGCGCCTGCTCCTTGGTCTGGATGCCGGGACCGGCCCAGTCCGGCCCCTGCGCGAGCAGGTTCTCGATGTTCAGGACGTAGACGCCACCGGTGGTGCCGGGGTCGTCCGGCCCGAGGGTGCCCTTCTGCCGCCCCTGGATGGCGCGGTAGAGGAACCGGTCGTCCGGGCTGGTCTGGATCCAGCCGCCGTTCGAGCTGGCGCCGATGCTGTCGTTGTTGCCCAGCGCCCGGTTCGCCGCGCCGTCGTCCCACACCTGGTACCAGTGGGGCTCGGCCTTGGTGATGTCCGGCGTGTAGAACACCGCGCCGCCCTGCATGGTCTGGGCGAAGGCGCCCTTGTGGCCGGGCAGGTTGGTCACCGTGGTCTCCATGACCGCGCGGCTCTCCGCGTAGAGCGGGTCGTAGTCCCCGGCGCGCGGGCCGTCCGGCAGGTAGGACACGGCCTTGAGCTTCGGGTTGTTGCGGTCGGAGATGTCCCAGGTCCGGACCGTCGGGCGGCGCAGGTACGGCGACGGCTGCTTGACCGGGTCGAGGATGATGTTCCGCGGCTCCGCGTAGTCGCTGGTCACCAGCGTGTTCAGGTCCTCGCGGGCCTGGATGCCGTGCGGGTTGGCGCAGGTCGGCTGGCCCAGCGTCGGGAGGTTCTCGCACAGCTTCGCGTTGTCGCCCTGCGGCGTGGCCGCCGAGGTCTGCGACAGGACCTGCGCGTTCTGGTCGAACCGCACGACCTCACCGGGGCTGCCCGCGAACCCGTTGCTGATCACGGTCTGGCCGTTGGCGTAGGTGTACGGGCCGGGCGCGACCGGGCCACCCATGTAGGTGCCGTAGGCCGTTCCGTCCTTGAGCACCCAGTAGGCGTCCGGGACCGACCCGCCGAGGGTCTGCGTCGGCAGGCTGACGCCCTTGAGCTTGAGCTGCGGCAACGCGCTCACGTCGAACGCGTAGGTCGCGGCCGCGAACAACGCGCCGGCGTAGATCGTGTCGCCCTTGTGCCACACGTACTGCATGTGGTGCGGCTCGTTCTCGACCAGCGGGCCGACGGTGGCGGTGTTGACCACCTTGCCGTACGTCGGGGAGCCCTCGGTCGCGTCGATGACGGCCAGGAAGTCCGGCCCGGGCAGCGCGTTCTTCGCCTTGTTGAGACCGCCGCTGATGGTGCCGGGCAGGTTCTTGACGTCCTTGACGACGGTGTCCGCGATGTTCTCGTCGCCCGCCCACACGAGCAGCCATTCCTTGCGCTGCCCATTGTTTTCACTGCGAATTTTATTGACGTCCCCGCCGACCAGGTGGTTCTCCACCCAGTACTGCTTTCCGTCCGCACCGGTTTTCGAATCGGTGACCACCTGCACGTCGGCATAGGCGCTGCTCGTGCCCGTGTAGGTCACGGCGCCGGCGGCCAGTGCGACGGCCGCCGTGCCGGTCAGTATTTTTCGCCATGACGGCGATTTCAGGCGCATGCCTTCTCCATGTTCCGTTCCCTGAATCTGTGCCCGGGAATTGGGCGGAACGGAATGGTTCCGCGCGGCGCCGACGGGTGTCAAAGCAGTGTCAAAGGTTGGGAATAACCCACGCAAAAAGTTCCCCGTGTCACCCTGACGAGTGACACGGGGCGGGTGTCCAGTACGGACAGTCAGCCGAGCGCGTCCAGGTGCGCCCGGACCGGGGTGGAGAACGCCCAGCCCGACGAGGCGTCCCAGTTGACCGACCACGTCATCACGCCGCTGATGCCCGGCCACGCGGTCGCCGGCACGTAGGACCCGCAGCCGGTCCGCGTCGCCAGGCAGTCGAGCGCCGCGTTCACCACCGAGGGCGCCACGTAGCCGCTGCCCGCCGCCTGCGCGGTCGCGGGCAACCCGATCGCGACCTGGTCCGGCCGCAGCACCTGCAGCAGGTGGCAGGCCTGCGCGGTGATGAAGTCGACGCTGCCCTGCGACACCACCTGCCCGTCGCACCCGAGCATCGAGCCGGAGTTGTAGTACTGCGTGTGCACGACGGTGATCAGCGGTTTCACGCTCTCGATCAGCGTCAGGTACCGGCCGCCGGGCTGCACGTCGAGCGTTTGCGGCGCCATCGTGACCAGGAAGCCGTCGCCCATGCGGTCGTGCACCTGCGTCACCGCGCTCGCGGTGTTGGCCGCGTCGAAGGTGCCCTCCAGGTCGACGTCGATGCCCTGGATGCCGAACTCGGTCGCGACGCGGGTGAACGAGTCGACGAAAGCGCTCACCCGGTCCGCGCTGCTCAGGTCGATGTTGCCCCGCTCGCCGCCGATCGACAGCACGATCGACTTGCCCGCCGCCTTCTTGGCCGCGATGTCGGCCTTCAGGTCGGCGTCGGTGTAGCCGCCGAGCGCGTTCGACAGGTCCGGGTCCACGCCGAAGGTCACCGCGCCGGGCGTGGCGGGGTCGGCGTTGGCGAAGGCCAGCACGATGACGTCGTAGGCGTCCGGTACCTGCGACAGTTTCAGCGGCCGCGCCGAGTTCACGAAGTTCTGCCAGTAGCCGGTGAGCTGCTTGGACGGCAACGCGGCCTGCGCGGGCGTCCAGCCGAGCGCGACGAGGAGCCCGGCGAGCACGAGCACGATCAGTCGTTTCATGTGCGGGCCCTTTCTAGAACGGGGTGAGGGTGACGGTGCAGGACCGCGGGGCGGGATCCTCGATGTAGGAGGCGAACCCGCCGACGTCGTCGAACGCGAAGCCGTACGCCCGCCCGTCCGTGGTGGCGGTGTGCATGATCCGCGCGTAGTGGTTGGTCACTGCCGTGCGATAGAACGCGCCGGGGTCGGAGACCGGCTGGTTCGGGTTGTCCAGCAGGGTCGAGCGGTTCAAGGCAGCGCCGAGCAGCGCGGCGACCGGGCCGGTGAGCCCGTCGTTCGGCGCGGCCAGCGCGCCGTCGCAGAACAGGATGTCGCGTGTGGACGGTCGGCGGATCGGCGAGGCGGTGCGGCCGGAGCCGTCGCGGACGACGAGGTTGCCGTCGGACCCGACGCGCCCGGTGAAGACCGCGGATCCGGTGTCCAGCCGCAGGTCCGTGCCCGCGTACTTGGCCCACACCGCGTCGGTGTAGCTGTCGAAGTACGTGGCGGAGAACCGGCCGGCGTCCAGGCCGTGACCGGGCGCGATCACCCGCAGGTCGTCCACCACCAGGTTCGCGAAGTCCGGCTGCGCCCGGACCTGGTCGAAGATCTGCGCCCGGCCGCCCGCCTTGAGCGTGCCGGTGCTCTGCGACCCGGCGCCGGTGAGCTGGATCGACAGCGGCACGCTGAACTGGTCGACCATCGTGGTGTTGCAGTGCATGCCCAGGTCGTCGAGCGTGAACTCGACGAAGTCGTGCAGAACCGGGTAGTTCGGGTCGCCGGCCACCCACCCCGCGGGGTATTGCAGCGCGGGCCGTCCCGCGCCGTCGGTCACGGCCTTGAACTTGAGCTTCTGGCCCAGCGCGAAGTACAGGCGCCCGGACATCGGCGGCACGTTGATCGTGGTGGCACCGCTCGCGTTCAATGGGATCGCGTAGTCGGTGAAGCCATCGGAACCGTTGTCGGACAACGAAACTGGCGCGATCGACCCGTCCGCGCGGACCCGGAACTGGTTGCCCGCACTGTCGGTGCCGACCAGGTAGCACCAGATCGAGGTGTTCGCGAACTCGCCGTTGTTGTTGACGATCGTCAGGGGCAGCGCGGTGGCCGCGCTCGCCGGTCTGACGGAGAGCGCCACCGCTCCGGCGCTCGCGGCGAGGAGGAAGCTCCGGCGACTCAGCATCGGCAGACCCTTTCATCCGATCGGGTGGGTGGTCTATACCAATGTGAGTGGCGAGCGCGGTAACGGACAATAGGCTCATCAGGTGAAGTGCTGACAGCCGTTGTCCGGTCGCGGGACGGCCGGGAAGGGGTGGCTGCCCGATCAGGCAGGCTGGAGGGTGTCGGCCTCTTCGGTCGGCGGCGGCGTGATCGGATCGTCCGACGGGCGGCGGCCGTGCTGGGTGATCAGGACGACCGTGGCGCCCTGCTCGGCGCCTGCCGTGCCGATGGGCGCCTGCGCGACGACCACGCCCTCCTCGGGTGCGGGCATACCCTCGGGCCCGGCGGGGACCAGTCCGGCGCGGCGCACGATCGAGCACGCGTCGTCCGCGCCGAGGCCAACGACGTCGGGCACTTCGACTACCGGCCGGTGCCGCCGCATGCGACCAGTCTAGGCGCAGATCGACGACGTGCGCCGCGATCCGGAACCGGGTATACCGGGCATGTCGACAACGACCGAGGAGGACGCCATGGTGCATCCCGTGCCTCCCGGTCCCGAGCCCATCCCGCCCGGGCCGGGTCCCGATCCGGTGCCGCCGCCACCGCCCGAACCGCCGGTGCCGCCGACTCCGCCGGAGCCCCCGATGCCGCCGCCCGATCCGCCGCTGGGCATATCCTGATCGCGTGACGGTGACCGGCTGGCGACGAGCGGTGCTGCTGTGCCTGCTCGCGTTCGGCCTGGTCGGCATGCACCACATCGCCGGAGCGGATCACCCGGAGAGCACGGTCGTGACCGTGGTCGCCCACGCCGGGCAACCCGACGGCGACGACGGCCACGGCATGACGCACGACGTGCTGCACCTGTGCCTCGCCGTGCTGCTGGCCGGGGTGCTGCTCGGCCTGTGGACGCTGCTGCGTGCGGTACGCAACCCGCCGCTCGCCCGTCGCCCCGCCGGCCGTCCCCGCTCGCGGGCGCCGGACCGCCCCTCCGGTCGCGCGGTGCTCGCCGGCCTCTGCGTGCTGCGGCTGTGATCGGCGCTCGTCCGCCGAATTCGCAGTAGCAAACACACGAGAGGTTTCCCTTCCCATGCGCAAGACCATGTTCGTGGGCGGCTTCGTGCTGGCCGCCGCCCTGCTCGCCGGATGCGGTGCGGGCAGCCAGAGCCACGAATCCCACGGCACCACCACGACCGCGGCCGAGCAGCAGGCCGGTCACAACCAGGCCGACGTCGACTTCGCCCGGATGATGATCCCGCACCACGAAGGCGCGCTGGAGATGGCGGGGCTGGCGCCCGGCCGCAGCACCGACCAGCGCGTGCTCGACCTCGCCGCCCGCATCCAGCGGGCGCAGGACCCGGAGATCCAGCAGATGCGCGGCTGGCTCACCCAGTGGGGCGCGCCGGCCACGCCGATGGACCACTCGATGCCCGGCGAGATGGGCCACGACGACATGACGGCGCTCGAGCACGCCACCGGCGTGGAGTTCGACCGGCAGTTCCTGCGGATGATGATCGAGCACCACCAGGGCGCGATCGAGATGGCGCGGACGGAGCTGGCGGAGGGGTCGAACGCCGACGCGAAGGCACTGGCCCAGCGGATCATCGACAGCCAGCAGGCGGAGATCGCCGAGATGCAGGCGATGCTCGCCTGACCAGCGGGCGGCGGGGCGGGCGTCCGCCCCGCCGTCACGGCCGGAGCGCGCCGATCCGCAGGCACACGCCCGTCGTCAGGGCGAGGATGCCGACGAACAACAGGAACACGTTCGCGGCCACCGCGCCCAGCCCGATCAGGAGCGCGCCGAACGTCATCAGCGCGAGGCACCCCAGTCTGCGCAGCCGGCCGAGGTGGCGGAAGCGGCCTTCGCGCAGCGCTCTGGTCAGGTCGGGATCGCTGATCTCGAACCACCGCTCGATCGCCCTGAGCTGCTGTTGCTCGTTCCGGCTCAACATGGGCCGCCCCTGGGTCGCCGTCGACTGGTCTGCTCCGGCGGATACCCGGATCAGCGCAGGTCAATCCGGGTGGCGGCGGGTTCGACCGCTCGGGGTACGGCCCCTTCGCGTGTGGTGCGGCGCATCGCGGATCCCCTGGACCGGGTGGTTTTCCCGGTCCAGGCAACGGGTACGCGGCGACGGTGCCAGACCAAAACGTGAGCGTCGCGGATCCGGCGGTGGTCAAGCGGGCGGTCGGCGCGGCGGCGATCGGCAACATCACCGAGTGGTACGACTTCGGCGTCTACGGCTACCTCACCACGACGATCAGCAAGGTCTTCTTCACCGACCTGTCCGGTCCCGTCGCGACGATCGCCACGTTCGGGTTGTTCGCGGTGTCGTTCCTGATCCGGCCGTTCGGCGGGTTGTTCTTCGGGCCGCTGTCCGACCGCATCGGCCGCAAGCGCGTGCTGTCGCTGACCGTCGTGCTGATGGCGCTGGGCACGTTCGCGATCGGCGTGGTGCCCGGGTACGAGGCGATCGGCATCGCGGCGCCGCTGCTGGTGCTGTTCGCCCGGCTGGTCCAGGGCGTGTCGACGGGCGGCGAGTACGGCAGCGCCATGACGTTCATCGCCGAGTACGCGCCGGACCGCCGCCGCGGGTTCCTGGGCAGCTGGCTCGAGTTCGGCACCCTGACCGGGTACGCGTTCGGCGCGACGATCGCGACCGTGCTGACCGCGGTGCTCACCGAGGACCAGCTGCTGAGCTGGGGCTGGCGGATCCCGTTCCTGATCGCGCTGCCGATCGGCCTGGTCGGCCTCTACCTGCGGCTGCGGCTGGAGGAGACCCCGGCCTTCGCGAACTATGTGTCCGGCGAGGGGAAGCAGCGCGGATCGGCCGGGCAGGAGCTCCGCACGATCTTCAGCCGCTACTGGCCCGCGATGCTGCTGTGCGCCGGGCTGGTGCTCGCCTGGAACGTGACGAACTACATGCTCACCAGCTACCTGCCGACCTACCTGACCGACACGCTGCCCGGCCACGGCGAGGACGGGGTCGGGGAGACCGCGGCGCAGGTGCTGCAGATCGTGGTGCTCGTGCTGCTGATGGTCGTGGTCACGTTCCTCGGCAGGCTGTCGGACCGGTTCGGGCGGCGGCGGATCGTGATGGCGGGGTGCCTCGGGCTGGTCGTGCTGTCGTTGCCGGCGGTGCTGCTGCTCCGCGTCGGCGGTAACGTCGCGACGTTCGCCGGGCTGGCCGTGATGGGCCTGACGCTGGTGTGCTTCTCCAGCACGTTGCCCTCGACGCTGCCCGCGATGTTCCCGACGCACATCCGCGCCGGGGCGTTGTCGATCGCGTTCAACATCTCGGTGTCGCTGTTCGGCGGCACCACGTCGACCGTGATGGGAGCCCTGGTGGCCGGCACCGGCGACCTGAACTGGCCCGCGTACTACCTGATCGCGGCCGGGGTCGTCGGCGCGATCTGCATCTACCTGACGCGGGAGTCGGCGGGACGGCCGTTGCAGGGCTCCCCGGCGATCGTCAGCCCGGAGGAGCTGACCGGGTCACGCCGCTGAGGTGGCGAGCACGGGTTCGACGACCTGGCGGCGCGCCCGTTGCAACGCGAGCGTCGCCACACCGGTGGCGGCGAGGGTGACCACACCCGCGACCAGCAGGGCCTCGCCCGCGCCCAGCCGCTCGCACATCCAGCCGAGCAGCGGGGCGCCGGTCGCGCCCGCGGCCGCGGCGACCGCGCCGTCGATCGAGAGCACGCGGCCACGCATGTCCTCGGCCGAGTCGAGCTGCAGCCGGGTGCTCTTCGCGGTGTCGATGAGGACCGCGCCCGCCGCGATCGGCAGGATCACCGCGCCGAAACCGAGCATGCCGGGCAGGAAACCGCTGACGGTCTGCAGGAAGCTCGTCACCGCGGCGGCGCCGAGCAGGAGCGGGAGGGTGAGCTCGCGGACGCGGGCGGCGATGATCCCGCCGATCACCGTGCCGACGGCGAACACGGACGACAGCAGCCCGTAGCCCGCGGCGCCCGAGTTCAGCGGCCCTTCCGCCATGGCGGCCATGGTGACCTGGTAGTTGCGGCCGAGGCCGGACAGCACGAAGCCGAGCGTGAACAGGACGATCAGCACGTGGCTGCGGCGCACGTAGGCCAGCCCGGCGCGGACCCCGGCGCGGTCGGCCTTGGCGACGGCGAGCGGGTGTAGTTCGGCCGTGCGGATCACCAGGACGGTGACGATGACGGCGACGAAGCTGGCCGCGTTGAGCACGAACAGGAGCGCGTCCCCGACCGCGGCGGCGAGCACGCCGGCCAGGCTCATGCCGAGCACGCGGCCGGCGGAGTTGATGATGCTGCCGAGCGCGAGGGCGTTGCCGAGGTCGTGGCGGGGGACGACCTGGCCCGCGAAGCGGCCCAGCGCGGGGGATTCGAAGGCGCCGACCACGCCGGCGAGCGCGGTGAGGCCGTAGATGGTGGCCAGCGGCATGTCCTGCCAGACCATGAACGCCAGCAGCAGAGCGATGACCAGGTGGGTGGTCTGGCCGGCGAGGATGATCCGCCGCGGCGGGAACCGGTCGGCGATCGCGCCGGCCCAGGGGCCGATGAGCAGCGCCGGGAGGGTCGAGAGGAGGACCGACAGACCGACCGAGGTGGCCGAGCCGGTGCGAGCCATCACGACCCAGTTGAGGCCGAGTACCTGCATCCACGTGCCGGTCACCGAGACGAGGTCGGCGGTCGCCCACAGGCGGTAGTTGTGGTTTCCGAGCGCGCGGATCATCGGCGGCAGTTCTCGCCGCAAGGGTGTTTCCTTCCGAAAGAGCCGGGGTAGTCCCGAACGGGTCCCGGCGGTGGGACGTGCTTGAGGCCTGGGCCGGTCGGGGCCAGGGCCTGCTTTTCTGGGCACTCGCCCAGGCGCGTCACCACGCTACCGGCGGGTCAGCGAGCTGTCCTTGTGTCGATGGCGACAGCGGCCGCTGCTAACACTTCTCGGGTGTGGCGAGGGCCGCACGAGTCCGCTTCACAGCCGTTCCAGGGCGAACGCCGTCAGGAACCCGGCCGCCGTGATCAGGCCCGTCACCAGCTGCGCCTCCTCGAACGCCTCCGGCACCATCGTGTCCGCGATCATCGCCAGGATCGCGCCCGCCGCCACCGCCGTGATCACCGCGATCGTCTCCGGCGCCGCGTCGGCGAGGAGCAGGTTCCCCAGCAGCGCCGCGACGCCGCTGGCCAGCGCGATGCCACCCCACACACCGAACACGTACCGCGCGCTCCGGCCCGCCTGCTTCATGCCTGCCGCGCTCGACAAGCCCTCCGGCACGTTCGAGATGAACACCGCCGCCAGCACGGACACGCCGATCCCGCCACCGCCGAGCAGCGACAACCCCAGCACGACCGACTCGGGCACCCCGTCCAGCAGCGCCCCGACGGCGATCGCGCTGCCGCTGCCCTGCACCTCGTCCTCCGAGGGCTGGCGGTCGTGCGACCGCTTCCGGTGCCGTGCGCCGCGCCGGGCCAGCGCGACGTTCGCCAGCACGTACGCCACGGCCCCGCCGAGGAACCCGAGCGCTGTCGGGAGCAGGCCGCCGGTCCGCTCGGCCTCGTCCATCAGGTCGAAGGCCAGCGCCGAGATCAGCACACCCGCCCCGAAGGCCATGATCCAGGCGACCACCCGCGACGGCACGCGCGCGAACCACGCCACCGCGGCGCCGATCACCAGCGCCGCCCCGCCGACCAGGCCCCACACCCCGGCCTCGAGCCACTCCGGCATCCGCACCTCCCGCGTCGCGTTCGCCGATCATCGTCGCGCGGCGGGCGTGGTTCTGCTCGGTTCGGCGTTGAGGAAAGCGCTTACAGTTGCGGTGGGCGGACCGTCCTAACCGGACGAGGTCTCCCGGCCCGGCCGGCGTTCACGCAGCGCGTCGAGCTGTTTGCGCACGTCCTCGACGTCCCAGCGGTACTGGCCGCCGGGGGTGACGAGCGCCGGCCGGATCCAGCCGCGCTCGGCGTAACGGCTGATCGACCGCCGGGACAGGCCCAGCTCGGCGGCGAGTTCACCCGAGCCCACCGTACGTCGGCGTGCAGTCATGATCGTCACCGTATTGGGTGACCGGCCGGAGCCGCGCGGCCCATGGCCCGGTTGGCCCGCATAGCCTCCATGTCCTTGTCGGCCAAACGTTTCACTGGTTGGGGTAACGGGCCCTCCGGCCCGTCCGACTTCCGGGTCGGGAAGGGGCGACATGTCGAGATGGCGCCGGAGCGACACGGTGAGTCGCCGCGTGTTCCAGCGCGTGCGGTGTCCCCGGTGCGGACGGCGGCGGCGGGAAATGCGTGTGTTCGGCACGCCGCGGCACGACGCGTCCGGGAACCTCAAGCCGCGGTGGCAGGTCCGCCGTGAACTCGACGCACAGGCCGGCGCCTGGCGCCCCGAGCCGCGCTGTGACCGCTGCCGCTAGTTTTAGAGCAGGTGCTCTGTTACTGTCCGGTCATGCCCCGGCCACGCGTGCACGACCTCGACCGGCTGCTCGACACCGCCGAGCGACTGGTCGCGGAGGACGGCGCGGTGTCGGTGCGCAGCCTGGCGAGCGCCGCCGGCGTGTCGAATGGGGCGATCTACCACGCGTTCGGCTCGATCGCGGCGTTGCTCGGCCGGGTGTGGCTGCGGGCGGCGACGGACTTCCTGGACCTACAGGCCGAACTCGCCGATGCCGCCGCGTCGGCCGAGGACGCGGTGGTCGCCGCCGCCGACGCCCCGGCTGTGTTCGCCGAGCGCCGCCCGCACGCGGCCCGGATGCTGCTGACCGTCGACAAGGACCAGCTCCTCGGCCCCGGCCTGCCGACCGAACTCGCCGACGCCCTGTTCGCACTGGACAAGCGCGTGGTGGCGTTGCTGATCCGGCTGTCGCGGGCGATGTGGGACCGGCGGGACGCGGCTGCGGTCGAGGTCATGACGACGTGTGTGGTCGACCTGCCGACCGCGTTCTTCCGGCGTGGGCTGGACACCGGCGCCGACAACCGGGACCGGCTCGCCGCCGCCGTGCGGGCTGTTCTCGCTGTGCCACTTCGACCGAAGGGATGATCGTGCTGCATTTCGAAGACCCGGTGTACGTCCTCGACCTGGGCCCCGACGAGAACCGGTTCGCGCCGGACTGGTTGAAGAGCGTGCACACCGCGCTCGACACCGTCGTCGGGAGTTCGTCGGCGCTGGTCACGATCGGCACCGGCAAGTTCTACTCGAACGGCCTCGACCTCGACTGGCTCTCCGCGCACGGCGACCAGGCGCAGACCTACGTCGCCGACGTGCAGGACCTGCTGGCGCGCGTGCTGACGCTGCCGGTGCCCACGATCGCGGCGGTGAACGGCCACGCGTTCGGGGCTGGCGCGATGCTCGCGATGGCGCACGACTTCCGGATCATGCGCGCCGACCGGGGCTTCTTCTGCTTCCCGGAGGCCGACATCAACATCCCGTTCACCCCCGGTATGGCGGCGTTGATCCAGGCCAAGCTGACCCCGGCCGCGGCGATCGCGTCGATGACCACGGGAACCCGCTTCGGCGGCGCGGAGGCGCGGGAGCTCGGACTGGTCGACGACACCGCGAGCGAGGCCGAGCTGCGCGACCGGGCGGTGGCAAGGGTGCGCCCCCTGGCCGGCAAGGACCCCGGCACGCTGGGCGCGATCAAGGCGACGATGTTCGCGGGGGCGGTGTCCGCCCTGCGCGCCTGAGGTTTGCGACCGTCCCTTGAGGACGGCGGTTACCCGTGCTGAGGGGAGAGCACGTCCCGGTGCTTGCCGGTGGTGAGCCGCAGCCAGGCCTCGGACCAGCCACTGGAGACGGCGATCTCGTCGATGACGCCGGTGGGCAGGCACAACCGCCGAACCTCGCCCGCCGCGTCGTCGCCCCGCTCGCGAAGCCGTTCCAACTCGGCGATCAGTTGGTCGACGGATTCGTAGCGGGTCCAGGAGACGTCCTGCTCGCCCGTGCGCAGAAGCAGGAGCAAGTCGTCGATCAGGTCCTGGACCGCGCTCACCCGAGAGATTCTGACGCCGCGGCACCAGCGGCGGCAAGCACCCAACACTTCGCGCCGAGCACGGCACCGAGATCAACAGGTGAACCGCCACAACCCGGCTGACCAGGCGAAAGAGTGGGGCGCCTGGGGCTCGAACCCAGAACCTACGGATTAAAAGTCCGCAGCTCTACCAATTGAGCTAACGCCCCGTGAGCTCAGCTTAGCGACCATCACCCGCCCCTCCGGCCTGGGGTGGGTGCGCTTCCCGCCGCACGGGCGCTTCTAGTGTGGCCGGACGCGCGGGAAGAAGGGGTGCCTCGGGTGAAGTTGCTTACCGCTGTGGTGCGCCCGTTCGTCTTGGACGACGTTCGGCAGGCGCTCGAGCGGCTCGCGGTTCTCGGCATGACCGTGACCGAGGTGCAGGGCTACGGCAGGCAGAAGGGGCACCGCGAGGTCTACCGCGGCGCCGAGTACGAGGTCGACTTCGTGCGGAAGCTCCGCGTCGAAGTGCTGCTGGACGACGAAGTCGCGGAGCGGGCGCTCGAGGCGGTCGTCGGGGCGTGCCGGACCGGGCGGATCGGCGACGGCAAGGTTTGGGTGACCCCCGTGGACACCGTGGTGCGGGTCCGGACCGGCGAGCGCGGGTCCGACGCCATCTAGCGGCGAGCCGTCCGCCGCAGCCAGAGCAGGCCGATCACCGGCAGCACCAGCGGGATGAACAGGTAACCCTCGCCGTAACCGGACCACACCGTGGCGTCCGGGAAGGCCTCCTGGTCGAACACGCTCAGCGTCCCGACCACCAGCACGCCGAGCAGCTCGATCCCGATCGCCGCCACGGCAAGCCGGAACGAACCCTCGCCGCGACGGGCCAGTGCCACCGTCGCCACGATGTAGATCACCGCGGCCAGCGCGGACAGCGTGTAGGCCAGCGGCGCCTCGTGCCACTTCGTCGAGATCTGCACCGCCGCGCGGGACGTCGCGGCCAGCGCGAAGATCCCGTACACCGCGACCAGGATCCGGCCCGGCCCCGTCGCCGCGGTGCGCCGCGTCCCCCGCTCCGAAGGCTCAGCCATGCCCGGCACTCCAAATCTGGTGGATCCGCTCGACCATCACGGGGATCGCCAGGCACGCGACGCCCAGGATGACCGTGCTCGACCGGCTCCGCTCGGCCAGCGCCCACGCCGCCCCGACCGGCAGGATCACCAGCGACCCGACGAGGTAGGCCAGGTACGTGACCATGCTGCCGGGCCGGTCGCCGCCGATCAGCAGCACGACCCCGACGACCAGCTGCGCGACGAGCAGGACCTCGACCACCCCGAGCGCCACCAGCAGCGCACGCCCCGGCTCCCGGCCCCGCGCGGCGGCGACGAAGGCCCACACGGCGACCAGCGCCGCGCTCACCGCGACGGCCACGCCGAACCCAGTGATCACCGGTCCTCACCCAACCGTCGAACGCCATTACCGGTCGCAGCTTAGCCGCGTGGCGCCCGCCACCAGCCGACAGGAGCCGCCGCAGCGGAAAATCACCCACCGGTTTCCCGTCCACCCGGATGGCCGTACCGGGCCCGTGCCACGGACACGGCGGTGACCTGTGCAGAGGGGCCCGCGCCCCGGAAATACGCGGCAAACGGGTGGTGGAAAGTCAACGGGGCTCACTGTCCGTAAACCTGAAACCTTTGTCACGCCGCCGGTTCGGCGGTGCGACCGGCCGTCGCCCGCGAGGACCATGGCACGTGGGCAGGGCAGTGGTAGCGATCGAGGGGGATCGGGTGATCTTCCAGTTGAACTGGCGCGGAAACCCGGAACGGATATTCACGACGATCTTCGCCATGGCCACGGACCGGGTGCCGGGCCTGCGGCCGCCGGGCCGCTGCCCGCAGCGCGCCTGCCCGTGTCAGGCCAGCGCCTCCAGCGACTCCCGCAGCTTCCCTTCGACGGGCACCGGGCGCCTGGTTTCGCGGTTCACGAACACGTGCACGAAGTGACCCTCGGCGACCGGTTCGCCCCGGTCCGACCGGAAGATCCCGATCTCGTAGCGCACGCTGCTGCGGCCGAGGTGCGCGACCCGCAGGCCGATCGACAGCACCTCGGGGAACGCGACCGAGGCGTGGTAGTTGCAGTGCGACTCGACGCACAGCCCGATCACGCCGCCGTCGTGGATGTCGAGCCCGCCGCGCTCGATGAGGTAGGTGTTGATGACCGTGTCCATCAGGGCGTAGTGGACGACGTTGTTGACGTGCCCGTACACGTCGTTGTCCTTCCAGCGGGTGGGAACCTGCTGCCAGTGCGGGTACGAGGTCACGGCCGGGAGCTTAGGGCCTCTACTCTGGGATGATCGTTCACTCGTAGGGAATCTCAAGATCACTTGACCGGAGTAGCGCCGCGCTGGGAACCTCTTCCCATCGGGTACCAAGAGGGATGGACCGTCGCCGAGATCACGGTCCGCGTGCTGGTCGACGCCGGGATACGGCGTGCCTACACCGTGGCCGGGGACGCGTTCCTGGAACTGCTCGACGCGCTCCGGTTCGAGCCGCTGATGGCGTTGGTCACAGCGCGCCAGGACACCGGCGCCGCGTTCATGGCCGAGGCCGAGGGCAAGCTGCGGGAGGTCCCGGCGCTGCTGCTCGGCGGCCCCGGCCCGGGCATCGCGGACTTCCTGGTCGCCGTGCGCTCGGCCTACCAGGACGGTTCGCCGATGGTCGTGCTGGTCGAGGAGCGCGCGAGCGTCCGGCTGGCCGGTCCCGGCATCCAGGACGGCCTCGCCGAGCTGGACCCGCTGACGTTGTTCGGCCCGTTCGCGAAGTGGACCGGCCGCGCCGAGACGGCCGCGCAGGTGCCGGTGCTCGCCGCGCAGGCGGCCCGCGCCGCGCGCGACGGGCGCAAGGGGCCGGCGATCCTGGCGGTGCCCGCCGACTTCTGGGTCGCGCCGTTCGACGGCGCCATCCCGGAGCCGGAACAGCGCCCGGACGACACCGGCGCGGTGCTGCGGTCCGCGCACGAGGTCGCCGCCCTGCTGGCCGACTCGCGCTACCCGGTGGTGATCGCCGGCGGCATCGGGCGCAGCGCCCGCAAGGACCTGATCGCCGCCGCCGAGCAGCTCGGCCTGGCCGTCTACACCGCGTTCCGCCGCCAGGACAGCTTCCCGGAGAACCACGCGCGCTACGCGGGCCACCTCGGGGTCGGCATCCCACCGGGGCAGCTGGACGCGCTGGAGCGGGCCGACGTGGTGCTGGCCATCGGCACCCGCCTGGACGAGGTGACCACGCAGAACAACCGGTACCCGCTGCCCGCGCAGACGCTTGTGGTGATCGGCCCCGGCCTGCCCGCCACGCACCGGCGCGGCCTGACCTTCCGCATCGATTGCGAGGTCGGCCCCTTCCTGCGGCAGCTGGTCGCGGTCGGCGTCGCCAGGTCGCGGCGCAGCTCGGCGGCCAACGCGGCCACGCATACCCACATGACCCCGCCGCGCACCAGCCCGGACCACCCGCTGGTGCACCCGGCCGACGTGGTGCGGGTGCTGCGCAAGGTGGCGCCCGAGGACACTGTGGTGGCCGCGGACTCGGACAAGACCGCCCGGTTCGTGCACCGGTACTGGTGCTTCACCGAGCCGCACACCCAGATCGAGCCGCCGGACGGGGTGCGGGGCTACGCCGTGCCGGCGGCGCTCGGCGCGAAGCTGGCCGCCCCGAAGCGCACGGTGGTCGCGGTGATTTCGGACGCAGCGGCGATGATGACCGGGCAGGAGCTGGAGACCGCGGTGCGGTACCGCGCGCCGATCCTCGTCGTGGTGTTCCAGAACGGCCTGTACGCCGACGTCGCCATGCACCAGGCGGCCAAGCACGGCCGACTGAACGGGGTGTCGCTCACCGCGGTGGACTTCGCGGCCTGGGCCCGCTCGTTCGGCGCGGCGGGCTACACGATCGAATCGCCCGAGCAGCTGGAGCCGACCATGCGGCGGGCGCTGCAGCACCAGCGGCCGAGCGTGATCGACGTGCGGACCGATCCGGACGTGATCGATCCGGACACCCGGCTGTCCGCGCTGTTCCAGCGGCCGCGCAAGAGCTAGCGTTCGCGACGGATCTGTGATCTACTGGTGTCGGTCTTCGAAGATTTTGTGTTCGTGTTCAGGCACGCTCGCAAGATTTGGCGGGCGTAGTGGTTCCCCACTCGGGGAGGCAAACCGATCCGTCATTGACCCGGCGCACCGGAGCGGTGTGCCGTTTTGTTTGCAGTATATGGAGATTTTTTCATGGCTCAGGGCACCGTGAAGTGGTTCAACTCCGAGAAGGGGTTCGGCTTCATCACTCCCGACGATGGCGGCGGCGACGTCTTCGTCCACTACTCGGAGATCCAGGGCCGCGGCTTCCGCACCCTGGAGGAGAACCAGCGGGTTGAGTTCGAGATCGGCCAGGGCCAGAAGGGCCCGCAGGCGACCGGGGTCAACGTCCTCTGATTCGACTTCGAACGGCAGCCCCCACCTCTTCGTGAGGCGGGGGCTGCCTTCGTTTTCCGGCCCTTCGAAGCGGTGTGCGCAATCCCGGCGACCTCGGTCCGGAAGATCGCGCCGTCCGGTACCTTCATGCGGGTGTGGTTCGAGGGCGAGGGGTGGAACCGATGACTGCTACCGCGACGCGGCCTGCCGTGCCCGGTGGCCCCGGCGGTGCAGTGCCGGAACCCGCCGCGCCCCCGAACGCCCCGCGCGGTGGCCTGGCCGGCCTGTTCGAGCTGCCCGGCGCCGCGGTACGCGGGATCGCGCACTCGGCCCGCACCACGCCGGGCCGTCTGACGGTGATCGCGGTCGGGCTCGTCGTGCTGGCGCTGGTCACCGGCGTGGTCGCGACGATCACGCTGCAGGAGCGCAAGAACACGATCAACGACCTCATCGACCACCGCGAGCCGCTGGCCGCGGCGTCGCAGGAGGTGTACCGCTCGCTGTCGGACGCCGACGCGACCGCGGCGAGCGCGTTCCTGGCGATCGGCGTCGAACCGCCGTCGCTGCGCCAGCGGTACGACACCGCGATCGCGCGCGCCGGCGTCGCACTGGCCAAGGCCGCGTCCGACTCGGCCGGCGTGCCCGAGGCGGCGGCGCAGGTGGAGATCCTGACCCGCCAGCTGCCCGTCTACACCGGCCTGGTGGAGACCGCCCGCGCGAACAAGCGGCAGGGCTTCCCGGTCGGCTCGTCCTACCTGCTCGAGGCCTCGAGCCTGATGCGCACCACGATCCTGCCCGCCGCGCAGGACCTGTACCGCATCGACACCGACCGGCTGGCCGAGGAACAGGACGACGCGAGCAGCTTCCCGTGGGTCACCACGTTCCTCGTGCTCGCCCTGCTCGCGGCGCTGATCACGACCCAGGTCTACCTGACCCGCAAGACCAACCGCGTGCTGAACGTCGGGCTCGTCGTGGCCACCGCCGCGACGGTGCTCGCGCTGCTCTGGGGCGGGGTCGCGGTGACGGTGCAGAGCGTGCTGGTCAGCAGCGGTGACGAGGACGGCAGCCACCAGGTCGACGTGCTCGTCCGCGCCCGCATCGCGGCGCTGCAGGCCAGGGCGAACGAGATGCTGACCCTGGTCGCGCGCGGGGACGGCGGATCGTACGAACAGGTCTTCAACACGCTCGCGCCGCAGGTCACCGGCCTGCTGAACGAGGCGCGCGGGTTCGCCACCGGCGACATGGCCCGCGAGGTGCAGGGCGCGGCGGACAGCGCCGAGCGGTGGCTGAACACGCACCAGGAGATCCGCGCCAAGGACGTCGACGGCGCCTATTCGGACGCCGTGAAGCTCGCGGTCGACTCGTCGGTGCAGGGCGGCGCGGCCACCACGTTCGCGAACCTCGACGACGCGCTGGTCGCCGCGATCGGGCACGGCAGGCAGGCGTTCCTCGACGACACGCGCGGCGGTGACCGTGCGCTGACGCTGCTCGCGCCCGGCTTCGCGGTGCTCGCGGTGGTCGCCGCGGCCGGCGCCACGATGGGGATCAGGGACAGGCTGAGGGAGTACCGCTGATGGCTCGGGGGAAGGTGGCCGCACTCGTGGCGGCCGTCGCGCTGCTGGCCGCCGGTTGCGGCAGCGCCGGGACGCCGGCCGACCCGGCGCCGGTCGGTGACGTGCAGGCGCCGCTGCCCGCCGGGGTCGGCGGCGGGGACACGGGCAGCGGCAGCGGCGCGGACAACAACTGCGATACGCGCAGCCTCTCGCCGAACGGCTCGATCCCGTCCGGGTCCACGATGGACAAGATCCGCGACCGCGGCCGCCTGATCGCCGGGGTCGACCAGACCAACTTCCTGTTCGGTTTCCTCAACCCCTCCAGCGGCAACCTGGAGGGCTTCGACATCGAGATCGTCAAGCAGATCGCGGCGTCGATCTTCGGCCGGTGGGAGGGGCACATCCAGTGGGTGGCCATCCCGTCGTCGGCCCGTGAGGACGTGCTGAAGGACCACCAGGTCGACATCGTCGTCCGGACCTACAGCATCACCTGCACGCGGATGAAGGACGTCGCGTTCTCCGCGCCTTACTACCAGGCCGGGCAGGCGGTGCTGGCGGCGAAGAACTCCGGCATCCGCGGCCTGCAGGACCTCGGCGGCAAGCGGGTGTGCGCGGCGAAGAACTCGACCTCGCTGTCGACGATCAGCAGCGCGCCGTCGCGCCCGGTGCCGGTGTCGGTGAACAACTGGTCGGACTGCCTGGTGCTGATCCAGCAGGGCCAGGTCGACGCCATCTCCACCGACGACGTGATCCTCGCGGGCATGGCGCGGCAGGACCCCAACCTGGAGGTCGTCGGCGAGCCGTTCACGCGGGAGTTCTACGGCGTCGGCATCCCGCTGGGCCAGGACGACATGGTCCGGTTCGTCAACGCCGTGCTGGAGAACGTCCGCAACGGCAGCGCCTGGCAGAACACGTACAAGTACTGGATCGAGCCGGCGCTCGGACCGGGTTCGCCGCCGTCCGTGTCCTACCGCTGAGGGGGTGTCCACAGTGTCCGAAGAGGAGCGTCGCCCGCGCCACGCGCGGCAGGACGACCGGCCGATCACCGGTTCCCTCGCCGACGAGCCCGGCACCGGGTGGAACAGGCCTGCCGACGAGCTGAGCGGCGCCCGGCCGACGCCGATCGGCGAACCGGTGCCCTCGGCCGCCGAGACGCAGATCATCGAGCCGGTCCGCCCGCCCGCGGAACCCGTGCAGCCGGACGACGTGCAGCTCACCAGCGTGCTCGCCTCCCCGGCGCCGATGACCGAGATGATCCGGCCGCCCGCGCCGCCGCCGGAGCCGAGCGGTCCGGCAGTGCTGCCGGACCCGGGCACCGACAGCGTGCTGCCCGAGCGGTCCAGCGGTCACACGGGCTCGGGCAGCCAGCCCGGCACCGGGCCGGGCACGGGAGCGGGCACCGGCACGGGCGCGTTCCCGGGCACCTCGCGGCGCACCGGGCGGCGGACCCGGCGCGGTCGTCTCGGCGCCGGCCTGGTCGAGGTTCCGCCGGTGCCCTACCGCGACCCGGCGTCGGCGGTCCTCACGAACCCGGTGGTGTCGGAGGAGAAGCGGTACTGCGGCAACTGTTCCGCGAAGGTCGGCCGCGGCTCGGCCGGCCCGGAGGGCGTGTGCGAGAAGTGCGGCACCGCCTACTCGTTCCTGCCCACGCTGCAGCCGGGTGACCTGGTCGGCGGGCAGTACGAGGTGCTCGGCGCGATCGCCTACGGCGGGCTCGGCTGGATCTACCTCGCCAAGGACCGCAACGTAAACGACCGCTGGGTCGTCCTCAAAGGACTGATCGACACCGGCGACCCGACGGCCGTCGCGGCGGCGGTGAACGAGACCCGGTTCCTGGCCGAGGTCGAGCACCCGAACATCGTCAAGATCTACAACTTCGTCCAGCACCCGGACGCGCGCACCGGGCACGCCATCGGCTACATCGTGATGGAGTACATCGGCGGCCAGTCGCTGCGCCAGCTCGCGCTCGCGCACCAGCGCGCCGCCGGGCGGCCGGAGCCGTTGCCGATCGCGCAGGTCATCGCGTACGGGCTGGAGATCCTGCCCGCGCTGGGGTACCTGCACAGCCAGGGGCTGCTGTACTGCGACCTCAAGCCGGACAACGTGATCCAGACGCACGAGCAGCTGAAGCTGATCGACATGGGCGCGGTGCGGCGGATCGACGACTACACCAGCCCGCTGTTCTTCACCACCGGCTACAGCGCGCCGGAGCTGACCACCCACGGCGCGTCGATCGCGTCGGACCTCTACACCGTCGGCCGCACGCTGGCCGTGCTGAGCTTCGAGTTCAACGGCTACACCACGAAGTACAAGGCCGGGCTGCCGACGCCGGACGAGATCCCGCTGTTCAAGCTGTTCGGCTCGTACTACCGGTTCCTCAAGCGCGCCACACATCCGGACCCGGACCGCCGGTTCCTGTCGGCGGAGGAGATGGCCGACCAGCTCGCCGGTGTGCTGCGCGAGATCATCTCGATGGGCACCGGGAAACCGCGGCCCGCGGTGTCCACTGTGTTCGGTCCGGAGACCAACACGTTCGGCGTGGACCTGGTGGTGCCGGAGGCGGGCTGGACGGTGCCGCTGCCGGACGCCGTCGAGGTGGTGTCCGGCCTGCCGATCCCGCAGGTCGACACCGACGACCCGGCCGCCGGTGTACTGGCGACGACGACGGCCGTCGACCCGCGGGCCGCGATCGACGCGCTGGCCGGTGCCCCGCCGGACTCGATCGAGGTGCGGCTGCGGATCGTCCGCGCGCGCATCGAGCTGGGCGAGCTGGCCGAGGCGAACCGCCAGCTGCAGGCGGCGCAGTACCTGGCCATCCGGGCCGGGTACCCGCACGACTGGCGGATCGACTGGCACCGGGGGCTGATCGAGCTTGCCGGCGGGCGGCCGCGGGTGGCGAACGTGGCGTTCGAGACCGTGTACGACGACCTGCCCGGCGAGATCGCGCCGAAGCTCGCGCTGGCGGTCAGCGCGGAGGGCATCGGCGACTACTTCACCGCGGCGCGGTTGTACGAGCAGGTGTGGCGCACCGACCGGGCGTACGTGAGCGCGGCGTTCGGGCTGGCGCGGGTGTATCTGGCGCAGGGCGCGCGGGCGGGCGCGATCGAGGTGCTGGAGTCGGTGCCCTCGGCGTCGACGCACTACGTGGCGGCGCAGGTGGCGGCCATCAAGATCAAGACCAGGGCGAGCGGACCGAACACCTCGGTCATCGAGGCTGATCTGGTGGACGCAGGCGTGAAACTGGAGCAGTTGCGCCTGGACGCCGAGCGGCGGACGCGCATCTCGGCGGAGGTGCTGGAGGCGGCGTTCACATACGTGCAGGGCGCGCCGCCGGGATACCGGACGAGCGCGAAGGTGCTGGGCTGCGATCTGTCCGAACGGGACATCCGATTCGGACTGGAACGCTGCTACCGCACCCTGGCGCGACTGGCCCACACGACGGGCGAGCGGATCGAACTGGTCGACCGGGCCAACTCGGTGCGCCCGCGCACACTCACCTGACCCGCGCCCGCCGGCACACCGCCATCCGGGGCGCCAGACACGTCGCCGGGAGCAGCCGCCCACCGCCTGGGCGGCGGATGCGCGGGCCGGACCAAGGTTGAGTGCCGGCGTGTTCGCCACTCGCTGCGCCGTGCTTGCCGCTGACCGCCCCGAGTTGGCCCAACCCCGCCGAGCTGACCGGTCCGGAACCGGCCCCAGCGTCAGGGATTGATGTCCCACTCCTCGCGGCCCTTGGTCCGTGCCGGGGCGAACTTCTGCAGCGCCTCGGGATCGCCGTGCGTCGTGAAGTGTTCCAGTCCCACCTGGACGAACAGTCCCCGCGCCCGCACGGCCACCGGGCCGTCGGCGGAGTCGAGGTGCCCGTCGGCGCTCGCGTAGATCTTGCGGCCCGCCACGCCGTCCACGCGCGCCGCGATGAACAGCGTCGTGCCGACCGGGACCGGCCGCAGGAAGTCGGTCTCCAGCTTGCCGGTCACCGCGGGTCGGCGGAGCAGGTTGCCGACCGTCGAGCCGAGCGCTTCGTCGAACGCGCACGCCAGCAGTCCGCCGTGGGCGAGCCCCGGCGCGCCCTGGTGCGCGCTCGTGACCGGGAACTGCGAGTACACGACTCCGGCGTCACCGACGGTGGAGTGCATGTGCAGACCGTTGTCGACCTCACCGCACCCGAAGCACTCGGCGTAGTGCATCTCGAGCTTCGTGCCCGGTCCGGGCGCCTTGGGGTGGATTTCCGGCTGTTCGGTCTGGACCGGCGGCCACGGATTCGCAGGTCGGCGCTTGTCGCTCACACCGGACACGGTAACCGGTTCTACCGCGAAAACGTCTGGCCACCCCGGCTTCGAAGAGACAAAAACCACGACAGGAGAGAAAATCACTACCCGATGGCACTAAGGTCGCAACCTTGACCGCGCTGGCACGAAACAGTTTGAGGAGGTCGGGGCGAACATGACGAACACAGCGCAGGCACCCGAGGTCGACGAGAAGACGGTCAGACGAGCCGTCATCGCGTCGGCAATGGGTAACGCAACAGAGTGGTACGACTACGGGGTGTTCACCTCGGGTGCGATTGCCGCCAGCATCGGCACCGTGTTCTTTCCCGGCGAGGGGAACGCGATTCTGAAATCGCTGGCGCTGGTGGCGATCGGGTTCGTGGTTAGGCCGTTCGGCGGAGCGTTCTTCGGCCCACTGGGGGACAAGATCGGGCGGCAGCGCGTGCTGGCGATCACGATCCTGTTGATGTCCGGCTGCACGTTCCTCGTCGGCTGCCTGCCGACGTACTCGGGCGAGTACGCGATCGGGATCGGCGCCCCGATCCTGGTCCTGCTGCTCCGGTTGATCCAGGGCTTCTCGACCGGCGGCGAGTACGGCGGCGCGGCGACGTTCATCGCCGAGTACGCCCCGACGCGCAAGCGTGGGTTCTGGGGCAGCTTCCTGGAGATGGGCACGCTGGCCGGCTACGTGCTGGGCAACCTGGTCGTGCTGACGGTGACGCTGTCGTTCACCGCGGATCAGGTGGACAGCTGGGCGTGGCGGATCCCGTTCTGGGTTGCGCTCCCGCTCGGCCTCATCGGTCTGTACCTGCGGAACAAGCTCGAGGACACGCCGGAGTTCCGGCGGCTGGAGGCCGCGGGCGAGAAGGCGGAGAAGGCGCCGCTGAAGGAGACCCTGTCCCGCAACTGGCGCATGATCATGAACCTGATCGGGATCGTGCTGCTGCTCAACATCGCCGACTACATGTTGCTGACGACGATGCCGACGTACTTCACGGACACGTTGAAGATCAGCGACAACACGGCGACGTTGATCATCATCATCGTGGAGCTGATCCAGATCGCGTTGATCGCGCCGATCGGCGCGCTCTCCGACCGGGTCGGGCGAAAACCGATGCTGATGACCGCGGCGATCGGGTTCCTCGTGCTGAGCTACCCGTCGATCAAGCTCATGCAGAGCGGCAGCACGGTGCTGCTGTTCCTCGGGTTCCTGATCGTGGCCCTGCTGCTGGTGCTGATGCTGGCGGTGATCGGGTCGACGTTCCCGGCGATGTTCCCGACCCGCGTGCGCTACGGCGCCTTCGCGATCGGCTACAACGTCTCGACGTCGATCTTCGGTGGCACCTGCGGTGTGGTCGTGACCGCTCTGATCCACGGCACCGGCAACGAGGACTGGCCGGCGTTCTACCTGATGATCGCCGCGGCGATCGCGTTGTTCCCGATCTTCAAGATCCCGGAGACGGCGCGGGTCCCGATGGACCACATCAACGAAGAGGGTGTGACCGCGCAGCCGGCGGCCAAGGCCGCCACGAACTGACGCCGCACCGGACGGAAGAGGGCCGGGTCCCGGATGGGGCCCGGCCCTTGCTCACTCGGTGACCTCGGCGCGGGCGTCGGCACGAGGAGCGAAGTGCCGCCGTGCGTAGGTGGTGAGGGCCGATGCCACCGCAACCGCCAAGCCGGCTTCCACCAGCAGAGCAGCGAACACCATTGCTTCCTCCTCGTGAGTGTTCGGGCGCGGCTGTTCACCGCGCCGTGTTACAGGGGTGTGGTCGGGGGATGTTCCCCTTGTTACTCATCGCCGCGAAGTTGGTGAGTATTTCTCCGACAGACCCCCATTGAGGGGTGATCTCGCCCACGGCAGAATGAACCGTGGCAGAACCGGAATCCCAGAGGAGGCGGCTGCGGGATGGGCGAGCAACGTCGGCCCGGAGTGGGTGAAGCGGCGCGGCTGCTGGACGACATGACGCAGCAGATGGTCGTGGTGCCGCCCCTGCTCGATCTCCCGGAACCGGACGAGGTTCCGACGGTGCCCGCGCCGCCGCCCGCATTGGACGGCCACGCGCTCTAGAAAACAGTGAAGGCCACCCCCGTGGCGGGAGTGGCCTTCACGCCTCGACGGATCAGCCCGCGAGGGCGGACAGCTTCGTCCAGTCCGCCCAGGAGTAGGTCCAGTCCGAGTAGTCGCCGTCCTTCGCGGACAGCGTCTGGGTGCTGCCGGTGATCTCCACCGGGTCGCCGATCAGCGCGCCGTCGTAGTACTCCTTCGCCCGCGCCGGCGACAGGTTCAGGCAGCCGTGTGAGACGTTCTGCTTGCCCTGCGCCCACATGGACGACGCAAGGCCGTGGATGAACTCCCCGTTGTTGGAGATCCGCACCGCCCACGGCACGTTCACGTCGTAGTAGTCGTAGCGCGGGTTGCTCATCGAGTAGGTCGCGTGCTTCGACATCACCACGTGGATGCCGCTGTGCGTGACGCGGCCGGGGTCGGAGTCCAGCCCGTAGCTCACCGGGTAGTCGGCGATCTGTACGCCGTCGCGGATGACCTGCATCCGGTGGGTGGTGGTGTCGCCCTTGACGATCTGCGAGCGGCCGATGGAGAACGCGGCCGTGACGTCCTGCTTGCCGTAGGTCCCGTCGCCGATCTTCACGCCGTAGATGTTCGCGGCGACCTTGACCTGCGTGTTCGGCTGCCAGTACTCCTTCGGCCGCCAGTGCACGCTGGTGTCGGAGACCCAGGCCCACGAGCCCTCGGTCTTCGGCGTGGTCTCGACGGTCAGCGAGCGCTCAACGGCGGCCTTGTCGGTGACCTTGGAGCTGAAGGTCAGCGCGATCGGCATCGCGATGCCGTAGGTCTGGTTGTCGCCGACGTTCAGGCTGGCGGACAGTTGCTTGCGCGGGCTGACGGTGGTGAACGAGCCGCCGATGGCGACCTGCTTGCCGTCGCTGCCCAGCGCGGTGCCCGACCACGTGTACTTCTTGCCGTAGCCGAGCGGTTCGGTGATGGTCCAGCTGCGCTTGTCGGCGCCGAGCTGGCCCGCGACCTGCTTGCCCTCCGGGTTGGTGAGCGTCACCGACTGCAGCTCACCGTCCGTGACCGTCACCTGCGCGGAGTCCGCGGGCGCAACGTCCTTGGCGCCGTCCGCGGGCTGCACGGCGAGTTTGGCCGGCCCCGCCGAGGTCTGCTGCGCGTCGGCGGACGTGTTCTGCCCGGTCCCGGTGGCGCCCGGCGAGTCGCCGCCGCTGCACGCGCTCAGCGTCAGCAGCGCGGCCAGACCGAGCCCGATCAGCGCCAGCGGCTTGCGCCGCTTGTGGAGTCCTGTCACCTCTGAAGCCCCTTCTCCCCTGTCGCCAGACAGACGCGCGTCCGTAGGTGATCGTTGACGCTGAGGAGTGTGACTCGCCTCACTGTGGAGGGCCCTCGATGCCGGAACGCCACGGTTGGCCGCTAGTTGATCAGCCTATCGAGTGGGTCCGACAGTGACCGGGTGACCGCTCTAGGCCATCTCGGTGACAGAATCAATGGGGTCCGAAATCGCCCACATCCGGGTAGGCTTCCGCGCAGGCCGTTGTTTTGCGTGGTCGTGGCTACACACTCGCGGAACTTTCGACGCGAGCCGGGAGCCGCACGCGCTCGTCGCTCATCCCGTCGGAACCGTCCGGGCGGCCCGAGTTATTGACGAGGAGCAACAGCGGTGGCGCAAGGCACTGTGAAGTGGTTCAACGCCGAGAAGGGCTTCGGCTTCATCGCCCAGGACGGCGGCGAGGGCGACGTCTTCGTGCACTACTCGGAGATCGAGGGCCGCGGGTTCCGCACCCTCGAAGAGAACCAGCGCGTGGAGTTCGAGATCGGCCAGGGGCAGAAGGGGCCGCAGGCCCAGAAGGTGCGCGTCATCTGACGCTCACCTGTCCACGAACGTCCCGTCCCCGGCGGTCCTCCGCCGGGGACGGTTTTTTCTGCGGTCAGACGCGGCCGGCGCGCGGCCGGTCCCAGTTCTGGTCGAAGTGGTGCTGGTCGGTGTCGGCGACGCCGGTGTGGTCGGCGAACTGGCGGCGCTCCTGCGAGGCGGCCTGCGCCTCCCAGGCGAGGCGCTCGAGCACCCATTCGCGGGCCAGCGCCTGCGGCGAGGTGCCGCGCTCGGCGGCGATGTCCTTGAGCTGGGAGCTCGCGACCAGGTTCATGCGCAGCTGGTAGACCTGCGCCTCGCCGAAGCGCTTGCCGGTCCCGGTGCTTTCCGGGCCGGTTTCCGGCGCGAGCGCGGCGAGGTAGCTGGTGAGCTCGTGGTCCTCGACGGCGCCCTGCGATTCCTTGTCCGCCGAGTTCCGGTGCTTGCCCGGGTTGACCGGCTTCAGGTTGGTCCGGGTGTTCCGGCGTCCGAGAGAGGGAAGAGGCACCCGGACACGATAACGGTTAGGTCTCGGGACGACCCTCATTGTGGTGCACGACACGCGGGTTCTTCGTGATCCGCTGGGCTGTTCGGGTGGGTCGTACGCCCACATGTCGCAATACCGGGCTGACTGCGGGTCATTCACGCAGGCCGGAAATGCGTGGGCGGAATGTGCCCTGGAAATGGAGGGGCCCCCGCGCCAGGGGGAGGAACGCGGGGGCCGGAGGGGATCTCCACAGGCGCTGACCGGGGGTGTGTCAGCAAGTCGATTGTTACATGATGCGGCCCGATGACGCGAGTGCTGGCCGGGAAAAATTGCCCCAACCCGTCATCGCGTCGTTGCCCGCGGTTCATCTGCGAGGACCCGGAACGGGAACGTTGCGTGTTCACAGGTTCACTCTGCGGGGGGCTGCGTGCCCGACGTCCCGCTCGCTAGCCTCGCGGCGAAGTTGTTGGCGTGACAGTCCTTTCGGGAGGAGCTATGAGCGGGTCTGTGGAAGTTCGGCAGTTCCTCCTTCGATACGAAGGCGGCGATCCGGCCGGGGTCCCCACGCAGCGTTCCGGGCAGGCCGACGCGCCACGCGTGTCGGACGACCAGGTACGACGTGCGAGGTTGGCGGTGGCCGCCGGCGCGATCGACGCGCAGGACTGCGCCCAGTTGCTGGACATGCTCGGACTGGTGCCGGACGAGGAAGGCGTGAACCCGGTCCAGCGGTGAAGTTCCCGGTGCTTCCCGGTCAGGGGTGCACCCCCTGGTCGCACCCCTGACCGGCCCCAGGTCCGGAAAGATACCGGCGTTCCTCTGCTCGGGGCAAACAATTTCCACCCAGTTGCTTCGCTGTCGGTGAAATTGCCGTCACGGTTCCTTTGCGCGGTAACATAACGGCGTTACCGATCGAGAGGGGCCGGTCGTGCCGGTGGAGATCGCGCGGGAGATCCGTCCCGCGGTGCAGAAGTACGGCGGTGCGTTCATGACGTCGCCGGAGCTGGCCGAGGTCGAGCGCGAGGTGGGGCTCGGACAGCGCGCGTTGTACTTCCGCGGCCGGTCCGCTGTACTCGGCGATCCGCCACCGTCCGTGGTCGCCGAGCTGTTCGGGATCTTCCCGCGATGGGTGGTGGACGTCGTGCTGCCGCCGGCGACCGAGGTTTTGGGGTCGGATGCGGCGGTCTCGGCGTACACCGAGGCGCTGTACCGGTGGTCGAAGGCGCACCTGCGCGAGTCGGCGCTCGGCGAGTTGCTGCCCCGCTTGGTGGCGGCTGCGGACGCGAGCGGGCTGGCGTTGTTCGCGGGCTGGAAGCAGGTCTCGTGGCCGGCTGATCCGGTCGCTCGGATCGGCCATGGGTTGATGTTGCTGCGCGAGTACCGCGGCGGGGTGCACTTCGCGGCGCTGCGGGCGGTGGGGCTGACGGTGCCGGAGGCGGTGGTGGCGGACCCGGGGGGCGGCCGCGCGCGTTTGTTGCGCACAGCGTGGTCCCCGGAGGCGGCCGACGAGCTGATCGCCCGCGCCCGGCGGCGCCCGGACCTGGAAGCGCGCCGGCGGCGGGCGGAGTCACTGACGGATGAGCGGATGGGCGAGCTGCTGGAGGTGCTGTCGGCGGCGGAGCGGGATGCCTTGGTGCGCTCGCTGGCGGATCTCGGTCGCGAAGAGTGACCGGGGACACGTTCGCGGTCGACGGCTGCCGAAGCTGGGCCGCCGGGGTTTCGGCCGCCGTGTTTCCGCAGCTCAGGCGCGGTTTTTACCGTTAAGGGATACCCGGTGGAAGGGGGCTCGTGGAGTGCCCTATGCTTGTAATCGCTCCCAGGGAGACCTGAGAGCGCGGTCGGTCGGTCACCCGAACCGGCCGGGCTCCCATCGTCTAGCGGCCTAGGACTCCGCCCTTTCAAGGCGGCAACGCGGGTTCGAATCCCGTTGGGAGTACGCATGACAAATGCATATGGCCCTGTGGCGCAGTTGGTTAGCGCGTCGCCCTGTCACGGCGAAGGTCGCGGGTTCGAGTCCCGTCAGGGTCGCAGTAGCGTCTGGCTTCAGCCGGCGTTTCCGGCCAGGTAGCTCAGTTGGTACGAGCGTCCGCCTGAAAAGCGGAAGGTCGCCGGTTCGACCCCGGCCCTGGCCACCTTCCGAAAACCGCTCCGATGCACGTCGGGGCGGTTTTTTCATGCCTACGGTCTCCCGCGGCTCTGCCCGGCGTTGACCTTGGTTGACCCCGGATTGCCGCCCCTTGGGGCACGCAGGGGGCATGGTCCTTCTCCCCTCCCCACTCCTCCGGGCTGAGGTGATCTCCTCGCGGCGCGGGTTCACCCCTGCCAGGCCGGGTGGTGCCGGTCAAGGGTCTGCCGGAGGCCGCGAAGCGCCCTTGACCGGTGCCGGCCGGCCTGGCAGCCCTCGGGCGCGCCGGGAGGAGGTCACCGGACTGGTCCGTTCGGCTGATCTCTGAAGCGGTGCCGGGGTCCGGGGCAGAGCCCCGAGGAAAATGTCGGTGGTAGATGTCATGGTGCTTGTAACGGTCCCTCAAGACGAGCGACTTGGTACAGGTGAGCAGAAGTGGAGTGCAGTCATGACAGCTGTCGCAGAGCGGCCAGCCAGCGATGTTACTCACGCCAACGCCGCCGATTTGGACGCCGCGGTGCAGCATGCCCTTGAGCGGGCTGGATGCAGTCGTGAAGAGTTGTTGGCACAGGGGACGTCAGGCCACTTCAGCTCACTCCGTGCCCGCCTGGCTTGGGTTGCTGTAGGTGACCTGCTGAAGGAGTGACCCCCGACGCCACAGTTCGACCTTCGTACGGAGTCGCAGCGCTTCGGCGATCAACTTACTGAGCTGCTTAACAAGACCGTCTGTAACGGCGTCAAGATGACCTCCGTCATCTCGGACGCGAGGCATCCGCGTGCCGTGGTCGGCTACAAGATCAGCAAGCGGGATCAAGATCTGCGGTGCGGGCTGCCGCTGTCGTCAAGTGGGAAGCGTCCGAAGTTCTACCTGGGTCTTTCGTTTCGACTCGAACCAGACGACGCTCGCAAGTACATGGCGGTGACCGCGTCGGTCATGCTGCTGTCACTGGACGAGCAGCTTGAGCAGGTGCTGTTTCACTACGACTACGAGCGCAACAAGATTGATGGCTACCCCGAGGCGCATCTCCAGGTTTGTGCGTCCTCTGAGGCGTGGGAGCGGGCTGGCACCAGGTTAGACGGACGCAACAGGCTGCTGGAGAGACTGCATCTTCCCGTCGGTCCACGACGCTTCAGGCCCTCCGTCGAGGACATAATCGAGTTTCTGGTGGCCGAGCAGCTGGTTTCGCCGCGCGATGGCTGGGAGCGCGAGATTGAGACGGGCCGGGAGCGTTTCAGAGTCAAGCAGCTGCGTGCGGCGATTAGGCGCGACCCCGAGACCGCTCTTGCGTTCATGCGCGAGGAGAAGCTCTTGGAGCACGGCGAGCGTTAGGGGCAGCGCCGCCGGCCGAAGCGGAGCGGCAGGCCGGACGGTGCGCGGCGCGCTTGCGCGCCGCCTTGATCTCATAGAGCTAAGTTCGGCAATGTCCGAGAGTGCGGGCTTCGTTCGGATCGCTCCGCGATGTCGCAACATACTGTGTCACCCCGCCCCGATGCCGCCGTTGGCGAATGCATCCAGATAGCGATGGCTGATGAGTTTGGTAACGTCGTCGGTTGTTCTCAAGGCTAACAAATCGTCCTTGGTGACGACTATCAATCTGCAGCCCATCGCGGCAGCAGCGAGAGCTAATGAATGCGCGTATGAAGAGTCTCTTGGATCTCCGGTGAGGCCATTCGCTGCAGCGATGACTGCAAGATTGGCTCCTCGGCTTAGGCAGATAAATAGGAAGTATCCTACCGCTTTGCTGTCAACGGGGTCTTCGTAGTTCTTGCACTCGACAAGAAAGTTGCTGGGGACGCCATTGAAATTGCCACTATGTCCGATAGCTAGATCAACCTGCTCGCCGCCAAAATAGTTCTTCTTGTTCGAGAGTACAAGGGTTCCCGGAACTGAGGAGAACACGTAGGAAAGCAGTTCTTCATACTTCTTGCCGCGGGCGTCGGCAGTTGAACTCTTGGCGGCTTCTTCCAAAAGAGCACGCACCTGGCGAGGGTCGAACTGACTCACAAGCGATGCACCGCCTCGTTCCTCGCCCTGATCAAAGCCCGCTCAAGCGGTTCGCGCTCCAGCTTCGAAAGAAGTTCGTCAAAGCTCATGGTGATTACCATCGGGACAGTGGGTACCGAGACACTCGTGCTTCTTTCGGTTTGGTCGAATAGTAAGAGGCCTAGGCCGAGGTGTTCGCGCATTACAATGCCTGCGAGCTTGCGGGCTGATTCTCGTAGAATTCGCGGTGAAGAAGAAGTCTTTACCTCGACGACTAGTGGGCCGAAATTTTGCGTGAGGCGAGGAAGTGCAACCGCAAAATCGAAACCTCGGTCGGTTCGGTCTCTTGGGGCGACGATGTCGGCGCCTGCGGAGGTGAATATGCTGTGGACCAAATCCTCGTAACTCTGCCAACGATTTCGACCTTGAGCCCGAACTTCTTCGAGACGCTCGTGGAAGTTTCGAAGGTCTGTTGATGTTAGTAGCGGCAGTCTTGCAGCCTCTTCGTCTGTGCGAACTCCTTTTCCTATCCGCTGTAAGAAGAGGCTCAAATGAAATTTGAGTGCTTCTGCACGAAGCGCAGCAGCCTCCAGTCGCACTACCTGGGTAGACCGGAGAAGAGCGTCGGGCACATCCCGCTCGGTCACTATCAGGACCGGGATACCCTGCCCCACTGCTATTCCGGCCTCGACAAGAAGATTCTCGATATCCGGCGTGTCGGCTGCGGGAAGGACAACAACCGCGGCATCCATGTCGACAGACTGCTCCGGTAGGTCGCCCCAGTCGCCCGTCGTGTAGTCCGTTTCGAGTTCTGTAAGTACGCTGGTCAAAGTGGTCGTGTCAGTGATGGTTGGTGCTGCTATGTGGACGCGCATAGTTTAATTACCATACTTCGGTATATTTAGAAGATCAACACATTTGCCGAACCCGGACTGCGACCTCTTCTCAGCTAAAAAGTCGCGCAACGGGAAAATAGCACTCGCCTGTCTCATTCGCGTGCCGTTTCTTGCGTCGGAGCAGATCATCTAGCCTTACCCGCTGTTCGAGAACCGCCATGAGATCCGCCCCGTCCATGGTCATAAACGGTGTACTCCTGCTAAACCTATCCACTACCCCTTGACTGAAACCTGCCATGCTTACGATCAAACCCAACGCATTTTTCCCTTTGTCTCGAACCTTCTCTGCGAAATGGTTCGCTTCTCTTATTTCGACCTTATCTTTTGTCCATTTTGCTTCGAGAATGTAATCGTCGGTATCGAAGCTAAAGGCACCGTCAATCTGCTCCCATCTAACGACGTAGGATAGGCGAGGCTCTAAGTCGAAGAGAGTGAAAATTTGGTTCAAGAAACCTTCGAAGTCGCGACCCCGTTCTTGCGGGGTGCTCTGCGTGGTGGCGAGGTGCAAGAACTGCCTCTTCAAGTCGTCAAGGTCGTCGGTGAAGCGACGCTGAAGTTCCACCTCCTGGAGGTAGGCCGCCCGTTCGGCTGCCGCCTTTTCCCGTTCAACAATTATCTGTTCGTGGCCTCGAGTCTGCTCCTTCAGATAAGCGACGGCCTCCCTCGCTCGTTTGAGCAACTTTTCGCTATCCTCATGATGCTCAAGCTCGTGAAAAGATTTCGTGTTTGCAACTTCGAGCATGAGCCGGAGAGTGACAGGCTGATAGGAGATCTCGTCGCGCATTAAGCGATCTACAATTTCGTCTGACACTTCACGCTTGCTCAGCTGAAAGTTGAGCCCAGTAAGCAATTCGGGACGATCCCGAAATGCGGTAGTCAGATACTGTCGGAAGCTTCGCTTATACCAGACGATCAGAGGTAGTGCATCTCGTAGCGCTTGATAGGCTGCCGTTGAAATTCTCTTCGAACCAGCGCTCGTCATAGCTCCTCGTTTCCGTGCAGCTGCAACCGTCCTCATTTTGGACGATGTTCAGTTGAAGCGACGACGCTGTTACGGACTGGGACCAAGCTGTTACCGACTCACTCTTGTTGCAGCAGCGGCTTCGTTGATACTTCGAGCTTACGAGCCAGCGCGGCGACGGCGAGAGCTTTGTCGTCGTGGAGCTTCGCGCGCGGAAGTTGGCATGCTCGTGAGTCGTCTTCAGCTTCCCAGTGTTGGCACGTTCGGAGTAGGCCAGCCAGCTGATTGGGTCTGGCCTGAACATAGTCTGACCAAGCGGTGAGGCCGAGGTGCGCCATCGTGTTGAACGCGCCATCGCTCGCGAGAACTGCCCAGCTTGTGCGTTCGGCTGGGAGCCTGGCCAATATTGCGTACAAGGCTGCGGTTGGGTTGGCTTCGGCGATCCAGTATCCGCCTGTCTGGTTGCGAAACTGGGCCTGCTGGGTCTGTAGCGCGCGAAGCAGAGCTTTATGTTCGTCGTCGAAGCCGTGGCCGGCGGCGAGGCGTTCGCGGTATTTGCGACGGGGTTCGAGGTCCAGGCGGTCGATTCGGTCGTCCGTGAGGATCTCGCCGCCCGGGAGGATGACGGTGTTGTCGCCGAGGAGGAGCAGGTCAAGGTGCTCGTCGCGTTCGCGGGCGATCGTGACCGTGCTCGATGGCGACTCCCCTGCTCGAAGGTCGTAGTGAGCCGCGGTGGCTTTGATGCCTTCGGCCAGGATCTCTTGCAGGTCGGCGGCCGGATCAGCCGTGAGGGCGTCGGCGAGGAAGCGGCCGAGGTAGTCGGCGTAGGCGGATGCTGGGACGGGTACCGGGACGAAGGCGGATGCGCCGTCGAGGAGGATGACCGCGTGCGGGGTCACGAAGATCTTGTCGGCGCTCTCCTCCATCGGCGGGAGCTGCGCGGTTGTGACTCGCATGTATTCACCAAACGTAGGGGCCTGCGGCAAGTTCGCTGTCGGTGATGGTCAGTCCGTCGTAGGTCGCTCGCACGACCAGCGACATCGGCTGCTGTCCGACCTGCCGGAACACGTCGGCGAGATGCGCTCGGAGGTAGTGCGTCGCGCCGACGTGATCCGATGCCATGGATACCCGCGATGTGGATGATCACACGGTTGTCGATCATGTGCCGGGCCACATACGCCACGTCGGCCGACTGGGGCGTGGGCTCGTCGGACGGCGAACCGATCCGCGTGCCGTCCTCGCGCTGCTCGATCCACCACCGGCCGCCGTCCTCGACCATGGCCAAGGCGGGATCACGGGACAGCAGATCAGCGCCGATGGGAGCGGACTTCGGACCGCAGACAACGATCGTGTCTCCGGCCGGCGGCTCGGTCCGATCCGGCTCGATCTGGTAGCGGGAGGTGGCGAGCGAGAGCGCGGTCAACAGCGCTTCGAGCTGGTTGGCGGTCTCGGCGTCCTCGGCCGCGATCAGCGGGCGCTCACGGTCCGTCGTCTGGTACCGGTACGGCACGCCGATGCTCACCGGGCCGACTCCGAAGAACGCTCGCTCGGCGGCGGGTGCGGTGCTGCGGATTTGCGTGATCCGGCCCTTCGTGATGCCAAGCGCTCCGGCGATCTCGGTGTAGCTCATGCCCAGCTCACGGTGCGCTTCCTCGATCGCGGCCTTCCGGAGCCGCGCCAGCTCGGTCGCTCGCTGCTGGTAGGTCGTGAGCAGCTCGGTTGCGCGCTTGCCCCGCCGGATCGGGTCGGGGTCGCGCCGGACGCTGTCGAAGTCCTCGGTGCTCACAAGGTCGGAGTTTAGACCCCCTTGACGCTTCCCGTCAGGGGCCGGTACATTGCTGTTTAGACCCCCTAGACACGCCAGGGTGCACTATGGAGCGGGTGTTTAGGGGCCTAAACCGGCCGAGAGGGCCACGACACGAGGAGTTCGAAGAGATGGCGATCAGCAGGGGGCACCGGTTCCCGGTCGAGTTCGATGAGGCGTTTCCGCAGGGTCTGGTGATGGTGGGTGAGGTGTCGCCGGACAACGAGTACCAGTCGCGGGAGGATCGGGCGGCGGGTCGTCCGGCTCGGCAGCGGGTGGACGAGATCACGGGTAAGCGGCAGTGGAAGGTCACGGTGACCGACCCGTCGGAGCCGAATGCGAAGCGGGCTTCGTTCGAGGTGACGTTGCTGGCCGATGTGCAGCCGGTTCCGACCACGGGTGAGGTGCTGCCGGGGATGCGCCCGGTCGAGTTGGAGGGGTTGACCGCGGAGCCGCGTGTGGCTGGAAACGGTGAGTTCAAGTACCAGTCGTACGTGTTCCGGGCGTCCGGTTTCAAGGCGGTCAACGCGGGTGGCGGCCGGGGCAAGTCGCAGGGCGGGCCGGCTGAGTCGGCCAAGGCCGCGTGACGGGTGTGGTCACGATGACCTGCCACGACATCAAGCCGCCCAAGTTTCGGCTGAACGAGCAGCCGGGTCCGCCGGGCTACATGTACGAGAACGTCGCGAACCACGTGGCGGCGCGGATCGAGGCGGGGGAGCTGCCTCCGCACACGCCGCTGGCGAGCGAGCGGGAGTTCGCCAAGGAGTACGGCGTCTCGCTTGGCACCGCCCGGCACGCGATCGAGATCCTGCGCAAGCGCGGCCTGGTGATCACGATCCCGTCCAAGGGCACGTTCGTGACGGACCGGCGGAGTTCCTGAACCCGGCACGGGGACGAGTGAAGGAGTGTGACCGTCCCGCTCGTCCCCGTGCCATCCCACCCACAACCGCGAGGGGAGGTGATGGTGGTGTCGCCGAGGCTACCGCGCTCCCGACGCCGCTGGTTCATCCGGCGTCGGTGCTGGATCTGCGGAGGACGGCAACGAGTGTTGCGAGACAAAGTGCTTGTTTGTAAGGCCTGCCAACGGAAGTCGGCCGAAGGCCTCTAAGTCCAGATAGGACGAAAGCTAACGCGCGAAGGGTTCGTGCGGCGATGTCGTGCGCCCTGATTCACGTCCCGAGTTGTTAGGCGCAGAAGCGGTACCTGGCTACCAACCTTTCCCGCTTCTGCGCTGTCCACACCTGACGGAGCAGACGTTGAAGACCATAGACAACCGTACACAACCAGCGTCAAGAGACCGCGTCCCGGCGCGGTGCAGTGCGTGCCGCAGGTTCGCCCGTTTGGCACCGGGGGACACTGAGTGCGCTACGTGCGCCGGGCGGCTGCCCCTGGACATTCCGTCTGGGGGTGGCCGCTGATGGACGCGCACACCCTCGGAGTTCTCCTGCTCGGCAGCGGTGCCCTGGCCGTGGTCGTCTGGGTGCTGCACAAGCTGGGCAAGGCGCTGGCCGGGATCGCGGAAGCGCTGGCCGCTGCTGCGGTGGTGTTCCTGGCGTTGTGGTGGCTGTGCAAGGGCGTGTTCTGGGTCGTCGCGCAGATCGTGATGCACCCGCGGACCAGCCTCACCGTGGTGGCGGTGGCGGCCTGGTGCTACTGGCTCGGCTGGCTCTCGCTGGTCGTCACCCTGACCGTGGTGGCGTCGGGGCTGGTGTCCTGGCGGTGGTTCCACCTCGTCTCGTATGACCAGTGGGCGGGGCGGGTGCTGCGGACGTGGTGGCAGAAGTGGGCGATCTACATGCCCAAGCTGCCGGAGTGGCTGCACGCCTGCGGTCTGAGCGTGAAGGACGACGCGATCCCCGTCGACGTGACGGTGACGTTGGTGGGGCGTAAGAAGGTGTCCCGGGAGCAGCGGTCGGCTGGGGTGCGCGTGCCGAAGGTGAAGCGAGTGCGCTCCGGCCCGTCCTGGGATGAGGTCCAGGTCCGGTTGGTGCCGGGGCAGAAGCCGGAGGACTTCGACGACGCCGCCCGCGCCTTGGCCTCCGCCCGGAAGGTCAGCCGGTGCCAGGTGCGGGAGATCGCCCCCGATGTCGTGTCGATCGACTTTCAGCGCCGCAACCTGCTCGCCGCTCCCGTGCCGTGCCCGGAGGTCGGGGAGCGGGCGGTGGATCTGCGGCGGGTGTGGTCCGGGCGGACCGAGTACGGGCAGGACTGGCACGTCCCGCTGCACGGCTCCGGCAGTCACACTCTCGTCGCCGGGGCCTCGGGGGCGGGGAAGAACTCGATGATGTGGTGCCCGCTGGTGTCCATCGCCCCGGCGATCCGGGAAGGCCTGGTGCGGGTCTCCGGGATCGACCCGAAGGGCATGGAGCTGGCCTACGGGCGCGGCATCTTCCACCGCTACGCGGTCACGCCGAAGGACGCGCTCGACGTTCTGGACGAGCTGGTGGCCGCGATGGACGCCCGCAAGGCCGAGTTCGCCGGGCGGGTCCGGAACGTGCCGATCAGCGCCGAGAACCCGCTTGAGCTGGTCGAGTTCGACGAGATCGGGGCTTTGACCAAGTACACCGATCGCAAGACGCGGGAGCAGATCGTGGAGCGGGTCGCGCTGCTGACGACGCAGGGCCGGGCGCTCGGGTTCACGGTGCGCGGGTATGTGCAGGAGCCGACGAAGGACACGGTTCCGGTGCGGGAGCTGTTCCCCCGCCGTATCTGCCTCCGCGTCACCTCGAAGTCGCACGTCGGCATGGTTCTCGGCGACCAGGCGTACGAGCGGGGTGCGTGGGCGAACCGGATCGCCGAGACCGAAGCCGGCGTCGGCTACGTCTGGGGCGAAGGGCTCCGCGAACCTCTCCGAGTCCGGGCGGGATGGGTGCCCGACGACACCGTGAAGGCCCTGGAAGCGTTCGTCACCGGCCGGATGGTGATCGGGGGTGCGGCGGCATGACCAGCCATGACGTGTTGCCCTACCTCGATGCGCTGCGGGATCACCTCGTCCGGCATGCGGTGCCCTCGCCGTTGTCAGTGGAGTGCACGACGTGGCGGGAGCCCGTAGCGGTGCACTTGCACGAGGTTGGCTTGGGTGGCCTTGCCTCGGCGCTGCTGGGTTGGGCGCGAACGCTCGGTGGCGTGACCGTGACCGCCATCCGGCTCGAGGATGCCCCGTCCGTGCATCTGACCGTGGTCGGTCGGATGGCGACGGGAGTTCCGGTGCACGTGTGGGGTGCCGTGCGGTACGAGCGGGCGGTGTTCCCGGATCTGCCGCGCGGGGTGGAGCAGGACGTGGAACTGACCACCCTGCACGGCTGGGCTCGGCGGGAGGTGGCTGCGTGAGCACTCGTGCTGAGCGGATGCGGCTGCCACTCTCGGCGGAGGTCATGAAGGCCACCGCGGAGAAGCACGGGGTGTGCGTGCGGCCGTTCACGATGGAGGTCGGCGACCCCGACACCGGTGAGCTGCGGTATGTGGCGGTGCCGTGCGGCTCGACGGTGGAGAGCGTCTGCGCGCCGTGCGCGAAGAAGGCGAAGGCGTTGCGGATGGCGCAGTGCCGGGAGGGCTGGCACCTCACTGAGGAACCGGACTTCACCCCGACCCCTCCGACACCCGAACAGAAGGAGCTGATGGAGTTCCGCGCCGATCTGGTGGCGCAGTATCGGGACGCGGTCGAGCACGGGGAGGAGGGCCAGGCCGACGAACTGCGGGAGGAGATCCGCGGGGTCGATGAGGAACTTCGGCAACTCGGCGTGCGCGGCCGCCTGCCCTCGCCGGACCTGCCGGGCAAGCGGCCGGTGAAGCGGTCGACCAAGCGGCGGCAGGACGCGCCGAACCTGCCGCGGAAGAAGGTCGCCAAAACGACGGTGGGCCGGGAGTACGCGGGCAAGTTCCGGCCGTCGATGTTCGTGACGCTGACCTGCGACACCTACGGGCGGGTGCGAGAGGACGGCACCCCGGTCGACATGGCGAGCTACGACTATCGGCGGGCGGCGCGGGATGCGGTGCATTTCTCGTCGCTGGTGGATCGGTGGTGGCAGAACCTCCGCCGGGTCGTGGGCTGGGATGTGCAGTACTTCGCGACCGTCGAACCCCAGAAGCGCACCGCCCCGCACCTGCACGCGGCATTGCGGGGGGCGATTCCGCACGAGGTGCTGCGGCAGGTCACCGAGGCCACCTATCACCAGGTCTGGTGGCCGCCCCATGACGAGCCCATCTACGGCGGGGATCGGCTGCCGGTCTGGGATGCCCGGGCGAAGGGGTTTGTCGATCCGGAGAAGCACGAGCCGTTGACGCCGTGGGAGGAGGCGGTGGAGGAGGTCGAAGAACCCGCCCACGTGGTGACCTTCGGGCGGCAGGTGCACTCCAAGGGCATCCTCGGCGGCACCGAAGAAGCCGGACGCCACATCGGCTACCTGACCAAATACCTCACCAAGTCCACCGGCGAAGTGGTCGAAGCCACGAGCGCCCGGCAGCGGGAACACCACGACCGGCTCCACGCCGAACTCGCCATCACCCCGTGTTCGCCCCGCTGCGCGGTCTGGCTGCTCTACGGCATCCAGCCACTCGGCGCGACCAGCAAGACCACTCCGGGGCACTGCAAGGGCAGGGCGCACCGCAGGACCACGCTCGGGCTCCCCGGCCGGCGCGTCCTGGTCTCCCGCAAGTGGTCCGGGAAGTCCCTGGCCGACCACAAGGCCGACCGGAAGGCGTTCGTGCGGGACATGCTCGCGAACGTCGGCATCGTCAAACCCGAGGAAGACACCTCGCGCCTGATCTGGCGCAAAGTCCAACCCGGCGACCGGGACGCACCACCACGGGCGCACCTGCTCATGCGGGCCATCGCAGAACGGATCACCTGGAAGGCCGAGTACGACCGGGCGCTCCTCGCCGCAGGCCCACCCGCAGGCATTCCAGAAACTTCGGCAACTCGGCTGGCGGCGTAGGCGGAGGGGGACATGCAGAAGAAGTATCTGACGGTCGAAGAGGCCGGTGAGTACCTGAACACGGGGGTTCGGTTCGTGCGGCGGTTGATCGCCGAACGGCGGATCGCGTTTCACAAGATTGGCGTTCATGTTCGGCTGGCCGTCGACGACCTGGAGGCGTTCGTGCAGGCAGGTCGCGTCGAGCCGGTCGAGGTGCGCTGGTCCGGCGGGAGGGCTGCTTGATGGCGAGCAGCAAGGGACGCCGGAGGTTCGGCAAGGTCCGGAAGCTGCCTTCGGGCCGCTGGCAAGCGTCATTCATCGCGCCGAACGGAAAGCGGCAGTCCGCGCCGAACACGTTCCGGACGAAGACCGATGCTGATCGCTGGCTCGTCGGGGTCGAGGCCGACATCAGCCGCGGGGCCTGGCTGGATGACAAGCTCGGCCGGGAAACGTTCGGCAATTACGCCGATGCCTACCTCCGGGACAACCCGGACGTGGGTGACCGCTGGGAGGAGACGTGTCGGCGGAACATGCGCCTGCACATGACGGAGCTGCTTGACCTGCCGTTGATCGCGATCACCCCGCCGGTCGTGCGGAGCTGGTACGGCAAGGCGCTGGCGGGGACGGGAGGGAAGACCTCCATCGCTCAGTCGTACCGCTTCCTGCGAGCCGTGATGAACCAGGCGAAGCGGGACGGGGCGATCCAGGTCAACCCGTGCCAGATCCCTGGCGCTGGGTCCGACAAGGCCAAGGAACGGGGGATCGCGACACCGGGTCAGGTGGCCGAGCTGGTCGAGGCGATCACTCCTCGATACCGGGCGGCCGTCCTGCTCGCTGCCTGGTGCGGGCTGCGGCGCGGGGAGGTGTGCGGGCTCCGGACCGAGGATGTGGACCTGACCGCCGGTGTGATCACGGTGCGCAAGAACAGGGTGGAGCTGCTGGAGAGCCCGAAGAAGTACGACAAGGACCCCAAGACGGATGCCGGGCGGCGGGAGATCGCGTTTCCTCCGCATCTCAAGCCCTACCTGGTCGAGCACATGACCAAGTGGGCGGGGGCGGAGCGGTTCTTCGTCGGCCGCGATGGTCAGCCGATGCGGGGCAACGCGGTCTACCAGGCGTTCGTCCGTGCCCGGAAGCGCGTCGGTGTGGACGTGTCCTTCCACGACCTGCGCCACACCGGACAGACGCTCGCCGCGAGCACTGGCGCGACGCTGGCAGACCTCAAGAAGCGCCTCGGGCACTCGTCGGCAGCGGCGGCGCTCCGGTATCTCCACGCGGTCGAGGGGAGGGACAAGGAACTGGCCGGGGAGCTGAGCAAGTTGGCCGAACGGGGCGACGCGATCAAGCTTCCGAAGACCATCATCGTGAAGCACTGATTGGGGCACGCGGGGTGCACGAACCGGCCGTGCACCCCGCATGACCAGCGGAAACATCTGCGCCTGAAAAGCGGAAGGTCGCCGGTTCGACCCCGGCCCTGGCCACCTTCCGAAAACCGCTCCGATGCACGTCGGGGCGGTTTTTTCGTGTTCATGGTCGCACCACTGGCCGGTGGTGATCTTGGTTGCGGAGCTGCACGCCAGTGCGATTCCGCCACGGCGAAGGGTTTTGGCGTGGGCTACTGGCGAGGTCGTCGAGTCCTCGCCCGGTGTCTACCAATGGCGCTGCCCGTAGTTCTCCCGTACCGCACAGCGGCGACACCGTGTTCGGGGCCCGTCGTGCGACTACGGAGCGTCAGCGGCGCCGCGTAGGGTGGGCGTGCTATGGACTCGCCCGCGGATCTCAACCTCGTCGTCTTCCAGGTCAACGGCAGGGATGACGACCTGCTCCACGGGGCCGCCCCGGCGCGGGCCGAGGACGCCGTTCGTCAGGCGTGGCGCCAGGTGCGCGAACAACGCGACGTCCAGGCGAGCGAGGTCACCCGCATCCACAGCACCTGGCAACCCTCCCGGGTGGACCGCGTCTTCCTGGCCGGCACGTTCCCCCGCGCCGAGCGCACCCACGACTTCGACCGGCCGGCGGGCGACGACTGGAGCAAGGCCATCGAAGCGGCCCGCGCGGCCGAGGACAACTTCGTCGAGACCGAACGGGACGGCGAGTGGCTGCCCATCCTGCACACCTACGACGGCCCGCTGAAGCTCTACGCCTCCCTCCCGCTCGTCGACAGCCGCCTGCACCTCGGCTTCGCCAGGACGACGATCACCCCCGCCGGCCGGATTGGCATGTCCCACCTGCTCAAGAACCGGTTCGAGGCGATGACCGGGAACGAGTGGCAGGAACTGCTCGACGAAGCGTGCGGCAACCTCGCGCGCGGCCTCCTCTTCGGGGTGCACGACGACGAGCAGAAGGGACGCCTGGTCACGGTTGAGCGCGGCGACGACAACCTGTGCGCGGCTTCGGCGATCGTGCTCGGCCAGTTCCGCGACAACGTCGCCCACCACGTCGGCGAGGACCGGCTGGTCGTCGGGCTGGTCAGCCCGGACCACATCTACGTGGCGGGCGCGAGTTCCGGCTGGGTGGCGGAGATCGAGGACTGGGTGCGCACCTCGCCCGACACGAGCGGCGACCTGGTGCCGACCGTCCTCCTGATCGACGGCGCCGGCAACATGGAGATCATCGCCGAGCGGCCCACCGGGCGCGCGCCCGCCGACGCGACCGTCTGACCGGTCAGCGGGCCGCCACCCAGGCTTTGAGGCCGTCCAGGAACCGGTCCACCCCGAACGCGAGCGCGGCGGGCAGTGCCTCGCCGTCCCCGAGGTCCTCGGCGGACTCGGCAGCTTGCACGGCGGCCAGCGCCGGGTAGTCCGCCGGGTTGATCAGCTCGCCAAGAATCTGCGTCAGTTCGGCTTCGCTGCGCGGAAAACCGTCCTCGGTCTTGTGCGTGCTGTGCATGCCGAGGCTGATCTGGGCGACGCCGCGCACCACCGCGGTCAGGTGCAGCGCCGCCGCGCGGGCCTGGCCGCCGACCAGCCCCGCCTTCAGCAGGGGCCGCCGCAGACGATCCAGCCACGTGCCCGACGGGCAGCGGGTAGTAGAGGTCGTTGTCCGGCGGCGGTTCCAGCCGGGACCGGGCGGGGTCGAAGGTCAGGGCGGTAACCGAGAAGGCCAGGACCGCCACCATGCCAGATCTGGCCCGCGTTCCGGGCTAAACACCCACGCGGGCACCGCATCACCGGGCGGATCTACGTCTTCGCGGGCGCACTGCCGGCGGGCCTGCTCGGGCTGTACATCGGGTGGCACGCCGCGGCCGGTCCCTCCGGCCGCGGCGCGAACCTCGTCGGATCCGCGCTGTGGCTGGCGGTCAAGGCCACCGGGTGGCGGATGGCCCGTCGGCGCCGTTTCGGCGATCACCGCAGGTGGATGGCGCGCAGCTTCGCGCTCGCGATGTCGATCGTGCTCAGCCGGGTCGTCAACGTCGTCGCCACGATCGTCCTGACGCCCCAGGTGGACACGACCTTCCTCGGGAGCGCGGAGCTGATGACCTACAGCGCCGCGAGCATCGGGGTGTGGCTCAGTCCATTCCTCCTGTGGGTGGTCGCGGACCTGCTGCTGGAACGCCGCGATCAGGGCCTGGTCAGGAAGAAGTAGGCGTAGCGCTCGTCCAGTTCGTTCTCCGGCACCAGTTCGATCGCCTCCGGCCGGAAACCCACCCTGGCGGCCAGCTTCCAGAACTCCGGGATCGCGTAGGTCGTCATCTGCGACGGGCCCGTCCGGTACGAGCGGCGGCGCGGCCGGGTCAGCCACCGGCCCTCGTCGTACTTGATCTGGATCAAGGCCAGCCCGCCGGGAGCGAGCATGCGGTGCGCGAGCCGCAGGATGCGTTCGCCGTACTCGGGGGTCGGCAGCACCTCGAAGACGTAGAGGCACAGGAACACGTCGCACGGCCCGGGGATCTCCCGCAGCGCCGCTTCCGGGTCCGGGACGTCGACGGCGACGCCGCGGAACGGGGTGTCGCACACCGCCTTCACCTGCTTTTCGCACTCCAGCAGGCTTTCCGTCGAGATGTCGACGCCGACGAATTCCGTCGCGTGCGGCGCGAAGTGCACCGCGTTCGCGCCGCCGCCGCAGCCCCACTCGACGACCCGGTCCCACGGGCGGTCGAAACCGGCCATCCGCGCGCCGCGGCGGAACATGTCCAGGTGCCGCCTGCCGATCTCCTGCCACGGCACCTTCTCGCCGAACACCGGGGCGTCCGCCCAGTGCGAGTTGTCCTTCCAGTCCACGTCGGACCGGTCGGACCAGAAGGACTGCGCATCGGCGGCGATGCGGCGTTCGGACTGCGTCAGGCCGATGGTGGCGAGGCCGCGATGCCACGCGGCGAGTGCGAGCGAGACCGCGCGGCGTCTTCGTTCGGACATATCGGTCATCCTGCCGGATTCACCCGTTCCGCGGGAGCCTCGTCGACCACGTGGTGCGGGATCCCGAGCACGGCGTGGTCGGCGTACCCGAGCGCCTCGGCGACCAGATCGGCCAGGTGGTCGCTCGTGATGCGGTAGAGCATCCGGCGGCCGTCCCGCCGTGCCCGCACCAGGCCGGCCAGCCGCAGCCTGCCGAGGTGCTGGGACACCGACGACCGGGACGCCGCCACCTGCGCGACCAGGCTGGACACGTCCTGCTCCACCGACAACAACCGCAGCAGGTGCAGCCGCGTCGGGTCGGCCAGGTGGCCCAGCACCTCCGCCGCCACCCGCAGCCGGGCCGGGTCAGTTGTGTCGTCATGCGCGCGCATGCTTGCATGATGCCATGCGAACTCCGCACGGACACGGACACAGCCACGGGCACGGACACGGCCACCGATCGCGGCGGTTGCGGCACCTCGTCACGCCGCACAGCCACGACAGCGCCGACCGGTTCGACAGCGCGCTGGAGACCAGCAGGCGCGGGATGCGCACCCTGGTCTGGTCGTTCCTGGCGCTGTTCGTCACCGCGGCCGCGCAGCTGGTCGTCGTGTTGTTCACCGGCTCGGTCGCGCTGCTGGGCGACACCATCCACAACTTCGCCGACGCGCTCACCGCGGTCCCGGTCGGCATCGCCTTCGCGCTCGGCCGCCGCGCCGCCACCCGCCGGTTCACCTACGGGCTGGGCCGGGCCGAGGACCTGGCCGGCGTGGTCGTCGTGCTGATCATCGCGTGCTCGGCGGCGCTGGCCGGTTACGAGGCGGTCCGGCGGCTGATCGAGCCGCGGCCGGTCACCGGGCTGTGGGTGGTGGCCGCGGCAGGCGTGATCGGATTCCTCGGCAACGAACTGGTCGCGCGGTGGCGCATCACGGTCGGCAGGCAGATCGGCTCCGCGGCGCTGGTCGCGGACGGGTTGCACGCGCGCACCGACGGGTTCACCTCGCTCGCGGTGGTGCTCGGCGCGCTCGGCGTCGCGCTCGGGTTCCCGATGGCCGACCCGATCATCGGGCTCGTGATCACCGTCGCGATCCTGCTGGTGCTGCGCGACGCCGCGAAGGAGGTGTTCCGGCGGCTGATGGACGCGGTCGATCCGGCGACCGTCGACCTGGTCGAGCGGGCCGCCCGGTCCGTCGACGGGGTGCGCGCGGCGCGGGACGTGCGGGTGCGGTGGATCGGGCACAGCCTGCGCGCCGAGCTGGCGGTGGCCGTCGACCCGGCGCTGACCGTCACCGCGGCGCACCACCTCGCGCACCAGGTGGAGCACCGGCTGACGCAACGGGTGCCGCGGCTGACGGCGGCGGTGGTGCACACGGAGCCGGCGCTGGGTGCGGAGGGGGCGCACGAGCTGGTGGGGCCGCGGTAGCGGGACGAGCGGTTCGGGGGCGGATGTCGGCGCTGCGGGGCGCCTTGGCGGGGCGCGGTGGCTGGATGTGGTGGGTTCTGGGGGTGGGTCGGTTCGTGGCTGGGTGGTGGTACTGCGGGGTGGGGCGCCTTGGCGGGGCGCGGTAGTTGGATGCGGTGGAGTCCTTGGGGTGGGGAGGTTCGCGGTTGGGTGGTGGCACTGCCGGACGGGGCGCCTTGGCGGGGCGCGGTAGTGGGCGGTGGTTTCCAGCGGTGGGCCGATTTGCAGGTGGCGAATGGCACTGCGACTCGAGGCGTCTCTGAAGCGCGCGGCACTGGGGCGCGGTGGTTTTCCTCGCGGTGGGCGGGTTTGCGGTAGGCAGGATGGGCTGGCGCCGTGGCGGGCCTCCGCGGGCGGTTGGAGCGCGTCGGTCGTGGTGAGCCTCGAAGCCGGTGAAGAACTGCGCAGGCTCGCGGCGGACATCCAATTGATGTGATGATCGTCACTTGTTCTGCACATTGATCATCTGTATTGTGCTTCTTTGGCGCAGTGGACATCGAGCACATTCGACAAGAACTGGCCACCTTCCAAGGCTCCCGGATCGTCGAGGCGAACGGGGACGTCTTCGCCATCTACGACCCCCGCGGCGACCTGCCGCCCCAGCGTCAGATGCCCTGGGCGACCATCGTGACCTCGGACAACCCGTACGACAACACGTCGAACCTGGACCGCCCCGGGGTCTTCCGCCTCAACATCGGGCTGACCCGTGACCGCTTCAAGGAAGTCGTGCCGGACGGGGACTACGACGTCACCGCCCTGGACGTCCTGTTCCCGCACCCGCTCTACGGCGGCCAGCACTGGGTCTGCGTGATCAACCCCGACGAAACCTGGCCGCAGGCGCGGAAACTCCTCGACGAGGCCTACGAGTTCGCGGTCCGCAAGTTCGACAACGCGGAGCGCCGGCGTCGGTAGCCTGCCCCCATGGACGTACGGCGCCGGCGGGTGGCGGCCCAGCTCTTGGACCGGTCGAAAACACCGACGCTCGTCGACGCCGTGCGCCACCTCCTCGCGGTGCAGGCCCAGGAACCGACGGCTTTCCCGCTGGCGCTGCGGGCCCGGGTGCCCGGCCTGACGGCCGCCGAGCTCGACAACGCCCGCCGGGACGCCACGCTCGTCCGCTGCTGGGGTCCGCGCGGCACCCTGCACCTGATCGCCCGCGACGACCTGCCCTGGCTGTTCCCGCTGGTGAAACCGAATCCCGTCAACTCGCTCCGGCGGCTCAAGGAACTCGGCGTCGACAACCCCGACGCCTCGCGAGCCGCCAAGGCCCTCGACGGCCGCGGCCCGCTCACCAAGACCGAACTCGGCGACCGCACCGGGACCGAAGGGCAGGCGACGGTCCACCTGGCGATGCTCGCCGCCGCGCGCGGGCTCGTCGTGCTCGGGCCGGAACGCGGCGGCAAGCCCACCTACGTCCACGCCGGCGACTGGCTGGGCGCACCCTTGCCGACCGAACCCGGCGACACCGCCCTCGGACAGCTCGTCGCCCGCTACCGGGCCGCGCACGAACCAGCCGGGCCCGCGGACCTCGCCGCCTGGTCCGGAATCCCCGTCACCAGGCTGAAATCCCACTGGCGGGAGTCCACAGTAGACGGCGAAGAGGCGGGCGACACGGTCCGCCTCATCCCGGCCTTCGACGAGTACCTCCTCGGGTGGCGCACCCGGGACCACGCCGTCGCCCCGGAACACCGCAGGCTCGTGCACCCCGGCGGCGGCATCGTCAGGGCTGCTGTCCTCGTCGACGGCCGCGTCGCGGGCACCTGGACCCGCACCGGCGGCCGCGTCGAGGTTCAGCCCTTCGAAGACCTGCCGGACCTGACCGCGGAAATCGAGGACCTGCGCCGGTTCGACGGAAAATGAGTCGATCACCGCGACCGGCGCCGGCTATGCTGCCGGGCGTGAACAGCCCCGAGTCGGACAGAGGCGAGCGGATCACCCGCTGACCCTGTTTTCTCCGACTCGGGAGCTTTGTCATGCCCTTTGCCGTCTACCTGCTCGGGCTCGCCGTCTTCGCCCAGAGCACCTCGGAATTCATGCTGTCCGGCCTGGTCCCGGACATCGCCGCGGACCTGGACGTCTCGATCGCCGCCGCGGGATACCTGACCTCGGCGTTCGCGGTCGGGATGATCGTCGGCGCGCCGCTGCTCGCCATCCTCGCCCGCCGCTGGCCGCAACGCCGGGCGGTCACCGCGTTCCTCGTCGTGTTCGCCGCCGCGCACGTGCTCGGCGCTCTCACCTCCAGCTACGCCGTCCTGCTCGTCACGCGGATCGTGGCGGCGCTGGCCAACGCCGGGTTCTGGGCGCTGGCCACCACGGTCGCCGTCGCGCTGGTCGCGCCGGACGCCAAGGGCCGCGCGATGTCCGTCGTGATGGGCGGGGTCACGCTCGCCTGCGTCGCGGGCGTTCCCGGTGGCGCCGTGCTCGGCCAGGCGTGGGGCTGGCGCTCCGCGTTCTGGGCCGTGGCCGCGCTCGCCGTGGCGGCGACCGTGGCGGTGGTGCGCACCATCCCGGTGTCCAAACCGGACACCGAGGCGACCGCCGTCCGGCCGCTGCTGCGCCGTCCGTTGCTGCTGACCTACGCGACGAACGCCCTCGTCCAGGGCGCGACCTTCTGCACGTTCACCTACCTCGCGCCGCTGGTCACCGAGGTGGCCGGGCTGTCCGAGGCGTGGGTGCCCGCGACGCTCGTGTTGTTCGGCATCGGCGCGTGCGTCGGCATCGTGTTCGGTGGCCGCGTCGCCGACGCGCGGCCGCGCACGGTCCTGCTGACCGGCACCGCAGCGCTGACCGTCGGCTGGGTCGCGCTCGCGCTGAGCGCGGCCAGCCCGGTCGTCACGCTCGTTCTCGTGTTCCTGCAAGGGATGCTGGCGTTCGGGCTGGCGCCGGCGCTCACCGCGCGGGTGTTCTACCAGGCCCCGGGCAACGCGCTGGCCGGCGGCTTCACCACGGCCGCGTTCAACGTCGGCAACACGCTCGGCCCCGCGCTGGGCGGGCTCGCGCTCGACGCGGGTCTCGGGTTCCGCTCGCCGGTCGTGGTCAGCGCGCTGCTCATGGTCGTGTCAGTCGCGCAGGTGTACGGCCAGGTCCGACCGGCCAGGCGCGAGGTCGGCGCGTAGCACCAGGTCCTGGTCGTAGTCGCCGCGGTTCTGGTGGCGGAACGGGATCGGCTCCGCGCTCTCCAGGGTGCGGAGCCGGTCCCGCAGTCCGGCGACCGCCGCGTCGAACCCGGCCTCGTCGAGGCGGTCGGCGCTCAGCACGGCGAACGGCGGCAGCGGCGAGATGCCGGTGTACCAGAAAGTGCCGTGGTGCAAGGGGAACAGCAGGTCGTTCAGTTCACCGTGGACACCACGCGGACCGATGCTGGACGGCCGCGCACCGATCGTCGTCACCACCATCGCACGCTTGCCGGTGAGCTTGCCGTCGCCGTACCGCAGGACCGTGCCGTCCTCGTCGGCGATCCCGTAACCGAGGCCCTTCACGAAGACCCGGTCGAACCAGCCCTTGAGGATCGCCGGCAGCCCGTACCACCACATCGGGAACTGCACCACGATCGCGTCCGCCCAGTCGAGTTTTTCCTGCTCCGCCCTGATGTCGGCGGGCAGGCGGCCGGACTCGTACGCCTCCTGCGAGGCCGAGGCGACCAGCATCCGCTCGGCCGGGTCGTGCTCGAAGTCCCCGTAGTCGACCACCGGGTTCCACTTCATCGCGTACAGGTCCGACACCCGGTAGGAGTGGCCGAACTCGTCCAGCGCCTTCAGCCCCTCGTCGCGCAGCGCGGCGTTGAGCGAGCGTCCCTCCGGGTGGGCGAAGATCCACAACACGTTCATGTCACCAGGCTCCGCCGTCACCGCGCCCGCGACGAGTGGCCCGATGGTCAGCATGTGTCAGGATCGGGCCATGACGGTTTTCGCGAACGACGGCAGGCACCGGGTGGCCGTGCTGGTCCGCGACGGTCTGCTGCCGATCGAGGTCGGGATCGTGCACCGGCTGTTCGGGCAGGCCAGGGCGGGTGGCGGGCCGCTGTACGAGGTGCTCACCTGCACCCTCCACCCCGGCGTGGTGCGCACCGACGCCGACTTCACGGTCAACGTCGAGCACGGCCTGGACGCCCTCGCCGAGGCCGACACGGTCATCGTGTCCTCCTCCGACGAGGACTACGGCCCGCAGCCCGGCGGCCCGCTGCAGGGCCCGCTCGCCGACGCCTTCGCGGCGATCGAACCGGGCACCCGCATCGCCTCGATCTGCAGCGGCGCGTTCGTCCTCGCGGCGGCCGGACTGCTCGACGGCCGCCCCGCCACCACGCACTGGCAGTCCGCCGACGACCTGCGCACCCTGTACCCGCGCGTTCAGGTCGACCCGAACGTCCTCTACACCGAGTCCGGCAACGTCCTGACCTCGGCCGGCGTCGCGTCCGGCATCGACCTGTGCCTGCACATGATCCGCCGCGACCACGGCGCCGCGGTGGCCAACGAGGTCGCGCGCGGCACGATCGTCGCGCCGCACCGCGAGGGCGGCCAGGCCCAGTACATCCCCCGGCCGGTGCCGCAGCCGACGGTGTCCTCGACCGGCGCGGCGCGGGCGTGGGCGCTGGAGAACCTGCACCGTCCGCTGACGCTGCGGCAGCTCGCCGCGCGCGAGTCGATGAGCGTGCGCACCTTCACCCGCCGCTTCCGCGAGGAGGTCGGCCTCTCGCCGGGGCAGTGGCTCACACAGCAGCGGGTCGAGCGCGCCCGCCAGCTGCTGGAGGAGACCGACCTGCCGATCGACCGGGTCGCCGAGGACGCCGGGTTCGGCAGTGCCGGTTCGCTGCGCCAGCACCTGCAGGCCGCGCTCGGCGTGTCACCGAGCGGCTACCGCTACACCTTCCGCGGCAGCCGCGCCGAGGATCAGGACCACAGCTCGGCGGCCGGGAGCGGCCGGCCCAGGTAGTAGCCCTGGGCCTGGTCGCAGCCGAGCCGCTTGAGGATCTCCAGCTGCTTGGCGTTCTCCACACCCTCCGCGACGACGGTCAGGTGCACGGCGTGGGCCATCGCGATGATGCTCGTGACGATCACCTCGGCGTCCCCGGACTCGCCCAGCCCGGTGATGAAGGACCGGTCGATCTTCAACGTGTCCAGCGTCAGCCGCTGCAACTGCGCCAGCGACGAGTACCCGGTGCCGAAGTCGTCGATCGCCAGGCACACCCCGAGCTCACGCAGCGCGGCCAGCGTCTTGCTGGTGACCGTGGAATCCCGCATCAGCGCGCTCTCGGTGATCTCCAGGCACAGCGCGTCCGCGGGCAGCCCGGTCACCGCCAGCGCCTCCTCCACGGCCAGGACCAGCGCCGGGTCGTCGAGCTGGCGGGTGGACAGGTTGATCTTGAGCCCGACCTTCGCGCCCTCCGCCCGGCGGGCCGCCACCTCCCGGGTGGTCTCCCGCAGCATGTGCGAGCCGAGCAGGTTGATCAGGTCGCTCTCCTCGGCCAGCGGGATGAACTCCGCGGGCGAGATCGGCCCGTGCACCGGGTGCGTCCAGCGCAGCAGGCCCTCGACCGCGACCATTTCGTCCGTGCGCAGGTCGACGACCGGCTGGTAGGCGGCCCACAGGCGGCCGTGCCGGACCGCGTCGCGCAGGTCCTGCTCCAGCCGCAGGCGCCGCTGCATCCGCATCCGCAGCTCGACGTCGAAGAATTCGTAGCGGCCCCGGCCCAGTGTCTTCGCGTGGTACATCGCCACGTCCGCGTCGCGCAGCAGCTCGTCGGCCTCGCGCTGGTCGCCGGGGCCGGTCAGCACGATCCCGATGCTCGCGTCGACGTGCAGGCGGCGCCCGTCGACCGAGATCGGCGTGGTCATCGCGTCCCGGATGTGGTTGGTCAGCGCGCGCACCCCGGACTCGTCGTGCACGCCGAACGCGATCACCACGAACTCGTCCCCGCCGAGCCGACCCACCACGTCCCCGGCGCGCACCGCGTGCCGCAGCCGCTCGCCGGCGATCTGCAGCACCCGGTCGCCGATCGTGTGACCCAGCGAGTCGTTGATGACCTTGAACTTGTCCAGGTCGATGAACAGCACCGCGGTGGTGCCGTAACCCTCCTCGTGCAGGGCCGCGTTGAGCCGCTGCAGCACGAGCGTGCGGTTGGCCAGCCCGGTCAGCGGGTCGTGCGTGGCGTCGTGCGCGAGCCGCTCGCCGATCGCCTTGCGCTCGGTGATGTCGCTGAACGACAGCACGAACGCCGAGGAGGCCATGTCCTCCGGGTTCATCGCCCGGCAGGACACCGACAGCCACACGATCCGGCCGTCCGCGCGCTTGGCCCGCATCACCCGGCCCTGCTGCGGCTCGCCGCCGCGGCGCAGCTGCGCGGACGGGTACTCCGACGGGTCGAGCCGCCGCCCGTCCTCGTCGTAGAGCGGCCAGGCGTCCGGCGGCGCGCCGATCAGCTCCGCCTCGGTCGCGCCGAGGATGTGCTCGGCCGCGGGGTTCGCCGACATCACCCGGCCGTTCGGGCCGATCACCAGCACACCCTCGTCCAGGGCCGCGACGACCGTGCTGAACTGGCGTTCCGCGCGGCGGCGGGCGGTCTCGTCCGCGCACACCAGCACGTAGCCGTCGTCCATCTCGGCCGCCGACACCCGCACCGCCAGCGCGGACCCGTCCGCGGCGCGGTGGGTCGCCTGCGCGACACCGCCGTGGGCGAGCACGTCGGCCGGGTCGAGCGGCGCGCCGACCAGCCGCCCGACCTCCTGGCCCAGCGCGTCGGCCGCGCGCCAGCCGTAGATGTTCTCGGCGGCCGGGTTCCAGCTGGTCACGCGGCCCCGCGCGTCGGTCGCGATCAGCGCGTCGCTGACGTGCTGCACGAGCGCGGCCTGGTAGCGCAGCGCGGCCTCGGCGGCCTTCTGCGCGCTGACGTCGCGCATGATCACCTGGAAGGCCGGCTTGCCCTCCCAGGTCGTGCGCACCGACACCGACTCCACGGTGATCCGTTCGCCGTCCAGCCTGGTCAGCACCGCCTCCGCCGGCTCGGACGTGGCGCCCGGCTCGTTCAACCCGGCGATCCGGCGCAGCATCGACGGCACCGACGGCGGGTCCACGAAGTCGGTGATCGGGCGCCCGATCAGCTCGGACGCGGTGACCGCCCCGACGAACCGGACCGCGGCCGGGTTGGCGTAGGTCAGCACGCCGTACTGGTGCACGACGATGCCGTCCGGGCTCAGCTCGACCAGCAGGCGGTAGCGGTCGGCGAGGTCGGCCAGCTCGCGGCGGTCCTCGTGCCGGTCCGTGACGTCCGTGGCGATGCCGAAGAGCCCGCCGTCGAACGTGCGGGCGCGGAACCGGATCCACCGCGAGTCGCCCGCCGGCGTCTCGTAGGGCTGCTCCAGCTCCAGGTCATGCCACACCGGCGCGGTGCGGGCGGCCAGCATCAGCGGCTCGACCAGCTCGGCGAGCTTGGCGCGGATCTCCGCGTCGGGCGCGCCGGGCAGCGCGAGCAGGCGGTCGAGGCCGGGCCGCCAGGTGAGGACGTCGTCGGCGAAGCCGAAGGACCAGATCACGGCGCGATCGGCGGACAGGGCCAGGTCGATCACTTGTTCATGATCGACGGACAGGCCGGCCACGCCTTCCCCGGGGTTGGCGTTTGGCTCCATCTTCCGTCCGATCCGCCGAGCATCTTCTGCTGTCCGATTACACCATTCGGCCGCTTCACCGTGGTCCTTGCGCACCAATCTCCGGCAGCGGACTGCGCTCGGTTATGCCCTTCCGGCTGCTCGACGTTGGCTTGGAACGAGTCCGTTCCTCGGGACGGATCGTAGAGGCAATGACGAAGGAGGGGCGAGTGCGATGGACTCGCGGCAAATGGCAATCTGCGGAATCGGAGCGGTCACCGGCTACGGCTGGGGTCGCGAGCACCTGTGGGACGGCCTGACGTCCGGCAAGCCCGCGGCCGGGCTGGAAGCCGGGTACGGCGCCCACCCGGACGAACCCGGCTGGGTGGCGAAGGTGACCGACGGCGGTAATCCGATGGACGGACCGAGCCGGTTCGCGCGGGCGATGCGCGCCGCGGCCAGGGAGGCGATCGCCGACGCGGGGGAGCGCGGCTGGCAGCCCGGGAAGCGCGTCGGACTCCTGCACGCCGTCGTGCTCGGCGAGGTGGACCTCTGGCGGGAGTTCTACCTCGACCGGGGCCGTGACCTGCGGCCCCGCGAGTACCTCGGGCTGATGCCGTCCACCCCGATGTCCACCTTCATGCAGGAGTACGGGTTCCACGGCCCGGCGATGAACGTCTCGGCGATGTGCGCCTCCGGCAACGCCGGGCTGCTCACCGCCAAGGCGTGGCTGGACGCCGGCATCGTGGACGACGTGGTGTTCGTCGCCACCGACATCTCCGCGACGCCGGAGAACGTCCTGCACTTCGTCCGGCTCGGGGTGGCGGTGACCGACACCGAGCCGCTCGAGGCGTGCCGTCCGTTCCAGGAGGGCAGCCGCGGGTTCCTGATGGGCGAGGCGTCGGTCGCGTTCGTGCTGTCGCGGAACGCGACCCGCCCGTACGCGGTCACCCTCGGCGGTGCGATGACGCACGACGGGTACCACGTGACCTCGGTCGACCCGGACCTCGGCCAGGTCCGCGGTTGCTTCCGGGACGCGCTGGTCAACGCCGGGGTGCCCGCCGCCGCGGTGCGCTACCTCAACGCGCACGGGCCGGGGACCAAGCAGTGCGACACCGCCGAGGCGACCATCCTCGAAGAGGAGTTCGGGCCGTCGACCGGGGTGTACTCGGTCAAGCCGCTCGTCGGGCACTGCCAGGGTGCGGCCTCGGCGGTGGAGGTGTCGGTCGCTGCGCTCGGGTACGACCGCGGGTACGTCCCGGCGCCGCCCGCGGTGGCCCCTGGGCACCCGCAGCTGCTCACCGGCCGGGTGCCGATCGGTGACGGCCTGACCGTGAAGTCGTCGCTCGGCATGGGCGGCCACAACTCGGTCGTCGTGCTCGGCCCGCCCGCCTGATCGCGGCCTCCGCCCCGCGGCCGGCAAGGGGGTTGCCGCGGGGCGGAAGGCGGGCTTGTGCGCGGTGGTGCGCTGTCCGAAGATCGGGGCATGACTGTGCGCACGACACCGCCGTTCCGCGCCGATCACGTGGGCAGCCTGCTGCGGCCCGCCGAACTCCACCGGGCCCGCGAGGACTTCGCCAATGGCGCCATCGGCGCCGACGACCTGAAGGCCGTGGAGGACAGCGCCATCCGCGACGTCGTCGCGATGCAGCGCGAGGTCGGGCTGCGCTCGGCCACCGACGGCGAGTTCCGCCGCGCCTCCTGGCACATGGACTTCATCTACGCCCTCGACGGGATCTCCCGCAGCGACGAGAGGCTGCACGTCAAGTTCCACAACGCGGCCGGGGACATCGAGTTCAGCCCGGCCGGGCTGAAGGTCGACGGCAAGGTCGGGCTGTCCGGCACGATCTTCGGTGACCACTTCGCGTTCCTCAAGTCCATTGTGGACGAAACCCAGACGCCGAAGCAGACCATCCCGTCGCCCAGCATGATCTACTACCGGGGCGGCCGCCGCGCCGTCTCCGAGCAGGTCTACCCCGACCTGGAGGAGTTCTACCGCGATCTGGCCGCCGCGTACGCCAAGGAGATCGCCGGGATGGCCGAGCTGGGCTGCACCTACCTGCAGCTCGACGACACCAGCCTCGCCTACCTCAACGACCCGGCGCAGCGGCAGCTCGTCGCGGAGATGGGCGGCGACCCGGACAAGCAGCACGTGCGCAACATCAAGACGATGAACGCCGCGCTCGCCGGCCGCCCGGAGGGGCTGACGGTCACCACCCACCTGTGCCGCGGCAACTTCCGCTCCTCGTGGGTGGCCTCCGGCGGGTACGACTTCGTCGCCGACGCACTGTTCAACGAGCTGGAGGTGGACGGCTACTTCCTGGAGTTCGACGACGAGCGCTCCGGCGGGTTCGAGCCGCTGCGGTTCGTGCCGAAGGGCAAGTACGTCGTGCTCGGCCTGGTCACCACCAAGCGCGGCGAGCTGGAGTCGGTCGACTCGCTGCGGCGGCGCATCGACGAGGCGGCGCGCTACGTCGACCTGGACCAGCTGTGCCTGTCCGGGCAGTGCGGGTTCTCCTCAACGGAGGAGGGCAACGACCTCACCCAGGACGAGCAGAAGGCGAAGCTGGAGCGGATCGTCGAAACCGCCGAGCTCGTGTGGGGCCGTTAACCTGGGCTGATGCGGCACACATCGGCGCAGGCGCCCTCGGTCGTCGACCGCGTGCTGGACGTGCTGGCCGCGTTCACCCCCGAGCGCCCGGCGATGACGTTGTCCGAGCTGAGCCGCCGCACCGGGCTGCCGTTGTCGACCACGCACCGGCTGGTCGGCGAGCTGGCGCGGCGCGGGGCGCTGGAACGGCAGGACGACGGGCAGTACCGGGTCGGGCTGTGGCTGTGGGAGGTCGCGTCGCTGTCGCCGCGCGGGCCGGTGCTGCGTGACGCGGCGATGCCGTTCCTGGAGGACCTGTACGAGGCCACGCACGAGAACGTGCAGCTCGCGGTGCTCGACGTGCCGGATGTCGTCTACGTGGAGCGGATATCCGGGCGCAACGCGGTGAGCATCGTGTCCCGCCCCGGCGGGCGGCTGGCCGCGCACGCGACCGGCGTCGGGCTGGTGCTGCTCGCGCACGCGCCGTCCGACGTGCAGGAACAGGTGCTGGCCGCGCCGCTGCGCCGGTACACCCCCAAGACGATCACCGGGGCCGACGAGCTGCGCCGGGTACTGGCCGACGTGCGGCGCGACGGATACGTGATCAGCGACCGGCAGGTGGAGATGGTGTCCCTGTCCGTGGCGGCGCCGGTGTACGGGGCGGACGACGCGGTGGTGGCGGCGATCTCGATCGTCATCCCGGCCGCGGGGCCGGATCCGAGATCGATGGTGCCGGCCGTGCGCGCGGCGGCGCGGGGGATTTCGCGGACGCTGGGGGCGCCGCGAGCCTTACGGCAGCCCAGCTGAGTCCGCGGTGATCTCGGGGGCTGGCGCTCCAGCAGCCCAGGCGCGCCCCCGGGGCGCTGCGGCCTTGCTGAGCCACTAGGGGTGGCTGGGTCCGGCGTGTGATGCCGGTGCCCCGTGGGGCGCTGCCGCGCACCTGCGTGCCCGGGCGCCGCGGCTCAGTTGTGCCCCGGCTCGGCTGCTCCGCGTGTCAGCTGGTCCGGCGGGCCGGCGCGATGCCGGTCAGCAGGCGGCGCGTGCGGTCCGGCGCCCACTCCGGCAATCCGGCCACGATGTCGCCCAGGGACTCCGCCGCCAGGCTGGCCCGCCAGGCCTCGTGGGCCTCCGCCATCTTCGCGGCCAGCACGCACGTGTCACGGCAGTCCTCGGGCGGCAGCGCGCCCCTGCCCCGCTGCCGGATCTCCCGGCACTCGTACGGCGCGGACGCCCCATCCACCGCCTCGACGATCTCCAGCAGTGTGATCTCCGACGCGGGCCTCGCCAGCCGGAAGCCGCCGCGGGGGCCGGTCGTCGCCGTCAGCACACCGGCCCGGACCAGCGCCTTCAGCTGCTTGGCGAGGTAGGGCGCCGGCAGGTCGAAGTACTCCGCGAGCTGCGCCGTCGACGCGGTGGACCCGGGCTCGAGCTGCGCCAGCGAGGTGGCGCAGTGCAGAACCCACTCGGTGCTCGATGGCAGCTTCACAACCCCAGTGTATCTCCGATATTATGGACCTAAGAAATCCACAATAGGAGGAAGCATGCGAATCGCAGTCGCCGGCGCCACCGGCAACATCGGCAGCCGCACCGTGGCCGCGCTCGAGCGGGACGGGCACGAAGTGGTGCGGATCAGCCGCTCGCTCGGGATCGACCTCGCCACCGGCGCGGGCTTGGACGACGCCCTGACCGGCGTCGACGCGGTCGTCGACGCCCTCAGCGCACCGCCGATGAGCAGAGACGAGACGGTCGCCTACTTCGGGAACGCCACGCGCAACCTGCTCGCGGCCGAGGAACGCGCCGGGGTGCGGCACCACGTCCTGCTGTCGATCCTCGGCGTCGACCGCGTCGAGGGCAACGCGCACTACGCGGGCAAGCGCGAGCAGGAGGGCCTGGTCGCCGCCGGCCGGGTGCCGTGGTCGATCGTCCGTGCCGCCCAGTTTCACGACTTCGCCGAGATGGTCGCGGGCTGGGGCGAGCAGGACGGGGTGGTGACCATCGCGCCGCTGCTGGTGCAGCCGATCGCCCCCGCGGACGTGGCCGCCGTGCTCGCCGAGGTCGCCACCGGCGAACCGCTCCGCGACCGCCTCGACCTCGCCGGCCCGGATCCGCAGGACCTCGTCGACATGGCGCGCCGCACGTACGCGGCGCGCGGCCGGTCGGCGAAGTTCGTGCCGACCTGGTCGGGCCTGTTCGGGCCGGAGATGGCCGGTGAGGTGATGCTGCCCGGCGAGGGCGCCCGGCTCGCGCCGACCTCGTTCGACGACTGGCTCGCCGGGCAGCACTGAGCTCCCGCTGAGTGGAAGCCCTGCTGGCCCACGGCCCGGGCCGACCCGCATGCTGGGTGCCGGAACAGCGGAGTTTGGAGGACGCAGTGACGCGCACACAGGTCGGGATCATCGGCGCCGGGCCGGCCGGTCTGCTCTTGTCGTACCTGCTGCACGCCGAGGGTGTCGACGCCGTGGTCCTCGAGACGCGCAGCCGCGCCTACGTGGAGAAGCGGGTGCGCGCCGGGGTCTGCGAGCACCCGACGGTCGAGCTGCTGCGGGAGATCGGCGTCGGCACGAGGTTGGATGCCGAAGGCCTGCCGCACCACGGGTTTTCGCTGCGGTTCGACGGGCAGGACCACCGCATCGCGCTCACCGAGCTGACCGGCAAGTCGATCACGGTGTACGGGCAGCAGGAGATCGTCAAGGACCTGATCGCCGCGCACGAGGCCAAGGGCTACCCGATCCGGTTCGAGGTCAGCGACGTCGAACTGCACGACGTGGACACCGACAACCCGCGCATCACCTACCGGGACTCCGACGGCGCGGCGCAGACCCTGGCGTGCGACGTGATCGCCGGGTGCGACGGCTTCCACGGCGTCAGCCGGCCGACGATCCCCGCAGACAAGGTCAAGACCTTCGACCGCGAGTATCCGTTCGCCTGGCTGGGCGTGCTGGCGCAGACCCCGCCGTCGCACGAGGAGCTGATCTACACCCACCACGAGCGCGGGTTCGCCCTGCACAGCATGCGCTCGCCGGAGATCACGCGGCTCTACCTGCAGGTGCCCAGCGACGAGAAGATCGAAAACTGGTCCGACGACCGCATCTGGTCCGAGCTGGACGTCCGGCTCACCACGAACGCGCACGACTTCGTGCTGCGCGAGGGGCCGATCCTGGACAAGGGCATCACGCCGATGCGCAGCTTCGTCACCGAACCCATGCAGTACGGACGACTGTTCCTCGCCGGCGACGCGGCGCACATCGTGCCGCCGACCGGGGCGAAGGGCATGAACCTGGCCGTCGCCGACGTACGCGTGCTGTCCCGTGCGCTGGTGGAACTGTTGCAGCACAAGCGGAGCGAGCTGGCGGAGTCCTATTCGGACACCTGCCTGCGGCGCGTGTGGCGGGCCGAGCACTTCTCCTGGTACATGACCTCGATGCTGCACGTGGACCCGTCGGCGGACGACTTCACCCGGCGGCTCCAGCTGTCGCAACTGCGGTACACGGCGTCGTCCCGCGCCGCGGCGACGAGCGTGGCGGAGAACTACGTGGGGCTGCCGTTCGCCTGGACGAGTAATGCGTAAGTGTGGGTGGTGACCGGAGAGGGACGAAGGGTATCCAGGATCCGTTTGTGACGACAGACCTGGCGGGCCGGCGCCGAACAGGCAGACCGCCGAAGCTGACGCCGAGCTGGTCACCCTGGCCGTGGGTCAGGCGCTGCTGGGGTTCACCTCCGAGGCCCGCTGGCTGCGGTTCCTGCCCGCCCGGATGCCCGGCGCGTTCCGCTACCTGCCCAGCCAGTCCGGCTACAACCGTCGGCGTCCGCATCGCCCAACGCCACGGTTCTCGATCTGGCCGGGTTCGGGAGCCGCGTCCAGAAGCGCTCACCGAAGCGGTCGGGCTGCCGTTCGCCTGAAGCGGAAACGTCAACCCCGGGTTGACGGCCCAAGATCGTCAACCTAGGGTTGACGCATGACCAGTTCAGTCCGCCTCGACGACTTGATCGAGGCCATCAAGCGGCAGCACCCGGACTCCGACCCGCTCCAGCAGCTCTCCGACGCGGTGCTCCTCGGCGAGCACCTCGGCGACGTCGCCGACCACCTGATCGGCCACTTCGTCGACCAGGCGCGGCGGAGCGGCGCGTCGTGGACGGAAATCGGCGCCAGCATGGGCGTCTCCAAGCAGGCGGCGCAGAAGCGGTTCGTGCCGAAGGATTCCCCCGGCGCCGGCCTGGAGGCGTTCAGCCGCTTCACCGAACGCGCCCGCCGGGCGATCGTCAACGCCGAGAAGGTCGCGCGGGGTGCGGGCAACGAGCAGATCGAGACCACGCACATCCTGATCGGCGTGATCGGCGAGCGGGACGGGCTCGCGGCGAAGGCGGTGGAAAACCTCGGCGTGACACCGGAATCGGTCGGCGAACGCGTCAACGCGACCCTCCCGCCGCCGGTGGACGGCGAGCTGCCCGCGCACATCCCGTTCAGTGCCGGCGGCCGCAAGGTCATCCAGCTCACCGTGCGGGAAGCCTTGCGGCTGGGGCACAACTACGTCGGCACCGAGCACATGCTGCTCGCCCTGCTCGACCAGGCCGAGGGCCCGGCCTACGACGTGCTCACCGAACTCGGGATCACGAAGGACGCCGTCGAGGGGCAGATCCGGGAGATGCTGCGGGGCATGTTCCCGGACGCGTGACGGGCGCCGCGCGGGCGCCCGTCACGCGCCGATCAGGGCCGGCCGCTTCCGCGCCACCACCCTCGACGGCGACGCTTCGCGTCCAGCTATGCCTCAACCTCGGGACGGCCGTCCTCGGCCCAGCGGGTGTGGAACGAGCCCTCCCGGTCGACCCGGCGGTAGGTGTGCGCGCCGAAGAAGTCGCGCTGCCCCTGCACCAGGGCGGCCGGGAGTCGCTCGGCGCGCAGGCCGTCGTAGTAGGCCAGCGCGGTCGAGAAGCCCGGCGTCGGGATGCCCAGCCGCACCGCGGTGGAGATCACCGACCGCCACGAGTCCTGCGCGTCCTCGACGGCCTTGCGGAAGTCGCCCGCGGTGAGCAGCGTCGGCAGGCCCGGCTCGGCGGCATAGGCGGAGCGGATGTCGTCCAGGAACTTAGCCCGGATGATGCAGCCGCCGCGCCAGATCGCGGCCAGCGCGCCGAGGTCGATGTCCCAGCCGTACTCCGCGCCGCCTGCCTGGATCTGGTTGAAGCCCTGCGCGTAGGCGACGATCTTCGACGCGTACAGCGCGCGCTCGACGTCATCGGCGAAGGTCTCCGCCGCCGCGCCGGTCAGCGGGGCACGCGACGGGCCGGGCAGGCCGCGGCTGGCCGTGCGCAGGTCCGCGCTGCCGGACAGGGACCGCGCGAACACCGCCTCCGCGATGCCGCTGATCGGCACGCCGAGGTCCAGGCCGATCTGCACGGTCCAGCGGCCGGTGCCCTTCTGCTCGGCCTGGTCGGTCACCACGTCGACGAACGGCTTGCCGGTCGCGGCGTCGGTGTGCGCCAGCACCTCGGCGGTGATCTCGATCAGGTACGAGTCCAGCCTGCCGGTGTTCCAGGTCCGGAACACCTCCGCGATCTGCGCGGGCTCGTACCCGAGCGCGCCGCGCAGCAGGTCGAACGACTCCGCGATCAGCTGCATGTCGGAGTACTCGATGCCGTTGTGCACCATCTTCACGAAGTGCCCGGCGCCGTCCGGGCCGATGTGGGTGCAGCACGGGTCGCCGTCGACCTTCGCCGAGATGCTCTCGAACAGCGGCCCGAGCGACTCGTAGGACTCCTTCGATCCGCCCGGCATGATGCTCGGCCCGTGCAGCGCGCCCTCCTCGCCGCCGGAGACGCCGGTGCCGACGAAGTGCAGTCCGCGCTCGCGCAGGGCGGCCTCGCGGCGCCGGGTGTCGGCGAAGTGCGCGTTGCCCGCGTCGACGATCACGTCGCCCTCTTCGAGCAGCGGCGCGAACTCCTCGATGACCGCGTCCGTCGGGGCGCCGGCCTTGACCATGATCACCAGCTTGCGCGGCCGCTCGAGCGCGTCCACGAACTCCTGCGCGGAGTAGGTGGGGATGAATTCGCCTTCGTCGCCGAACTGCTCCACCAGGTCGCGTGTGCGCTGTTCCGAGCGGTTGTGCAGGGCGACGGTGTGCCCGTGCCGCGCCAGGTTGCGCGCCAGGTTCCGGCCCATGACGGCCAGGCCCGTGACGCCGATGCTCGCCTTCTTGCTCATGCGCAGCCTTCCCTCTCGAAGCTCTCTCCGCACCCTAGCGCGAAGCCCTGTTCCCGCAGGTGAACGCGTGGGTAACTAGCGTTCAACCACTTTTCCTGCCAAACTCCATCCAGTCATCGCCGCGCTACGGTGCGGCATGGAGTACGGTCATGGGTTCCACTACCAGGGGACGAGGCGGGACGAGGTGCCGTGGAGCGGGTGAGGGCGCGGAAATAGGCAATGGCTAGCACCGTTACTTCCCGTCGCAAGCAACTCGGCAACGAGCTCCGGCACGCGCGACTGGCCGCGAAGATGACCCAGCAGCAGGTCGCCGAGGTGCTCGGGTGCACGCAGGGCAAGGTCAACAAGATCGAGTCCGGCGCGGTGGGCGTCAAGCTCGGCGACGTGCGCACCATGCTGGAGGCGTTCGGCATCAACGGCGACGAGTCGGAGGCGCTCATGAGCCTGGCGCGCGCCGCGGCCGGGCAGCGGGGCGCCTGGTCCGGCTACCGGTCCGTCGTGCCGCACTGGTTCCGGACGTTCACCGACCTCGAGCCCGCGGCCGTCGAGATCATGACGTGGCACGGCGAGCGCATCCCCGGCCCGCTGCAGTCCGAGCACTACATGCTCAAGCAGTTCACCGAGTTCGGCGCCACCGACGTGACGTCGCTGGTGCGCAACCGGCTGGACCGCAAGTCCGTCTTCGACCAGCCGCAGCCGCCGTACTACCGGTTCATCATCAGCGAGGCCGCGCTGCACCGCGCCCCCGGCGGCCGGGCGCCCGCGGTGATGCTGGACCAGATCGAGCACCTGCTGGAGCTGGACCGGCGCCAGCGCGTGTACATCCACGTGCTGCCGTTCGGGGCCCGGCTGGCCGCGGTGCCCAACGACTTCACGATCATGCGCTTCCCGGACCGCACCAGGGACTTCGTCTACATCGAACACTCGGCGGGCGGGATCTACCTGGACGACCAGAAGGACTTCCAGCTGTTCGTGGACGCGTGGGACCGCCTGCGCGGCGCGGCGCTGGAACGGCAGGAGACGCGCGAGTTCCTGAAGAACATGGCCGATCAGTACCGCGTCGCGATGGGAGCCTAGGCTTCGTTCAAGATCAACTTGTCGGGGGTTGGGCGTGGCTGAACCGGATCAGGACAACGTGGACCTGGACCGGCCCAACGCCGTCCGGATGTACGACTACTACCTGGGCGGCACGGGGAACTGGGCGATGGACCGCGTCCTCGGGGACAAGGTGCTGGCCGAGGTCCCGTTCGCGCCCCTGATCGCGCGCGCCAAACTGGAGTTCCTGGAGCGGGTGCTGCGCTACTGCGTGCGCAACGGGATCGACCAGTTCCTCGACGTCGGCTCCGGCGGGCCCACGGTCGGCACCGTGCACCGGATCGCCGACGCGCTCGATCCGCGCAGCCGTTGCGTGTACGTGGATCGTGAACAGGTCGCCGTCGCGCACGGGCAGTTGCTGCTGGAGCGCGAGGGCGACCCGGAGCGGCACGCGATCGTCCGCGCGGACCAGCGCGACCCGGACGCGGTGTGGGAGGCCGCGATGGGCGCCGGGGTGCTCGACCGGACCCGGCCGATCGCGTTGATCTTCTGCGCGGCGCTGCACTTCATCCCGAACGCCGAGCCCGCCGGCGAAATGCTGGCCCGCTACCGCGCGCGCCTGCCCGCCGGCTCGTACCTGGTGATCTCCCACGCGACGTTCGACGACCTGGACGTGCCCGCGGAGTACGCGGCGAGCATCCGGGCGGCGTTCGAGCTGTACGAGAAGTCCGGCACGCCCGCGTTCTCCCGGAGGCACGACGAGATCGTGTCGTTCTTCGGCGACTTCGAAATGGTGGAGCCGGGCGTGGTGTGGCTGCCGCAGTGGCGGCTGGACGAGGCGCCGTCCCCGGTGACGCGGAACTTCGTGGCGAACCCGTCGATGTCGATCGGGTGGTGCGGAGTGGGCCGGAAGCGGGGATGACCGCCAGGATCTGCCGAAACCGCCCGCGGTCGGCGAGGAGTGCCGCTACGAGTACCGGTTCGGCGACGCGGTGCTGCGGTTGCGCGGCGGGGCGGTAGCCGTCAGCCGCGGGGACGGGGCAGCGCCAGTTCCGCGCTGTGCCGCCACGCGTGCCAGTGCCGCCGGAACGAGCGGGGCAGCAGCGTCCACCGGCGGCGGGCGGGTGTCTCCACCGCCGGCTCGCTCCGGTGCGGAGCCGTCGAGTCGGTCAGGATCCGGACGGTCATCTCCGTCCCCCTTCCAGTAGCGGCCGGGGATTCCGGCAGACGCCGGCCGTGGCGAGGCAGTGCTCGCACGGCATGCCGGCGCCGAGGGGCAGCCATTCGATCTCCGGCAGCCGGAGGCGCGCGCCGCAGCCGGCGGTCAGTGCGCCGCGCAGGACCGCGCCGGGTTCGAGCGGGAACAGGTGCGCGCACCGGCGGGTCTCGCGCGCGGTACCGGGGGCCTGCCTGCCGATCACAGTGACCGGGCCCGGCCAGTCCTCGCGCAGGTACCAGACCGCCGAGGCGTCGGCGTCCGCCGCGAGCCAGCCGAGCATCCGGGAAAGCGCTTCCGCCGGGCTGCCGACGCGAGCGGCCTCGTCCCGGCCGTTGACCTTGCCGACGACCATGAACGGGTCCGGCCGGCACGGGGCCGCGGGCCGCTCCGCGACGTCCACTCCGAGCACCGTCGACCTCCCCCAGAACACGCGACTCGGGTCTGTGATCGACCCGACCGGCGGGAATAATCCTACTCCTGGAATAATCCCAGTGTCGAGTGGTCAAAGTTTGCATCACCCGACTGGACCCATGTGGTTCCAACGAAAGGACCAGGGATCGCCCCGCTTCGCCACGCGGCGGGACGGAACCTCAGGCACGGAGGTAGGGACTGATGCCGGAATACCCGCGACCGGTGGATTACGACCCGCAGACGGCGGCGCACCTGTTCGACGAGTCGAAGTGGCAGAAGTCCTTCGCCAGCGAGCCCAACGGCGGGAACTGCGTGGAGGTCAACCTCGCCGCGCCGGGGCTCGTCGGGGTGCGCGACACCAAGCTGGCGAGCAGCCCGGTCTTCGTGTTCGACGCCGGCGAGTGGGCGGCCTTCCTCGAGGGGGTCAAGGCGGGCCAGTTCGACCTGCACTGATCCGGGATTATCGAAACTCGTGTGTTATTGACCACATACGGGCGAGTGGCGCTTCCGGGTCGCCGGACGACCCGGAAGCGCCGGCCGGATCAGTTCGACGGCCTGCTGCCGCCGCCCGGAAACCCGCCCTGACCACCGGGGAAGCCGCCCTGCTGCCCACCGGGGAAGCCCTGCTGGGCCGAGCCGTCCGTGATCGACGTGGCCGTGGCGGTGTCCCCGGAGACCTTCGCCAGCACCGTGACCGTCGAGCCGGTCGCCAGGTTGTCCGCCTTCTCCGTCGACGAGTCGATCACGTAGGTCTGGGTGTAGCCGTCCTTGCTCTTCACCGTGATCGAGGTGGCGCTCAGCGCGCTGACCTCGCCGGTCTGGAACCGCTCGACCGCGTACCCGCCGTCGGCGGACACCGTGAAGTCGCCGTGCAGCGCCTCGCGCAGGATCGACGCGGTGCCGCCACCCATCATGCGTCCCCCGCCGGGGAAGCCGCCCATCCCGCCCTGCTGGTTCGCCTCGGACGAGGTGCCCGCGTAGATCGCGACCCCGCCGACGGCGGCGATGACCACCGCGACGGCCGCGGCGATCGCGGTCTTCCTGCCGGACCACTTCGGCGCGGGCGGCTGCGGGTCGCCCCACGCGGCGGCAGGTGCCTCGGTGGTCGTCGGCTCCGTGCTCATCGTGTCCCTTTCGCGTTCGGTCGCGGCAGGGTCCACCCCTGCCACCCCCACAGGTTCGGCGGCCCGGCTGTGCGCAGGCTGTGTGCGAGGTGGGCGGACGCTGTGCGCGGCCACCGCTCACAGGGAACACACAGACGGGTCACAGGGAGGACCCACGGGGGCGGCCGAAGATGGGACCATGACCAGCATGAACGCCGCGCCGACCGGCTCGGGCAAGGCCGACCTCAAGCACCCCGACGGCTCGGCGGTGCGCGTCCTCGTGGTCGACGACGAGGAGACCCTGGCCGAGCTGGTGTCGATGGCCCTGCGCATGGAGGGCTGGGAGACCCGCAGCGCGGGCACCGGCACCGAGGCGGTCCGCGTCGCCCGCGACTTCCGCCCGGACGCCGTCGTCCTCGACGTGATGCTGCCCGACTTCAGCGGCCTGGAGGTGCTGAGCAAGCTGCGTGCCGAGGCGCCGCACCTGCCCGTGCTGTTCCTCACCGCGCGGGACGCGGTCGAGGACCGCATCGCCGGGCTGACCGCGGGCGGCGACGACTACGTCACCAAGCCGTTCAGCCTGGAAGAGGTCGTGCTGCGGCTGCGTGCGCTGCTGCGCCGCTCGCGGGTGGTGTCCGCCAACGAGGGGTCGACGCTGACAGTCGGCGACCTGACCCTGGACGAGGACAGCCGCGAGGTGTTCCGCGGCGGCGACCCGATCTCGCTGACGGCGACCGAGTTCGAGCTGCTCCGCTTCCTGATGCGCAACCCGAAGCGGGTGCTGTCCAAGGCCCAGATCCTGGACCGGGTGTGGAGTTACGACTTCGGCGGTCAGGCCAACATCGTGGAGCTCTACATTTCCTACCTGCGGAAGAAGATCGACGCAGGCAGGGAGCCGATGATCCACACCATGCGTGGCGCGGGGTATGTCCTCAAACCGGCAGGCTGAGCACGCCCGCCCGCGGCGGCTCCTGCCCTCCTCCCTGCGCGGCAAGCTGATCGCGCAGGTCATCGCGCTGCTCGCGCTCGTGTGCCTGGTCGTCGGCCTGGTCACCGAGATCGCGCTGCGCAGCTTCCTCTACCACCAGCTCGACGACCGCCTGGCCGCCGCGAGCGAACGCGGCACCCGCCAGCCGCCGCCGGGCTCCTGGAACGGCTCGCCCAACCAGCCGCCGCCGGATTCGCTGCGGGTCCCCGGGCAGGGCATCGGCACGCTGGCCGTCGTCGTGTTCCCGGACGGCGCCGTGCGGGCCGGGGTGCTGCGCGGGGGTTCGACGTCCTCGAACAACCCGTTCCCCAGCGACCCGGTACCGTCCGCGGAGCTGCGCACGCTGCTTTCGCTGCCGTCCGACGGCAAGCGGCGCAGCGTCGACCTCGGCGAGCTCGGCGACTACCGGGTCGTGTCGGTGCGCGCGCCGGACGGCGCGCTCCTGATCACCGGGCTGCCGCTGGCGGAGGTGGACGAAACGCTGTGGCGGCTCGGCTTCATCTTCGGCGGGGTCGCGCTCGGCGGGCTGCTCATCGCGGGCGGGCTCGGCGCGATCACCATCCGGCAGACCATGCGCCCGCTGGACCGGCTGGCGGACACCGCATCGAAGGTGTCCCAGCTGCAGCTCGACCGCGGCGAGGTGGCGTTGTCGATCCGGGTGCCGCCGGTGGACACCGACACCCGCACCGAGGTCGGCAAGGTCGGCGCGGCGTTCAACCAGATGCTCGGGCACGTCGGCGCGGCGCTGAACGCGCGGCAGGCCAGCGAAAGCCGGGTGCGGCAGTTCGTCGCCGACGCCAGCCACGAGCTGCGCACGCCGCTCGCGGCCATCCGCGGGTACGCCGAGCTGGCGCGGCGCAGTGGCGACAGCGGCGACACCGTGCCGCCGGACATCGCGTTCGCGTTGGGCCGCGTCGAGTCCGAATCGGCCCGGATGACGACCCTGGTCGAGGACCTGCTGCTGCTCGCGCGCCTGGACTCCGGGCGGCACCGCGTCTACGAGCCGGTCGACTTCTCCCGCATCGTCGCCGACGCGGTGTCCGACGCGCATGTCGCCGGGCGCGACCACCGGTGGCTGCTCGACGTGCCGGCCGACCCGATCACCGTCGTCGGCGACGCCGACCAGCTGCACCAGGTCGTGCTCAACCTGCTCAACAACGCCCGCACCCACACCCCGCCGGACACGGTGGTCACCACCAAGCTGTCCGTCGAGGGCGACGAGGTCGTGCTGCGGGTGTCCGACAACGGTCCCGGCATCGCGCCGGAGGTCCTGCCGACGGTGTTCGAGCGCTTCGCCCGCGGCGACACGTCCCGGTCCCGCGCGGCCGGCAGCACCGGTCTCGGGCTGGCGATCGTGGCCGCCGTCGTCGCCGCCCACCGCGGCCGCGTCGGCGTCGAGAGCAAGCCGGGTCACACCGAATTCACGGTGCGTTTCCCCAGGTAGCTCCTTCGGGAGCCGCTCACAGGCTCCGCACAGCTCGGGCACATGATCGCCACAACGCGGCGGGCCACCGTCAGTGTTCATGACGACCTCCGCCGACGCCTCTCCCGCACCTCGGCCGGCCGACCCACCGCAACGGGGCACGTCCCCGGTCCTCGACGTCGTCGTCCCCGTGTACAACGAGGAGACCGACCTCGCGCCCTGCGTGCGCCGCCTGCACGCCTACCTGTCCGACGCGCTGCCCTACCCGTTCCGCATCACCGTCGCCGACAACGCGAGCACCGACTCGACGCTGGCGATCGCGCGGGCGCTCGCCGAAGAGCTGCCCGAGGTCGAGGTGCGGCACCTGGACCAGAAGGGCCGCGGCCGCGCGCTCAACGCCGTCTGGTCCGCCTCCGACGCCCAGGTGCTGGCCTACATGGACGTCGACCTGTCCACCGATCTCGCCGCACTGTTCCCGCTGGTCGCGCCGCTCATCTCCGGGCACTCCGACCTCGCGATCGGCTCCCGGCTCGCGCGCGGCGCCCGGGTGGTGCGCGGACCCAAGCGCGAGTTCATCTCGCGCTGTTACAACCTGATCCTGCGCGGCGCGCTCGCCGCCCGGTTCACCGACGCGCAGTGCGGTTTCAAGGCCATCCGCGCCGACGTCGCCCGCGAACTGCTGCCGCTGGTCGAGGACACCGGCTGGTTCTTCGACACCGAGCTGCTCGTCCTCGCGCAGCGCTCCGGCCTGCGCATCCACGAGGTGCCGGTGGACTGGGTGGACGACCCGGACTCGTCGGTCGACATCGTCGCCACCGCCACCGCGGACCTCAAGGGCGTCGCCAGGATGATCCGCGGCTTCGCCCGCGGCACCCTGCCCATCAGCCAGATCCGCGCCCAGCTGGGGAGGCACCCGATCGCCGTCACCGAACCCGGCGTCCCGCCGAAACTGGCCAGGCAGCTCGTCCGGTTCGCCGCGATCGGCGTCGGCAGCACCCTGGCCTACCTGGTGCTCTACCTCCTGCTGCGCACCGGAATCGGCGCGCAGGCGGCGAACCTGATCGCGTTGCTGGTCACCGCGGTCGCCAACACCGCGGCCAACCGGCGGTTCACCTTCGGCGTGCGCGGGTCGAAGGGCGCCGGGCGGCACCAGTTCGAAGGCCTGATCGTCTTCGGCCTCGGGCTGGCGCTGACCAGCGGATCGCTCGCGCTCCTGCACGCCGGCGCCGAACCCGGCCGGTTCGCCGAGCTGGTGGTGCTCGTACTGGCCAACCTGGCGGCGACCGTCCTGCGGTTCCTGCTGTTCCGCAACTGGGTCTTCCGAAAGAACCGATAGGAGAACCGACTCGACATGTCGACTGCGGCTGTTTCCTCCGATCCGGCCCGCCTCGGGCCGGTCCCCGCCGCGGCGCGAACGCGGACGGCAGGCCGTCCGCCGTGGGTCCGGCCGTCGGTCGCCGTCCTGCTGGTCGCGACCGCAGCGCTGTACCTGTGGAACCTGAGCGCGTCCGGGTACGCCAACGACTTCTACGCCATGGCCGTGCAGGCCGGCACGAAGAGCTGGGAGGCCTTATTCTTCGGGTCGCTGGACCCGGGCAACGTCATCACGGTCGATAAACCGCCCGCGTCGCTGTGGCTGATGGCGCTGTCCGGGCGGCTGCTCGGCTTCTCCAGCTTCAGCATGCTGCTGCCCAACGCCTTGTGCGGGGTCGGTTCGGTGGCGCTGCTGTACGCCGCGGTGCGGCGCACGTCGGGTCCGCTGGCGGGGCTGATCGCCGGGGCGGCGCTCGCGCTGACGCCGGTCGCGGCGCTGATGTTCAAGTTCAACAACCCGGACGCGCTGCTGGTGCTGCTGATGGTGGCCGGCGCCTACTGCACCGTCCGGGCGCTGGACCGGGCGAGCACCGGCTGGCTGCTGCTCGCCGGCGCCGCGCTCGGGTTCGGGTTCCTCACCAAGATGCTGCAGGCGTTCCTGGTGCTGCCGGCGTTCGCGCTGGTGTACCTGGTCGCGGCGCCGACCGGGCTGGGCAGGCGGCTGCTGCAGCTTCTCGGCGCCGCGGTCGCGCTCGTGGTGGCGACCGGCTGGTGGATCGTGGCGGTCGCGTTGTGGCCCACCGAGTCCCGGCCCTACATCGGTGGCTCCACCGACAACACGCCGCTGGAGCTGGCCTTCGGCTACAACGGCCTCGGCCGCATCTTCGGCGGCGACGGCAACGGCGGCGGTGGCGGCGGCATGGGCGGCAACACCATGTTCGGCGGCGAGACCGGCCTGTTCCGCATGTTCGGCGCCGCGTTCGGCCTGGAGATCTCGTGGCTGCTGCCCGCCGCGCTGATCGCGCTGGCCGCCGGGTTGTGGTTCACCCGGTTCGCGCCGCGCCTGGACCGCACGCGTGCCGCGCTGCTGCTGTGGGGCGGCTGGACGGTCGTGACCGCGCTGGTGTTCAGCTTCATGAGCGGCACGATCCACCCGTACTACACGGTGGCGCTCGCCCCGGGTATCGCCGGGCTGGTCGGCATCGGCGCGGTCGAGCTGTGGCGCGGACGGCACAACTTCGCCGCGCGGGTCGTGCTGGCGCTGATGCTCGCCGCGACCGGGGTGTGGGACTTCATCCTGCTGGCCCGCACCCCGGACTGGCAGCCGTGGCTGCGCTGGGTGCTGCTGGTGCTGACCGCGCTCGTGGTGGCCGGGCTGCTCTTCGGGCTCGACCGGATCCGGCGCGCGGGGATCGTCCTCGCCGTCGCCGGGGTGATCACCGGGCTGCTCGCGCCGGCCGCGTACGCCGTGGTCACCGCGAGCCAGGGGCACACCGGATCCATCCCGACGTCCGGGCCGTCCGGCAACTCCATGGGCTTCGGCGACCGGGCAGGAGCCGAGTCGGCCGAACTGATCGCGCTGCTCCGGCAGACGACCACCAAGTGGTCGGCGGCGACCAACGGCTCCCAGTCCGCGGCCGGCCTCGCGCTGAACTCCGACACCGCGGTGATCGCCATCGGCGGCTTCAACGGCGGGGACCCCGCGCCGACGCTGGACGAGTTCAAGCAGTACGTCGCCCGCGGCGAGATCACGTACTACGTCTCCGGCGGCATGGGCGGCATGGGCCGGGGCGGCTCCGGCGAGATCGCGCAGTGGGTGGCGGAGAACTTCACAGCTCAGACGGTGGGCGGCAGCACGGTCTACGACCTGACGACAGGCGCGACGACCGGTTGAGTACACTGGAGGCGGACCCCCGCGGCGTCCATCCTGTGAACCTCCCCAGGGCCGGAAGGCAGCAAGGATAAGCAGGCTCTGACGGGTGCGGGGGTCCCCTTCGTGCAAGGGCTCTGCCCTTGCACGAAGGGGACTACGTCCGCTGTGTCTTTCGGGGGGCGACCCCCCGGACCCCCACGGTGCGAGCTCCTCGGTCTGGCGGGCGCTGGGCGCGTTGGGGGCGGACCAGCTCAGGTTTTGGCCGTCAGGATTGGCTGGAAGAATCCGCTCTCCTCAGGCTCGTGCCATGTTGGGGTGGAGAAGCCTGTCGCTTGGAGGAAGTCCTGCAGTTCGGCTCGGGTGATCGCCCAGTACGTCGTTGTGTGGACCGTCGTCGTCAGGTCCGGGAACACCTGGAAGAGTTCGACGTCGTAATGGGTGCCGTCGGGGTGCCAGTGCCAGAGTTGGAAAGTGATCGTGCGGCCGTCCGGGGCTTCGTGCACTGATGGGCGCGTGGCGGCGGGGTGGGTGCGTCTGGCCTCGTCGTAGTCGCGGGTGCTCACGATCAGCCGGCCGCCTCGGCGGAGGACGCGGTGCATTTCGGTGAGCGCCCGGCGCACGTCCTCGGGCGTCAGCAGGTGCGGGAGTGAGTTGTCGGCGCACACCACCGCGTCGAACATCGCGTCCGGGAACGGCAGGGCACGCATGTCGGCGGCGGCGACCGGGATGCCGGTGACCCGCGCGAGCGCGGCGGGGCTGAGATCGGTGCCCGTCACCTCGTGGCCCTGCGCGGCGAGGCCAACGGCCTGGGTGCCGATGCCGCACGCGCAGTCCAGCACCCGCCGCGGGTGTCCGCCCAGCAGCCGGTGCAGTGCTTCGCCCTGACGGCGGACGCTCGACGGCCAGTCCGCGTAGATGCGGTGGTAGTCCGCGGCCAGCCGGTCGTAGAAGCGGCGGGTCATGCCCAGCAGGCTAGTCCGAGCTTGTCGGTGGCGGCCGGTACTCTCGCCTCGTGGCCCTGGCTCTCTACCGCAAGTACCGTCCGGCGACCTTCGCCGAGGTCGTCGGGCAGGAGCACGTCACCGAACCGCTGCGTGCCGCGCTGACCGCGGGCCGCATCAACCACGCGTACCTGTTCAGCGGGCCGCGCGGCTGCGGCAAGACGTCCAGCGCGCGCATCATGGCCCGCTCGCTGAACTGCGTCGAAGGCCCCACCCCGGACCCGTGCGGCAAGTGCGACTCGTGCCGCGCGCTGGCGCCGGAGGGGCCGGGCAGCATCGACGTCACCGAACTCGACGCGGCCAGCCACGGTGGTGTCGACGACGCCCGCGAGCTGCGTGACCGTGCCTTCTACGCGCCCGCCGAGTCGCGGTACCGGGTGTTCATCATCGACGAGGCCCACATGGTCACGACGCAGGGCTTCAACGCCCTGCTGAAGATCGTCGAGGAGCCGCCGGAGCACCTGATCTTCATCTTCGCGACCACCGAACCGGACAAGGTGCTGCCCACCATCCGGTCGCGGACGCACCACTACCCGTTCCGGCTGATCCCGCCGAGCGCGATGCGCGACCTGCTGGAGCGCAACGTCGCGGCCGAGGGCATCCACGTCGACCCGGCCGTGTACCCGCTGGTGATCCGCGCGGGCGGTGGCTCGGCGCGCGACACGCAGTCGGTGCTGGACCAGCTGCTGGCCGGCGCGGGCCCGGACGGCGTGACCTACGACAGGGCCATCTCGCTGCTCGGCGTCACCGACTCGGCGCTGATCGACGACATGATCGACGGCCTCGCGGCGGACGACTCGGCGGCGGTGTTCGGCACGGTCGAGCGCCTGGTCGAGGCCGGGCACGAGCCGCGCCGCTTCGCGAGCGACCTGCTGGACCGGCTGCGTGACCTGGTGCTGCTGCGGTCGGTCCCGGACGCGGCGGCGCGCAACCTGGTGTCCGCGCCCGCGGACGAGCTGGACCGCATGACGGCGCAGGCCGAGCGCGCCGGCCTGGCGACGCTGACCCGGTACGCCGAGATCGTGCACAACGGCCTGCTGGAGATGCGTGGCGCCACCGCGCCGCGGCTGCTGCTGGAACTGTTGTGCGCCCGCATGCTGCTGCCGTCGGCGTCGGAAAGCGAAGCGGCGGTGCTGCAGCGGTTGGAGCGCTTGGAGCGGCGGGTCACGGTGAGCGGCGGGGGAAGTCTGCCTGCCGCCGACGGGCAGGTCGCCGCTGCTGCACCCGAGCGGTTCCAGCGGCCGTCACAACGCGCGGCGGCCCCGGCGGCTGCCGCGCCGTCGCGGCCGGCGGCCGAGGCTGCTGCGCGTCCGGCGCCGGAAGCGCCCGCCCGCCGGGCCACCGAGCCGACCGCCGCGCCGGAGCAGAGCCCCGCGGCTGTGCGCCCGGCTCTGGCTCCGGCGGAGGCGCGTCCTGTGGAGTCGCGGCCGGCGGCGGTGGCGCGTCCTGCGGCGCCGGAGGCGCCGGTGCGCCGCCCCACCGAGCCCGCGGTCCCTGACGAGGCCCCCGCCGAGGCGCCCGCGCCGGGCGGCATCGACGCGGCCGCGATCCGCCGGGTCTGGCCGGACCTGCTGGCCGCCATCCGCAAGACGAGCCGCAGCACCGAGGCGATGATGATCAATGCCACGGTGCAGAGCGTCGAGGGGTCGGTGGTCGTGCTGGCGCACAGCGCGGAGCCCCTCGCGCGGCGGTTGTCGGAGCCGCGCAACGCGGACTTCATCGCCGGCGCGCTGCACGAGGTGCTCGGCGGAACGTGGCAGGTGCGGTGCGTGCACGGCGGTGGCGGTGGAGGAGGTTCGGCCCGCCGCGACGGTCCGAGCCCGCGCCCGAACCCGCCCACCCGGGAGGCCCCGCAGCAGCAACAGCGAACCTTCCAGCGCCCGACGCCGGCGGCCAGCCCGGCCCCGCCGCCCGAGCCCGCGCCGAGGGCGCCGCAGCCACCCCCGGAGCCCGCGGACGACATCCCCCTCCCGCCCGAGCCGGACGACGAGGAATCGATGATGGCCGAATCGGGCGGCCCGGTGCCGGACGCGATGCCCGCGCCGCAGAACGACCCGGAGGAACTGGCGCGCCGCCTGCTGGCCGAACACCTGGGCGCGCAGCCGATCGACTGACCCGCGCCCAGCGCGTTCAAAACGGAAGCCGGTGGCGGCCGCGCTCGCCTGGCGCGGGCGGCTCGGCGGAGCCAGTGGCCCAACGGAGTGGGGCGTGCGGGAGCCGCGCGTGGCGGCGGCCCCGGAAAGACCTGTTGACGAGTACTGTGCGCGCGCCTGATCAACCAACCCGCGCCCCGCGAGCGTGGGACTCGCGCCTGCGAGCGTGGGACCCGCGCCCGCGAAGGTGGGCCTCGCGCTGGGGCTTAGAAACTCGCGTGCTCCCGCAGGAACGCAACCACCCCGGCGGCGATCGCCGAGGCGTAGCGTTGCCGTCCGTCCACACTGGACATAACCGCGGCCTCTCCGGCGTTGCGCATGTTCCCGCACTCCACCAGGACCGCCGGGCGTTCCGAAAGGTTCAGGCCGGCCAGATCGTCCCGGGGGGCCAGGCCGTCCGAACCCAGGTAGTCGGACAACGGGAACCCACCGGCGAGCAGCCCCGACCGCATCGCCTCGGCCAGCTCCACCGACGGCGCGCCCTGCGCCGCGTTCAGCGGGGGTGCCGAGTACGCCACGTGGAAGCCCCTGGCGCCGGCCGCCGTCGCGCCGTCCGCGTGGATCGACACCACCGCCGCCGCGCCGGCTCGGTTTCCGATCGCCGCGCGTTCGTCCACACACGGGCCCACCCCGGAGTCGTCCGCGCGCGTGTAGACCACCCGCACCCCTTGCGCCGCCAACAGTGAACCCACTCGCTGCGCCACATCCCAGTTGAACGCGTGCTCCGCGTACCCCCGGTCCGTCGCGGTGCCCGTCGTGTTGCACGGCTTCGTCTTGCCGCGTCCGGCGGGCACCGGCGCGCCGATCACGTCCGGCCGCCGCGCGTTGCCGCCGTTGTGCCCGGGGTCCAGCACCACCGTCAGCGGCTCCCGCGCCACCGACGAGGCAACCGACGACGGTGCGGGAGCCGAAGACACCCGGGCCACCTCGGACGGAACAGGCGGCGACGAGCACCCGGCGACCAGGAACACCCCGCTCAACACCAACCCCACGAGACTGCGCACGGCGAACACGGTGCCACAGCCGTGCGAGCTACGCTGGGACCCACAGGACAGCACGACGAAACGGGGATCATGGTGCAACCCGGCGGTGGAATGCCCGACATGCAGGCCATCCTGCAGCAGGCGCAGCAGATGCAGCAGCAGCTCGTCGCCGCGCAGGAGGAGCTCGCCCGCACCGAGGTGACCGGCACGTCCGGCGGTGGCCTGGTCAAGGCGACCGTCACCGGCGGCATGGAGCTGAAGTCCCTGCAGATCGACCCGAAGGCGGTCGACCCGGAGGACACCGAGACGCTCGCCGACCTGGTGGTCGCCGCGGTGCGGGACGCGATGAGCAGCGCCCAGAAGCTCACCGAGGAGAAGCTCGGCCCGGTCGCCGGCGCCCTCGGCGGTGGCGGCAGCATGCCCGACCTCGGCGGACTCGGTCTGCCCGGCCTGAAGTAGCAGGCCCCGTTGTACGAAGGCGTAGTCCAGGACCTGATCGACGAGCTGGGACACCTGCCCGGCATCGGTCCGAAGAGCGCGCAGCGGATCGCGTTCCACCTGCTCGCCGCCGACCCGGCCGACATCGCCCGGCTGCAGGACGTGCTCGGCAAGGTCCGGGAGGGTGTGCAGTTCTGCGAGATCTGCGGCAACGTCTCCGAACAGCAGCAGTGCCGCATCTGCCGGGACGCCCGGCGCGACACGTCGCTGATCTGCGTGGTCGAGGAACCGAAGGACGTGCTCGCCGTCGAGCGCACCCGCGAGTTCAAGGGCCGCTATCACGTGCTGGGCGGCGCGCTCGACCCGCTGTCCGGCATCGGCCCCGACCAGCTGCGCATCCGCGAGCTGCTGGCCAGGCTCGGCGCGGAACAGGTCACCGAGGTGATCATCGCGACCGACCCGAACACCGAGGGCGAGGCCACCGCGACCTACCTGGTGCGGATGCTGCGGGACTTCCCCGGCCTGACCGTCACCCGGCTCGCGTCCGGTCTGCCGATGGGCGGCGACCTCGAGTTCGCCGACGAGCTCACCCTCGGCCGGGCCCTCTCCGGCCGCCGCGCCCTTTGACACTGGTCGACGACGTGCTGGCCGGCCCGCCCCGCTGCGGGCGGGTCCGGCTGGTCGCCGTCGACGGCCCGTCCGGCGCGGGCAAGACCACCTTCGCGGCGGAACTCGCCGCGGACTTCCGGGCACGCGGCGCGGCGACCGCTGTCGTCGCCACCGACCACTACGCGACGTGGGACGACCCGGTCGCCTGGTGGCCGCGGCTCGTCTCCGAGGTCCTCGACCCCCTCGCCGCGGGCCGCCCGGCCGTCTACCGCCCGCTGGACTGGACCACCGGCGAGCCGCGGCCAGGGCCGGTCCGCACGGTTCACCCGGTCGACGTAGTCGTGCTGGAAGGGGTGTCCGCCGGCCGCGCCTCGATCCGGCCCCGCCTGTCCGCGCTGTGCTGGGTCGCGGGCCCGGACGCCGAAACTCGGCTCGAACGGGCAGTCTCCAGGGACGGCGAGGGCATTCGCGGCCCGCTGACCGCGTGGCAGAAGTTCGAATGTGGTTGGTTCGCCGTTGACCTTACCCACCAGTACGTACACCCGAACGGCCTAATACTTTCGTCCGATCTTACGCAGGGTGAGCACTGAACGTAACGCTGTGAGCCGAATGTGTTCGTGCGTCCGGTTTGACGTAGCGCGATCGTAACCTCACGCACTTAACGAATTCCCAACATGCGGACTAGGGTCGTCGATCACGTACCCGAACATTCTCCTAGGAGTGCCACCATGCTCCCAACGCGGGCAGTTGGGTTGCGCCGCATCGCCCTGATCGGGCTTGCCGGCGCCCTCGCGGTCACGACGGCCGCTTGCGCTTCCGAGCGCGGCTCGGGCGACAGCGCCAGCGACACCTTCATCTTCGGCGCGGCCGGCGCCCCGAAGAACTTCGATCCGATCTTCAACGACGACGGCGAGAGTTTCCGCCCCGCCCGCCAGATGTTCGACACCCTGGTCACCTACAAGCCGGGCACCACCGAGCTGGAGGGCGGCCTGGCCACCGCGTGGACGCCGAGCAACGGCAACACCACCTGGACCTTCACGTTGCGCGAGGGCGTCAAGTTCCACGACGGCACCCCGTTCAACGCCGCGGCGGTCTGCTTCAACTTCGACCGCTGGTACAACATGAAGGGCGCCGCCGCCCAGAGCCAGATGATCTACTACGGCGACGTCTTCGAGGGCTTCGCGCAGAACGAAGGCGACATCAGCGGCGACCCGGTCTACAAGAGCTGCGAGGCCAAGGACGAGACCACCGCCGTCCTCAACCTCAACAAGGCCAAGGGCGCGTTCCCGGACGCGTTCGGCCTGACCTCGCTGTCGATGTCGAGCCCGGACGCGCTGAAGAAGTACGACGCCGACAACGTGACGCAGAGCGGTGAGGCGTTCACCTACCCGGCGTACGCCACCGACCACCCGACGGGCACCGGGCCGTACAAGTTCGAGAGCTTCGACAAGGCCAACAACACCATCACCCTGGTCCGCAACGAGGACTACTGGGGTGAGAAGGCCAAGACCGCCAGGCTGATCTTCAAGATCATCCCGGACGAGAACGCCCGCAAGCAGGAGCTGGCGGCCGGCACCATCGACGGCTACGACTTCCCGAGCCCGGCGGACTACAACTCGCTCAAGCAGGCAGGCGACCAGGTCCTGATCCGGCCCGCGTTCAACATCCTGTACCTGGGCATCAACCAGAAGAACAACCCGAAGCTGCAGGACGTGCGGGTCCGCCAGGCGATCGAGTACGCCATCAACAAGGACCAGCTGGTCAGGAACCGGCTCCCGCAGGGCGCCTACGCGCAGGACCAGTTCCTGCCGAACAACGTGCCCGGCTACACCAACGCGGTGGCCAAGTACAGCTACAACCCGGACACCGCCAGGCAGCTGCTGGCCCAGGCGGGTGCGTCCGACCTGACGCTGAACTTCTACGTCCCGACCGAGGTCACCCGGCCCTACATGCCGAACCCGGTGGACATCGCCGCCGCGATCACCGACGACCTCAAGGCCGTCGGTATCAAGGTCAACGTGGTCCAGGAGCCGTGGAACGGCGGGTACAAGGACTCCGTGCAGAAGGCGGGCAAGCAGGACCTGCACCTGCTCGGCTGGACCGGTGACTACGCCGACGCGGGCAACTTCGTCGGCACGTTCTTCGGGCGCCCGAAGGCCGAGTTCGGCTTCGACAACCCGCAGATCTTCGACGCGCTGTCCACTGCGGACGCGCAGACGACCCCGGACGCCAAGAAGGCGGCCTACGAGAACGCCAGCGTGCTGATCTCGCAGTACGTCCCCGCGGTTCCGCTGTCGTCGTCGCCTCCGGGGATCGTGGTCCGGTCCGACGTCCAGGGCCTGATCCCGACCCCGCTGACCGACGAGCGCTTCTACACGGTCACCAAGGGCTGAGTTCCGCTACCGAGGGCGGGAAAGCGTGCCCGGCACGCTTTCCCGCCTTGGTGCGGATTCCGAGGCACTCACATGCTCCGATTCCTGACCCGTCGGCTGCTGCAAGCGATCCCGACGCTCCTCGTGCTCTCCATCCTGGTCTTCGCCTGGCTCCGCCTGCTGCCCGGTGGCCCCGCCACCGCGCTGCTCGGCGACAAGGCGACGCCGGAGAAGATCGCGTCGCTGAACTCGGTGCTCGGGCTGGATCAACCGATCTTCGTCCAGTACTTCAAGTTCCTCGGCCGCGTCCTCACCGGTGACTTCGGTGCTTCCCTGATCAGCGGCGACAGCGTGCTCGCCGAGATCGGGCGCGCCTTCCCCGCCACCATCGAACTCGCGATCGCGGCGCTGGTCCTCGCGGTCGGCTTCGGCATCCCGATGGGGTACCTGGCCGCCCGTCACCGGGGCAGGCTCCTGGACAACGCCACCGTGCTGACCACCCTGGTCGGCGTCGCGGTGCCGGTGTTCTTCTTCGGCGTGCTGCTCAAGTACGTGTTCGCGCAGAAGCTGGGCATCCTGCCGCCGTCCGGGCGTCAGGACGTCACGATCGACGCCACCCACATCACCGGGTTCTTCACGCTGGACGGCCTGCTCACCGGCGAGCTGGACGCGACGTGGGACGCGATCAAGCACCTGATCCTGCCCGCGGTCGCGCTGGCCAGCATCCCGTTCGCGGTGATCGTGCGAATCACCCGCGCCTCGGTGCTGGACGTGCAGCAGGAGGACTTCGTGCGCACCGCGGAGTCGAAGGGCCTGACCACGACGACGATCCGCCAGCGGCACGTGCTGCGCAACGCCTTGCTGCCGGTGTCGACGACGATCGGCCTGCAGACCGGCCTGCTGCTCGCCGGGGCCGTGCTCACCGAGAAGGTGTTCAACTGGAACGGGCTCGGATCCCTGCTGGCGCAGGGCATCGAGCGCCGCGACTACCCGCGGCTGCAGGCGTTGCTGCTGCTGGCCGCCCTGGTGTACGTCGTCGTCAACATCCTGGTGGACATCTCCTACGCCATCATCGATCCGAGGGTGCGGGTGCGATGACGTCCATGTTGCGGCGCAAGGCCGAACGCATCGACGACCTTGCCGAGTCCGGCGGCACCAGCCTCGCGGCGGACGCGGTCCGGCGGATGCTGCGCAACCCGGTGGCGATCACCGGCGCGGTCATCACGGTGCTGTTCGTGCTGCTGGCGATCCTGGCCCCGTTCCTGGCGCCGAAGAACCCCTACATCCCCTACGACGAGCTGCGTGTGAACCTGCGGCCGGACTTCATCCCCGGCCCGATGGACGGGTTCGTGCTCGGCAGCGACCACCGCGGGTACGACTTCTTCTCCCGCCTGCTGGTCGGCGCGCAGCAGACGCTGATCGTCGGTGTCGTCGCCACCCTGATCGGGCTGGTGGTCGGCATGATCGTCGGCGGTCTGGCCGGCGCGCTGGGCGGCTGGGTGGACACGCTGCTGATGCGGTTCACCGACATCCTGCTCGCGATCCCCTCCCTGCTGCTGGCGATCTCGGTGGCCGCGCTGTTCTCGCAAGGGACACAGTGGACGGTCATCATCGCGGTGGCGGTGGTGAGCGTGCCGGTGTTCGCGCGTCTGCTGCGCGGCGCGATGCTCTCGCAGAGATCGAGCGACCACGTGCTCGCGGCGACCGCGCTGGGCGTGCGGCGCAGCACGATCGTGTTCCGGCACATGCTGCCGAACTCGCTCGGGCCGGTGGTCGTGCAGGCGACGCTGACGCTGGCGACGTCGATCATCGACGTGGCGGCGCTGTCGTTCCTCGGCCTCGGCGACAACGATCCCAGCCGCGCCGAGTGGGGGCTGATGCTGGCACAGGCCCAGACCCTGCTGGACGTCAAGCCGAGCCTGGCGTTCTACCCGGCCATCGCGATCGTCGTGGTGGCGCTGGGGTTCACGCTGCTCGGCGAGTCGCTGCGCGAGGCGCTCGACCCGAAGAACAGGCGGTAGCGCGTTGAGTCTCCTGCAAGTACGCGACCTGTCGGTCGTCTTCTCCCGCAAGGGAACCCGCCCGTTCACCGCGGTGGACGGGGTCAGTTTCGACGTCGAGCCGGGCCGCACCGTCGGCCTGGTCGGCGAGTCCGGCAGCGGCAAGTCGGTGACCGCGCTCGCGATCATGGGCCTGCTGCCCAAGCGCGGCGCGACGGTCACCGGCGAGGTGCTGTTCGAGGACACCGACCTGCTGCGGCTGTCCGACAAGCAGCTGCGCGACCGGCGCGGCCGCGACCTGGGCATGGTGTTCCAGGACCCGCTGTCGTCGCTGAACCCGGTGATCCCGATCGGGCTGCAGATCACCGAGGTGCTGGAACGGCACCGCAAGATGGACCGCAAGCAGGCGACGGCCGAGGCGGCGGACCTGCTCGACCGCGTCGGCATCCCGGACCCGAACCGGCGGCTGTCGGAGTACCCGCACCAGCTCTCCGGCGGCATGCGGCAGCGCGCGCTCATCGCGATCGCGCTGGCCTGCCGTCCACGGCTGCTGATCGCGGACGAGCCGACCACCGCGCTGGACGTGACGATCCAGGCGCAGATCCTGGCGCTGCTGTCCGAGCTGGTGCGCGACACCGGCACCGCGCTGATCATGATCACGCACGACCTCGGCGTGGTCGCCGGGCTGTGCGACGAGGTCAACGTCATGTACGGCGGCCGGGTGGTCGAGCGGGCGGAGCGGCACGCGTTGTTCGCCTCCGCCCGGCACCCGTACACGCACGGGCTGCTGGCCTCGATCCCGCGGCTGGACGCGCCGCGCGGGGAGAAGCTGGTGCCGATCAAGGGGTCGGTAGCCGACAACATCCCGTGGTCGCAGGGGTGCGCGTTCGCGCCCCGCTGCCCGAACGCGCTGGACCTGTGCCGGGAGGTCACGCCGGAACTGGAACCGGACACGGGCGGGATGCTGCGGTGCCACAACCCGGTGGGCCGCCCGGTCGCCGCGGGCGAGGGGGTGCGCTGATGTCCGAACCGCTGGTGCGCGTGGAAGGCCTGCAGGTGCACTTCCCGATCAAGCGCGGTCTCGTGCTGGACCGCACGGTCGGGCACGTCTACGCGGTGGACGGGGTCGACCTGGAGATCCAGCGCGGCGAGACGTACGGCCTGGTCGGCGAGTCCGGTTGCGGCAAGACGACGCTGGGCCGCAGCCTGCTGCGGCTGGTGGAGCCGACCGGTGGCCGAGCGGTGTTCGACGGCACCGACCTGTCGACGCTCAAGGGCGAGTCGCTGCGGAAGATGCGGCGGCGGATGCAGATGGTGTTCCAGGACCCGCTGTCCAGCCTCGACCCGCGGCAGTCGGTCGAATCGATCCTCATCGAGGGCATGCGGGCGCACGGCCTGGACAAGGACCGGGAGAGCACGCGCAAGCGTTTGCGTGAGCTGCTGAACGCCGTCGGCCTGCCGGAGAGTTCTCTGCGGAAGTACCCGCACGAGTTCTCCGGCGGGCAGCGCCAGCGCATCGGCATCGCGCGGGCGCTGGCCGTCGAGCCGGACCTGATCGTCGCCGACGAGCCGGTGTCCGCGCTGGACGTGTCCGTGCAGGCGCAGGTGATCAACCTGCTCGAGGAGCTGCAGGACTCGCTGGGCCTGACCTACCTGGTGATCGCCCACGACCTGGCGGTCGTCCGGCACATCTCCGACCGCATCGGCGTGATGTACCTGGGCTCGCTGGTGGAGGAGACCGATTCGGAGTCGCTCTACGCCGAGCCGCTGCACCCGTACACGCGGGCGCTGCTGTCGGCGATCCCGGTGCCGGACCCGGTGGTGGAGGACAGCCGCGAGCAGATCCTGCTCGCCGGCGACCTGCCCTCGCCCGCCAACCCGCCGTCGGGCTGCCGCTTCCACACCCGCTGCCCGTGGCGGCAGGAGACCAAGTGCGACACCGAGCGGCCCGCGCTGCGGGAGCTCGGCGCCGGGCACCGGGTCGCCTGCCACTGGGCGGAGGACATCCAGGCAGGCCGGATCACGCCGCACGAGGTGAAACCGGAATTGGTGACCGCGCAGTTGTCACCCGATGCGGCTATTCCGCAGGCCGCTTCGGTGGCCGAAATGCTGGAGCCCTGACCGGGGTACCCTGGCGACGATTCCGCCGGGGTACCCGAGGGGGCTTTTACCGTGCACATCGACGCGTGGCTGGAGACCATCCCGCCGCTCCTGGTCTACCTCACGGTCGGCGTGGTGATCGGCGCGGAGAGCCTCGGGATCCCGTTGCCGGGAGAGATCGTGCTGGTCAGCGCGGCTCTCCTGGCTTCGCACCACGACGGGCTCAACCCCTGGCTGATCGGTGCCGTCGCCAGCGGCGGCGCCATCGCCGGGGACAGCATCGGTTACCTGATCGGGCGGAAGGGCGGACAGCGCCTGTTCGACTGGGCGGGCCGGAAATTCCCCAAGCATTTCGGACCGGCGCATGTGGCGGCCGCCGAGAGATTGTTCCGGAAACGCGGTGTTTGGGCGGTTTTCTTCGGCCGCTTTGTCGCGATTCTGCGCATTCTGTGCGGTCCCCTCGCCGGGTCGCTGCACATGCACTACCCGCGTTTCCTGCTCGCCAACGCGCTCGGCGGGATCGCCTGGGCGGGCGGCACCACGGCGCTGGTGTACACGCTCGGCGTGGTCGCGGAGAAGTGGCTGTCGCGGTTCTCCTACATCGCACTGGCGGTCGCCGTTGTGGTGGGTGTGGTGGTCAGCCTCGTCATCAAGAAGCGGATGGGCCGCCGTCACGAGGAGACGAGGTCGGGCAGCGCGCCCGCCGAGCGCTGACGCCTCGGCAGCGAGCCGTACAGCACCCCGGCCACCACGACCAGGCCGGCCAGCACCTCGACCAGCGCCGGGGTCTCGCCGAGCACGAAGAACGCCGCGGACATCCCGACCACCGGCACGAGCAGCGAGAACGGCGCGACCACGTTGGCCGGGTTGCGGCGCATCAGCACGGTCCAGATGCTCGACCCGAGGACGGTGCCGATCAGCACGACGTAGGTGAACCCGGCCAGGCCGAGCAGGCCATCGCCGGTGCCCAGCGTGACCAGCGACTCCCACTGCACGGCCGGACCCTCGAAGATCGTGGACAACGCGAACATCGGGATCGGCGGGACCACCGACATCCACAGCGTGAAGTGGATCGGGTTGTCGGGCCTGGCCTGACGTGAGCAGAGGTTCCCCGCGGCCCAGCACAGCGCGCCGAGCAGCGTGAGCACGACCGGCAGCAGCACGGCGTTCTCCGCGCGGTGCCAGGCGATCACGCCCATCCCGGCCACCGCGGCGAGTATCCCGGTCAGCTGCCGCGCGGACAGCGGTTCGCGCAGGAAGATCCCGCCGAGCAGGACGGTGAACGGCGCGGACGCCTGCAGCACCAGCGACGCGAGGCCGGTCGGCATGCCGTTGGTCAGCGCGAGGAACAGGAACGCGAACTGGCCGGTGCCGAAGCCGAGCCCGAACCCGATCAGCCAGCGCAGCTTCACCTTCGGTCGCGGGATGAACAGGATCGTCGGGACCGCGATCACGGCGAAGCGCAGCGCCGCGGCGAACAGTGGCGGGAAGTGGCCGAGCATCGGGTGCATCGCGATGAAGTTGAGGCCCCACAGGACGACGACGAACAGGGCGAGGAGTCGGTCGCGGACAGACATGGGCGCGCAGCGCCTCCTTGAGGGGCGGCGGGTGGGGACCTGTTCAGCGTGCCTGCCGCAACTATGAAGAACAATCGAGATTGTTTGCACCTACTGTGTAGCGTTGCTTCATGGACGTCGGGCGGTTGCGGGTGCTGCGTGAGTTCGCGGACCGCGGGAGCGTGACGGCGGCGGCGAAAGCGCTGCACTGCACGCCGTCGGCGGTGTCGCAGCAGCTCCGGGCGCTGCAGGCGGAGGTCGGGCTGGTACTCACCGAACCGGCGGGGCGGGGGCTGCGGCTCACCGACGCCGGGCGGGCGCTGGTGGTGCGGGCGGACGAGGTGATCGCCGCGGTGGACCGGGCCGAGGCCGAGCTGGACGTGTTCCGCAGCCTGCCGCGCGGCCGGGTGCGGGTGGCGATCTTCCCGTCCGCCGCGTTGATGCTGCTGCCCGGGCTGCTGCACCGGTTCGCCGAGGTCGAGGGCCTGGACGTCGAGGTGCGGGACGTCGACATGACGCCGGCCGAGGTGCCCGGGCTGGTCGCCGACTTCGACATCGTGGTCACCCACCGGGACGAGCACGCCGAGCCGTTCCCGTCGGCGCGGCTCGACGTGGTGCCGCTGCTGCGCGAGCCGCTGGACGTGGCGCTGCCGCTCGGCCACCGCCTCGCGAAGCGCCGCCGCGTGGACCTCACCGAGCTGGCCGGCGAGCAGTGGATCTCGGTGGACGTCGGTTTCCCGGTCGACGACGTGTTGCGCTCGCTGGCGGTGCGGACCGGGGTGCGCCCGCAGGTCAAGCAGCGGATCAACGACTTCCGGATCATCGAGGCGCTGGTCGCGGCCGGGCACGGCATCGCGTTGCTGCCGCGCTACACGCTGGCCGGGACCTGGTCGCGCCGGATCGTGCGGCGGCCGCTGGCGGGCATCCGCGCGGCGCGGCTCATCGAAGCCGTCCTGCGCACCGGCGCCGGCACCCGGCCGCCGGTGGCCACCGTGCTGGACCTGCTGCACGCCGAGGCCGCCGCGGTGACGAAGCAGCCCTAGCCCGGCGCGCCGGCGCCGCCCGGTGAACCGGATCAGGCCGTGGGAGCGGGGCCGGGACGCTGTGGCCGGCGTCACTGTCACATCCACGGCGCGGCCGGTGCCTCGTGTTCGAGCAGTTCCCCACACGAGGAGGAAGCCGTGGAAACCCGGTTCGACCTGATGTCCAACGAGATCGGCGCCAAGCTCGCCAAGCGGTTCGCGAACGTCGCCGCCGTGCTGCACGCCTCGGCCCTGCCGCAGTCCACACAGGAGCTGGTGTCGTTGCGCGCCAGCCAGATCAACGGGTGCGCCCCGTGCGTCGACATGCACACCAAGGAGGCCGCGGCCGCCGGGGAGAGCGCGGTGCGGCTCAACCTGGTCGCGGTCTGGCGCGAGGCCACGGTGTTCACCGAGGCCGAGCGGGCGGCGCTGGCGCTCGCCGAGGAGGGCACCCGCCTGGCCGACGCGCACCAGGGCGTGTCCGACGAGACGTGGGCCCAGGTGCGCAAGCACTACGACGACGACCAGATCGCCGCACTGGTGACACTGGTCGCGATGATCAACGCCGCCAACCGGATGAACGTGATCGTGCGCAACCAGGGCGGCTCCTACCAGCCCGGCATGTTCGCCGCCGCGGTCGCGAACTGACGAGAGAAGGCCGGCCGCACACCAGCGGCCGGCCTTCTCCCGGAATCAGCGGTGCGCGCGGTTCACCGCGGACACGACCGCCCGCAGCGAAGCCGTCACGATGGACGGGTCGATGCCGATGCCCCAGAACACCTTGTCGCCGATGGCGCACTCGATGTAGGAGGCGGCCTTGGCGTCGTCGCCGGGGGTGAGCGTGTGTTCGCTGTAGTCCAGCAGCCGCAGGTCGTAGCCCACGGTGGACAACGCGTCGAAGAACGCGGCGATCGGGCCGTTGCCGGAACCGGTGATCTCCTGCTCCTCGCCGTCCACCCGCACCGTGGCGCGCAGCTGGTAGTCGCCGTTCGCGGTGACGTGCTGGCTGATCAGCTGCAGCGGCGTCTGCGGCTCCAGGTACTCCTTCGCGAACGCGTCCCACATCGTGCGCGGGTCGACCTCGCCGCCCTCGCTGTCCGTGTAGCGCTGGATGACCTGCGAGAACTCGATCTGCAGCCGTCGCGGCAGGTCGAGCTGGTGCTCGGTCTTCATGATGTAGGCGACGCCGCCCTTGCCCGACTGCGAGTTCACCCGGATGACGGCCTCGTAGCTGCGGCCGACGTCCTTCGGGTCGATGGGCAGGTAGGGCACCTCCCACGGGAACTCGTCGACCGGTACACCGGCCTTCTCGGCGGCGCGGTGCAGCGCGTCGAAGCCCTTGTTGATCGCGTCCTGGTGGCTGCCGGAGAACGCGGTGAACACCAGGTCCCCGCCCCACGGGGTGCGCTCGTGCACCGGCAGCTGGTTGCAGTACTCGACGGTGCGCTTGATCTCGTCGATGTCGGAGAAGTCGATCTGCGGGTCGATGCCCTGGCTGAACATGTTCATGCCCAGCGCGACCAGGTCGACGTTGCCGGTGCGCTCGCCGTTGCCGAACAGGCAGCCCTCGATGCGGTCCGCGCCGGCCTGGTAGCCCAGCTCGGCCGCGGCGATACCGGTGCCGCGGTCGTTGTGCGGGTGCAGCGACAGGATCACCGAGTCCCGGCGGTCCAGGTTGCGGCCCATCCACTCGATCGAGTCGGCGTAGACGTTCGGCGTGGCCATCTCGACGGTCGCAGGCAGGTTCAGGATGACCGGCCGCTCCGGGGTGGGCTGCCAGATGTCGGTGACCGCGTTGCACACCTCGGCGGCGTAGGACAGCTCGGTGCCGGTGTAGGACTCCGGCGAGTACTGGAAGCGGAAGTCGGTGTCGGAGTACTTCTGCGCGTACTCGACCACCAGGTCGGCGGCCTGCAGCGCGATCTTCTTGATGCCCTCGCGCTCCTCGCGGAACACCACGCGGCGCTGCAGGATCGACGTCGAGTTGTAGATGTGCACGATCGCCTGCGGCGCGCCCTCCAGCGACTGGAAGGTGCGCTCGATCAGCTCGGGGCGGCACTGGGTCAGCACCTGGATGCGCACGTCGTCGGGGATCGCGCCGTCCTCGATGATCTCGCGGACGAAGTCGAAATCGGTCTGGCTCGCGGCCGGGAAGCCGACCTCGATCTCCTTGTAGCCCATGCGCACCAGCAGCTCGAAGAACTTGCGCTTGCGGGCCGGCGACATCGGGTCGATCAGGGCCTGGTTGCCGTCCCGCAGGTCGACCGCGCACCACAGCGGCGCGCGCTCGATGCGCTTGTCCGGCCAGGTGCGGTCGGGCAGTTCGATGTTCTCCACCAGCTTGTACCAGGGCTGGTAGCGGTGCACCGGCATCGAACTGCCGCGCTGCGGGTTCCACGCGGGCTGGTCGGCGGGGGCGGGACGCGAAGGCTTGCGGATGCGGCTCACGGTGGGATCGGAGCTGGTCATTGCTGGGAAACTCTCCTGCCGGGTTTTCGGGCGACCGGCGGCGTGACGAAGCCCCGCGACGGGGGGCCGGTCAGGATCAGGCCCCGTCGCGGCAGCGAAGCAGGAGAGCACGCGCCACGGATTCACTGTAGCCCGGGCGCGATGATGTTGGAAAGTGACCCGGTCGGTTACTGGCAGGTAGCCAAGGCGGGCGTGGCGTGGGAAACTCGGCGGCATGGCCGAGCACGCCGAGAAGCGCAAGAGCGACGTCGACGAAGACGCCTCGCCGCGACCCAAGCGCCAGGTGCCGTGGGGGCGGGTGAAGGACCAGGCGGTCGGGCTGATCGCCGGGATCGTCCGCTGGGTCGGCCTGATCTTCGCGCTCATCCTGGTGCTGCACGTGATCTTCGTGGTCGGCGGGGCCAACCGGGACAACGGGATCGTCTCGTTCGTGCGTGACTGGTCCGACGGCCTGGCGCTGGGCTTCAAGGACCTGTTCGAGCCCGCCGACGAGAAGCTGCGCGTCCTGGTGAACTACGGCATCGCGGCGATCTTCTGGCTGGTGGTCTCGTCGATCGTCACGCGGATCGTCCGCCGCATCGGCGGCGCCTCCGTCGGCTAGAACGCGGGCGTGCCCCACTCGCCGGTGTAGGCGAACTCGCCCAGCGGCAGTCGTTTCCGGGCCGCCCGTTCGCGCTCGATCAGTTTCTCCACCTCCAGCACCGCGGGATCGCCGGCGTGCCCGACGGCGATCGCCACCCGGGGGACCGCTCCGTCCGGCACCGCGAACCGCTCGCGGACGGCGTCGGCGTCGAAGCCGGCCATCTGGTGCGCCACCAGCCCCTCCGCGACGGCCTGCAGCACGAGGTTCTGCGCGGCCAGCCCGAGCCCGTACTCGGCGTAGGGGATCTCGCCCTTTTCGTTGCGTGCCACCACGATCCCGACCAGCAGGGCGCCCGCCCGGTGCGCCCACGCCTGGTTCCGCTCGGTCAGCGTGCCGAGGATCTGCCGGAACGTCGCATCACCACGGCGGCCGGCCAGGAACCGCGCCGGCTGGGTGTTCCCGAACGACGGCGCCCACCGCGCGGCCTCCAGCAGGGCGCGCAGCTGGTCCCAGGTGACCTCCCGCGTCTCGTCGAGCGCGCGCGGGCTCCACCGCTGCGCGATCACGTCGGTCAGGGGCGCGCTGGAATCGGCTGGCTTTCGCATCAGATCGCATACTGCCAAACCGTCAGCGCGAACGCGCCGAACCACGCGCTCGCCAGCGCCACTCCCGAGCAGACCCACAGCACGGTGTTCGTCCGCCGCTTGGCCAGCGCCAGCGCCACCGGCACCAGCAACGTGAACGCGGGCAGCAGCAAGCGCGGCTTGGCGTGCATCAGCGCGCTCGACCCCAGGCACATCACCAGCACCCCGGCCGCGTAAACCACCAGCACCGTCTCGCGCCGGGCCAGCACCGCCATACCGATCAGCGCGCCGGCGATCACCGCGACCGTCAGCACGCTCATCGCCGAATCGCTGCCCGTCAGCACCTCGGTCACGAACCGGGCCGTCGACACCCCGCCGTCGAACCGGGTCCGCCACCCCTGCCATTCCAGGTCGGACCAGGTGCTCAGCTGGGCCTCGATCCCGGACTCCGGCCGCACCCGCATCCCGGTCCACCACAGGTAACCGAACAACCCGGCCGGCGCCAGCGCCAGCGCGACGAGCGGACGCCCGCCGTCCTGCCGGCGCGTCAACGCCATCAGCGCGGCCACCGCGACCGCGACGACCAGCGCCAGCGCCGTCGACCGCACCAGCCCGGCCGCCAGACAGCACACGCCCGCCGGCTCCCACCGCCGCTCCAGCACCGCGACCAGCGTCCACACCGCCAGCGCGCAGAACAACGCTTCGGTGTAGGCCATGGTCAGCACGACGCTCATGGGGGTCGCCGCGAACAGGGCCACGAGGATGTAGCCCGCCCGGCGCGAGCCGCCGCGCACCAGCCTGCCGAGGCGGGCCAGGCCGTACGCCGCGAAGAGCCCGGCGGCCAGCGACACCACCAGCGCCGCCGCGGGAAACCCGAGCGCGGGCGCCAGCAGCCGGATCAGGAACGGGTATCCCGGGAAGAAGGCCCGCGGCGTGTGCGGGTTCAGGTGGCCGAGCGCGTCCGTCGTCGGTTCGAGTTCGTAGCCGGAGGCCGCGATCTTGAGGTACCACTGGCCGTCCCAGGCGGCGATCCTAGACAACAGGTCGGTGTCGTGCAGCGCGGCGAACACCGTGAGCACCACAACACCGAGTGCCCGCACACCGAGGTACACGGCCGCGGGCAGCAGGAGCGCCCGGCGTCTGGTGATCCGGTCCGCCAGGTCCAGCAGCAGGCCAGGGGCCGCTTGCTCCGGTCGCCGAACGGTTTGGCCGCTGCCCTGCACGGTTGGTCATTTTCCCACGAGTCCGGCCGGTGGCAGTGGCCGGAGCCACATAACGGGGTGGCCAGGGCCGTAACCCCCGGTAGGCTGCTCCGAAAGGTGCGAAATAGGAGGTCGGCAGACAAGTGGCGCTCGTGGTCCAGAAGTACGGCGGTTCGTCGCTGGAGAGCGCTGATCGCATCAAGCGCGTGGCCGAACGGATCGTGGCCACCAAGAAGGCGGGCAACGACGTGGTCGTCGTCTGCTCCGCCATGGGTGACACCACCGACGAATTGCTCGACCTGGCCCAGCAGGTCAACCCGGTGCCGCCCGAACGAGAGATGGACATGCTGCTCACCGCTGGGGAGCGCATTTCCAACGCGCTTGTCGCGATGGCGATTTCGGCACACGGTTTCGAGGCGTGGTCGTTCACCGGATCCCAGGCGGGTGTGGTCACGACGGGCGTGCACGGCAACGCGCGCATCATCGACGTGACCCCGAGCCGGGTCACCGAGGCCCTCGACCAGGGCTACATCGCGCTGGTCGCCGGGTTCCAGGGCGTCGCCCAGGACACCAAGGACATCACCACGCTCGGCCGCGGCGGTTCGGACACCACCGCGGTGGCGCTGGCCGCGGCGCTCAACGCGGACGCGTGCGAGATCTACTCCGATGTGGACGGCGTGTACACCGCCGACCCGCGGATCGTGCCCAACGCACGCAAACTCGACACCATCCCGTACGAGGAGATGCTCGAACTCGCCGCGAGCGGTTCGAAGATCCTGCACCTGCGCTCGGTCGAGTACGCCCGCCGCTACGGCGTGCCGATCCGGGTGCGTTCGTCCTACAGCGACAAGCCGGGCACCACCGTGGCCGGTTCGATTGAGGAGATCCCCGTGGAACAAGCGTTGATCACCGGTGTGGCGCACGACCGGTCGGAGGCCAAGGTCACCGTCACCGGGGTGCCGGACCACGCCGGCGCCGCGGGGCGGATCTTCCGGGTCATCGCCGACGCCGAGATCGACATCGACATGGTGCTGCAGAACGTCTCCAACACCGCGGGCCGCACCGACATCACCTTCACGCTGTCCAAGGCGAACGGTCCGAAGGCCGTTGCGGAGCTGGAGAAGCTGAAGGGCGAGCTGGAGTTCGACTCCGTGCTCTACGACGACCAGGTCGGCAAGGTTTCGCTGGTGGGCGCGGGCATGCGCTCGCACCCCGGCGTCACCGCGACCTTCTGCGAGGCGCTGGCCAAGGTCGGCGTCAACATCGAGATCATCAACACCTCGGAGATCCGGATCTCGGTCCTGATCCGGGACGCGCAGCTGGACGACGCGGTGCGCGCGATCCACGAGGCATTCGAACTTGGCGGCGACGAGGAAGCCGTCGTGTACGCGGGGAGTGGTCGCTGATCATGGGAAAGCAGTCTCCGACCCTTGCTCTCGTCGGTGCGACCGGCGCGGTGGGCACCGTCATGATCGACATCATCAACGGGCGCGAGAGCGTGCCGTGGGGTGAGATCCGGCTGATCGCCTCGCCGCGGTCGGCGGGCAAGAAGATCACCGTGCGCGGCGAGGAACTGACCGTGATCGCGCTGTCGCCGGAGGCCTTCGACGGCGTCGACGTCGCCATGTTCGACGTGCCGGACGAGGTGTCCGCCGAGTGGGCGCCGATCGCGGCCGAGCGCGGCGCGGTCGCGGTCGACAACTCCGGCGCGTTCCGGATGGACGACGACGTGCCGCTGGTGGTGCCCGAGGTGAACTCGGACAAGGTGCGGGAGCGGCCGCGCGGCATCATCGCCAACCCGAACTGCACGACGCTGTCGATGATGGCGGCCCTGGGTGCGCTGCACCGCGAGTTCGGCCTGACCGAGCTGGTGGTCGCCTCCTACCAGGCGGCGTCCGGCGCGGGCCAGCCCGGCATCGACCGGCTGCAGGCCGAGCTGGCCGCGGTGTCCGGAAAGGACCTCGGCGCGAAGGCGGGCGACGTGCGGGCCGCGCTGGAGGCGGCAGGCCTGCCGCTGTCGGACAGCCCGTTCGCGGGCACCCCGCTGGCGTTGAACGTGGTTCCGGCCGCCGGTTCCTACAAGGGCGACGGCTGGTTCTCCGAGGAGCTGAAGGTCCGCAACGAGTCGCGGAAGATCCTCGGCATCCCTGACCTCAAGGTGTCCGCGACCTGCGTCCGCGTCCCGGTCGTCACCACGCACTCGCTCGCGGTGCACGCCACCTTCGCGCGTGAGGTCACCGTCGAGGCCGCGCACAAGGTGTTCGCCGCGCAGCCGTCGATCGTGCTGGTCGACGACCCGGAGAAGGGTGAGTTCCCGAGCCCGGCCGAGGTCGTCGGCGGCGACCCGACGTACGTCGGACGGGTGCGCCAGGCGCTGGACTTCCCGAACACGCTCGACTTCTTCGTGTGCGGGGACAACCTGCGCAAGGGTGCGGCCCTGAACACCTACGAGATCGCCGAGCAGCTGGCTCCCGAGTTCAGCTGACGGCCACGCAGAGTTGCCCCGGCCTCGCTGAATTCACTCGACAGTGAGGCAACTTCTCCCTGGCCCGACGTCGGCGCGCTTCTAGTGTGGGCCGAGTCAATGGCAGGGAGAAGTCGGGGAGCTCGCGGTGACAAGGCATGTCCTGGCCGCGTTCGTGTGCGCGGTGGTGGTGCTCGGCATGGGCACACCCCTGCTCGTGGCGACCGCGGACGACACCGACGGCCCGCTCACGGTGCGGGTCGTCCGGGGTGAGACCGGGGTCGGCGGCATCCTCGTCGTGGCCACCGACCCGAGTGGCGCCAGCGTCAGCGGCGTCACCGGGCCGGACGGCACGGCGCAGCTCACGACCACGACGTTGTCCGGCGGGAAGTACCGCGTGGACGCCTCGATCCCGGCGTCCATGCCGGACGTCAAGCCCGCGGCCGAGGACCAGAGCCGCGCCAGCCTGACCGAGTTCGTCGACGTCGGCGGCGGCAAGGCCGTCACGCTCACGATGGGCGTCGGCGGTATGGACGGCCCGGTGCAGCTCGGCGACCGGACGTGGTTCGACACCGACGGCGACGGCGTGCAGGACGGCGACGAGCCGCCGCTGCCCGGCGTGCGGGTCCAGCTGCTGGGCTGCGACGGCGGCGGGGCGCCGCTGGCGGAGGAGACGACCGACGGCGCCGGGCGCTACCTGTTCGGCCCGGCCGAGAGCCTGCAGCCCAACAGCTGCTACACCCTGCGGTTCGACTTCAGCGGGGTGAACACCGGTCCGCTGCCCGGATCCCCGCCGGTCGAGGGTCTGAAGTGGACTGTCCCGCACGCGGGCGACCAGTCGCTCGATTCCGATGTGGACCCCGAAACCGGCTCGGTGCGCGTCGCGATCGGGCCGCCCGGTTCGGTCGACCACACCGTGGACGCGGGCGTGGTCGGCGGCCTCAACCGGATCGGCGACCTGGTGTGGGCCGACGTCAACCGCAACGGACTGCAGGACCCGGGCGAGCCCGGCATCGCCGACGTCGGGGTGCGGCTGCAGAAGGCCGACGGCACCCCGGTCGCCGGGACCAGCACCGGCCCGCACGGCCAGTACCAGTTCTCGCACCTGCCCGACGGCAGCTACCAGGTGTGCTTCGACACCGCGAAGCTCCCGCCCCAGTACGGCGACTACCAGCTCACCAGGCAGCGCGCGGGCACTCCGGGCCAGGACTCAGCGCCCGACCCGGCCACCGGCTGCACCGCACCGGCCGAGCTGACGCCCAGCCGCACCCAGGACTTCACGATGGACGCCGGTCTGGCCCCGCCGGTCAACCGAATCGCCGCGCTGGTCTGGCAGGACGTCGACGGCGACGGTCGGCCGGGCGCGCTGGAACCGGGGATCGCCGGGGTGCCGGTGAAGCTGCGCGGCGCGGACGGCACCCAGTTCGCCATGACCACCACCGGCCAGGACGGGAAGTACTCCTTCGACGACCTGCCGTCCGGCTCGTTCGCGGTGTGCTTCGACCTGGCCAACCTGCCGCAGGCCGCGGCCGACTTCACACCGGTGGAGGGGAGCGAGGTCTCCGGCGCCGACCCGGCGACCGGCTGCACCCCGCAGGTGACCCTCGGCCTCGGCAAGCGCGAGGACACCGCGCTGAACCTGGGGCTGACCGCGCCCGCCAACCGGATCGGCGACCGCGTGTGGGCGGACACGAACCGCAACGGCATCGCCGACGCCACCGAGTCCGGCCCGGGCGGCGTGCCGGTCAAGCTGCTCCGCGCCGGCGGCGGCGAGGAGGCGTCGACGACCACCGGCGCCGACGGCCGGTTCCAGTTCACCCGGGTCCCGGACGGCGCGTACCAGGTGTGCGTCGACCGCGCCGCCCTGCCCGCGCCGGTCGCCGGGTACCAGTTCACCAAGCCGCGCGCCGGCGAGTCCACAAAGGATTCCGATGTGGACCTGGCGAGCGGGTGCGCGCCGCCGGTCGCCGTGGGTGTCGGCCATCGCGACGAAAGCACAATCGGCGTCGGGTTGACGCCCGCGCGCAACCGGCTCGGCGACCTGCTGTGGGTGGACCGCAACGGCAACGGCACGCAGGACGCGGGTGAGCCCGGCGCGGCGGGCGTCGCGGTGACGCTGGCCGACGACGGCGGGCGCCCGGTGGCGACCACCCGCACCGCCGCGGACGGCTCGTACCTGCTCGACGACCTGCCCGACGGGTCGTACCGGGTGTGCTTCGACCTCACCGGCCTCGCCGAGGAGTTCCGCGGCTTCCGGATCGCAGGCACCGGCGGCGACCCGGGCTGCGCCGGGCCGGTGACGGTCGGCCCGAAGCCGCGGGAGGACCTGTCCGTGCGGATCGGCCTGGTCAGTGCCAGTCCGGCGGTCGTGCCGGCCGCGCAGGAGTCCCCGAGCGGCGGAGGGTTCCCCGTCGGGTGGGTGCTGTTCGGTGTCGTGGCGGTGATCGGCGCGGTCGTCGGAGTGCGCTGGTGGAAGGCCGCCGAGCCCGGAGCGTGAACCGGTAGTTTGGGCGTTATGAGAATTCTGCGGGTGCTCGGAGTCGTCGGGATGGCGGTCGTGCTGGCCGGTTGTGCGGAGGCCGCGGAGACGGCGGACCGGGTGAGCGCGTGCTCGCAGGCCCTCGGGCTGGCGAACCTCAACCCGTACGCCTCGGCGCAGGAGGTGTCCGCCCAGGCGCAGCAGAAGGCCGAGGAGCTGCGCGACCTCGGCAACCAGGTGGCCGACCAGACGCTGCAGCAGAACCTGTTCGCGATCGCCGACTCCTACGTCGCGCTGGAGCAGCGCAAGTCACAGGGGCTGTCCGACGTGAACGACTGGGTCCAGACGAACACCGCCAACCTGGAGCGGCTGCGTCAGGCCTGCACGTGAGGCGGCGGCAGGCCGGCTGTCCCCGGGACTCCTAGGATCGGCGGGGCTCTGCCTGTTCCGCGGCACGCGGGGGATCGTGGAGCCGGAACAAGCCGAGAAGGGATTTCCATGACAGCGAACACACTGGCCGGCGGCACGTTCACCCTCACCGACGGGCTCACCGTCGGGCGCATGGGCTACGGCGCGATGCAGCTGGCCGGGCCGGGCGTGTTCGGGCCGCCCGCGGACCGGGACGCCGCGGTCGCGGTCCTGCGCGAAGCCGTCGAGCTGGGTGTCAACCACATCGACACCGCCGACTTCTACGGCCCGCACGTCACGAACCAGATCATCCGCGAGGCGCTGCACCCCTACGACGGGATCGTGGTGGTGACCAAGGTCGGCGCGGTGCGCGACGACCAGGGCGCCTGGGTGCACCAGCGCTCGCCGGAGCAGCTGCGCGCCCAGGTGCACGACAACCTGCGCAACCTCGGCGTGGACGCGCTCGACGTGGTCAACCTGCGCGTCGGCGGCGGGGACGACGGCCACTCCGCGGTGCCCGGGTCGATCGCCGAGCCGTTCGCCGCGCTGGTCGAGATGCAGCAGGAGGGGCTGATCAAGCACCTCGGCATCAGCACGGTGAACGCCGAGCAGGTCGCCGAGGCGCAGTCGATCGCGCCGGTCGTGTGCGTGCAGAACGCCTACAACGTGGCCCACCGCGAGGACGACAAGCTGGTCGAGTCGCTGGCCGCGCAGGGCATCGCGTACGTGCCGTACTTCCCGCTCGGCGGGTTCTCGCCGCTGCAGTCGGAGGTGCTGAACTCGGTGGCCGCCCGCCTCGGCGCGACCCCGATGGCCGTCGCGCTGGCCTGGCTGCTGCAGCGGTCGCCGAACATCCTGCTCATCCCGGGCACGTCGTCGCTCGCCCACCTGCGGGAGAACGTGGCCGCCGCGTCCATGGACCTCCCGGCGGACGCGGTCGCCGAACTCGACGCGATCGCCTAACGCACCACGAGGTGGAGACCACGGCCCGCCGTCTCCCTGTCGACGACCGTGGTCTCGTTCCAGCCGCGGGGCCGCCCCTCGAACAGCAGGGCGCGGACCCGCGGCAGGCGGCGCAGGTGGCGGCAGAACGACGCGGTCCGCAGCACCCGGCCGCGCGCGCGTTGCCCGGCCAGCGCCTCCTCCGGGGTGCAGTCCACCCACAGCAGGTGCCGCCGCCGACCGGTGAGCAGCCCGGTCAGCATCAGCCACGTCCTGGTCGCCGCGCCGGTCGCCGGGTCGTGCACGACGACCGGGCCGGGCGTGCGGACCGCGGCGAGCACCACCCGCAGCCGGTGCAGGACGTGCACCGCGGGGCGGTAGCGGCGGTACGGCGTGCCCGGCGGCAGTGCGGCGGCCAGCCGGTCGCGCATCTGGTCGGAGTCGAGCACCTCGACCGGGCGGCTGGCCTGCGTGCTGCGCAGCAGCGTGCTCTTGCCCGAACCGGGCAGCCCGGCGATGACCAGCAGCGCCCGCGGTTCGATCGTCATCTGCAGGGTGGCGCCGGCTGTGCTGTCCATACCGGGCCAACGCGTGATCACGCCACCCGCGTTCCGCACTTATAGGTCAAACCGGTCATTCACAGCGGAGCCACAGCCGGTACCCGGGCCGAACGGCGGCGCAGGCCGAACGCGACCGCGGCGAAGCCGAGCCCGAACAGGCCCGCCGCCGCGAAGCCCCAGCCGGGGCCGGTGTGGTCGATCACGAACCCCACCACCGGGCTGCCCGCGGCCATGCCGAGGCGGGTGGCGGCGTCGAGCAGCCCCATCGCCTCGCCGCGCACCCGCGGGGGCGCGAGGCCGGTGACCTCTTCGGCGGTCGACGCGAGCGTCGGCGCGCAGGCCAGGTTCGTCGGCACCAGGGCCAGCGCGAGCAGCCACCAGGGCAGTCCGGTGGCCAGCCCGACCGGGATCACGAGAACGGTCAGCAGCACCATCAGCCGCGCCTGCGAGAGCGACTTCCGCACCGCGCCGTGCACGATCCCGCCGATTGCCGAGGCGACGCACATCACGGCGATCACCACGCCGGTCCAGCCCACCTCGCCGGTGGCGCGCAGCGCGGCTAGTGTCGCCAGTTCCGTGCCCATCAGGCAGAACAGCGCCCCCGATGCGACCAGCAGGGCGCCGACCAGACGCGGGGTGAGCCACTCCCGCATCGGCGGCCGCTCGGCGGTGACCGCCTCGGCCTCGTGCCGGATCGGCGGGTTGAACCAGCACAGCGCGAGCGTGCCGAGCGCGAAGCAGACGCCGATCCCGCTCAGCGCGACGGTCGAGGACAGCTGCGTCGACAGGGCGATGCCCGCGCTCGGGCCGACCATGAAGCTCGTCTCCAGCAGGATCGAGTCGAGTGAGTACGCCGAGCGCCGCGACTCGGGCGGCACCAGCGCGGTCAGCACCTGGCGGGCGATCGAGCTGGCAGGCAGCACGAGCGCGCCCGCCGGCAGCGCGGTCACGAGCAGTGCCGCGTACGGCAGGTGCGGGGTGGCCAGCCAGAACGCCGCGGAGGTGAGGCCGCACACCGAGGTGACCGCGCGCAGCCCGTAGCGGTCGATCATCCGGCCGACGACCGGCGCGCCGAGTGCGCTGCCCAGCATCGTCGCGGTCCCGACGAGACCCGCCTCGCCGTACCCGCGGCCGAGGTCGCTGACGACGTGCAGGGTCAGCGTGATCCCGGTGGCGGTCATCGGCAGGCGGGTGAAGAAGAACAGCAGCATCGCCGTGCGGACCCCGGGCAGGGCGAGTACCTGGCGATACGGCTGGAGGGACATGCTCCCACTCTGGCACGGCCGTGCAACTCCTTTTGCAACGCTTGCCGCTGCGAAAAACTGACAGTTACTTTCAAAAAGTAGTGACTATCAGTTTGGAGGCGGGATGGACGGGTCGAAGCGGTGGTGGGCGCTGGGTGCGCTGGCCGTGGCGTTGCTGGCGTTCGGACTCGATGTGACAGTCCTGTCGGTGGCCCTGCCGACGCTGGCCGTCGACCTGGACGCGTCCACGAGCGAGCTGCAGTGGTTCTCGAACGCGTACACCCTGGTGCTTGCCGCGGGGCTGCTCCCGGCCGGCCTGCTCGGCGACAAGTTCGGCACGAAGCGGTTCCTGCTCGGTGGTCTCGCGGTCTTCGGCCTGGCTTCGGTGGCCTGTGCCTACGCCGGTTCGGCCGGGATGCTGATCGCGGCGCGGGCGTTCCTCGGCCTGGGCGCGGCGGCACTGGTGCCGCTGTCGATGTCGGTGCTGAACGCGCTGTTCCCGGGCGCCGACCGCGCGCGGGCCATCGCCGTGTGGGCCGCGGCGATGGCGGTCGGCATCCCGCTCGGGCCGGTGGTCGGCGGGTGGCTGCTGGACAACTTCTGGTGGGGCTCGGTGTTCCTGCTCAACGTGCCCGCGGTGCTCGCCGGCCTGGTCCTGCTGGCCTGGCTGGTGCCGGATCTGCCCGGCGACCGCGGCAGGCGGGTCGACCTCCCTGGTGTCGTCCTGTCCAGCGCGAGCCTCGTCGCGCTGACCTACGGACTGGTCGAGGCGGGTGACCGCGGCTGGGGGTCGGCCGCCGTGCTCGGGCCGGTGCTCGGCGGGCTCGCGTTGCTGGCCGGGTTCGTCGTCCACCAGGCCCGGGCCGCCCAGCCGTTGCTGGACCTCGGGTTGTTCGCCTCGCCCGGGTTCCGCTGGGGCGCCGTGCTCGCGACGCTGGCGTCCTTCGCGATGATGGGCGCGTTGTTCCTGTTGCCGCAATACTTCCAGGCGGTGTACGCCACGGACGCGCTCGGCACCGGGTTGCGGCTGTTGCCGGTGGTCGGCGGTCTGCTCGTCGGGGTGCGGGTCGCGGAGTGGTTGCGTCCGCGGCTGGGCGCGCGGGTGCTGGTGAGCACGGGGTTCGTGCTGATGACCGGCGGGCTGGTGGCCGGCACCGCCACCGGGACAGGCGACGGGTACGGCTACGCGGCGGTGTGGGTGTCACTGGTCGGCCTCGGGCTGGGCTTCGCGTTGCCGCCGTCGATGGACATCGCGATGGGGGCGCTGAGCCCGGGCCGCAGCGGCGTCGGCGGTGGCGTGCTGCAGGCGATGCGGCAGGTCGGTGGCACGTTGGGCGTCGCGATCCTCGGCACGGTGCTGAACGCGGGGTACCGGGGTGGGGTCGACGTCGCCGGGTTGCCGGACGACGTGGCCGCGGCGGTCCGGGACAGCGCCGCGGCCGGTGTGCAGGTCGCCGCGCGGGTGCCCGCGCTGCTCGGGTCGGTGCGCGAGTCCTTCGTCGCGGGCATGTCGGCGACGCTGTGGGTGTGCGTCGGGTTCGCGCTGGTGGGCGCCGTGCTCGCCGCGCTGTTCCTGCCGCGCGAGGCGCAGGACGTGGCGGGGGCAGAATCGGGGCATGAGTTCGTCGCGGGGTGAGCAGCCGCTCGGGTTGCGGGAGCGGAAGAAGGCGCGGACGCGGGCCGCGATCCAGGGCCACGCGCTGCGGTTGTTCACCGCGCAGGGCTACGCGGAGACGACGATCGAGCAGATCGCCGCGGCGGCCGAGGTTTCGCAGAGCACCTTCTTCCGCTACTTCCCGACCAAGGAGGACACGGTCCTCTACGACCGCCTCGATCCGGTGCTGATGAAGGCATTCGTGGAGCAGCCGGCGGAGCTGACCCCGCTCCAGGCGGTGCGGGCCGCGTGCGCCCAGGTGTTCGCGCGGCTGGACGCCGAGGAGTCCGAACTGGAGCGTGCCCGGCAGCGGCTGGTGTTCAGCGTGCCCGAACTGCGCAACCGGATGATCGAACACATCGCCGCGGGGCTCGGCATGCTGGCCGAGGCCGCGGCCGAACGAGCGGGCCGGGACCCCGGCGACTTCACCGTGCGGGTCTGGTCCGGAGCGGTGATCGGCGTGGTCTTCGCGGCGTACTTCAGCGCGGCCGAGGCCCCGGAGAACCTGGTGGACGTGATCGACAAGGCGGTCACGCTGCTGGAGGACGGGCTGCCGCTGTAGGTGCCTCGCGCGCGGGTGGGGCTGTCGGCTCGCCTCACCCACTCGGGCAGTTTTCTGGATTCATTCCAGTTTTTATCTTGACTCGTTCCAGATTAGGCGGCATCGTGGTTGTCGATGCCCCACCAGACCAGCCCCGTGCGGAACCAGCTAAAGGCCGTCGGCCTGCGGATCACCGCTCCGCGGGTCGCCGTCCTCGAGTGGCTCGCCGGGCACCCCCACTCGACCGCCGACCAGGTCGCGGCCGGCGTGCGGAACGTGCTCGGATCGGTGTCCACCCAGACGGTCTACGACGTCCTGGGCGCCTGCGCGAACGCGGACCTGGTGCGGCGCGTCGAGCCGGCCGGGCACCCGGCCCGGTTCGAGACGCGTACCGGGGACAACCACCACCACCTCGTCTGCCGCGGCTGCGGCCGGGCCGAGGACGTCGACTGCGTCCACGGCGCGGCGCCCTGCCTCGAACCCTCGAACACCGCCGGGTTCGTCGTCGAGGAGGCGGAGGTCGTCTTCTGGGGCCTGTGCCCCGCCTGTTCCACCACCCACCACGAGAAGGAGGGCTCGGCGTGACCAAGCCGACCACCAACAACGTGGGCATCCCGGTGGCCAGCGACAACGATTCGCTGACCCTGGGCGCCAACGGCCCGATCCTGCTGCAGGACCACTACCTCATCGAGAAGAACGCGCACTTCAACCGCGAGCGCGTCCCGGAGCGCGTGGTGCACGCGAAGGGCGGCGGTGCGTTCGGTTTCCTCGAGGTCACCGAGGACGTCAGCCAGTTCACCAAGGCCGCCGTCTTCCAGCCGGGCACCCGCACCGAGAGCCTCATCCGCTTCTCGTCGGTGGCCGGTGAGAACGGCTCGCCCGACACCTGGCGCGACCCGCGCGGGTTCGCCGTGAAGCTCTACACCACGCAGGGCAACTACGACATCGTCGGCAACAACACGCCCGTCTTCTTCATCCGGGACCCGATCAAGTTCCCCGACTTCATCCACTCGCAGAAGCGCCGCGCCGACAACCACCTGCGCGACCACAACATCCAGTGGGACTTCTGGACCCTGCGCCCGGAGTCAGCCCACCAGGTCACCTGGCTGATGGGCGACCGCGGCATCCCGTCGAACTGGCGCGAGATGGACGGGTTCGGCTCGCACACCTACCTGTGGGAGAACGCGGGCGGCGAGAAGTTCTGGGTGAAGTACCACTTCAAGACCGACCAGGGCATCGGCTACCTGACGCAGGCGGACGCGGACCGCATCGCGGGTGAGGACGCCGACTACTACATCCGCGACCTGTGGATCGCGATCGAGCGGGGCGACCACCCGAGCTGGACCCTCTACGTCCAGGTCATGCCGTACGAGGAAGCGGCGGACTACCGCTTCAACCCGTTCGACCTGACGAAGGTGTGGCCGCACGGCGACTACCCGCTGATCAAGGTCGGCCGCTACGTGCTCGACCGCAACCCGTCGAACTACTTCGCGGAGATCGAGCAGGCCGCGTTCTCGCCGGCCAACATGGTGCCGGGTATCGGGCCGTCGCCGGACAAGATGCTGCAGGGCCGCCTGTTCGCCTACCCGGACGCGCACCGCTACCGGATCGGCGCGAACTTCGCGCAGCTGCCGGTGAACGCGCCGAAGTCGCCGGTGAACAGCTACTCCCGGGACGGCGCGATGCGCTACCAGAACCCGGGCGACCCGGTGTACGCGCCGAACTCGTTCGGCGGCCCGCACGCCGACGCGGCCTACGCCGGCGAGACGGTGTCGTCCTACGGGGTGGTCGACGAGGTCATCCGCTCCGCCTATCGCCTGCACGCCGAGGACGACGACTTCGGCCAGGCGGGCACCCTGGTGCGCAAGGTGATGGACGACGCGCAGCGCGAGCGCCTCGCGAGCAACATCATCGGCCACGCCAAGAAGGGCGTGTCCGAGCCGGTGCTCGAGCGCGTGTTCGAGTACTGGCGCAACGTCGACAAGACCCTCGGCGACAGGGTCGCCGAAGCGTTCGGCAAGTAGTCTCCCACCACGGAGCGGCGGCCCGGTGAGTCCTTTGTGGCTCACCGGGCCGCCTTCGTATCGGGGTCACCCACACAGAAGGGTGGTGAACACTCCCGGATCGGGTGGCGCGGCGATTCACCGGCGACGAGGTTGGTACTTCACGCCCGGGTCAGGTCACCCACACCAGGAGGTAGGGAATGAGAGGGAAGTTCGCCCGGGTTGTTGCCGCGGTGGTGGCCGGCAGCGTTCTGGCGCTGACCGGAGCCGCTGTCGCCGCGGCTGACGGGAAGGGCACGTCCAGCACCCAGGCCGCCGGTGAGCAGCTGCTGCAGCTGCGCACCCAGCTGGTCGACTCGGCTTACTCGGCCGACGTCCCTGGCACGCAACGGGCGCTCGGCCAGATGAGCCCGCTGCTCGGCGACCTCGCCGCGGGTGAGAAGTACACCGTCCAGTCGGACACGAGGGACACGGCAGCGTCCGCGAAGAACGACGCCGAGACGGCCAGCCGGATCATCGCCGACCCGTCCCAGGCGAACACCGTCAAGCAGACGCCGTCGGCCTCGCCGCTGCAGAACCCGCCGCCGCCCCTGGACATCGTGGCGGACCTGCTGAAGACGCTGATCCAGAAGCTCACGGAACTGCTGAACGCGCTGACGGGCGCCCCGCCGCCGGCGCTCACCGTACCGGCCACGTAAGAAGAAAGCCGGGCTCCGCTCACGGAGCCCGGCTTTTTCTTTGGCAGGACCAAAACACAGGAAGCTGGGTGGTCATCCCGTCGCCTGACACGTGACGATCACCTTGAGCCAGGGCCGCAACATCCGCGCCCGCGTGAGATGACATGCCAACCTTGCGGCCCTGGATCAAGGTGATATGCACAAACCGGAAGGCGACGGGATGACCACCCAGCCACCTCGCCAAGGTGAGGTGAAGTGCTTTTCTGTCATCCCGGAGCCTGCCCGTCCGGCGAGGACTCTTTTGATCTTTAGAGCCGCGCCTTCGCGCGGAAAATGCGCCTCACGGCGCTTGAAAGGTCACCTCTCGACCACCCCCGCCCCCGATGCCTGATTGTGTTTCAGTCGCCGAGCAGCCGTGTCAAGGCGGGAAAGCGTGCCTTGACACGGCTGGTCGGCGACTAAAGATCGGCTGTGGATCGGGGGCGGGGGAGGTCTGGTGTGTGGTCGGTCTTCTTGCGTTGCCGGGTGGCGGTTGTGGCGCGGGGAGGTCTGGTGTGTGGTCGGTCTTCTTGCGTTGCCGGGTGGCGGTTGCCCCCGGTGCCGTGTTTTGCATCTGGTTGAGTGAGTTTGGGGTTCTTGCGGGTGACGTGATCACGCTCCGCGATCCCCGGTCGTCAAGGTCTTGATCAATCGGGCGAAGGTCAGGTTCATCAGATGCGGGCCTCAAGCCGGGGACCGAATCCGCCACGTGAAGGTTGGAAACCGTCGTCTTCGGGTGCCGAGTGGTGGGAGATCAACACGGCGGGTACGCATTTCCTGACAGGTCCACCGAGGCCAGGAGGTAGGGAGATGTTAGGCAAATTCGCCCGGATCATCGCTGTGGCGGTGGCCGGCAGCGTGCTGGCGGTGTCCGGCGCAGGCGTCGCCGCGGCTGGGGGCAAGGGGACGTCCAGCACGCAGGCCGCCGCGGAACAGGTCCTCCAGCTGCGTGACCAGCTCGCCAGGGCGGCCTACGCCGGAGACGTGCCGGCCACCCAGCGTTCGCTCGGCCAGATGAGCCCGGTGCTCGGCGACCTCGCCGCGGGCCAGAAGTACACCATCCAGTCCGACGCGCAGCAGGCGGCCGCCACCGGCAACGACTACGCCGCCGAGGCGAGCCGCGTCCTGGCCGACCCCTCGAAGGCTGGTGAGGTCCGCCAGTTGCCTGCGGTGCCGGACATCCCGGACCTGCCGCCGCCGCTGAACATCGTCAGCAACCTGCTCAAGAACCTGCTCAAGACGGTGACGAGCCTGCTCGCGTCGCTGCTCGGCTCCGCTCCGCCGCTCCCGGTTCCGGTGCCGGTTCCGGTGGCCTGACAAGCAATCCGGCAGGGGGGACCGGGATCCGATGTGGACGTCCACATCGGATCCCGGTCTTTTTATGCCCGCAAGCCGACCCTCAGCGCGCCGGCCGCCTCCGAGGTCGCCTCCCGGAACCGCCTGCCGACGCCGAGGAAGTTGACGTAACCGTGGATCAGGTCGCGCTGGCGGCTCAACGTGACCGGCACGCCCGCGTCCCGCAGCTTGGCCGCGTACTCCTCGCCCTCGTCGCGCAGCGGGTCGAACCCGGCGGTGGCGACGTAGGCAGGCGGCAGCCCGGTGAAGTCCTCGGTGAGCAGCGGCGACAACCGCGGATCGGTGCGGTCCACGCGGGCCTGCGCGTAGTGGTCGATGAACCACGTCATGTCGGCGTCGGTGAGGAAGAAGCCGCTGCCGAAGATCTCCCGCGACCGGCGCCGCGTGCTCGCGTCGACCCCGGGGTAGAGCAGCAGCTGGAACGCCGGTGCCGGACCGCCCCGCGCGGTCGTCACCTGGGCGGTCACCGCCGCGAGGTTGCCTCCCGCGCTGTCCCCGCCCACCGCGATCCGGTCCGGGTCCACACCCAGGTCGGCCGCCTTCGCGTGGGCGTAGCCGAACGCGGCGACGGCGTCCTCGGGGGCCGCCGGGAACGGGTGTTCGGGCGCGAGCCGGTACTCGACCGACAACACCCGCACGCCCGCGTGCTTGGCGAAGTAACGCGCGGTGTTGTCGTGGCTCGCGCGGCTGCCGACCACCCAGCCGCCGCCGTGGAAGAACACCAGCAGCGGCGACGGCGACGGCAACCCGTCCGGCACATAGAGCGTCGCCGGGAGCGGGCCGTGCGCGGCCGGGATCACGATCTCCTGCGTGCGCACCGGCTCGATCGGCTTGCCACTGACCAGGTGCCCCGAGTCGAGGATCCGCTGCCGGGCGACCTCGGGCGTGCCCGCGCTCATGCTGACCCGGTTCAGCTGCTGGAGGCGGAGCAGCAACTGGGCGTCCAGCGCCAGCTCCTGCCCGTCCAGCCGGATCGGGCGCCCGGCGATCAACCGGCGCAGGGGCTCCGGGAGCCCGAAGATCAGTTGGGCCGCGGCGGCTTCCACGCGGCTCTGCAGTGAGGTCGCCATGGTGACAGAGGTTACTCACTAGTAGGCAAACTTGGTAGGTGTGACGGCCGCCTCCGTCCCAGATGCTGGTCCTCCACTTAGGTGGAGGGGTTAGCCTCGAAAACGTGACTAGTGCGGCGGTCAACGTGGTCGGTATCGGCGGCTCCCTGCGCCCGGGCTCCCAGTCCGAGCGCGCCATGCGCATCGCGCTGGACAGCGCGGCGGCGGCCGGGGCCGAGACGCTCGCCCTCACGGGCGACGACCTGGTGCTGCCGTTCTACGACTCGGCGATCACCGACCGGACCCCGCAGGCGGTCCGCCTGGTCGAGGCGATCCGCCGGGCCGACGGCCTGGTCATCGTCTCGCCCGGCTACCACGGCGCGCTGTCCGGCCTGATCAAGAACGCCCTGGACTACGTGGAGGACCTGCGGCCCGACGAGCGCCCCTACCTGGACGGCCGCGCCGTCGGGCTCGCCGCGGTCGCCTACGGCTGGCAGGCCGCGGTGACCACGCTCGACCAGCTGCGCACCATCACCCACGCGCTGCGCGGGTGGCCGACGCCACTCGGCGGGTCGATCAACTCCGCCGAGGTCAAGTTCGACGAGGTCGGCGGCGCTTCCGAGGAGAAGGCCGTGCGGACGCTGCAGCTGATCGGGCGGCAGGTCGTGGACTTCGCCCGCCGCCGCTAGAGGATTCGTCCTCCCGGCCACGGGGTACCCACCCGCTGACACCTGCCGTCGGCGGAGGGGAACACGTGGAACCGGTCTACACAGCGGTCGCTACCGCTCGCGGTGACGGACGGAACGGAGAGGTCACCTCCTCCGACGGCGTCATCGACGAACGACTGGCCGTGCCGAAGGAGATGGGCGGGCCGGGCGGCGAGATGACCAACCCGGAGCAGCTGTTCGCCGCCGGCTACGCCGCTTGCTTCCACAGCGCCCTGCAGGTCGTGGCGCGCAAGGCCGACGTGGGGCTGGACTCCTCCGCCGTCACCGCCGAGGTCGGCATCGGCCGCAACGGCGACGGCCTGGAACTGGCCGTCAAGCTCGTGGCCCACCTGCCCGGCCTGGAGCAGGACAAGGCGGGCGAACTTGCGGCGCAGGCCCACCAGGTGTGTCCTTATTCACGCGCCACCAGGGGAAACATCCAGGTCGAGATCACCGCGACGACCTGACAAGAGTTGTCGACAAGGAGGATTTTTTCGATGGCGAACGCACCCATCCAGAGCCCGCTCAGCCCGGCCGACAAGGAGATCACCGGTAACGCGCTGCAGGCCGCGCTGGTCGACCTGGTCGACCTGTCGCTGATCGCCAAGCAGGCGCACTGGAACGTCGTCGGGTCGAACTTCCGCAGCGTCCACCTCCAGCTCGACGAGCTGGTGAGCACCGCGCGGAACTACGTCGACGAGGTCGCGGAGCGGGCCAACGCGATCGGCATCTCGCCGAACGGCAAGGCCAAGACGGTCGTGGAGAGCTCCGGCCTGCCCGACTACCCGGACAACTGGCAGAGCGTCGAGTCCACGATCGAAAACATCGTGGCGATTCTCGCCGACCTGATCCAGCGCATGCGCAAGCGCATCGACGAGACGGACAAGAGCGACCTGGTCACCCAGGACCTGTTCATCGAGATTACGCACGAGCTGGAGAAGGCCCACTGGATGTGGCAGGCGCAGACCGCCTGACCCGAATTCGCGATACGGGCCCCGGAATGCGCTCCGGGGCCCGTTTTCCGGGCTAGATTCGGCTCATGGTGCTGCACGCGGGTGAGCAGGGAGCAGACGACCGGCCGGGCGGGAGCAACCCGCTGCACGCGGTGACGAGTCCGGCGCTGGCGGCGACCTACACGCCGCCCCGCAGCCGGCTCAACGACGAGACCCTGCCCGCCGACACCGCGCTACAGGTGGTGCGGGACGAGCTGATGCTCGACGGGAACGCGCGGCTCAACCTGGCGACGTTCGTCACCACCTGGATGGAGCCGCAGGCGCGCGAGCTGATCGCCGACTGCGCCGACAAGAACATGATCGACAAGGACGAGTACCCGCAGACCGCGGAACTCGAGCGGCGCTGCGTGAGCATCCTGGCCGACCTGTGGCACGCGCCGGACCCGGAGGCGGTCATGGGCTGCTCCACGACCGGCTCGTCCGAGGCGTGCATGCTCGCCGGGATGGCGCTCAAGCGGCGCTGGAGCAAGCTGGGCCGGACCGGCAGGCCGAACCTGGTGATGGGCGCGAACGTCCAGGTCTGCTGGGAGAAGTTCTGCGCGTACTGGGAAGTCGAGCCGCGGCTGGTGCCGATGGACGGCGACCGTTTTCACCTCACGGCGGAGGAGGCCGTCGCGCGCTGCGACGAGAACACGATCGGCGTGGTCGCGATCCTCGGCTCCACCTTCGACGGCAGCTACGAGCCGGTCGCGGAGATCGCCGCCGCGCTGGACCGGTTGCAGTCCGAGCGCGGCTGGGACATCCCGGTGCACGTCGACGGCGCGTCCGGGGCGATGATCGCGCCGTTCCTCGACGCGGACCTGGAGTGGGACTTCCGCCTGCCCCGGGTCGCCTCGATCAACACCTCGGGGCACAAGTACGGGCTGGTCTACCCGGGTGTCGGCTGGGTGCTGTGGCGGGACCGCGACGCGCTGCCGTCCGAGCTGGTGTTCAACGTGAACTACCTGGGCGGCGACATGCCGACGTTCGCACTCAACTTCTCCCGGCCGGGCGCCCAGGTGGCGGCGCAGTACTACAACTTCGTCCGGCTGGGCCGCGAGGGGTTCCGGATCGTGCAGCAGGCCTGCCGCGACGTCGCGACCCGGCTGGCCGGGCGGATCGCCGAGCTCGGGCCGTTCGAGCTGCTCACCCGTGGCGACCAGCTGCCGGTGTTCGCGTTCACCACCCGTGACGACGTGACCGGCTTCGACGTGTTCGACGTGTCGCGGCGGCTCCGGGAACGCGGCTGGCTCGTGCCCGCCTACACGTTCCCGGAGAACCGCACCGACCTCGCCGTGCTGCGGATCGTCTGCCGCAATGGCTTCACGCACGACCTGGCCGACCTGCTGGTCGAGGACCTGAAGCGGGTCCTGCCCGAACTCGCCGAGCAGGACCGGCCCCAGCACAAGCCCGCGACCAGCACGGCCTTCCACCACTAGGCCAGGCCGACCGCCTTCATCGCGAAGTGCACCTCGGCCGCGGTCTGCTTGATCGTCTCGGCGATCACCAGCGAGCCGTGGCCGGCGTCGTAGCGGTAGAACTGGTACGGCAGGTCCCGCTTGGCCAGCCGCTCCAGGTAGTTCTCGATCTGCCGGATCGGGCAGCGCGGGTCGTTGTCGCCGGCCAGCACCAGCAGCGGCGCCTTCACCGCGTCCACGTACGTGAGCGGCGAGCACTCCTGGTAGACGGCGGGCACGTCCTCCGGCGACCCGCCGAACAGCGCCCGGTCGAACTGGCGCAGCTGCTCCATCTCGTCCTCGTAGGCGGCGACGTAGTCGGCCACCGGCACACTCGCCACCCCGGCGGCCCACCGGTCCGGCTGGGTGCCCACGGCGAGCAGCGTCAGGTAGCCGCCCCAGGAGGCGCCGGAGACGACCATCCGCGCCGGGTCGCTCAGGCCGCTGGACACGGCCCAGTCGTACACCGCGGCGACGTCCTCCAGCTCGGTCAGGCCGGGGCGGCCCTCGATCGCGTCACGCCAGGCCGAGCCGTAGCCGGTCGAGCCGCGGTAGTTGACCTCGACGACGGCGAACCCGGCGTCCAGCCACACCGCGCGGTAGGCGGAGAAGCGGTCCTCGTCGGCCGCGTGCGGGCCGCCGTGCAGGGTGAACACCGTGGGCAGCGGCCCGTCCGGCGCGTTCAGGGGGCGGGCGACCAGCGCGTGGATGCGGCCGCCCGCGCCCTCGACGAACGCATCGGTGACCGGCGCCGAACCGGGCGCCGGGTCGCCGGGCGGGGTGAGCAGGACGGTGTCGGAGCCGTCGGTCGCGCGGGCCCGGATGACGGCCGGCTCGGCCGCGCTGGACCAGGAGTACTCGATCGTGCCGTCCGGGCGGACCCCGGCGCCGCCGATGCGCCCGGGAGGCGTGTCCACAGCGGACAGTTCGCCGGTGGTCAGGTCGTAGCGGTACAGGCTGCTGCGGGCTTCGTGGAAGTGCACGACGAGCAGCGCGTCGGCCTTCGGGTACCAGGTGGCGACGACCTCGCCGGGCAGGCCGAGGTCCAGCTCGCGCTCGGTGTCCGCGGCGACGTCCCAGATCAGCAGCTCCTCGCGGCCGCGGCGCTCGTGGAGGACGAGCAGCCGCTGGTCGCCGGCGACGGGCGAGAACTCCAACGGCGTGAGGCCCTTGCCCTCGCCGTCCCACTTGTCGGCGACGGCGTCGAAGCCCGTGGTGTCCAGGACGCGGACCGCGGGGTGGCGGGAGTCGCCATGTTCGGCGTGCGAGATCGCGAGCAGCGTCTCGTCGCGGGACAGCGCGGCGATGCCGGCGTCCTGCTCGCTGGAGTAGAAGCGGGTGGTCTGCCCGTCGCGGGTGGCGAACAGTTCGCTGCCGTCGTCGGTGGAGACGCCGCTGGCGACGATGCGGTGGCCGATTTCCAGCCCGGCCGGGTAGCCGGCGTGCACGTCGGGCAGGGCGGGCTCGGCGGGGCCGCCGCCGAACGGCTGGCGCATCCAGGTGCCGAACTCGTCGCCGTCGGTGTCGTTGAACCACCAGATGGCGCTGCCGTCGGGCGCGGTGGTGGCGTGCAGGGTGCCGTTGGGGCGGTCGGTGACCTGGCGGTGCTCGCCGGTGGCGCGGTCCCAGGAGTAGACCTCCCAGACGCCGCTGGCGTTGGAGACGTAGATGTTGCGGTCCGGCGCGTCGAGGGACCAGTCCGGCACCGACACGCGCGGGGCGTGGAACCGCGCGCGCCAGCGGGCCTCGGCCTCGGGGTCGTCGAAGAGGCGGTCGGGGATGTTCGCGGGCGGGTGCTGAGTGGTCACCCCTCGATCCTGCCAGCTCCTGCCCGTACCGTGTGCGTGTGCTGGAGGGATACGCGCCCGGGTTCGAGCAGGACGCGCTGTCGGTCATGGCGTCACGCACCGCAGCCGACCGTGCCGAATACGTGTTGCGACTGCTGCGGCCGGGCATGCGGGTGCTCGACGTGGGGTGCGGACCCGGCACGATCACCGCCGGCTTCGCGACGATCGCCGGACGGGGCAACGTGCTGGGGGTGGACCGCGAGCCGGGCCAGTTCCCGGAATCGTCCAAAGTGGAGTTCGTGGCCGGGGACGTGTACGCGTTGCCGGTGGCGGACGAGAGCGTGGACCTGGTGTTCGCGCACGCGTTGTTCGAGCATCTGGCCCGTCCCGTGGACGCGCTGGCGGAGATCCGCCGGGTCCTGCGCCCCGGTGGCACCGTCGCGCTGTCCACTTCGGACTGGTCGCGCGCCCGCCTGCGCCCCGGCACCGCGAACGTGGCCGCGGCCTTACGCGGCCACTACCTGTTGCGCCGCCGCGCGGGCGGCGACCCGTTCGCCGGCAAGCACGTCGCGTCGTGGGTGGCTTCCGCCGGCTTCCGTGACATCCGCACGCACGGCCGTTTCCGCTCGGACATGAGCTACCGCCAGCTGGCGCGTTACGTGGAGGCCCGCCTGGACGCCGCCCTGAGCGCCTCCCCGCTGGAGCGGGACCAACTGGCCTCGGCCGCGAGATCGGCCTGGGCCTGGTCACACGCCGGCGACGGCGATTTCGCCCAGTACTGGGTCGAGCTCACTGCAGTGAAGTAGCCGCTACGCGGGTATCTGAACAGCGCCGGCTCCGCTCCGCTACGCCCCGGCACCCCCACCCGCCCCGATCTCGATTGTTCGATTGGCGGGGCGTCGCGTCAAGGCGGGAAAGCGTGCCTTGACCCGACACCCCACCAACCGAAGAAGGCTGGGGATCGGTCCCGGAGGGGGTGTGGTTGATGGAGGTGACCACCACCCGACACGGCCGCCGGTTCTAGAGGTATGAAAGGCGACCCAACTGACCAACGTCACACGCGGCTCTCCAGGCGAGTGAAGCGTCGCCGCGGGGGGTCCAGGGGGCTTGCCCCCTGGCGGGGGTCTGGGGGTTCGACCCCCAGAAGACACAAAGAGAGATCCCCTGTCCGCCTTACTTTTGGCGGACAGGGGATCCCTGGATCTCTCGTCGGGGTGGCGGGATTTGAACCCACGACCTCCTCGACCCGAACGAGGCACGCTACCAAGCTGCGCCACACCCCGATGTACTGCTTAGCGGGTCGAAGAAGAGTTTAGCGGATGGCGCGGGGGGATTTGCGGGGGGTGGCCTTCGTTGTCTTCGGCGTGGTCCGGCCGCGTTCTACCAGGGTCAACAGCGTTGCTTCGGGTGGGCAGGCGAAGCGGGCCGGGGCGTAGGGGGAGGTGCCCAGTCCGGCGGAGACGTGGAGCCACATGTGCGCTCCCCAGCGGGAGGCTCCCCTCGCACGGCTGCGGTCCAGCTCACAGTTCGTCACGAGGGCGCCGATGCCTGGGATGCGGAGCTGGCCGCCGTGGGTGTGGCCGGCCAGGACGAGGTCGTAGCCGTCGGCGGCGAAGGGGTCCAGGATGCGTGGTTCGGGTGAGTGGGTGACGCCGAGGCGGAGGGTGGCGGGTTCGGCGGGGCCGGCGATCTCGCCGTAGCGGTCGCGGCGGAGGTGGGGGTCGTCGAGGCCGGCGGCGAACACCGTCTGCCCGGCGACGGTGAGGGTGTGCCGGACGTGGGTGAGGTCCTGCCAGCCGTGTTCGAGGAATGCGGCCCGCAGGTCGCGCCACGGGAGTTTCCGGCCGTGGATGCGCTTCTTCTTGCCGCGGGGCATGAGGTAGCGGGCGGGGTTCTTGGGTTTGGGCGCGTAGTAGTCGTTGCTGCCGAACACGAACAGGCCGGGCCGTTCGAGGAGCGGGCCGAGGGCGCGCAGGACGGCGGGTACGGCTTTGGGGTGGGCGAGGTTGTCGCCGGTGTTGACGACCAGGTCGGGTTCGAGCTGGTCGAGCGCGGCGACCCAGCGTTGTTTGGCCTGCTGCCCGGGGAGCATGTGCAGGTCGGAGATGTGCAGGACGCGCATCGGCTGGGCGCCGGGCGCCAGTACGGGCAGTTCGGCGGTGCGGAGCACGTAGTGCCGCCGCTCGATGCCGGAGGCGTACCCGAACGCGGCGGCCCCGAGAGCGACCGTCCCGGCGGCGAGGCGTTTGGCTGTCAGCTTCTGGCTGTCACGGACCGTGCTCACACAGCCCAGGATACGGGTCGGTGGGGCGCCCCGGGCACCGGCGAGTGCCCGGGGCGGTGCGTCAGCGGGCCCGTTCGTAGCGCGGGTCGGACGGCGGTAGCGGCAGGATCGGGTCGTTGGGCCCGAGGATCTTGCTCACCGCGCCGAACCACGTCCGGGCCGGGGTTTTGCCACCGAACATGTTGCCTTCGCCGCAGGTGTAGACGTTGCCGGGGCCGCCGTCGCAGAGGCCGCCGCTGCCGCCTTCCGGCCGGAAGACCATCGCGGCGCCGGCGAGCTGCGGGGTGCCGCCGACGAAGGCCGCGGAGCCGTTGCTCTGGGTGGTTCCGGTCTTGCCGATCATCGGCCGGTTCCAGCCGACCTGGGCGGCTGCCGCGGCCGCGGTGCCGCCGGGCAGGTCGTCCTTGCTCATGCCCTGGGCCAGGCTGTTGGCGGCGGCCTCGTCCATGACCTGCTCGCACGGCTGCTCGCTGATCGGGATGGGCTTGCCGTCGCGGTCCTGCACCTGCGCGATCGGCGTCGGCGGGCACCACACGCCGCCGCTGAGGATCGTCGCCGCGACGTTGGCCATTTCCAGGTTGCTGGTCGCCGACACGCCGAGGGTGAACGAACCCTGTCCGGCCGATTTGTCGGTCGGCCCGAAGAACGCGGTCTGCGTCTTGTTCTCGCCGGCGTTCTTCGACTCCGGCTTCACCGCGCCGCCACCGAGGTTCCGCGCCATCGTGTCGCGCAGGCCGAGCTTGCTCGCCATGTCGACGATCGGGCCCATGCCGGTGCGTTCCTCGAGGATGACGAACGCCGTGTTGGGCGAGGTCTGCAGCGCCTGCTGCAGCGTCATCGTGCGGGTGCCGCCCTCGTAGTCGGTGGCGTTGCCCAGGCAGTACGCCCGGGTGCCCAGAGCGACCGTGGGACAGCGGTTTCCACCACCGGTGAACACATTGGACACATAGAAGTTCGGCACTTCGATGGTGTCGTAGATGCCCATCACGCGGTTCTGGATCGCCGCCGCCGAGGTGAAGATCTTGTAGCTCGACCCGGCGCCGCCGGTGTTGTAGACGCCCGACGGCAACGCGTACGTCGTCTGGCCCGCGCTGGCGTCCGTGCCGTAGTCGCGGTTCGCGGCCAGCGCGACCACCTCGTGCCGGTTCTTACCCGGCCGCACCAGGGACAGCACGTTCGCCACGTTCTTCTGCGTCTTGCTGACCTGGGTCTGGGCGGACATCTTCGCCTCGTGGTTGGCGCGCTGGTCCATCGTCGTGCGGATGGTGTAGCCGCCGGTGTAGAGGTCGTCCCTGTCCATGCCGTGCGACAGCAGGTAGTCCTCGACGTACTGGCAGAAGAACCCGTTCTCCGGCCCGGCGCCCACGCAGTTGGACGCGGGCTTGGACGGGCCGCCCGGCACGACGCCCAGCGGCTCGGTCTTCATCCGCTCGGCGTCCGCCTTGGACAGCTTCAGGTTGTCGACCATGCGGTCCAGCACCAGGTTCCGGCGCTCGGTGGCGCGGTCCGGATGGCTCCACGGGTCGTAGAACGGCGGGTTGTTGACCATGCCGGCGAGCAGCGCGGCCTGGGTGACCGACAGCTTGTCCGCGGTGGTGTTGAAGTAGGCCTGCGCGGCCGCCCCGACGCCGTAGATCTTGCGCGAGAACTCGACGACGTTGAGGTAGCTGGTGAGGAGCTGGTCCTTGCTCATCGTGTTCTCGAGCTGGATCGCGATCCGCGCTTCCTTCAGCTTGCGGGCGATCGACTGCTCCTGGGCCTTCTGCTGGCCCACCGGGTCGTCCCGGTAGATCACGTTGATGAGGTAGTTCTTCACGTACTGCTGGGTGAGCGTCGACGCGCCCTGGGTGTCGCCGCCTGCGCTGTTGCTCAGCGCGGCGCGCAGCGTGCCCTTCCAGTCCACGCCGTGGTGCTCGTAGAACCGCCGGTCCTCGGTGGAGACCAGGGCCCACTTCATGGCCTCGTTGATCTCGTCACTGGCCGTCGGAATGCGGTACTGGTCGTACAGCGTGGCGATTTGGTTGCCCGCCGAATCGGTGATCGTGGTGACCAGCGGCGGCGGCACGTTCGCGAGTTCGGCGGACATGCTGTCGACCGTTTCGCTCGCCCTGTTGGAGGCCACCCCCGCGGCGCCGACCACGGGGAACAGCACCCCGGCGACGAGGATTCCCGCGAGCAGGCACAGGCCGAGCAGTTTGAACAGACCATCCGTCTTGCGCACATCGCCAGAGTAGTGGGAACCGGCGTCACCCCGCCGGGCCGCGTCGCCTGAATACCACGGGAACGCCGGGCTCGCGACGTATTCCGGTAACGAATTTCCATCGGGCTCTTGGCGGCGGGAACCGTCGGCCTCTACAGTCCGTCAACGTCTCACGTAGTGCGGAGCCGGGGAGGCTCCGGGTGAGCAGGCACATCACGAGGGGAGCTTGGGGGATGGAATCCACACCACAGAGCTGGCGCATCCGCGCCCTCTGCCGGGACGCGGATCCGGATGAGCTGTTCGTGCGGGGAGCGGACCAGAACCGGGCGAAGCTGGTCTGCATGGGGTGCCCGGTGCGCACCGAATGCCTGGCCGAGGCGCTGGACAACCGCATCAGCTTCGGCATCTGGGGAGGGATGACCGAACGGGAGCGCCGCGCCCTGCTGCGACGGCGCCCGGACGTCGAATCCTGGACCGACCTGCTGGACTCGGCGCGCAAGGACTTCGTCGAGGCGTCCTAGGACGCCAGTCGGTCGCCGATCTCGCGGAGGCCGGCAATGTCGTGGACGTCGCTGGGGAGCGCGGGCACCTCGACGAGGGGGACTCCGGGATGGGCGCGCGTGAAGCGCGCCAGCAGCCGCTTCTCGCGTTCCGCCAGCGCCACCCGGTCGGCGTGCAGCTGCAGCACCGCGGTGGCCAGCGGGGCGGTCGACTCCAGCTTCTCGGCGGCGGACAGCGCCGCCGTCGCCGAGAGGTCCGCCAGCACCGGGTGGGTCCGGTTCGCGACCAGCCCGGCCAGCGGCATGTTCTCGCCGCCGAGCCGCTCGACGAAGTAGCTCGCCTCGCGCAGGGCGTCCGGCTCCGGCGCGGCCACCACCAGGAACGACGTGCCCTCCGAGCGCAGCAGCTCGGCGGTCTTGCGGGCGCGTTCCCGGAACCCGCCGAACATGCTGTCGAAGGCCTGCATGAACGCCGACGCGTCAGCCAGCAGCTGCCCGCCGATGATCGTCGACACGGCCTTCGCGAAGATCGAGAACCCGGTGCTGACCACCTTCCGCAGACCCCAGCCGCCCGCTTTCGCCGGCCCGGTCAGCAGCCGGATCATGCGCCCGTCGAGCGCGCTGGACAGCCGGTTCGGCGCGTCCAGAAAGTCCAGCGCGGACCGGCTCGGCGGGGTGTCCACCACGATCAGGTCCCACTCGTCGGTGGCCGCGAGCTGGCCCAGCTTCTCCATCGCCATGTACTCCTGCGTGCCGGAGAACGACGTGGAAATGGTCTGGTAGAAGGGGTTCGCGAGCAGCGCCTCGGCGCGTTCCGGGCCGGCGTGGGTGCGCACCATGTCGTCGAAGGTGCGCCGCATGTCGAGCATCATCGCCCATAGCTCGCCCTTGGGCTCGAACCCGGCGACCGACACCTGCCGCGGGTGGTTGCCCAGCTCCCGCAGCCCGAGCGCCTGCGCCAGCCGCCGCGCCGGGTCGATCGTGAGCACCACCGTCTGGCGGCCGCGCTCGGCCGCGCGCAACGCCAGCGCCGCGGCGGTGGTGGTCTTGCCCACCCCGCCGGAACCGCAGCACACGACGATCCGCGTCGTCGGGTCGTCGATCAACGCGTCGACGTCGAGCCGCTCGGTCATCAGCGCACCCCTTGGTCGGTCAGCGACTCCGCGAGGTCGTACAGCGCGGCGAGGTCGATACCGCCGGACTCCTCCGGCAGCTCCAGCGTCGGCAGGTCCGCCTCGGCGAGCTGCTCCCGCGCCCGCTGCTCGGCGGCGAGCCGGATCGCGTGCTCGACGGTCTCCGCGACCAGCGCGTCCATGGTGGCGTCGGGCAGTTCGAGCCCGGCCGAGGCCAGCCCGCTGCGCACCCGCGAGGCGTCCACCCGACCGTCCGCGGCAGGCGAGATCGACCGGGCGGGCAGCCGCGGCGGCCGCACCCGGTTGACCAGTACCGCGCCCGGCCGCAGGTCGGCGCCGTCCAGCTCGGCCACCGCCTCCACGGTCTCGCGCACCGGCATCTCCTCCAGGAGCGTCACCAGGTGCACGACCGTCTCCTCGGAGTGCAGCAGCCGCACGACGCCCTCGGCCTGGCCGCGGATCGGGCCCGCCTTCGCCAGGTCGGTCAGCGCCTTTGTGACGTCGAGGAACTTGACCACGCGGCCGGTCGGCGGCGCGTCGACCACGACCGCGTCGTAGACGTGCCTGCCGTCCGGGCCGGTCCGCCCGACGCACTCCTTGATCTTGCCGGTGAGCAGCACGTCCCGCAGGCCCGGCGCGAGCGTGGTGGCGAACTCGATCGCCCCCATCCGGCGCAGCGTCCGGCCCGCGAAGCCCAGGTTGTAGAACATCTCGAAGTACTCGAGCAGCGCCGCTTCCACGTCGATGTGCAGCGCCCGCAGCTCACCGCCACCGGGCACCGCCGCGATCCGCTGCTCGGCGTAGGGCAGCGGCTCGGTGTCGAAGAGCTGGGCGAACCCCTGCCTGCCCTCGACCTCGACCAGCAGCACCCGGCGTCCGTGGCTGGCCAGCGCGATCCCGAGTGCCGCGGCCATGGTCGTCTTGCCGGTGCCGCCCTTGCCGGTGACGAAGTGCAACCGGGCGCGGGCGAGCTCGTCGGTCCATCCGGCCAGGGGTGTGCTCACACGATCCAGCGTAAGCCAGCGATCACGCTGCCGCCGCGAGGAGAGCTTCCCATCACCACTAGATTGGCCCCCATGAGCGCCACGAAGTGGGAGTACGCCACGGTTCCGTTGCTGATCCACGCGACCAAGCAGATCCTCGACCAGTGGGGCGAGGACGGCTGGGAGCTGGTGACCGTGCTGCCGAACCCGAGCGGGGAGCAGCACGTCGCCTACCTCAAGCGGGCCAAGGCATGAGGGAGCTTGCGACCGAGTCATCGAGCACCATGCTCGCCGACGTGGTGATACTGCCGCGGCTTGCCGCGTCCGGAGAGGAGGCGGCATGAGCTGGGGCGACCGCCTGGCCGAACTGGGGATCGAGCTGCCGGGCGTCGCCGCGCCGGTTGCCGCCTACGTGCCTGCGGTGCGCAGCGGCTCGATGGTCTACACGTCGGGCCAGCTGCCGTTCGTCGGGGGCGAGCTCGCCGCGACCGGCAAGGTCGGGGCCGAGGTCAGCCCGGAGGAGGCCAAGCGCCACGCCCGGACGGCGGCGCTGAACGCGATCGCGGCGGTGGACGCGCTCGTCGGTCTCGAGTCGATCGTCCGGATCGTGAAGGTCGTCGGGTTCGTCGCGTCCGCGGAGGGGTTCACCGGCCAGCCGGCCGTGATCAACGGCGCGTCGGAGCTCTTCGGCGAGATTTTCGGCGACGCGGGCGCGCACGCCCGCTCGGCGGTGGGTGTGGCCGAGTTGCCGCTGGGGGCGCCGGTCGAGGTCGAACTGATTGTCGAGGTGAGCTGATGGACCCGGACATCGAGGCCGCGTGCCACGAGCTGTTGCTGCGGCTGGCCGGGCGCATGCCCGACCGGCTGCTGTGGCGCTACCGGGACTGGCTGGGCGAGGGCGCGATGTCGACCTTGGCTCGAACGTTGCCGCGCACGTTGCTCAAGCACAACATCGACCTCGACCAGCCGGAGTATCGCCTGCTCGTGGCGGGCCTCGTGCCGCACGGCGCGGACTGGCACCAGGTGAGTTCGACCCTGGGGGTGGACGAGGTCGGCGAGAACCGGTACACATTCACCCCGAGTGCACCCGATCAGGTGAACTCGGTTGACTCGGTGTCCGCGCTGGTCCACGCCACCCTGCGGGGTCGGCCGGACGTCGGCGAGGTGCGGCAGAGCTGGCGTCAGCGCACGGGGGAGGAATCCAAGCGCGTGCTGTTGATCACGGCCCTGTCGGGGCTGCCGAGGCTGACCGGGGAGCTGCAGCGGGTCCTGCGGGTGCTGGGGGACGAGGAACCCAGCGTCGAGGTGATGCCGCCGCGGTTCGAGCTGCCGGAGTACCACCAGGCCGCACTGGCGAGCTCCGAGCTCGTCTGCGTCGGTGCGGTGGACACCGGGAACCGGCTCGTCGCCGCGTAACGGCACTCCTGCCGAGCTGGAGGGAGAAAGTCAGATGGTGGACGTCCACGACGGGATCGCGGGCGACGGGTTCGCGGTGCCGTTGCGCCTGCACAACCTGTTGCTGGGTCTGGCAGGACGCCTGGACGACAGCCTGCTGTCGGAGGCGCGCGAGCTGATCGCGCGAGCGCGCCTCGACGAGGCCGCCGAGCTGACCACGGGCGCGCTGATCGCGGGCCGGTTGCCGGTCCGCGAGGCGGAGCGGCACGAGCTGGCGCTGGTGCTGGAGCTGACGCGGTCCGACGCGACGCTCGCCGACCAGCTGGTGGTGAACGACCCGGAGGCCGAGACCGGCGTCCTGCACCGCTTCACCGGTGACAACCACCCCGAGCACGGCATCGCCGACGCGCTCGACCGCACCCTCCAGGTGCTGCCGGACCTGCGGTCGGTGCACGCGGTGTGGCGCAACACCCCGGCCGGCAGCGTGCCGGGCCCGCTGCCGCAGCGCGTGGTGCTCGTCGAGATCGGCCCGGAGGGCAACCCGCCTGCCGCCGCGTACCGCATCGACGCCGCTCTGCGGCGCGCCGGGATCCGGTCGGTCGTCGAGGTCACCGGGCCGTCCACCGAGCGCTCCCGCTACCACGAGCAGGCGCTCACCGCGGCCACCGCGGTGTGGCTCTCCGGCGGGGCCGTCCCGTCGTCCGCTCCCACGGCGCCGGCGCAGCGCCAGGGCTCCGGCCGTCACGTGGCGCACGCCACGGTCGCGGCCGGGGACGAGCCCGAGGAGCCCGAACCTCCGGCCGCGGAGGAGACCACCACCACCGAAGCGGCAGCGGAGACCGAGCCCACCGAGGTCGTCGCGTCCTCCGGCGGGCCGGGCCACGTGTTCAAGCCGCGCGAGGAGGGCCCCGAGCCCAGCCGCGTGGAGAACACGATGGACATGACGTCCGAGGAGGTCGCGCAGCTGCGGGCGCAGCTGGCGGCGGAGGACGGCGAGAAGCCCAGAGCCGTGGCCTCGGCGACGATCGGCCCGGGTGAAGTGATCGAAATCCCGGAGCTCGACCTCAACGACCCGCAGCTGTCCGAGCGCGACCGCCAGCTCCTGCGTGAGCTGCACGCCGAGCTCGCCGAGCGGGAGCGCGCCGAGGCCGCCAAGGTGCGGGCGAACGGTTCGAGCCGGTCCGAGGACGACCCGCGCTGGGTCGACGGCTTCTCCGGCTCGTGATTCCCACGTAAGTTGCGTCATGTGGTGCAACTTGATTTCCGGATCCCGGGGAGCATGAACTTCTCCGTCGCGGAGCCGGCCGAACCGGCCGTGCCCCGCGACGCGGCGACGGTGCTGTTGCTGCGGGACGGCGCGAACGGTCTCGAAGTCTTCCTCCAGCGGCGCGTGGCGGCGATGGCGTTCGCCGCGGGCATGACGGTCTTCCCCGGCGGCGGGGTGGACCAGCGCGACGCCGACGCGACGATCGCCTGGGCCGGTCCGCCCGCCGCGGACTGGGCGGGCTGGTTCAACGGGACCGAGCAGGTGGCGCGCGCCCTGGTGTGCGCGGCGGTGCGGGAGACCTTCGAGGAGTCCGGGGTGCTGCTGGCAGGCACCGCGGACGAGGTCGTCACGGACACCGCCCGGTACGCGGGCGCGCGGGACGAGCTGGTGTCGCGGGAGCTGTCGCTGGCCGACTTCCTGGCTCGCGAGGGCCTCACCCTGCGCTCCGACCTGCTCCGCCCGTGGGCGCACTGGATCACCCCGGTGCAGGAGAAGCGCCGCTACGACACCCGTTTCTTCGCCGCGATCCTGCCCGCGGGGCAGGAGGCCGACGGGAAGACGACCGAGGCCGAGTCCTCCGGCTGGTGGCGGCCCGCCGACGCGCTGGCCGACGCCGAGGCCGGCCGCAGCATGCTGATGCCGCCGACCTGGCACACGCTCACCGAGCTGGCCTCGTTCGGCACCGCCGAGGAGGCGCTGGCCGCGGAGCGGACGGTCGAGGCGATCATCCCGAAGCTGATCCGCGAGGGCGACGCGATCCGGGTGGTCGCGGAATGAGCCACCCCGCCTACGGCGTGCGCCGCGAGGTCTCGCCTTCCGCAGCCGTCGTGCTGGAGAACAACCCGTCGACGATGACGCTGGACGGCACGAACACCTGGGTGCTGCGGGCGCCCGGCTCGGCCGAGTGCGTCATCGTGGACCCCGGTTACCAGGACCTGGACCACCTGCCGCTGCTCACCGAGCAGGGCCCGGTGGCGATGATCCTGCTCACCCACCACCACCCGGACCACACCGAGGGCGCGCCGTGGCTGGCCGAGCGGGTGCAGGCGCCGGTGCGGGCCTTCGACGCGGCCCTGTGCCGGGACGCGGACCCGTTCGCCGACGGTGACGTGATCTCCGCGGCGGGCCTGGACATCGAGGTCCTGCACACACCCGGCCACACCGGCGACTCGGTGTGCCTGCGTGTCGGGGACCAGGTCCTGACCGGCGACACGATCCTCGGCCGCGGCACCACGGTGCTCACCGACCTCGGCTCGTACCTGGACTCCCTGCGACGGCTGGTCGACCTGCCGTCCGGGCTGCTCACGCTGCCCGGCCACGGCCCGGAGATGGCCGACCTGCGGGTGATCGCGCAGGAGTACCTGGACCACCGCGAGCAGCGGCTGGACCAGGTCCGGGCGGCGCTGGACAAGCTCGGCGCGGACGCCACCGCTCGGCAGGTGGTCGAGGTCGTCTACGCCGACGTCGACCGTGCGCTGTGGGCACCGGCCGAGCACAGCGTCAAGGCGCAACTGGAGTACCTCAGGAGAGGTTGACGCGGCTTGCGTGGCGGTGCTGGTGGCGGAACCTGAGGCGGCCCCTGGCTGGGGGATCGCCTCCTCATGTATGCCGATACACCACGTCGGCGCTGTCCTCGCCAGGAACCACCTCAGAACCCGCGGCGGTGTCAGCGCACGGCCCACTCCAAGCGGCTCCGCCGCTTCGAAATCCGGTCTAACCGGACTGCGTGAGGTCGGTCCGCGCCGCCAGCTCGGTGACCACCTCGAGCAGGCGGCGCAGGGCCGGCTTGTCCGCGTCCGGCAGCCACAGCACCTGCGTGGCTGCCTGCTCACCGGCCAGCGGCACGAACACCACCCCGGTGCGGCGCAGGCTGTGCGCCGAGCGGGCCAGCCGGGACACCCCCACCCCGGCGGCCACCAGGCCGAGCAGGTTCTGCACACTGCCCGCCCGCTGGACGACGTCCGGCTCGTAACCGGCCCGCCGGAAGTCCTCGTCGTACTTGCGGTGCCACGGCGGCCACGAACTGCGCTCGGTGAGCACCCACGGCTCGTCCGCGAGGTCGGCCAGCGTCAGCTCCGCGCGATCGGCCAGCGGGTGGCCTTCGGGCAGGACGGCGCACACCTCTTCGACGGCCAGCGTGCGCGCGGCGAGCCCGTCCACCAGCGGCGGACGGCTGAACGCGGCGTCGTAGCGGCCTTCGCGCAGCTCCTCGACGAGGGTGGCGACCGAGGTGTCCTCGGTGGTCAGCCGCACGTCCGGGTAGCGCTCGCGGAAGGCCCGCACGACCGGTGGCAGCAGGTAGTTCGCGGTGCTCGCGAGAAAGGCCACGGTGAGCTCGCCCACCTCGCCGCGGCCGGCCCTGGCGAGGGTCGTCACCGCCTGTTCGGCGCGGTCGAGCACCGCCTTCGCCTCCGGCAGGAACCGCCGCCCGAGATCGGTGAGGCGGGTGCCGCGGCTGTCCCGGTCGAGCAGGCGGGCGCCGAGCGTGCGCTCCAGCACCGTGATCTGCTGCGACAGCGACTGCTGCGCGATCCCGAGCCGCCTGGCGGCCGCGGTGAAGCTCAGCTCGTCGGCGACCGCGACGAAGTACCGCAGTTGCCGCAGCTCGGGAAGCCTCCAGGTGCTGACTGTAGCCGCGGTTGGAAACGCGTGTTGGACGCTCCGGGTGATCTTGGTGAGGCTGGTGGCATGACGAGGACGGAACGGGTTTGGCTGATCACCGGGTGCTCCGCGGGTTTCGGGCGGGAGCTGGTCCGCGCGGCGGTGGCGGCCGGGGACCGGGTGATGGCGACCGCGCGGCGACCCGAGCAGCTGGCTGACCTCGCCGGCGACCGGGTGCGCACGCACGCGCTCGACGTGACCGACCCGGCGCAGGTGGCGGAGGCCGTGCAGGCGACGCTGCGCGAGTTCGGCCGCATCGACGTCGTGGTGAACAACGCCGGTCACGGGTCGGTCGGCGCGGTCGAGGAGTTCACGATGGACGAGTTGCGGTCGGTGATGGAGGTGATGTTCTTCGGCGCGGTCGCGGTCACCAAGGCGGTGGTGCCGCACCTGCGTGAGCAGGGCAGCGGCGCGATCGTGCAGATCAGCTCGATGGGCGGGCAGCTGTCGATGCCCGGGTTCGGCGCCTACTGCGCGGCGAAGTTCGCGCTGGAGGGCATGTCCGAGGCGCTGGCCGCGGAGGTGGAGCCGTTCGGGGTCCGGGTGCTGATCGTCGAGCCGGGCGCGTTCCGCACCGAGTTCGGCGGCGCGCGGATGCACCGGTCGCGCGAGATCGAGGCCTACCGCGACCTGCCGACCCGGGCCGCGGTGGACACGATGGACGGCACGCAACCCGGCGACCCGGCGAAGGCAGCGCAGGCGATCGTGCGGGTGCTGGACGCCGAAAAGCCCCCACTGCGGCTCGCGCTGGGCGCCGACGCGGTGGAGGCCTTGCGCGGCAAGCACGCGGAGCTACGCGCCGACCTCGACGCGTGGGAGGAGGTCAGCCGCTCCACGGCGCTTTAGGCGGCCAGGACGTGCTCGCGCGGTGCCTTGACCGTGCCGCGCAGCAGGTACACCACCGCGGCGATCACCAGCGCCGCCGCGGTCGCCGCGAGGAACGCCGCCGACGGGCCGGCGTGCTCGACCAGGTAGCCGCTGACCGACTGCCCGAACGCGAGCCCCAGCGTCACCGCGGTCAGCACCCAGCCGAACGCCTCGGCGGCGGTGCCCTTCGGGGCGACCAGTTCGATCGCCGCCGAGTGCGTCGCCGACTGCGGGGTGATCAGCGCGCCCGCGGCGAGCATCGCGATCGCGAGGCCCCACAGCGTCGACGGCCAGGCCAGCAGCGCCACGAGCACGCCGAACCCGGCCAGCAGCACCGGCAACCGCAGCGGCATCTCCCGCGGCCACGGCCGCAGGCTGTACGCCACGCCGAACGCGACCGAGCTGACCGACCACACCGACAGCAGCACGCCGCCGAGCGCCGGCGACCCGGCCTCGGTGGCCGCGGCGGGCACGGCGACCTCGACGAACCCGATGACCACACCGAACCCGAGCGCGGCGAGTGCGAGCGTCCGCATGCCGGGGCTGCTCAGCGCGCCCAGCAGCGAGTGGTGGGTCCGGCCGGCCGGTCCCCACGCCCGGACGGCCGGGCTCAGCGCGAACAGCACCGCGCCCGCCACCATGCACGCTCCGCCCGCGACCATCCCGGTGCCCGGCCACGGCGCGGCGACCAGCAGGCCGGCCAGGCCGGGCCCGAGGATGAAGAAGACCTCCATGCTGATCGCCTCGTAGGCGTACGCCGCGTTGCGTGCGGCCTCGGCGGGCACCAGGCGTCCCCACAGCGCCCGCGACGCCGAACCGACCATCGGCTCGGTGACCCCGATGCCGAACGCGAGCGCGACCAGCACCAGGGTCGCCGCGTGGGCCTCGATCGCCAGCGCGAGCGTCACCAGGATCACCGCGAACATCGCCGCGGTGGACAGCAGCGGCCGCGTCGGGCCGAAGCGGTCGATCAGCCTGCCCTGCACGACGGACCCCACCGCGACGCCCACCAGCGAGCTGGCCGACACCAGCCCGGCGACGGCGAACGACCCCATCTCCTGCTGCACGTAGAGGAGCGCGGACAGGCCGATCATCGCGATCGGCAGACGCGCGAGGATGGACGCGACCATCGGACGGGTCGCGCCCGGCGTGGTCAGGGCAGCGCGATAGTCGGCGAGGGAAGTCTGGGACACGCGTACCAGTATGCCTCATTTTGGTACGTGAGTACCAGTTATTTACCGCTCAGGTCTCGGTTCGGTAACGGCCCAGAACTTTTCGCCGGACCCACGCAACGAACCCGCAACGGGCGCGTCTATGGGGGTGAACGGCCTTGAACCTCGGGGTATGGGCCGTGGCAAGGTTGACAAGTAGATAAAGCTCCCTCCGGCAAAGGGTCGGGGCCGGAACCGGAGGGCGGGGAGCGCGGTCTGTCGGGGGATGGCCCGCGCGAAAAGCAAAAGAACCGGTGCGCCACGTCGGGGGTGGCGCCCGGTTCTTTTGTTTTTGCTGGTGTCAGCGAGCGCGGCGGGCCAGGCGCTCCGGGTCCAGGATCAGCACCGACTTGCCTTCCAGCCGCAGCCAGCCGCGGTGCGCGAAGTCGGCCAGCGCCTTGTTCACGGTCTCCCGCGAGGCACCGACGTACTGGGCGATCTCCTCCTGCGTCAGGTCGTGCGTGACCCGCAGGATGCCGGCCTCCTGGCTGCCGAACCGCTGCGCCAGCTGCAGCAGCGCGCGCGCCACGCGGCCGGGGACGTCGGTGAAGATCAGCTCGGCGACCATGTTGTTCGTCCGGCGCAGCCTGCGGGCGATGACCCGCAGCAGCTGCTCGGCGATCTCCGGCCGGTTCGCGATCCACTTCCGCAGCGACGGCCGGTCCATCGACACCGCCCGCACCTCGGTGACCGTCGTCGCGGTCGAGGTGCGCGGGCCCGGGTCGAAGATCGACAGCTCGCCGAACATGTCCGAGGGGCCCGCGATCCACAGCAGGTTCTCCCGGCCGTCCGCCGACTTGCGGCCGATCTTCACCTTGCCGGACAGGATGATGTACAGCTTGTCGCCGGGCTCACCCTCGGAGAAGATCACATGACCCCGCGGGAACTCCACGGTCTCCAGGGTCTGGGCGAGCGCCTCAGCCGCGGCCGGCTCCACCCCCTGGAAGATGCCCGCCCGGGCCAGGGTCTCGTCCACCTCGTGCCTCCTCGTCGGTGGCGACCGTGTTCCCGCGAGCCGGGGCGTGTCGCCGATCACTTGCGTGCAGTCTAGGCCGTTCGGACGAGATCGCCTCAGGGCACGCCGAGGACAGACCGATCACCGCCCGGCCGGGCGAGGGCGATCTCGCTCCGAAGAGACAGCCTAACCGTCGCGCGCAGCGCGTCCGTTGAGGGTGGTGGTGGGAGGCGCGCGGGACTGATCCTCGCTGAATCGGTCGAGGTCAGCGGGCCTCAGCCGCGGCTCTTGCGCGGGCGCGTCTTGGCCGCGCGACCACCGAGGCGGCGCAGCCGGAACAGCTCCAGCGCGCGGCCGATCCCGTGCCCGTACAGCGCCCTGACCTCGTTCGGCCGGGCCTGCTCCAGGAACTCCTCGACCTCTTCCTCCTGGACCGCGACGTGGCGCAGCCGGTTCTCCACCCGTTCCATCGCCAGAGCGAAGAACATCATCACGAGTGGCACCGCTACTACGAACCAGACAGTCATCGGTTCTGATCCTCGCTCATCACGGGTTCGGGGGTGGTGTCAGGGGTCCGGCGTGTCGGCTTCCGTAGGCTAGCGGCGTGCCGAATGCGTCTCATGTCAGCCCTCGCAAGGGCACGGAGAGCCGCCTCGCACTCGTGAGACGCGCACGCCGGATGCTTCGTTGCCTCACCGACGCGTATCCGGACGCGCACTGCGAACTCGACTTCACCACACCGCTGGAGTTGCTGATCGCGGTCGTGCTGTCGGCGCAGACCACGGACGTGCGGGTCAACGAGGTGACCCCCGCCCTGTTCGCGCGCTACCGCACGGCCGCCGACTACGCGGGCGCGGACCGCACCGAGCTGGAGGAGCTGATCCGGCCCACCGGCTTCTTCCGCGCGAAGACGAACTCGCTGATGGGCCTCGGCGCCGCGCTGGTCGAGCGGTTCGACGGCGAGGTGCCGCGCAAGCTGGCGGACCTGGTCACGCTGCCCGGCGTCGGGCGCAAGACCGCGAACGTCGTGCTCGGCAACGCCTTCGACGTGCCGGGGATCACGGTGGACACCCACTTCGGCCGCCTGGTGCGCCGTTGGGGCTGGACCGCGGAGGAGGACCCGGTCAAGGTCGAGCACGAGGTCGGCGAGCTGATCCCCCGCAAGGAGTGGACGATGCTCTCGCACCGGGTGATCTTCCACGGCCGCCGCGTCTGCCACGCGCGCAAACCGGCCTGCGGCGCGTGCCCGCTGGCCCGCGACTGCCCCTCCTACGGCGCGGGCCCGACCGGGTTCGAGGAGGCCGCGAAGCTGGTCAAGGGCCCGGAGCGGGACCACCTGCTCGCGATGGTGACCAAGCAGTGACGACGGCGACCAGGTGGGCGCTCGTCGCCGGGGTGCTGGTGCTCGCGGTGATCGTCGCGGTGCTGCCGCAGGTCCGCTCGGACAGCCCGGTCGTGGGCCCGGACCTGACGGCGGCCAGGGCCGCCGCCGCGCTGGCGCCGTGCCCGTCCGGCGCCGGCGAGGTCGCCCAGCTCGCCGGCGTGCGCGCCGAATGCCTCGGCGACGGGACCACCGTCGACCTGGGCAGCGCGCTCGCCGGCCAGGTGACGCTGGTCAACGTGTGGGCCACCTGGTGCGAGCCGTGCCGGACCGAGCTGCCCGTGCTCCAGCGGTACGCGAGCGAGCCTGGCGCGGTGCGGGTCCTCACGGTGCAGGTGCAGAGCAAGCCGGACGACGGGCTGGAGCTCCTGGCCGATCTCGGGGTGCGGCTGCCGACCGTGTTCGACGGCGACGGCGGGAGCGGCCCGGTGCGCAGCGCGCTCAAGGTGCGCCCGGCGCTGCCGGCGTCCTACCTGGTCACCGCCGCGGGGGAGGTCCGCTTCATCGAGAGCCCACCCACGTTCACTGATCCTGAGCAGGTGCGCGAGGTCGTGCGGAGGCTGTCGTGAAGGGACCGCTCGTCGATCCGGCGTCGGTGCCGGACTGGTTGCGCCCGCTGGTCGAAATCAGCGGGAAGCTCGACTCGACCGCGTTCACCCGCTTCACCCCGCCCGAGGACGAGTTGACGCGCGCCGCGTCCGTGCTGATCCTGTTCGGCCACGGCGAGCGGGGGCCGGACGTGCTGCTGCTGCGCCGCGCGGACACGCTCGGTTCGCACGCGGGCCAGGTGGCTTTCCCGGGCGGCGGTGCCGACCCGGAGGACGCCGACGCGGTCGCCACCGCCCTGCGTGAGGCCGAGGAGGAGACCGGCGTCGACCCGGCCGGCGTGCGGCCGGTCGCGATCCTGCCGGAGCTGTTCATCCCGGTGTCCAAGTTCGCCGTGACGCCGGTGCTCGCCCATTGGCACGCGCCGTCGCCGGTGCACGCCGTCGACCCGGGGGAGACGGCGGCCGTGGCGAGGGTGCCGCTGGCCGACCTGGCCGATCCGGCGAACCGGTTCCAGGTGCGCCGGCCCGGGACCACCTACAAGGGCCCGGCTTTCACCGTGAACGGCCTGTTCGTGTGGGGGTTCACCGCGGGGCTGCTGACCGTCCTGCTCGAACTGGGCGGCTGGGCACGTGAGTGGGATCGCGGCGACGTTCGGGATCTTGACGTAGCGTTGCGCGATCATCTGCTCGCGACCGACTGAGGAGACGCGGTGAACTGGGTCGACGTCCTGGTCATTCTGCTGGCGCTGGTGGCGGCTGTCTCCGGCGCGCGCCAGGGCGTGGTGATCGCGTTGCCCGCGCTGGTCGGCGTGATCGGCGGGGCGATCCTGGGCATCCGCATCGCGCCGTGGGTCGTCGAGTTGTTCGAGAACCCGGCCGCCAAGGTCGCCTTCGCGGTCGCGACCGTGGTGTTCCTGGTCGCGCTCGGTGAGACGCTCGGCGTGTGGCTGGGCCGTCGGTTCAAGTACGCGGTCAAGCGGCGGTTCAACACCGACAAGCTGACCGGCATCGACCAGACGCTGGGCGCGATCGTGCAGGCCGTCGTGGTGTTCGTGGTGGCGTGGCTGATCGCGGTGCCGCTGACCGGCGTCGCGGCGCTGCCCGGGCTGGCACGGGCGATCAACAACTCGACGGTGCTCGGCACGGTCGACAAGGCGATGCCGCCCGCCGCCGAGGGCCTGCCCAGCGAGCTGCGGAAACTGCTCGACGTCTCCGGGTTCCCGTCCATTGTGGACCCGTTCCAGAAGACGCAGATCAACGACACCGCGCCGCCGGACACGACGCTCCAGGACAGCGCCGTGGTGCAGCAGTTGCGCGGCAGCGTGCTGAAGATCCGCGGCACGGCCGAGTCGTGCTCGCGCACGCTGGAGGGCAGCGGGTTCGTGATCGCGCCGCAGCGGGTGATGACGAACGCGCACGTGGTGGCGGGCACGGAGACGACGGCGGTCGAGACGTCGGCAGGGCGGCTGCCCGCGCGGGTCGTGTACTTCGACCCCGAGGTGGACGTCGCGGTGCTCGCGGTGCCCCGCCTGGACGCGACGCCGCTGCGCCTGGCGCCGGAGGCGGCGAAGGCGGGCGACAGCGCGATCGTCCTCGGCTACCCGCTGGACGGCCCGTACCGCGCGACGCCGGCCCGCATCCGCAACCAGATCACATTGCAGGGCCCGGACATCTACGACTCCCGCACCGTGCGCCGCGACGTGTACACCGTGCGGGCGCAGGTGCGCAGCGGCAACTCGGGCGGCCCGCTGGTCGACCCGCAGGGCCAGGTCGTCGGGGTGGTGTTCGGGGCGTCCGTCGAGGACGCCGACACCGGCTTCACGCTGACCGGCAACCAGGTGCGCCCGGTGATCGAGTCCGCGCCGTCGCTGAGCGCCCGGGTCTCCACCGGAGCCTGCGCCGCCTGACCGCCCCGCGAGTTCCACGCTCCCGGCCGCGCAGGTCCCGGCGTCAGGCCTTCGCCAGGAAGTCCAGCAGCGCCTTGGTGGTCTCGGCGGGTGCCTCCAGCTGCGGGAAGTGACCGATGTCCGGCAGCTCCTCCAGAGCGGAGTGCGGGCCGCGCCACGGGGCGGACGCCCTGGCGGTCTCCGGCAGCACGCACGGGTCCGCGGCACCGTGGATCTGCAGCACCGGCGCCGCCACGCGCGTGCCCACCGCGCTCGCGAACCGGCGTCCTTCGCCGCGGAACTGGGCCCGGAACGCCCACCGGTAGTACTCCAGCGCGCTGTGCGCGACACCAGGGATCCGGACCGCTTCGCGGAACATCGCGGCGCTGGTGTCGAAGTCGCGCGTCGCCGTCCACCGTGGGCCGGACCAGGCGCGCAGCAGGCCCTCCAGGTTCGCGCCGTCGTCCTCGGTGAGCCACCGCTCGGGCGCCATCGGCACCTGGAAGCGGAACAGGTGTGCCAGGGCCCGCGTCTGGTTGGACCCCTTGCGCCGGAACGCGGTACGGCCGATCGCGCTGCGCAGGGCCATCGGGTGCGCGCCGCCCAGCACGGTCACGGAAGCCACGACCCGCGGGTGCAGCGCGGCCGCCGTCCAGGCCAGCAGCCCGCCCCACGCGTGCCCGACCAGGTGCGCCTGCCGTTCGCCGAGCGCGCGGACCAGGCCTGCGACGTCACCGGCGAGCGTCCACGCGTCGTAGCCGCGAGGGGGTTTGTCCGAATCGCCGTAGCCGCGCAGGTCGGCCGCGACCGCGTGGTAACCCGCGTCGGCGAGGGCGGTGAGCTGGTGCCGCCAGGTCCACCAGAACTGCCCGAAGCCGTGCAGGAACAACACCAGCGGCCCGTGCCCGGCCTCGGCGACGTGCAGCCGGATGCCGTTCGCGGACACGTCGCGGTGCGCCCACGGCCCGTCGATCCGGACGATGGACGGGTCGGGCGGCGTCACGGTCGCGCCTGAGCGGTTCAGCTGTGTTCGGGGACGGTGTCCCGGCGCGGCTTGAGGGCCGCGGCCGTGTCCTTGACGCTGGTGATGGTGCGCTCCGGCGCCCGGATCTTCTTGACCTTGCGGTAGCCGAGGAGGCCGAACAGCCCCGCGACCAGCAGCATCAGCAGGAACACGATGCCGAACGCGGCCCACCGCTTGAGCCACTCGGACAGCAGCTCGCCGAGGAAGAAAAAGAAGAAGAACGAGCTGTAGAGCCCGATCACCCCGGCGACGATGAAGAAGACGCTGCCCTTGGCGCCCTTCTTGACCTCGCCCATCACCTCGGACTTCGCCAGCTCGACCTCGGCCCTGACCAGCGTGGACAGGTGCTGGGTGGCCTGGCTGACAAGGCTGCCGATCGACTGGCCGTCGGACGTGGACTCGGCCTCCGGGCTCAGTGGGATGTAGGGCACGGCCCCGTGGGCATCCCGACCGTTGCGTTCGTGCTCCTGGCTGCTCACGGGGGTCATCGTGCCAGAAGACCCAGCACGGGGCGCGGTTAGTCCTCCGCTGCGGCGTGTACCTTGTTGCGCCGCAGCAGCACCGCCGCGCCGGTCAGCGAGCACACGGCGGAGGCCAGCAGCACCGCCGTGCGGGCCAGGTCACTCGTTTCGCCGTCCAGCGCGAGGTCCGCGATCAGCAGCGACACCGTGAACCCGACGCCGCCGAGCAGCGACAACGCCGCGATGTCCCGCCAGCCGACCCCGCGCGGCTTCTCCGCGAGCCGCAGCTTCACCGCCGCGAAGCAGGCGCCGAAGATCCCGACCGCCTTCCCGACCACCAGCCCGAGGAACACCGCGAGCGGCACGGCCTCGGTGAAGACGCGGCCGAGCGAGTCGCCGCTGACCGCGATACCGGCGGCGAACAGCGCGAACACCGGCACGGCGACCGCCGCCGACCACGGCTGCAGCCGGTGTTCCAGCCGGATCGCGGGCGCGTGCTCCTCGTCCGGGTCCGGCCGCACGCGGGTGAGCAGGCCGAGCGCGACGCCGGCGATCGTGGCGTGCACGCCGGCCGAGTGCACCGCGACCCACACGACGACCGCGAGCGGCACGTAGATCCACCACGCCCGCACCCGCTTGTGCTGCAGGAACGCGTACAGCGCGAGCGCGGCGACCGCGACCAGCGCGGCGACCAGGTTGAAGGACGTGGTGAACAACACGGCGATGAGGATGATCGCGCCCAGGTCGTCGACGACCGCCAGCGACAGCAGGAACACGCGCGCGCTGCTCGGCAGGTTCGACGCGGTGAGGGCGAGCACACCCAGCGCGAACGCGATGTCGGTCGCGGTCGGGATCGCCCACGCGCGCTCCATGCCCTCCGCGCCGTCGCCGACGAGCAGGGCGACCACGGCGGGGACGATCATGCCGCCGACGGCGGCGATGATCGGCAGCACGGCCTTCTTGAGCTGCGACAACTCGCCGACGACCAGCTCGCGCTTGAGCTCGAGCCCGGCGACGAAGAAGAACAGCGCGAGCAGGCCGTCCTTGGCCCAGTCGCCGATCGACAGGTTCAGGTGCAGCAGGTGCGGGCCGACGTGGAAGTCGCGCACCACCCGGTAGGACTCGCCGATCGGCGAGTTCGCCCAGATCAGGGCTATGGCGGTGGCGGCGAGCAGGATCATCCCGCCGGTGGTTTCGGTGCGCAGGTAACGCACGAATTCGCTGGCGGGGCGGCGCGGCTGGCCCACTGCAGGCTCCTCCGGGATCGGTCGGACCGAGTCTTGCCGACCAGACTTCCCGGCGCACCGTTAACCATCGTACCTTACGGGCCGGTAACATGATGCCCAACAGGAGTCGTAGCATGTCACTCGCCAACGTTGTCTAGACCTTAAAAGGGCGGGGCAGTGACGACCTCCACCGAGGCGAAGCGCGACACCCGGTTCTTCGGGCACCCGATCGGGCTCGCGAACCTGTTCGGCGTCGAGATGTGGGAACGCTTCTCGTACTACGGGATGCTCGGCATCCTGCCGATCTACCTCTACTACTCGGTCGCCGAGGGCGGCCTCGCGATGCCGGAGGCCACCGCCACCAGCATCGTCGGGGCCTACGGCGGTCTGGTGTACCTGTCCACGATCGTGGGCGCCTGGGTCGCCGACCGCCTGCTGGGGTCCGAGCGCACGCTGTTCTACAGCGCCGTGCTGATCATGATCGGGCACATCAGCCTCGCGTTCCTGCCCGGTTTCCTGGGGATCGGCGTCGGCCTGGTGTGCGTCGCAATCGGCAGCGGCGGGTTGAAGGGCAACGCCACCGCGGTCGTCGGCACGCTCTACGGCGAGAAGGATGAGCGGCGCGACGCCGGCTTCACGATCTTCTACATGGGCGTCAACCTGGGCGGGTTCGTCGGCCCGCTGCTCACCGGGCTGGCGCAGAGCGAGGTCGGCTTCCACCTCGGGTTCGGGCTCGCCGCGATCGGCATGGCGATCGGCCTGACCCAGTACACGGTCTTCCGGCGCAACCTGCCCGACACCGCCCGCGAGGTGCCCAACCCGCTGCCCGCGCAGCGGCGGCCCGCGGTCGGCGGGGTGCTGCTGGTGCTGGTCGCCGTCATCGTGGCGGCCGTGCTGAGCGGGATCGTCACCGCGGCCAACCTGTCCGACGTGGTCGTGTGGATCGTCGGCATCGCGTCGGTCGTCTACTTCGCGGTGATCCTGACCAGCAGCAAGATCACCGCCATCGAGCGGCGGCGGGTGCTGTCGTTCATCCCGATGTTCATCGCCAGCGCCGCGTTCTTCGCGCTCTACCAGCAGCAGTTCACGGTGGTCGCGGTGTACTCGGACCAGCGGCTGGACCGCGACCTGTTCGGCTGGGAGATGCCGGTGAGCTGGGTGCAGTCGATCAACCCGGTGTTCATCCTGCTGCTCGCGCCCGTGATGGCCGCGCTCTGGATCAAGCTGGGCTCGCGTCAGCCGTCGACGCCGATCAAGTTCGCGCTCGGCACGTCCGTGATGGGTGTGGCGTTCCTGCTTTTCCTGTTCTTCGCCGGCGGCGCCGGAAACAGCACGCCGCTGCTCGCGCTGGTCGGGATCCTGCTGGTGTTCACCGTCGCGGAGCTGATGCTGTCGCCGGTCGGCCTGTCCCTGTCGACGAAGCTGGCGCCGGACGCGTTCCGCACGCAGATGGTCGCGTTGAACTTCCTGTCGGTCTCGCTGGGCACCGCGCTGTCCGGCTCGCTGGCCGAGTACTACGGCACCGACCACGAGGCGTCGTACTTCGGCATCGTCGGCGGGGTCGCCGTCGTGATCGGTGTGGTGCTGGCGCTGATCAGCCCGTTCGTGCGAAAACTGATGTCGGGCGTGCGCTAGCCGGTCGAATCCGTCCGGTGTCGTTCGACGTCACAGCAACGGACGGAACGAGACGACCAGGGAGCTGAGATGGCCACAGCAGTGCTCGACATGTCGATGTCGCTCGACGGCTACGTAGCGGGCCCGAACGACGGACCGGGAAACCCCGGCGGCGACGGCTTCATGCGCCTGCATGAATGGGCGTTCACCCCGGACTTCCAACCGCGCCAATCCGGCCCGAGTGCCGAGCTGATGGACCGGATCGGCGCGGCCGGCGCGGTCGTCAGCGGGCGGCGGACCGCGGAGCAGGTCGACCACTGGGGTGGCGACCACGGGGGCATGGGCATCCCGATCTTCGTGCCCAGCCACCGGCCGCCCGGCCCGGAGGTGGCCGGTTACCCGCTGGTGACCTACGTGGACGGCATCGTCGAGGCGATGGCACGGGCGAAGGCCGCCGCCGGCGACCGCCGCGTGCACGTCATCGGCGCGTACACCGGGCAGCGGGCGATCGAGGCGGGCGTGCTGGACGAGGTGCAGATCCACCAGATCCCCGTGCTGTTCGGCGGCGGCCGCAGGCTGTTCGACGTACTGCCCGCGCGGGTCGAGCTGGAGATCCTCGAGGTGATCGACACGCCCGAGGCAACCCACATCCGCTACCGCGTACCGCGCTAGCCGGCGGTGATGCCGAACAGCGTGCCGACGTAGTAGGTGACCAGCATGGTCAGCGCGCCGACGCCCACGTTGCGCGCCACCGCCCGGCCCGGCCCGGCGCTGCCGAGCCGGGCGCTGGTGTACCCGGTCAGCGCGAGGCCCGCGACGACGGCGATCGCGCACGTCCACACCCGCCACGACGTGGGCGGCAGCGCGATCGCCAGCAGCGGGATGAGCGCGCCGATGGAGAACGACACGAACGACGCCCACGCGGCCTGCCACGGGTTGGTCAGCTCGTCGGGATCGATGCCGAGCTCGGCCTCGGCGTGGGCGGCGAGCGCGTCCTTCCGCGACAGCTCGCGGGCCACCTGCTCGGCGAGCTCCCGGGACAGGCCCTTGTCCTCGTAGATGTCGGCGAGCTCCCGCTCCTCGGCCTCCGGCATCGTCTTCAGTTCTTGTTTCTCCAGCTTGAGCGCGGCCTGTTCGGTGTCCCGCTGGGTGCTCACCGAGACGTATTCCCCGCCCGCCATGGAAAGCGCGCCCGCGACCAGCCCGGCTATTCCGGCCATCAGAATGGCGCCGTGGTCGGTGGTCGCGCCTGCGACGCCGACCACGAGCCCGGCGACCGACACGATCCCGTCGTTCGCCCCGAGAACCCCGGCGCGCAGCCAGTTCAGCCTGCTGCCCAGTCTCTCGCCGTGGGGTTCGTGCGCGTGCGCCTCGGCGGCGTCCTTCGTCTCGGTCACGTGGTCATTGAAGCACCCCGGGGCCGGTTTCCCGCATTAGCTGAGTCTTGCCTAAACCGCAGCGGTCCGCCGGTAAAAAAGTTCGCGCGTCGGTGTCGAGAACCCGTGATCGGCTCCGTCTCCGGTGCGAACGCGGCCAGAATGGGCCGCACCACATCGAGGAGAAGATCATGGCCAAGTACCTGCTGCTCAAGCACTACCGGGGCGCTCCGGCGGCGGTCAACGACGTGCCGATGGACCAGTGGACGCCGGAGGAGGTCACCGCGCACGTGCAGTACATGCGGGATTTCGCGGCCCGGTTGGAGGAGACCGGTGAGTTCGTCGACGGTCAGGCGCTGGCGCCGGAGGGGACGTGGGTGCGCTACGACGGGGAGGGTCGTCCGCCGGTGACCGATGGCCCGTTCCCGGAGACGAAGGACCTGATCGCGGGCTGGATGGTGATCGACGTGGACAGCCACGAGCGTGCGGTCGAGCTGGCCGGGGAACTGTCGGCCGCGCCCGGCGCGGGCGGGAAGCCGATCCACGAATGGCTCGAGCTGCGCCCCTTCCTCGCCGAGCCGCCCACCGTCACGGAATGAGCCTCGCGGTGGACGAGGCCCTGCTCCGTGGTCTCACCCCGACTGTGCTCGCGATCCTCGTCCGCCGCGGAGCCGACTTCGCGGCGGCCGAGGACGCGGTGCAGGAGGCGCTGGTCGAGGCGTTGCGTGTGTGGCCCGCTGACCCGCCGCGCGATCCGAAGGGCTGGCTGGTCACCGTCGCCTGGCGGAAGTTCCTCGACGCGACCAGGGCGGACGTGGCCCGGCGCCGTCGTGAGGACCTCGTCGACGAGGAGCCGGAGCCCGGGCAGGCCGTCGGCGTGGACGACACGCTCCAGCTGTACTTCCTGTGCGCGCACCCGTCGCTGAGCCCGTCTTCCGCGGTCGCGCTCACGTTGCGCGCGGTCGGCGGCCTGACCACCCGGCAGATCGCCGCCGCGTACCTGGTGCCGGAGGCGACGATGGCGCAGCGCATCAGTCGCGCCAAGCGGACGGTCTCCGGGGTGCGCTTCGACCAGCCCGGCGACGTCGCCACCGTGCTGCGCGTGCTCTACCTGGTGTTCAACGAGGGGTACTCCGGTGACGTCGACCTGGCGGCCGAGGCGATCCGGCTGACTCGCCAGCTCGCGGCGGTGATCGACCACCCCGAGGTGGCCGGGCTGCTCGCCCTGATGCTGCTGCACCACGCCCGGCGCGCGAGCCGGACCGCGCCCGACGGCAGCCTGGTGCCGCTCGCCGAGCAGGACCGCGGCCGGTGGGACACCCGCTTGATCGCGGAGGGCGTGGAGATCCTGCAGGCGGCGCTGGCCCGTGACCGGCTCGGCGAGTTCCAGGCGCAGGCCGCGATCGCCGCCCTGCACGCCGACGCGCCCACCGCGGAGGAGACCGACTGGGTGCAGATCGTCGAGTGGTACGACGAGCTGGTGCGGTTGACGGACAGCCCGGTGGTGCGCCTGAACCGCGCGGTGGCGGTCGGCGAGGCGGACGGCCCCCGCGCGGGCCTGGCGGAACTCGCGTCGCTGGACGAAGGACTGCCGAGGTACGCCGCGGTATCGGCGTACCTGCACGAACGCGATGGTGACCTGGCGAGCGCCGCCCGGCTGTACGCGGAGGCCGCCGCGAAGGCCACGAACCTCGCCGAGCGCGACCACCTGACCCGCCAAGCCGCACGACTGAACACGAGGCTGCGCGGTTGAGCTGACACCCAATGCCCGGCGCCTCAGTGCCCCAACGCCCGGCGCCCCAACACCAGGCGCCTCAGCGCCCCTCCGCCCAGGCGCCCCGGCGCACCCCTGCCCGCGCCGGGACTTGCCTGCGCTGAGGCCCTGGCTCGGCGACGCTCGCTGGATGTGCCCGCTGCGCCGGGGCGGTAGCCCCTGTCGGGTGGTGGCCGCGGGTAACCCCGCGCCTCTACCCCCGGCGGGTGGCAGGACTCCGCCCACCCTCCCAGGCATGCCCGCTCCGCGGGCACAGCAGCTGCCGCTGGGCGATGGCCTCCGGTGACCGCCGTGCAGTCACCCGCGCAGGGACCTCCCCACTGCGGTTTTCGGCTGCGAGCCCACGAGGGTCAGCCGATCGCCTCCGGCAGCCGTCGGACGCGGTAGGCCGCCTCGATCGTGTTGCCGGTCGCCGGGTCGCCCAGTTCGACCCGCCATTCGCCGGCGAACTGGTTCACCCCCGGCACCATCGGGATGGTCCCGGAGATCAGCACGACCCCCGGCTCGTACAGGCCGCGCTCGCGCAGCACGTCGAGCCAGTGCTGCGGCGTCAGCAGCTCGGCAAGCGTGCCGTCCTGGATCAGCTGCCCGTCGGCCCAGCCGCGCAGCGTCAGCGAGTCCAGCCGGTCCGCCACGTCGTCCAGCCGCCACGCCTTGCGCCCCAGCACGTCCGGCGCCGCGTTCTTGCTCCACGCCACGCCGTGCACCTCGAGCTCCCGGTCGGTGTGGTCGCACGCGACGGTGAGCAGCACCCCCTCGGCGGTGATCACCAGCGCCCACTCCGCCTCGCCGGACGTGCGGTCGTGCTGGGCGGGCACCTCGTCGGTCTGGGCGGCCAGGTACGGGGCGACCGGGTACAGCGCCGGCGTGACCTTCGGCGCCGGCACGCCCAGCTCGGCCAGCTCGGCGACGTGCGCGGCGACGTCCGCCTGGTCGCGGCCCGCGTACCCGGCGTTCAGCAGGGTCGTCACCGGAGTGGTCACCGTCGTGCCGTCGGGCAGGTCGAAGCTCAGCGTCGGCATGTCGTCCTCCGTAATTTCGGGTAACCCAGTTCTTACCTGCGAGGGGTTGCGCATGCAGGTTGTATACAACGAGTATTACAGCATCGTGGCACCGAATAGATCAGGATGTGAGCAATGACCTCGGTAACGCCGACCGTGGACAGGGCGTCGCTACGGCGTGCCTTCCTGGCCAGCCTGTCCGGCACGTCGCTGGAGTGGTACGACTTCGCGGCCTACTCGGTGGCCGCGGCCACCGTGTTCGGACACCAGTTCTTCCCGGCAGGCGACCCGCTGGTCAGCACGATGGCCGCGTTCTCCACCTACGCCGTCGGTTACCTCTCCCGTCCGCTCGGCGGGTTCGTCTTCGGCCGTCTCGGCGACGTGCTCGGCCGCAAGCGAGTCCTGGTGATCACGCTGCTGCTCACCGGCATCGCCACCTTCCTCATCGGCGTCCTGCCGACCCACTCCGCGATCGGCGGCACGGCGGCGGTGCTGCTGGTCCTGCTGCGCTTCGCACAGGGCGTCGGCATCGGCGGCGAGTGGGGCGGCGCGGTGCTGCTGTCCAGCGAGTTCGGCGATCCGAAGAAGCGCGGGTTCTGGGCCTCCGCCGCCCAGGTCGGCCCACCTGCCGGCAACCTGCTCGCCAACGGTGTGCTCGCGCTGCTGGCCCTGCTGCTGACCGAGGAGCAGTTCGACTCGTGGGGCTGGCGCGTGGCGTTCCTGCTGTCCGCCGTGCTCGTCGCCTTCGGCCTGTGGATCCGGCTCAAGCTGGAGGAGACCCCGGTCTTCAAGCGCATCGCGGAGAGCGGTGAGCGACCCAGCGCGCCGATCTCCGAGGTCTTCAAGTACGAGCGCCGGGCCCTGCTGGCCGCGATCTTCGTCCGCGTCTGCCCCGACGTGCTGTACGCGCTGTTCACCGTCTTCGTGCTGACCTACATGACCCAGGAGCTGGGCATGTCCCGCAGCCAGGGCCTGACGGCGGTGATGATCGGGTCGGCCGGCCAGCTCGTCCTGATGCCGGCGTTCGGCGCCCTGTCGGACCGCATGAACCGCCGCAAGCTCTACCTCTTCGCGACCATCGCCGCGGCGATCTGGCCGTTCGTGTTCTTCCCGCTGGTGTCCGGCCGCTCGTTCGGCCTGCTGCTGGTCGGCATCGTGATCGCGCTCGTCATCCACGCCGCGCTGTACGGGCCGCAGGCCGCGCTGATCACCGAGCAGTTCACCGAGCGCCTGCGCTACACCGGCAGCTCGCTGGCCTACACGCTCGCCGGCGTGATCGGCGGCGCCATCGCGCCGCTGCTGTTCACCTCGCTGCTGGCCGGTTTCGACAGCTGGGTCGCGCTCGCGCTGTACGTCGTGGTGACCGCGGTGGTCAGCATCGTCGGCATCGCGCTCGCGCGGGAGGCCCGCGCCGAGACTCAGGTGGTCGTCAGCTGATGCTTCAACGTCTGGGCGTGGTGGTCGTCGATGGCGGCCAGCGCCGCCTCGACCTCACCGTTGGCCAGTGCGGTCACGATGGCCTGGTGCTCGTGGATGACCTCCGCGTGCCGGGTGCCTGACCGCCGCAGCGCGACGAGCCCGGCACGCACCTGCCGGGCTCGGAGCGCGGTGTAGGTCCGGCTCAGCATCGAGTTGCCCGCGGCCTCGACGAGCAGCGTGTGGAAGTGCGCGTCGAGTTCGATGAACTCCTTGGCCGACGCCGGGTCGTCGCATCGCTCCTGCTGTTCGAGGACCTTCTGCATGGCCCGCCACGGCACGGTCCCGTCCGCCATGACCCGTTCGGCCGCGAACCGTTCGAGCAGTCCGCGCAGTTCGACGAGGTCCCGCAGGTCGCGCCCGGTCAGCGGCGCGATGTACGCGCCCCGGTTGGGCACGAGCTGCACCAGTTCCTCGGCCGCGAGCTGCAGCAACGCCTCGCGTACGGGGGTGCGGGAGACGCCGACGCGCTCGGCGACCTCCTGTTCGCTGATGAAGCCGCCCTCGGCGTCGGGGTCGGCCAGCACGGTGTTCTTCAGGTAGTCGTAGGCCTTCGCCCGCCCGGACTGGGCGGGCTTGCTCGTCGCCGGCATCCGGGGCTCCCCTCCATACACGTTGTATACAGATGGTACGCGGAAAGTGGCGGATGGGAAAAGAACGCCGGGGCGGATGCCTGATCGATGGACATCCGCCCCGGCGGGTCTCGGGATCGCGCGAGGGCGATCGGTTCCGGCGGCCGAAGTCAGGCGTCGAGCTCGGCGAGGGCCTGCCTGGCCTGCTCCAGCTCGGCCTCCAACGCGGCGACCTTGGCCTTCTGCTGCTCGACGGCGGCGTTGATCACCTCGTCGATCGGCGTCGACAGGTCCTCGTGCAGCTCCTTGGCCGCGCGGGACACGGCGGAGGCCGGGATCTTCAGCCCCTGCGCGACCCACTTCGAGCCGTGCTTGAGCTCAGCCTGCCACTCACCGTCGGCGGTGCCGGTGACGGTGAGCGTGAGCTCGACGGTGCGGGTCTTCTTCGCGGCGGAGGCCTTCGGGCGGCCGCGCTTGGGCTTGGCTTCCTCGCTTTCGGCGGAGGGGGCGGCGGGAGCGGGAGCGGCTGCGGAGTCGTCCGTGACCGGCGCCGGCGTGACGGGGGTGTCCTGCTCCTGCGGGGTGGTCGTGGTGTCCAAGCTCATCGGTGCTGCGGTCTCCCTCTCGTGGGGTCCGGCTACGTCGGCCCGAATTCTAGAACAGGCGTTCGATAGCCGCTCGCTGGGGTGGGCTCGGCGATTGTCCCGCGCGACCTACTTCCGTGTACCCCCGGGGCGTCGCGTCCGGAGGGACCGATACGCTGCCGCCATCACCCGCCAGGGTGAGGAAGCGATGTCGCTCGATGGGGGCAAGTCGAAGTGGGCGTTACTTATCTGTACCCGATCGGGTGTATCTCGTTTTTCGCGCGACCTCGGCAAATGCAGCATTTGCCCTGCTCTCCCTAATCGACCCCCGTCACCCGGGAGTTTGATCACCTAGGGGGGTCCTGATAGCAATAAGGCCCAAGGCGCACCTGCGGTGCCGCATGTCTTCGGGGGAGACCGCCTTGGTGAATTCTTGTCCGATGTAGGTCCTCAAGGATTGTGGTAATGCGCATGACGTGCAGCTCGCGCACGCAGACGGGTTCTGCGCGCCGCGGACGGCTCCCGGTCCGGCTCCTCGCCGTGGCCGGAGTCTCGACCCTGGCACTGCTCACCGGGGCGTGCTCCGGTGGCGACGAGGACGGCGTGAAGCCGGCCGCGGTCAGCCAGGAAGACCTGACCCAGCTGCCGGAGGCGACCACGTTCGCCACGGTCGCGAACGCCCCGCTCGACCCGCAGCCCTCCGGTGGCGCGACGGCGGGCCGCGTGATCCACCCCAAGGCCGACATGGTCGTGTACGACTCCGTTGGCGGCAAAGCGATCGCGAAGCTGCCGTCCATCCAAATGGGATCGCCGACGTGGGTGCCGGTGATCGCGGAGCAGGGCGACTGGGTGCACGTCCTGCTGCCGACCCGGCCGAACGCCGCGTCCGGCTGGGTGCACCTGAGCGAGGGCGCCGCCGAATCCGCGCAGAACGACTACGTGGTCAATGTGGACCGTGCCGCGTTCAGCCTGGAGATCCTGGAGAGCGGCAAGTCGATCGGCAAGTGGACGATCGGCACCGGCAAGGCCGAACACCCGACCCCGGCGGGGCGTGCTTACATCATCGCCTCGATCGAGGAAACGAAGAACACCTACAGCCCGATCGTGCTGCCGCTGAGCTACCACTCCGATTCGCTGGAGACCTTCGGCGGCGGTCCGGGCACGGTGGGCTTGCACACCTGGCCCAACAACAGCTTCGTCGGCCAGGCGAACAGCGACGGCTGCATCCGGGTGCCCGCGGAGGCGCTCGACGCGCTGGTCGAACTGCCGCTCGGCACGATCGTGAACATCACGTGACGAACTGAGCTTCTTCCCCGCTTCGCCGGTGGCCGGAATGCGCTACGGGGGGCCGCCGGCTTCATTTCGCATTTCCATTTCACGAAAGGGAATTCCTTGTCCAGAAAGAAGGCTGTGGCCGGCGGCGTCGGCGTGCTCGCGACCGCGCTCGCCACCTCGGTGCTGCTCGCGCCCGCCGCCGGTGCGACCACGACCACCTCGGACGGCGTCAACTCCGCCTACGCGATCGCCGCCAAGGGCCTCCTCGGCATCGACCCCAGCCCGTACGTCACCGACGAGAAGGGCTTCGAGCAGAAGTCGCTGGCCTCGCTGAACGTGCCGGGCCTGGCGCAGGTCAACCTGCTCAACGCCTCGGCGGGCGCCGGCCAGGCGCGCGCCAGCGTCGCCGACGTCAACGTCGGGCTCGGCGTGGGCAAGCCGCTGCTGACCGCGACCGCCATCGAAGCGGAGTGCGAGGGCGGCAAGGGCACCTCTTCGCTGGCCAAGGCGAAGCTCGGTGACATCACCCTCGACGTGACCGCGCCGACCAACACCACGGTCGCCGTGCCGGGCCTGCTCTCGGTCGTGCTGAACAAGCAGACCAAGAAGGACGACGGCTCCATCACCGTCACCGCGATCTCCATCAAGATCGACAACCTGCAGACGCTGGACATCGCGTCGGTCACCTGCGCGCCGGGCGACGACGACAACGGCGGCGGCGAGACCCCGACCACCAAGCCGACCGGCACCAGCACGTCGAAGCCGAGCACGCCGACCTCGACGAAGACCAGCTCCGGTGGCGGCGCCGGCTCGGGTGCGGGCGACAAGCCCGACGCCAACGGCAAGGCCCCGAAGCCGACCCCGGTGAAGGCCCACCTGGACGTCACCGGCTGATCCGCTTCTTCCTCGGGTTCCCATGACAAGGGCCCTGCACCGCGAGGTGCAGGGCCCTTGTTCGTGCGTCAGTCCTCCTTGCCGGACTTCAGGCCGCTGGAGATCAGCTCCATGACGCTGGAGTCGGCCAGCGTGGTGACGTCGCCGATCTGGCGGTTCTCGGCCACGTCGCGCAGCAGGCGGCGCATGATCTTGCCGGAACGGGTCTTCGGCAGCTCGGGCACGACCATGATCTGCCGCGGCTTGGCGATCGGGCCGATCTCCTTGGCCACGTGGTTGCGCAGCTCCTGCACCGCCTCTTCCCCGCCCTCGGCCGCGGAGCCGCGCAGGATCACGAACGCGACGATGCCCTGCCCGGTGGTCGGGTCGGAGGCGCCGACCACCGCCGCCTCGGCCACCGTCGGGTGCGAGACCAGCGCGGACTCGACCTCCGTGGTGGAGATGCGGTGGCCGGACACGTTCATGACGTCGTCGACCCGGCCGAGCAGCCAGATGTCGCCGTCGTTGTCGTACTTCGCGCCGTCACCGGCGAAGTAGAAGCCCTGGTCGGCGAACCGCGACCAGTAGGTGTCGCGGAAGCGCTCGTCGTCGCCCCAGATGCCGCGCAGCATCGACGGCCACGGCTTGTCCAGCACCAGGTAACCGCCGCCGCCCTTGCCGACCTCGGTCGCGGTGTCGTCGACGACCTTCGCCGAGATGCCGGGCAGCGGGCGCTGCGCCGAACCGGGCTTGGTCGAGGTGACACCGGGCAGCGGCGAGATCATGATGGCGCCGGTCTCGGTCTGCCACCAGGTGTCCACGACCGGCGCCTTGCCCGCGCCGATGTGCTCGCGGTACCACATCCACGCCTCGGGGTTGATCGGCTCGCCGACGCTGCCCAGCACGCGGAGGCTGGAGAGGTCGTACTTCGCCGGGATGTCCTCGCCCCACTTCATGAACGTGCGGATCAGCGTCGGCGCGGTGTAGTAGATGGAGACCTTGTGGTTCTGGATGATCTCCCAGTGCCTGCCCTCGTGCGGCGTGTTGGGGGTGCCCTCGTAGACCACCTGGGTCGCGCGGTTCGCCAGCGGGCCGTAGACGATGTAGGAGTGGCCGGTCACCCAGCCGATGTCGGCCGTGCACCAGTAGACGTCCTCGCCGGGCTTGTGGTCGAAGACGACGTGGTGGGTGTAGGCGACCTGGGTGAGGTAGCCGCCGGAGGTGTGCAGGATGCCCTTCGGCTTCCCGGTGGTGCCGCTGGTGTAGAGGATGAACAGCGGGTGCTCGGAGTCGAACGCCTCCGGCGTGTGCTCGGTGGACTGGCCGTCGACGAGCTCGTGCCACCACACGTCCCGCTCGCCCATCGGGACCTCTTCGCCGGTGCGGCGTACGACGATGACCTTCTCGACGCTCGCGGCGCCCTCGAGGGCCTCGTCGACGTTGGTCTTCATCGGGGCGGCCTTGCCGCGGCGGTACTGGCCGTCGGAGGTGATCACGACCTTGGCCTCGGCGTCGTCGACGCGGGAGCGCAGCGCCGCCGGGGAGAACCCGCCGAAGACGACGCTGTGCATCGCGCCCAGCCGCGCGCAGGCCAGCATCGCGACGATCGCCTCGGGGATCATCGGCAGCTGGATGGCGACCCGGTCGCCGGAGGTGACGCCGAGGGAGACCAGCGCGTTCGCGGCCTTGGACACCTCGTCCTTGAGCTGGGCGTAGGTGATGTCGCGGGTGTCGCCCGGCTCGCCGACCCAGTGGATGGCGACCTGCTCACCGTGCCCGGACTCGACGTGCCGGTCGACGCAGTTGTACGCGACGTTCAGCTTGCCGCCGACGAACCACTTCGCGAAGGGCGCGCCCGACCAGTCGAGGACCTGGGACCACTTGGTGTCCCAGTGCAGCCGCTCCGCCTGCTCGGCCCAGAACGCTTCGCGGTCGGCGTCGGCCTTGTCGTACCAATCGGCCTTCGCGTTGGCCTGCGCCGCGAACTCGTCGGTCGGCGGGAACGTCCGGTTCTCGGTGAGCAGGTTGTCCAGCGCGGGGGACTGCTCTGTCATGGTGCACGGCCTCCTGAAGTCACTCATCACTGGCTGACGCCGGATGCACGGTAGCGACGTTAGCCCCCACGACGAAAGAGCGCAGCACCTCACGGCACGTCCCGCGTCGATCACCGCACGCGAGGGATGTGGCGTCGGCCACTCGGCCTGGGTTCGGGGCCCCGGATCGCCCCCTCATATGCTCGCGGGGACGCGTCGAAGGAGGTCCGAGTGGCTGAGCGGGAAGAGCTCACCTGGGAGTTGTTCGGTTCGGCCGGCCGGGAGCTCGCCCAGCAGGTAGCGGACAGCGGTTACGAGCCGGACGTGATCCTGTCCATCGCCCGCGGCGGGTTGTTCGTCGCCGGCGCGCTCGGCTACGCGCTCGACGTGAAGAACCTGCACGTCATGAACGTCGAGTTCTACACCGGCGTCGGCGAGCGCCTCGAACTGCCGGTGATGCTGCCGCCGGTGCCGAACGCCGTCGATCTGACCGGCGCGAAGGTCCTGGTGGCCGACGACGTCGCCGACACCGGCGCGACGCTCAAGCTGGTGCGTGACTTCTGCGCGGACCACGTGGCGGACGTGCGCTGCGCGGTCGTGTACGAAAAGCCCTGGTCAGAGGTGAAGTGCGAGTACGTCTGGCGGCGCACGGACCGGTGGATCAACTTCGCCTGGTCGAAGCAGCCGCCGGTGATCCGGCGCGAGGGGCAGGTGCTGGACGCATGAGCGACCCACTGGCGCCACTGCTCGAACTGGAGGGCGTGGCCGAAGCGGCGAAGAAGGCGCAGGACGCGGTCTTCGCCGTGCACCGGCTTCCGGTGAACCTGCGCGGCGGCTCGGCCACCGCCGCCGAGGCGTCCGTCCGGGGCGCCCGGGCGTCGGCCGCGCTCGACGGCGCGGACCCGGAAATCCCGGCCGACGCCGAGGTGAAGGACCCGATCCTGGCCGGCGCGCTGCGGGTCGCCGAGGCGAGCGAGTCGCTGCTGCCCACGTGGCGCCGCGCCCCGCGGCAGGCGCTGGCCCGGATGCACGTCCTGGCCGCGGCCGATCTCGTCGATGACCAGGACGCGCTGGGCCGCCCCGACCCGGCCGCCGGTGCCCGCCTGGACCTGCTGACGCAGCTGGTCACGGGCGCGACGTCGGTGCCGGGCCCCGTGCTGACCGCCGTCGTGCACGGCGAGCTGCTCAGCCTGCGGCCCTTCGGCACGGCGGACGGTGTGCTGGCCCGCGCCGCGGCTCGCCTGACCATGACGGCGACCGGGGTCGACCCGAAGGGCCTGAGCGTTCCCGAGGTCGCGTTCTTCCGCCGGGCCGCCCGGTACCAGGAGGCGGCGGCGGCCTTCGCGACCGGAAGCCCCGACGGCGTGCGCTCGTGGCTCCTCTTCGTGTGTGAAGCGCTGGAAGCGGGTGCCCGGGAGGCCAAGAGCATCGCCGACGCGGCCGGCTGAGCTGCTCCGGCGGTCGCGTCAAGGGGCGCCGCGTGGTGCGCAGTCGACCACACCCGCCGGTCAGGATCTCTCGTGCTCGTAGTCGCGCAATTCCGGGGAAGTGCGACGCTCCCTGCGCACCTCCCCGGGACTGCGCGACCTCAGCTCGTCGCGCAGGCGAGCAGCGCCTCCCGCACGTGCCCGCCGTTCGCGGCCAGCATGTCGGCCGCCGTCGCCGCCTCCACCCCGCACAGCAGGTGCACCAGCGCGACCTTCAGATCACCGTTCGCCTCCGCGAGGGCTTCGGCGGCCTCCCGCTCGTTCGCGCCCGTCGCCTCGCTGAGGATCCGCAGCGTGCGGCCACGCAGCTTCGCGTTGGTCGCGCGCAGGCTGACCATCAGGTTCGAATACGTCCGGCCGAGCTTGATCATCGTGGCCGTGGAGAACGCGGTCAGCAGGATCTTCTGCGCCGACCCCGCCTTCATCCGCGTCGACCCCGCGATCACCTCCGGGCCGGTGTCCACCGAGATGAACACGTCGACCCCGGCCGGCCTGCCCGCCCGCGCGTTGCCCGAAACCAGACCGGTCGCCGCGCCGAGCCGCGCGGCCGCCTGCAGCGCGCCGATCACGAACGGGGTGCGGCCGGACGCGGTCAGGCCCAGCACGAAGTCGCCGGCCCGCACCGAAGCCGAGATCTCCGCCGCGCCCGCCGCGGCGTCGTCTTCGGCGTTCTCGACCGCTTCGCGCAGCGCCCGATCGCCGCCCGCGTGGTGCGCGACGAACCAGTCGGACGGCACGTTGAACGTCGGCACGAGCTCGGCCGCGTCCAGCGTCGCCAGCCGGCCGGACGTGCCGGCGCCGACGTAGTGCACACGATGGCCGGTGCGCAGCGCCTCCACCGCATGATCGACCGCGTCCGCCAGCTCGGGCAGGACCTTGGCGACCGCATCGGGGACCAGGCGATCCTCGTCGTTGATCATGGTCAGGATGCCGAGGGTCGACATCCGGTCGATCTCGGTGGTGCGGGGGTTGCGCTGCTCGGTCGGGGAATCGACGTGGACCACCTGACTCGGCACCGTCATCATGCGTCTCACCGTTTCCTTCGTGCTCACTTTCCGGTTTCCCGCGGACGCCTCCGGCCGTCCGGTCGCACGCCGAGGCGGTGACCGCCGACGGCGTCGCGAGTGGCTTCCAGCGCGGCGGACGCGGTCTCCATGTGGCGCTGCGCGACCCCGATGAACAGGCAGTCGATGACCGTGAGCTGGGCGATCCGGCTCGCGGTCGCGCCCGAGCGGAACGTCGTCTCGCGGGCGGCCGTGGTCAGGACGTAGTCGGCGACCTCGGTGATCGGCGAGCGCGGGAAGTTGGTCAGCGCCACGGTGGTCGCCCCGTGCTCGCGGGCCACCCGCAGCGCCTCCACGGTGTCGGTGGTCGCGCCGGTGTGGGAGACGCCGATCGCGACGTCGCCTGCGCCCAGCACGGCGGCCGAGGTCAGCATGATGTGCGTGTCCGACCAGGCGAAACACACGCGGCCGATGCGGTGCAGCTTCTGCTGCAGGTCGGCGGCGACGAACGCGCTCGCGCCCACGCCGTAGACGTCGGTGCGCCCGGCGTTGGCGAGCAGTTCGATCACGCGCTGCAGGGTCGCGATGTCGAGCTGGTCGGCGGTCTCCTCGACGGCGCGCGCGTCGGCGAAGCTGACCTTGCCGACCACGGCGGCCAGGTCGTCGTCCACGGCGATCTCGCCGCCCAGATTCCGTGCCGACCGCGCTTCCGAACGGGCGGTGTCGGCGGCCAGCGCGATCCGCAGCTGCGGGTACCCGCCGACCCCAACGGCCTTGCAGAACCGGGTCACCGTGGTCTCGCTGGTGTTGGCCGCGAGAGCCACCTCGGTGATCGACCGGCGCGCTACTGCGGACGGGTCATCGAGGACGACTTTGGCTACGCGCTGTTCCGCCCTGGCCAGACCGGGCAGCAGCGACCGAATCCGAACCAGGGGACTGGTTTCGGACTCGCGCACGACCGAACCGATCTCGTTCGGTGCCTGTCCCGTCACGGAATCGGTATCCGTTTCCGTGGGAAACTTACTAACCGTAGGCATTTGAGACAAGGTTACCCACATCCTTAGGGATGATCGCAACTCGCCCGCCCCTGCACGGCCGAGCTGCGGTGACTCAGTTGCCCGGAAAGTCGCCAACTACGTCGTGGTTGTTAACGTCATCAAGTTAACGACTTGGCAACTTCCTATGGTTCCCGAAACAGCCGACGATCGTCGGTGGCTCCCGCTCGCGTCTCAGTGATAGGGACTTCCCCGCCACGATGGTATGACGCGACTCTGCGCACTTTAAGTACGAATGGAGCAGCCGTTCGGTAGCTGTCCGTGACGGACGCGAGTGTCCGAAATTCGTTGGCGCTGGTTGGTGGCACACCACCCGGATGCACGGTGAGTGTTCGCTCGCCGAAAGATCACCTGTCCGGCCGCGGGTAATTGTGCCTACAGCCGGTCCCGGTTCACCGCGCTCCGGCCAGCGAGCTCGCCCATTTCTCGCGGGCCGGGTTGATCGAACCCCAGTCGCGGGTCGGGTGAACGCGGTTGGTCAGCAGGATGGCGAAGGACCGGGACACCGGATCGACGACCAGCGACGTGCCGGTGAAGCCGGTGTGCCCCGCGGTGGTGGGCGCGGACAGCGCTCCCATGTAGAACTGCTGGTCCAGCTCGAACCCGAGGCCGTGCGCGTGACCGGGGAACGCCTGGTTGTAGTCGGTCAGCATGTCCCGGACCGTCTCCGGACGCAGGATGCGCGCGTCCCGGTAGGCGCCGCCGTTGAGGATCGTCTGCGCGAGCACCGCCAGGTCGGGCGCCGTGGAGAAGATCCCGGCGTGACCGGACACCCCGCCCAGCGCCCACGCGTTCTCGTCGTGGACCTGGCCGCGCACCATGCCGCGCGCCGGATCGGCTTGGAACTCGGTGGCCGCGATCCGGCCGAGCTTCTCCGCGGGCGGGTTGAACGCCGTGTCGGTCATCCCGAGCGGCTGGGTGATCCGCTCCCGCACGACTACGTCGAGCGGTTGCCCGGCGATCCGCTCGACGAGGAAGCCGAGGGTCATCAGGTTGATGTCCGAGTAGAGGTACGTCGTGCCCGGCTCGTTCACCAATGGACTGTCGAGCACCGCCTTCCGCCGGGACGGGATGTCCGGGTAGCCCTCCCACAGGGAGGGGCGCGGGTCGGCGGCCAGGCCCGAGGTGTGGGTGAGCAGCTGCCGTACGGTGACCGCCTGCTTCCCGTTCGCCGCGAACTCGGGCAGGTACTCGGCGACCGGCCGGTCCAGGGCGACCTTGCCGTCGTCGACGAGCTGCATCACCGCGAGGGACGTGAACACCTTGGTGATCGAGGCCAGGTCGAAGATCGTGTCGGCACGCACCGGCACCTGCTGGTCCGGCGGCAGCTCGGCGCCCGCGGCGTCGGCGTACCGGAGCGCCCCGCCGGTCGCGGTCTCCTCGACGATCACCCCGTCGTGCGCGAGGATCGCGGCCGCGCCGGAGAAGTGCGGGTGCCCGGAGGCCGGGTCCGGTTTGGCCCAGTCGGCCAGGAACTGCTCGGCGGCCAGCAGCGGCGCCGGATCGAGCCCCACCTCGCCGGGCGCGCCCGGGCGCAGCACCGTGTCGGCCGGTGCGAACTCGTAGTGCGGACGGTCGATCCGCCCGGTGTGGGCCTGTTCGGTGATGGTGGTACTCGCTCCGGGGACGGTGAGGGCGGAAACGGTCAGCACCGCCGCGACCAGTAGTTTGCCCGTTCGCACGCCGGCCTCACCAGTAGAGCAGGTGCGGCCGCCTGTGGGCGGTGAACTCGTCGAGCTCCGCCTGCCAGGACCCGACGATCTCGTCCACCCCCGCCCCGCGGTCGACCATCGTGCGCAACCGGTCCGAGCCGCTGAGCTTGTCGATGCCGTTGTCCGCGCGCCAGCCGAAGAGGTCCGGGTGCAGCTTCTTGGCCGTGACGAGCATGGCCACCGCCGTGCGGATGGCGTCGAACGAGGCCGGGTCGGTGACCGTGAGCTGCACCCCGCCGCAGGTCTGGTTGACGAACTTGCCGAACGTGGGCACGAAGTAGGTCTCCCGGAACCGCACGCCCGCGAGCCCCAGCGCGGTCAGCTCGTCCCGCCACCGCCAGTCGATGCCGGGCGCCCCGATGATCTCGAAGGGCCGCGTCGTGCCGCGTCCCTCGGAGAACACGGTGCCCTCGAACATCCCCGTGCCGGGGTAGACCAGCGCGGTGTCCGCCGTCGGCATGTTCGGGCTCGGTGGCGTCCAGGTCAGCCCGGTGCCCGCGAAGAACGTGTCCCTGCGCCACCCCTCGGTCTGCACCACCTGCAGATCCGCCAGCCGCACCCCCTCGGCAGGCAGCAGCTCCGCGGCGAAGTACTTCGCCAGCTCGCCGACGGTCATGCCGTGCTGCTGCACGATCGGCTTGAGCCCGACGCCGGAGGCGAACTCCGGGCGCAGCATCGGGCCGAAGGCCTTGCCGCCGATCGGGTTGGGCCGGTCCAGGACGACGAAGGCCGCGCCGGTGCGGCCGGCCGCGACCATCGCCGTGTACATCGACCAGATGTAGGTGTAGAAGCGGGCGCCGACATCGGCGATGTCGAACACCACCGTGTCCACGCCGGCCTTGGTGAACATCCCGGCCAGTTTCGCGGCGTCCGCGCCGTACGCGTCGTACACCGCGATGCCGGTGCGCGGGTCCGTGTAGTCGCCCTCCGAACCACCGGCCTGCGCGCTGCCCCGGAAACCGTGCTCCGGCCCGAAGGCGGCGACCGGCCGGACGCCGGCGGCGATCATCGAGTCGACGATGTGGTCGCCGTTCTCCAGCACGCCCGTCGGGTTCGACAGCACGCCCACCTTTCGGCCGGCGAGCGAGCGCCAGCCCTGCCGGGCGAGGATGTCGGCTCCGGTGACGACCGGCCCCCGCGACGCGGCCGGCAACACGCGTGCCGGTTCGGCCAGAGCGGAGCCGCCGGTCAGAAGGGGTGTCGCGAGGGCGCCGGTGACCAGGAACCCGCGCCGGTTGAAGCTCACCATGTCAGTCCTGTGCCGAAGGGATACCGGATCTGGCCGGCGTCGTCGCCTGCCGGGATGTCGACGGGCAGCTTGCCCTGCGGCGCAATCTCGCCCGTCAGCACCTTGGCCAGCGAAGCCATCGTCACATCCCGCCAGTCGTACGTCGCCACCCAGGTCGGTACGTCGGCGTAGCCCGGGTCGTACGGTTCCTGGACGCTCACTGCGACGACCGGTTTCCCGGTCGCGAGCAGTTCACGCACAAGATCACCCTGGGCGGTGTCGCTGCGCAGCCCGTTGGTCAGCACGACGACCGTGTCCGCTTCGCCGGCGGCCGCCACCGCTTCGGCGATCTTCGCGGCGGTCGGCTTGGCGCCGGTCGAGACGGCCGTGCCGCCGAGCCGCTCGGCCAGCGCCCGGACCGGCTCCGCCGGGTAGCCGGGGTAGTTCGGGTTGTTCCAGCCGGTCACCACGACCTTGCCCGGGTCGCGGCGGGGCAGCAGGCCGGCGTCGTTGCGGAGCACGGTGGTGGTGCGGTCGGTGATGGCCTGGATCTTGTCCCGGTTGGCCGCACTGCCGACGACCTGCTTCACCGCCCGCGGGTTGACCAGTGGGCTCGCCACGATGCCGCGCTTGTCCTTGAGCTTCAGGATCCGCAGGACGCTCTGGTCGATCCGCTCCTCGGTCAGCCTGCCGCTCTTGACCGCGTCCAGCACGCTGTTGATCGCGAGCCCCAGGTCCGGCGGCATCAGCATCTGGTCGACCCCGGCCTCCAGCGCCAGCACCGGGATCTCCGCGTCGGTGTGCAGCTCGCGCACGCCGGCCATCTGCAGCGAGTCGGTCGCGACCACCCCGTCGTAGCGCAGTTCGTCCCGGAGGATCCCGGTCATGATCGGCTTCGACAGCGTCGCGGGCTCACCCGACGGGTCGAGGCTGGGCACGGTGATGTGCGCGGACATGATCACGTCGGCGCCCGCGTCGATCGCCGCCCGGAACGGCGGCAGGTCGATTTGCCGCCACTGTTCCTCCGTGTGGTTGATGACCGGCAACCCGGTGTGGCTGTCGGTGGCGGCGTCCCCGTGGCCGGGGAAGTGCTTGGCCGCCGCGGAAACCGTCTCCGTCGCCGGCCCCGAGTTCTGGTAGCCGTCGACCTCGGCCGCGACCAGCTCACTGGCCAGCGCCGGATCGGCGGAGAAGGACCGGGAGCCGATGACCGGGTTGAGCGGGTTGGAGTTGACGTCCGCGTCGGGGGCGAAGTCCTGGTTGATGCCCATCGCCCGCAGCTCGTGGCCGTTCACCGTGGCCAGCGTCCGCGCGTCCGCGGCGCTGCGGCCCGCCCCGACGGCCATGCTGGACGGGAACTCCGTGGCCGGGGCCGCGATGCGCGTGACCCGGCCGCCCTCCTGGTCGATCGAAACGATCAGCGGCACCTTCGCGCCCGACGCCAGCGCGGCCTGCTGCAGCCCGTTCGAGAAACGCGCGACCTGCGCCGGGTCGTCCACGTTGTCGGTGCCGGAGTTGTTGAAGTAGATGACGCCGCCCGGGTGGTAGCGCTGGACGACCTCCGCGGCCGTGTCCACGCCGTACTTCTTCCGGTTGCCCTCGTCGGCCTGGCCGGCGGACTTGCCCCAGACGTCGGCGACGAAGAGCTGGCCGACCTTCTCCTCGAGCGACATCCGCCGCAGCGTCTGCTCGGCCCAGCCGTCCTGGCGTCCCGGTGCGGCGGAGGACGCGCCGACCGCGCTCACGCCGAGAACCCCCACGACGATCGCGGCAAGCACATGACTCCTCCGGCGCATCGCGAACCTCCCCTGTGGTGATCGCCGACGGACGAGCCGGCATTGGGGGAAGCTACTCAGTCGCTCCGGACGAGGTCAACGACCGCCTTACTTTCGGAGGAGTCCGAAAGTGTCTTTCAGGTTCTGTCACTCTCGCGGGCTAATCCGTTGGACATAAAAATGCGCGGGCGCCGCCGACGATGTGCCGGCGGCGCCCGCCCGCGCGGACTGCTCAGGTGACCAAGCTGCAACTCGTGTCGTACCTACGGGGACTCGGCGTCCGGCGTCCCGGTACGCAGTCCCTCGACGACAAGCCTCCCGCGGCGCGCTGCGCGTGGGTGCCTGGAGTCCGCGCACGGAGGTTGTCGGGGAGGAACGAGGCTCATCTTCGTCTCGTCCTGGGCCGAACAACGTCCGCACTTCACTTTGTACCCAGTGACCGCCGTCACTTCAAGGGGTCGGACGGGTGCACCGGTACAGACGCTCGATCCGGTGAGGCGGGCACCCTCAGCGACTAGACTTCTACGTTCCCCCACGGCGTTTGCGCGTCAGCCCGTACCAGGTCACGCCCGCCGCGGCGACCGCGCCGAGACCGAGTCCGACCGCCAGCGTCGCCGTCGACGGCGCCGGGAACCGGCTCCGCAACGAGACCGGTTTGGTGAACTCCAGCACCGGCCAGCCGCGGTCGAGCGCGGTCCGGCGAAGCAGGCGATCGGGGTTCACGGCGTGCGGCTTCCCGACCGTCTCCAGCAGCGGGACGTCGGTGCTGGAATCGGAATAGGCGTAGCACTCGGCCAGGTCGTAACCGTTCTCCGCGGCCAATTGTTTCGCCGCAACCGCTTTTTGTTCGCCGTAGCAGTAGAAAGCGATTTCCCCCGAATAGCGACCGTCCACGACGGCCATTCTCGTCGCGACGCTGCCCGTCGCGCCGAGCATCGCCGCGATCGGCGTCACGACCTCGTCGCCCGCCGCCGACAGCACGATCACGTCGTGGCCCTCCGCCTGGTGCCACGCGATCAGCTCGGCGGCCTCGGAGTAGACGAGCGGGTCGACGATGTCGTGCAGCGTCTCGTTGACGATCGCCCGCACCTGTGCGACGTCCCAGCCCGCGCACAACGCGGAGATCTCGGCGCGCATCCGCTCGGTCCGGTCGGCGTCCGCGCCGGACAGGGAGAAGACGAACTGCGCGTACGCGCTCTTCAGTGCCGCCCGCTTGCTGATCAGCCCCTCGCGCAGCAGCGGCTTGCTGAAGGCCAGTGCGCTGGAGGAGGCGATGATCGTCTTGTCCAGGTCGAAGAAGGCCGCGACACCGGTTCCGGTCGCGGCGCGCCGGTCGCCCGGCGGCGAGCTGGGAGGTTCTGCCACGGCTTCAGGATAGAAGTAGATCGTTCGCGGGGCGGTGAGGTGACCACGAACGGTGTCGCCCGGTCGGAAATTCGTTGCCCACGGTGGAAATCGATTGCCGGTGCCGTTACCGAATTGTGGGTGTCGCGGGCGGCGTTGCGGGCCGGTCGGCGGAGTTACAGTGGACCGCATCCGGTGTTCCCACCGGCGGTTCAGTCCAACCCCCCGGGGCTGAACCCTCGGCGACCCCCGCCCCTCCCCCCTGGCGGGGGTCGCCCCTTTTCTCCGCGCGCGGGCGCGGATCTTGCCACAGCGCACCGACGATCCCGCTCTGCCGAGCCGCCTCGGTCGCGAGTTGTCCACAGGACCCCAGTTGTCCACAGGTCCCGCCGGAGCTCCTTGTCGCGGCACGGCGCGAGCACGACGGTGGAGTCAGGTCAAACACCGATCACCACTGGGGGCCGTCATGGAACACGCTCGTCCGCTCGTCATCGCCCACGACGAGGTCATGCTCGACGAAATCCTGCGCGTCGCCGCGGCCGTGGGCTGCGAGACGCAGCGCGCGCCCGATCTGCTCGCCGCCCGGCCGCGGTGGCCGGACGCGCCGCTGGTGCTGGTCGACGAGCAGGCTGTCGACGGCGAGGTGGAGCTGCCGCGTCGGCCCGGCATCCTGCTGATCACCAAGGGCGCGCCGGATTCCCGGACATGGCGACGGGCTTTCCGCGCCGGTGTCGAAGCTGTCGTGTCGTTGCCGGAGGACGAATCGGCGCTGGCGTCGGCGCTGGCCGACGTCGTGGACGGGCCGGGGTTGCCGGGCGGGCGGATCATCGGCGTGCTGGGCGGTCGCGGTGGAGCCGGGGCGTCCGTCCTGGCGGCGGCCACCGCGCTGGTCGCGTGCCGCACCGACCCCGGCGGGCTGCTGGTGGACTGCGATCCGTTGTCCGGTGGGATCGACGCGCTGCTGGGAGCCGAGAACACGGAGGGGCTCCGCTGGCCCGAGCTGCGACCAGGAGCCGGCCGGTTGTCGATGCCCGCGCTGCTCGAATCGCTGCCCGAGTTCCGGTACCGCGGCCTGCGGCTGCCGTTCCTGTCCTGCCACCGCAATGGCGACGGGCCGACCGGGCAGGGCGTGGCGGCGGTGGTCGAGGCCGGTCGCCGGGCGGGCCGGACGGTGGTGTGCGATCTGCCGCGTCACCTCGACGGTCCTGGCCTCGCGGTGATCGCGCGTGCCGACCTCGTGATCGTGGTGATCCCGGCCGAGATGCGCGCCTGCCTGGCCGCCCGCCGGGTGGTCAAGCAGCTGGGTGACCAGGCCGGCCGGGTCCGGCTCGTCGTCCGCGGGCCTGCGCCGGGTGACCTCGAGCCGAGCGTCGCGGCCGGCGCGATCGGGCTGCCGCTGCTGACGTCGATGGCCGTCGAACGCCAGCTGGACCGGGAGATCGAGCGCGGCAACTTCCTCCCGCGGCCGCGCGGCGCGCTGATGGAGACCGCGCGCCTGATCGTGGAGCAGTCGCAGTCGAAGCAGGTGCTGGCGGCATGAACTCCGAACTGGTCGAGCGGGTCCGCCTCCGGCTGGCGGGCGCTGGCGCCGGGACGGACCCGGCGACGGTGGCGGACGCGGTGCGTGCCGAAGCCGGGCGTCCGGTCGGGCACACGGAGGCGCTCGACGCCCTTCGGCTCATCCGGCAGGAGCTGGCCGGTGCCGGTCCGCTGGAACCGTTGCTCGCCCTGCCCGGCGTCACCGACGTGCTGGTCACGGGCCCGGACGATGTGTGGGTCGACGGGGCCGGCGGGTTGCGCCGCGCCGATGCCCACTTCGAGGGCGAGGAGGGAGTGCGCCGTCTCGCCCAGCGGCTCGCGCTCGCCGCCGGACGGCGGCTCGACGACGCCCAGCCCTACGTCGATGGCTGGCTGCCCGGGCTCGGGCCGCACGGCCGCGTCCGGTTGCACGCAGTGCTGCCACCGATCGCCGCCGACGGAACCTGCATCTCGTTGCGGATCCTCCGTCCCGCCGTGCACGACCTCGCCGCGTTGCGTGAGCTGGGCACCTTCGGGGCCGAAGGCGCGGAGCTGGTGGAGTCGGTGGTCGCCGCCCGGCTGGCCTTCCTCGTCACCGGTGGCACCGGCGCGGGCAAGAGCACCCTGCTCGCCGCGATGCTCGGGGCGGTGTCCCCGGCTGAGCGGATCGTCTGTGTCGAGGACGCCGCCGAACTCCAGCCCGCGCACCCGCAGTTCGTGCGGTTGACCGCCCGGCCGCCCAACGTCGAGGGCGCGGGGGAGGTCGGCCTGCGGGACCTGGTGCGTCAGGCGCTGCGGATGCGACCCGACCGGCTCGTGGTCGGCGAAGTGCGCGGCCAGGAGGTGTGCGAGCTGCTCAACGCGTTGAACACCGGTCACGACGGGAGCGCGGGAACGTTGCACGCGAACTCGACGGCGGAGGTGCCGGCCCGGTTGGAAGCGCTTGCCGCGCTGGGCGGTCTGTCCCGCGGGGCCTTGCACAGCCAGCTCGCGGCCGCGGTGCAGGTCGTCCTCCACATGCGCCGGTCGTCGTCGGGGCAGCGGGAACTGGCGGAGGTCGGCGTGCTGAGCCGGAGCGACAACGGGGACGTCCGGGTGCTTCCGGTGTGGCAGGACGGTGGGTGGACGAAGCGGCAGGTCTTGTTCTCCGCGTTGCTGCCCCGGGGAGGCGAGTCGTGCTGACCCACTCGCTGGCCTGCGCGGCCGCGGCCGCCTTGTGCTGGCCGCCGGTGCGTGGCTCGGCGGCTCGGCTGGGCGCGCTCGCGCCGTCTCCGGCACGCCGCGGATTGCCGAAGGCGCGAAAGGCGGTCGCGCTCGGGCTGGTTCCGTTGCTGTTGGTTGTGCCACCGATGGTGTGGGCGGCAGGCGCGTTGCTCGGCTTGGCCGGCTGGCGCCAGTGGCACGCGCGTCGCCGGTCGAAGTCCGGGCTCGCGATGCGCCGGGCGATGGCCGAGGCGCTGCACGCGATGGTGGTGGACCTCCGGGCCGGCGCGACGCCCGCGCTGGCCGCCGAGTCCGCCGCGGCCGACGCTCCTCGCCCGGTCGCCGAGATCCTCGACGCGGTGGCCGGCGCCTGCCGCCTTGGCGGAAACCTCGCCGAAACACTGGCGACGGTCACCACGGCCGAACCACTGTCCGCGGCGCGGAGACGTCTGGTGCGAGCGTGGTCGCTCAGCCAACGGCACGGCCTCCCACTGGCCGACCTGCTCGACGCGGTTCGCCAGGACATCACCGCCGAGCTGCGGTTCACCAGCCAGTCGGAGGCAGCGATGTCCGGCCCCCGAGCGAGCGCGATGGTCCTCGCCGCCCTGCCGGTCTTCGGACTGCTGCTGGGCGAGGGCATGGGAGCCCACCCGACCCACATCCTGTTCGCCACCCCGAGCGGCAACGCCCTCCTCCTGCTCGGCACAGCGCTGATCATCACCGGCGGCGCATGGAGCGCCCACCTCACAAGACGAGGCACCCCGCGATGAGCAAGCCCACCCCAGCCCCCGCGGCCCACACCACCCCGACCCGAGCCAGTTCCCCCACTTCACCCCCGCCCTCCAACGCCTCCCACGTCCCCTGCTCGCCCTTCCCCGCGAGCGGCTACCTCTGCAGCCACAAAGGAGAAGCCCCGCGATGAGCACGCGCTGGTTGCTTCCGCCGCAACCCGGGAGCCCCACGGTGAGCACGCTTGTCCGCGTCCCGCTGCCGGCAGCCTTTCCACACCAAGCCAAATCTTTCCCGCGCTTCGGTTCGGCCCACTTGCTGCCGAGGCGGTCGCAGCAATTCCGCCCCGCCCCGAGCCAGTGCCGGTCCGACCCGGCGCGGTCTTGCCGCACCTGGCTACTTCCGCCGCAACCCGGGAGCCCCACGGTGAGCACGCCTACCCTCGTCCCGCTGCCGACAGCCTTTCCACCCCAACTCGAGCCAGTTGCCCGGTTTCGGTTCGCCCCACTTGCTGCCGAGGCGGTCGCAGCAATTCCACCCGGCCCCGATCCAGTGCCGATCCAATCCGGTGTGGTCCTGCCACATCTGGGTACTTCCGCCGCAAACCGGGGAGCCTCGCGATGAGCACGCTTACCCTCGTCCCACTGCCCGCAACCCTTCCAGCCCGACCTAACAACTCGTTTCATAATGAAGTCGGCAGCTTGCGGTAGCAGATGAGGACGCAGGCCAGGTGCATGAGGCCAAGGTGGATGTCGGCTCGGCGTTCCCAGCGGATCCGTAAACGCTTGAACTGGTGCAGCCAGGCGAACATCCGCTCAACTACCCATCTGATCTTGCCGAGACCGGAGCCGTGAGCGGTGTTCTTGCGAGCGATTCGCGGGACGATGCCCTTGTCTCGCAGGGTCTTGCGGTGATGGTCGTAGTCATAGCCGCGGTCGCCGTAGAGCCAGCGCGGGCGCTGACGAGGCCGGCCGCGTTTCCCGCGGATCACTGGAAGCGCCTCGACCAGCGGTATGAGCTGCGTGCTGTCGTGCCGGTTGCCACCAGTAACAGACACCACGAGCGGAATACCGTTGCCGTCGGTGATCACATGGTGCTTGGAACCGAGCCGAGCCCGATCGACGGGCGAGGGGCCCGTCGCTTCCCCCCTTTCAACGCCCGTACATGCGACCCATCCACCACCGCCACATCCAGATCGAGCCGATCCAGCGCTCGCAGCTGGTCAAGCAAGAGCTTGTGCACCGCGTCGAACACCCCGGCCTCGGTCCAGGCCCGCAACCGACGCCAACAGGTCACCCCGGAGCAGCCGAACACCTCACGCGGCAGCTCCCGCCACGAGATCCCGGTCTTGAGCACGAACACGATCCCCGCCAACGCCGCCCGGTCATCCACCGGCAACCGACCCGGATACCGACTCCGCCGCACAGGCCTCGGCGGCAGCAACGGCTCCACCCGCTGCCACAGACTGTCGGGAACCAACTTCTCAATCACCACATCAGCATGCCCACACTTGATCAACTACGGCCAGCAGACGCGCCGATCATTTTGAAACGAGTTGTAAGTCTTTTCCCCCGTTTCGGTTCGGCTCGCGCGCTGCCTTCCCGGTCGCAGCAATTCCTCCCCGCCCCGAGCCAGTGCCGATCCCCTCCGGCGCGGTCTTGCCGCACCTGGCTACTTCCGCCGCAACCCGAGGAGTCCCGCGATGAGCACAGCCGCCGTGGTGGTCGCGTTGCTGGGCGCGGCACTGTTGACCCTTCCCGGCAGGCCTGTCCCAGGTCTGCGATTGGCGCACCTCTTTCCCTCGCCACGGTCACCTGCGCGCATTCGCGGTCGGCCGCCTCGGAGCGATCCCCTCGACCTAGCCGCGACGTGGGATCTGCTCGCAGCCTGCTTGCGCGCCGGGCAACCGGTGCCCGCCGCTCTCCGCGCCGTCACCGATGGCGTCGCAGGGCCGGAAGTGGATGCCCTTCGCGCTACTGCCGGTCTGCTCGAACTCGGCGCTGATGCGACCGAAGCGTGGATGCCGGCGCTCCGTTGTGCCGGCACCGCCGAGTTCGCCCGCGCAGCCAAGCGGACCGCGCGCAGCGGGACCACCCTCGCCGACGCCGCCACCGACCTCGCCCGCGGAATCCGCGCGTCACTCGGCGATCGCGCCGAGGCGCGGGCTCAGCGCGCGGGCGTGCTGATCGCCGGCCCGCTGGGGCTCTGCTTCCTCCCGGCCTTCGTGTGCCTCGGGGTCGTTCCGGTGGTCCTCGGCCTCGCCGGACGCCTCAACGTGTTCTGACCCTCCACAACAGACAAAGGAGAACCCCCATGTTGTTCCGCACCAAGCCCGCCGGCCGCCACGCAGCCCCCGCCCGTCCCCGATGGTGGCGTCGCTGGCTGCGCCCGGTGCTGGCCGCCGACGACGGTATGAGCACCGCCGAGTACGCGATCGGCACGATCGCCGCCGCGGCCTTCGGGGCGTTGCTGTATACCGTCGTCACCGGCGACTCCGTGGTCGGCGCCCTCACCGGACTGGTCGAGCAGGCCCTCACGGTGCAGTTCTGATGAAGACACGAGCCCGCGCCGGTCCCGCGGACCGCGGCGCGGTGACGGTCGAAGCGGCGATCGCGCTGTGCGCGCTGACCGTGGTGGTGGGACTGGTGCTCGCGGGCTTCACGGCGGTGGCCGGTCAGCTCCGCTGCACCGACGCAGCCCGCGAGGCAGCGCGGCTCCTCGCCCGGGGTGAACCGCAACTGGCCGCGCAGGCGGTCGAGCAGATCGCCCCGCCGGGCGCGCAGCTCGCGGTGAAGACCGAGGGAAACAGCATCACCGTCGAGGTGCGGGCCGCCGCGGCCGGCGGGCTCCTGCCCGGGCTCCGCCTGGCGGCGCGCGCCTTCGCCGTCCTCGAGCCAGGAGCCGCCGATGCCCCTCCCTGACCTGATCCGTCTGCGCCGGCCGGTCTGCCTCGCCCAAGGGCCGTTGGCTGTCCGACCGCTGACCCGGCTCCCGGCCGGCCGGGCTTCGGTGAGGGATCCGCACCGGCGGGATCGGGGCGCGGCGACCGTCTGGGCCGCGTGCGCCATCGCCGGCCTGGTCGTCGTCGCGGGGTTGTTGTGGGGGCTCGGGTCGGCAGCGATCGCTCGGCACCGGGCTGCCGGCGCGGCCGACCTCGCTGCCCTCGCGGCTGCAGGTCTGGCTGCCGAGGGGAGCGATGTCGCCTGCGGGCAGGCGCTGTGGGTGGCCGAGCGGATGGGCGCCCGGGTGGTGAGTTGCCGCTTCGAGGGGTGGGACGCACTCGTCGAGGTGGTCGTCGACACCGGGCTCGGTCCCGCGGCCGGCCGGGCCCGTGCCGGTCCCTGAGGGGCGGTGGGCTGGTCCGGCCGCCCTTGAGTCGCGTCGCCACCGGGCGGGCTGGTCGACGGACCGCCACCCGCGCCGGGGCCGGCCCGGGGAGGGCAGCCTCGTGCTGGGGCTGCGACGAACGGTCGGTTCCGCGCCGAACGGTAGGTGCCCCGACGGAGGTTGGACGGTCGCCCTCGCGCGCCGAGCGGTCACAGGCGGTGGCGCCGGCGAGTGGCGCGCGAGGTCGGAAACCGTTGGTATGCAGGAGAAACGTGTGCTGGAGATCACGATTGACGAGCGGCGCCGTCAACCGCTCGTCGTCGATGAGCAGCGGCCGAGCGGCGTTCGGCCGCGCCGAGCAGGGGATCGTCGCTCGTCGCCCGGGAGCAGCCGGTTGTCGCGTGGCGGGTTCCGGCACTTTGCAACTTGCCGTTTATTGGGAACCAGACAGCCACCGCGAGCGGTGGAACAAGCAAGGAGTTGTGGACGGAAATGTTGGACACGGATTGGTCGGACAGCTGGCGGGGCGCCTTCCGCATCGAGCTACGCGCGGAGGCCATCGGTCTCGCCTGGCACGGGTGGCCGGTGCTGCCCGGCACCTTTCCGGCGCAGGCGGACGCCGAGGGCTCCTGGACCGGCCCGGTGCCCGTCCACGAGGACTGGGCCGACCGGCTCGGCGCCCACCCCAACGAGGTGGCCGGCTGGTGGACCGGACAGCCCTACAGCCTGCTCGTCGCGACCGGCACCGTGCTGGACGCCGTCGAGGTTCCCGATGAACTGGGCAAGCGTGCCGCCCGCCTGCTCCGCGCGACCGGCCACCCCGCGCCGATCGTCGCGACGCCCGACGGCCGCTGGCTGTTCCTGACCACGGTCGCCGACCGCATCCCGGAGGAGCTCGCCACCGACGGCGAGGTCCGCTGGCACGGCCAGGGCAGCTGGATCCCGCTCCCGCCCACGCCGTTCCAGCACGGCGTTGTGCACTGGCGGGTCAAGCCGGATGTGTGGAGCTGGCGGCTGCCGTCCGCCGACGCCGTGCACTCCGTGCTCGCCCGCGCTCTCGACCAGCAGGGTTCCGACCGGACCGCCCTCGTCGGCGCCGGTCAGTTCGCCGCAGCCTGAGCCACCCCGTGGTCGTGCCGGGCACTGTGAAGACTCACCGCCCCGAGCACGGTTTCCAGCACGGCCACCGCCCCCGCCTTGTCCAGTGGGTCGTTACCGTTCCCGCACTTCGGTGACTGCACACAGGACGGGCATCCCGCCGGGCACTCGCAGGAGAGAATGGCCTCCCGCGTAGCGGCCAGCCACGGGACAACAGCAGCGAAACCGCGATCGGCGAATCCCGCGCCTCCGGGATGGCCGTCGTGCACGAACACCGTCGCCTCCCCGGTGTCAGCGTGCAACGCGGTCGAGACGCCGCCGATGTCCCACCGGTCGCACGTAGCGAAGAGCGGTAGCAGGCCGATCGCCGCGTGCTCGGCGGCGTGCAGGGCGCCGGGGATGCGCGCCGGATCCAGACCGGCGCCCCCCGGCGCCCCGCCGAATCCGAACGGGCCACCGCTTCCGGACGCCTGGACAGTTCCAAGCGCGCTGCCGGTTCCAGAAGGCTGGCTGGCTCCGTGCGGGGCGTCGGCTCGAGACGGCTGGTTGGCTCCGAGCGGGCCGTCGCTTCCGGACGCCCGGTCAGTTCCGAGCGGGCCGCCGGTTCCAGACGGCTGGTTGGCTCCGTGCGGGGCGTCGGCTCGAGACGGCTGGTTGGCTCCGAGCGGGGCGCCGGCTTGGGAGGGCTGGCCGGCTTCAAGTGGGCCGCCGGCTTCGACCGGTGTGCCGGCTCCCGGTGGGTTACCGGTTCCCGTGGTCCTGGCGGCCGCCAGGGGGGCGCCGGTTCGGGATGCCTGGCCGACTCTCGGTGGGCAGGTTTCCGACGGCGTGCCGACCTCGGGCAGTGCGCCGGGGACTTCGCCGGGTACGGCCGGTTCGGGCGGACCGCTGGGGGCTTCGGTGGGGCCGCCCGGCTCGGGCAGACCGGTGGCGGCTTCGCCGGGTCCGGCCGGTTCCGGCGGACCGGTGGGGGTTTTAGAGAGCCCGCCCGCTTCGGGCAGACCGCTGGCGGCCCCGGTGGGCCCGCCCGCTTCGGCCGGACCGCCGGCCTCTAGTCGGCCGTTGGCCGGAGCTTGGGCGCCTGTGTTGGGTGCTCCGTCGCGGGTCGGTGCTCCGCTGGCCGTACTGGCGCCCCGAGGGGCTTCCAGCAGTTCCGGGCTGATCGTGTACCACACGGCCCGCGTCTCGAGCGTCTGCGCCGGCAGGTCCAAAGCCACCTGGTCCAGGACCTCGCCGGACGGGCGGCGTCTCAGGTAGCCGACCACCTGGGAGGTCACCGCGACCTCGCCCAGGCACACGCTCACCCCGCCGTAGTCGAGGCGTTCCTGCGTGCTCAGCACGGTGATGTCGGCGACCTCCCGCGCCGACGTCGTCCACTCCGGGTCTTCCGCATGCACCAGCGCGATCCCGGACTCCAGGTCCAGCTCGTCCACCACGTACGACGAACCCTGGTGCAGGTACACCGCGCCCGGGTGCACCGTCGTGCACGCCGAGCCCGGGTCGACCGTTCCGAGCAGCCTCGACGTGTCCGCCTCCACCACCGCGATCTGCTCGCCGCCCGAACCACGAATATCCACCTCGTAGTGGGGGCGGTCCCGGGACGTCCAGTACCAGCCGCTGGGCCGCCGCCGCAGCAGCCTGTCCGCCACCAGCCTGTCCAGCACCTCACGCGCCGCCGCGCCGCCGAACGTGTCCAGCTCCCCCGTGGTCAGCGGCAGCTCCGCCGCGGCGCACGCCAGCTGCGGCGCCAGCACGTACGGGTTCGACGGGTCCAGCACCGCCGTCTCCACCGGCCGCTCCAGCACCGCCGCCGGGTGGTGCACCAGGTACGTGTCCAGCGGGTCGTCCCGCGCCACGAACACCACCAGCGCGTCGTCACCGGACCGGCCTGCCCGGCCCGCCTGCTGCCAGAACGACGCCAGCGTCCCCGGATACCCCGCCAGCACCACCGCGTCCAGCCCCGCGATGTCCACACCCAGCTCGAGCGCGTTCGTCGTCGCCACGCCCTTGAGCTCGCCCGACAGCAGCGCACGCTCCAGCGCCCGCCGCTCCTCCGGCAGGAAGCCCGCCCGGTACGCCGCCACCTGCGACGGCAACTCGCTGTCCACTTCGGACAACAACCGGCGGGCGCCGAGGGCCGTCAGCTCCGCGCCCCGCCGCGACCGCACGAACGCCAGCGTCCGCGCACCCTCGATGACCAGCTCCGCCAGAATCCGGCTCGCCTCCGCACCCGCCGACCGGCGCACCGGCGCACCGTTCTCACCCCGGTGGTCCTCCACCAGCGGCGGCTCCCACAACGCCACCGTCCGCGCCCCGCGCGGCGACGCGTCCTCGACCACCGGCACGCAGTCCTCGCCCACCAGACGGCACGCGAACTCGCCCGGCTCCGCCGTCGTCGCCGACGCGAGGATGAACACCGGCGACGAACCGTAGTGCCGCGCCACCCGCTGCAGCCGCCGCAGCAGCAGCGCGACGTGCGACCCGAACACGCCCCGGTAGCTGTGGCACTCGTCGATCACGACGTAGGACAGCTTGCGGAACAACCGCGCCCACCGCGAGTGCGCGGCCAGGATGCCGCGGTGCAACATGTCCGGGTTCGTGAACACCCACCGCGCGTGCGCCCGCACCCAGTCGCGCTCCGCCATCGGAGTGTCACCGTCGTACGACGCCGCCCGCACCCCGGGAACGTCCAAAGCGGACACCGACCGCAGCTGGTCGGCGCCCAGCGCCTTCGTCGGCGACAGGTACAGCGCGCACGCCTTGTCGTCCGCGACCAGCTTCGACAACACCGGCAGCTGGTAGCACAGCGACTTGCCGGATGCCGTGCCCGTCGACACCACGACGTGCCGTCCCTCGAAGGCCAGCGACGCCGCCTCCGACTGGTGCGCCCACGGCCGCTCCACCCCGCTCGATCGCAGGGCCGTCACCACCCGCGGGTCCGCCCACGACGGCCACTCGGTGTGCCGCGCCTCGCGGGCGGGCAGGTCGGCCACGTGGGTCACCGGGTTCTCCCGGATCCCGGCGGTGACCCGGTGCAGCAACCGCCGCGCGCGCTCGGTTCCCGCAACCACATCCACGCGTTCCAGCTTCGCACACGTGTACGACAGAACCGGTCGCGTGTGAAAAGATCATGAACCGTGAGCAGGCTCACATGCACCGAGAGTGATCGTTACGGGACGCCCTGACCGCGCCGGATCCATTACCAATACACTCCCCGCAACCGGCACCACTTGTGGTGTAGATCCCATGCCAGCGTCGGCACGGCTTTCGGAAGGCGAGCTGTCACTGGCGACAGGAACGTTTCCAGGAGGACGGATGTCCCGGCAGACCCTCGCGGAGGGCCTCGAGTTTTCCGGAGGTGACTACGGCATCGCGGCCGTCGTCGCCGTCATCGCCTTGGCCGCTCTGGTCATCGGCTGGTTCCTGCTCAAGGAGGTGCTGGCCGCCGGCCAGGGCACCACGAAGATGCAGGACATCGCCAAGGCCGTGCAGGAAGGGGCGGCCGCGTATCTGAAGCGGCAGCGCAACACCCTCTCGATCTTCGGTGTGGTGGTGTTCCTGCTGCTCCTCGCGCTCCCGGCGGAGGACTGGAACGAGCGCATCGGCCGCTCGCTGTTCTTCCTCGTCGGCGCGGTGTTCTCGTTCCTCATCGGCTACACCGGTATGTGGCTGGCGACGCGGGCCAACCTGCGGGTCGCCGCCGCCTCCCGCGAGCCGGGCGGCCGGGAGAAGGCGATGCGCGCCGCGTTCCGTACCGGCGGCGCGGTCGGCATGTTCACCGTCGGCCTCGGCCTGTTCGGCGCCGCGGTCGTCGTGCTCGTCTACACCGGCCAGGCGCCGAAGGTGCTCGAGGGCTTCGGCTTCGGCGCCGCGCTGATCGCGATGTTCATGCGTGTCGGCGGCGGCATCTTCACCAAGGCCGCCGACGTCGGCGCGGACCTGGTCGGCAAGGTCGAGCAGAACATCCCGGAGGACGACCCGCGCAACGCGGCCACCATCGCCGACAACGTCGGCGACAACGTGGGTGACTGCGCCGGCATGGCGGCTGACCTCTTCGAGTCCTACGCGGTGACCCTGGTCGCCGCGCTGATCCTCGGCAGCACCGCGTTCGGCGTGGACGGCCTGCTGTTCCCGCTGATCGTGCCCGCCATCGGTGTCATCACCGCGGTCATCGGCGTCTACATCACGCGCGCCCGCTCCGGTGAGAACGGCCTGGTCACCATCAACCGCTCGTTCTACATCTCGGCAGCCATCTCCGCGGTGCTGTGCGCGATCGCCGCGTTCGTCTACCTGCCCGGCTCGTTCGCCGAGTTCGGCGCGGACCAGGCGGGCATTGAGGGCAACCCGGCGCTCATCGCGTTCATCGCGGTGATCATCGGCATCGTGCTGGCCGGCGTGATCCTGAAGCTGACCGGCTACTACACCGGCACCGAGCACGGCCCGGTGAAGAACGTCGGGGAGACCTCGCGGACCGGCGCCGCGACCGTCATCCTGTCCGGCATCTCGGTCGGCTTCGAGTCGGCCGTCTACACGGCGCTGGTGATCGGCGCGGCGGTGTTCGGCGCCTACCTGCTCGGCGGCACGATCGCGCTGTTCGCGGTCGCGCTCGCCGGCACCGGCCTGCTGACCACGGTCGGCGTCATCGTCGCGATGGACACCTTCGGCCCGGTCTCGGACAACGCGCAGGGCATCGCGGAGATGTCCGGCGAGGTCGACGAGAACGCGGCGCAGATCCTGACCGAGCTGGACGCGGTCGGCAACACCACCAAGGCGATCACCAAGGGCATCGCGATCGCGACCGCCGTGCTCGCGGCGACCGCGCTGTTCGGTTCGTACCAGGACTCGATCTCCAAGGCGCTCGCCGACATCGGTGAGTCCGCCGCGGGCGTGAAGTCGTTCGTGGACACGATCGTCAGCCCGAACACGCTGGTCGGCGTGATCATCGGCGCCGCGGTGGTCTTCCTGTTCTCCGGTCTCGCGGTCAACGCCGTGTCCCGCGCCGCCGGCGCGGTGGTGTACGAGGTGCGCCGCCAGTTCCGGGACATCCCGGGGATCATGGAGGGCACCACGCGGCCCGAGTACGGCAAGGTCGTCGACATCGTCACCCGCGACTCGCTGCGTGAGCTGGCCACCCCGGGTCTGCTCGCGGTGTTCGCCCCGATCGCCGTCGGCTTCGGCCTGGGCACCGGCGCGCTGGCCGGGTACCTGGCGGGCGCGATCGCGACCGGCACCCTGATGGCGATCTTCCTGGCCAACTCCGGTGGCGCCTGGGACAACGCGAAGAAGCTGGTCGAGGACGGCCACCACGGTGGCAAGGGCTCCGAGGCGCATGCCGCGACGGTCATCGGCGACACCGTCGGCGACCCGTTCAAGGACACCGCGGGCCCGGCGATCAACCCGCTGATCAAGGTGATGAACCTGGTCTCGGTGCTGATCGCGCCCGCCGTCGTGCAGTTCTCGATCGGGCCGGACGCCTCCGCTGGCGTGCGGATCGCGATTTCGCTGGTCGCGGTGGCGATCATCATCGCCGCGATCGTGGTGTCGAAGCGGCGCGCGAGCGTCATGACGGAGACGCCGAGCGAGGACGCCACTCCGGCGAAGACCGCCTGACACGTCCGGAAGGCCGGGTTCGTCGCGCACGGAGCGTGACGGGCCCGGCCTTTTCCATGCCCGGCGGTTGCGATCCGCAATCGTCTCGGTACCGTCGGGAAAGAGCTCACGTCGGCAGCTGGAGGTGTGTGGGTGCGGCCCGGGAAGTCGCTGTTCCTTGTGGTGCTGACCGGGCTCTGTGTGGGCCTCTCCGGATGCGGCCAGCAGCCCGCGAGAACCGTCGAGCCGGGCGGCCCCGGCCTGTCGCAGGAACAGGTCCGGCAGCAGGACGCCGCCGCGCGGTGGGCCGACGACTACTGCGTCGCGGTCGGCTCGCTGGTCCAGGGCCTGGCGACGATGCCGAGCGTGGACCCGAGCAGCCCGCAACGCGCGGTGCGCACGTCGAGCGAACTGCTCGGGTCGGTGATCGGCGGGCTGGACCGCGCGCTGGACGGGCTCGGCAAGCTGCCGCCGTCCCCGGTGCCGGGTGGCGACCAGGTGCGGGCCCAGGCCGTGGCGGACTTCCGGGGCGTGCGTGACCGCGCCTCCGCCGTCCGGCAGCGGCTAGATGCCACTGACGCGAGCGAAATCGACGAGGCCACGCTCGGGCAGGCGCACGGCCCGCTGGACGAGGTGTCCCGCCTCGACCTGCTGAACCGCTTCGACGCCGTGCCCGAGCTGGCCACCGCGATCGCGCACGCCCCGGTGTGCCAGCAGCTCACGGTGCAGGTGACCGCCGCGCCCCGCTAGCTCATCCGGGCGCGGGCGTACGCGGCCATGGCGTCACGCAGGTACTCGGCGAGCCCGGGGTGGATCGCCTCGTAGACCCCGCGGAAGCGCTCGTCGTCGCTGTAGAGCCGGCCGAGGCCGGTGTAGGATTCGGCGTCCGGCGTCCAGAAGTTCTCCAGCCAGGCGCGGTGGGCCGCGACCGCGTCGAGCGCGCGCTCGTCGTCGGCCGGGACGCCCTCGCGGAGCAGCTCGGCCAGCCGCTCGGCCGCCTCGGCGCCCTGCCGCTTGACGGCGTCCCACTTCTCGTCCGACCAGCGCTTGCTCCGCTCGTGCGACTGCACGGCGTCCTCACCCCACCGTTCGACCGCTTCCTCTGCCAGCCACTTCGCCTTCTCCGAGTGCGGCGAAAACCCCTCGAACAGTTCCTTGGCGGACATGTGTTCCCCTCCTTCCAGTTCTTCGATGGTCCGGGCGACGGTGTCGGCGAGCCGGTCCAGCCGATCGCGCTCCGCCAGCAGCCATTTCCGGTGCAGCCGCAGGGCCTCGGCCCTGGACACCGATCCGTCGAGCACCTCGGCGATCGTGTCCAGGCCGAGTCCCAGCTCCCGCAGCAGCAGGATCTGCTGCAGCCGGATGAGCTGTTCCCGCTGGTAGTAGCGCCTCCCGCTGGTGTCGGCGAAGGCCGGTGGCAGCAGGCCGATGTCGTCGTAGTGCCGCAGGGTCCGGGAGGTCACCCCGGAGGCCTTGGACACCTGGACGATCGACAGCGGTTCGTCCATCTCGTCTCCATCCTCGCCCGTGAAATCCACGGTAGAGCTTGACGCTGCGTCAACTTCAAGAACTTTTTCGCGCGACGACTCGCGGGAAATCGAACGGGTGTTCTACCCTGTCCGCTGTGGATCAGATGTCGCTCTTCTCGGCGGAGGCGAGCGGCCCGGACATCGCCGACCTGAGCGGCGTCCTGTGCGGGCAGGGCCAGATCACCGGCTTCGCGCGCACGGCCGCCCGGCTCACCGTCGAGGTGGACGAGGTGTGGCGCGCGCGCGTGCTGGTCGCCGAGTTCGGCAGGCGCGGGGTCGCGGCGGAGCTGGGCCGGACCGAGGACGGCGGACCCGTGGTCCGCACCGCGTTCCGGTCCGATCTGATCGGGCTGGCCAGGGCGTGGCTCGACGACGAGGGGAAGTCGTTGCCGGGACGGTTCCGGCTGACCGGCGCGGCGCTGCGGCTGTGGGCGCTCGCGGCGGGCCGTCCGGGAGTCCAGGGGTACCTGTTGGCCGTCGACGAGCGCGCGCCGGGCACGCACGAGCCGCTCGCCGAGGCGTTCCGGCAGCTCGGCGTGCCCGCGCAGCTCGTCGGGCCGAAGGGCGGCGGGCCTGCCGTCCGCGTCACCGGCCGCCGCCGTCTCGCGACGCTGGCCGAGCTCATCGGCATGCCCCCGCCGGGCGCCGAGCCGGTGTGGCCGCAGCACGCACCGGCCCGGCAGGCGGTGTGATCAGGCGGGAATGGGAACCGGCAGCGCCACGTTCGGCTTGGGCAGCAGGCACCCGTCCCGCACCAGGCTGAGCTGGTTGTTCTTGGCGAAGCAGGCCGGGATCCGGTAGGTCTGCTGCCCGTAGGTCAGGCCCTGCCGGGCGAACACCACGCCGTTCTCGTCGACCTCGCACGGGTTGTTGAACGTGCAGACCTCGCCGTTGTCGTTGCCGGTGTTGTTGATGCCGACGACTTCCCGGCTGCCCTGGTCGACGATCGGCGAGCCGGACGTGCCGTGGACGGTGTCGCAGCCGGGCGCGTACCGGATCGAGTCCTTCCAGGTCCAGCCCGCCTCGCGCACCGAGTACACGACGCGCTCGATCGAGCAGTTCCAGGTGCGGGTGAAGAACCCGGAGACGACGCTGACCGGGGTGCCGACGTTGGCGGGCGAGGCCGCCACGGTCAGCGGGTGCCCGCCGAAGTCGCGGGCGATCTCCCGGTAGGAGGAGTCGAGGGCGTAGAGCGCGACGTCGGTGTCGGTCATCGTGGCGTAGACGAGCTTCGTCGCGCGGATCTGGCCCAGCTCGCGGCCGTCGGCGCCGAGCAGCACCATCTTGCGGTCGGCAGGCCGGTTGACCAGGACCTCACCCGCCTCCGGCATGCCCGACTCCAGGCAGTGACCGTTGGTGAGGACGAGCGCGCGGTCGAACTCGTCCGACTGGGGCAGCCGGACGAGTGAACCGGAGCAGTTGCTGAGCTTGACGATGCCGCTGTAGTCGGCGGCGGGTGCGGCGGACGCGGCGCTGACCCCGGCCAATGCGGGACCGGTCAGCAGAACGGCGAGGATCGTGAACAGGCGGCGGAACATGACGCGGAGCGTAGCGGAACGGCTACTCAGAAGCCCCGCGAAGCGTGTGGCCGGTATCACGTGCTAGGTGTGGAAAGGGGAAGATGACGCACGCCGCGGCCCGTCCCGGCCGGGAAGCGCGGCGGCGTGTTACGTCACCTCGGGGGACATCACCGGCAGGCAACGTGCACACTTGCTGGTTGAACAGGCGCCGCTGCTGCAGCGGCGGGATGGAGCAGGAGAGCGGACAGCGTGGCTGGATCGACGAAGACGAAGAAGGACGACACCGGGGCGAACGGCGCCGGTCGTCGGCGGTTGGTGATCGTCGAGTCGCCCGCCAAGGCCCGCAAGATCGCCTCCTACCTCGGCCCGGGCTACGTCGTGGAGTCCTCGGTCGGGCACATCCGCGACCTGCCGTCGAAGGCGGAGGACGTCCCCGCCAAGTACAAGGGCGAGTCCTGGGCGAAGCTCGGCGTGAACGTCGACCACGACTTCGAGCCGCTCTACGTCGTCTCCGCGGACAAGAAGTCCAAGGTCACCGAGCTGAAGAGCCTGCTGAAGGACGTCGACGAGCTCTTCCTCGCCACCGACCCCGACCGCGAGGGCGAGGCCATCGCCTGGCACCTGCTGGAGACCCTCAAGCCGAAGGTCCCGGTGCGCCGGATGGTCTTCCACGAGGTCACCGAGCAGGCCGTCCGCGCGGCCGCCGAGGACACCCGCGAGCTGGACGGGGACCTCGTCGACGCGCAGGAGACCCGCCGCATCCTGGACCGGCTCTACGGCTACGAGGTCTCGCCGGTGCTGTGGAAGAAGGTCATGCCGCGGCTGTCGGCGGGCCGGGTGCAGTCGGTCGCGACGCGGCTGGTCGTGGAGCGCGAGCGGGAGCGCATCAAGTTCACCTCGGCCTCGTACTGGGACATCTCCGCGACAATGGACGCGGGCGAGGACGCCACCCCGCGCCAGTTCCCGGCGCGCCTGGTGTCGGTCGACGGCGCGCGCCTGGCCACCGGCAAGGACTTCGACGCCTCCGGGCAGCTCAAGGCGAACGCCAAGGACGTCCGGGTGCTCGAGGAGGCGGCGGCGCGTGCGCTGGCCCAGGGCCTGCACCAGCGGGACTTCAAGGTCACCAGCGTCGAGGAGAAGCCGTACACGCGGCGGCCGTACGCGCCGTTCATGACCTCCACGCTGCAGCAGGAGGCCGGCCGGAAGCTGCGCTTCAACGCCGAGACCACGATGCAGATCGCGCAGCGGCTGTACCAGAACGGGTACATCACCTACATGCGTACCGACTCCACGACGCTGTCGGAGTCGGCGCTCGCGGCGGCCCGCAGCCAGGCGACCGAGCTGTACGGCAAGGACCACGTCTCGCCGACGCCGCGGCAGTACACCCGCAAGGTCAAGAATGCCCAGGAGGCCCACGAGGCGATCCGCCCCGCCGGCGAGGTGTTCCGCACGCCCGGCCAGGTCGCCGGTGAGCTGCAGGCCGACGAGTTCCGGCTGTACGAGCTGATCTGGCAGCGCACGATCGCCTCGCAGATGGCCGACGCCAAGGGCACCACGATGTCGGTGCGCATCACCGGCACCGCGAGCACGGGCGAGGAGTGCGTGTTCGCCGCGTCCGGCCGCACGATCACCTTCGCCGGCTTCCTGAAGGCCTACGTGGAGGCGGTGGACGCCGACTCCGGCGCCGAGGCCGACGACAAGCAGAGCCGCCTGCCGCAGCTGGTCAAGGACCAGGCGCTGACCGCGACCGACCTGTCCCCGGACGGGCACGCGACCACGCCGCCGGCGCGCTACAACGAGCCCAGCCTGGTCAGCAAGCTGGAGGAGCTGGGCATCGGCCGCCCGTCGACGTACGCGTCGATCATCAAGACCATCCAGGACCGCGGGTACGTCTGGAAGAAGGGCGCCGCGCTCGTCCCGTCGTGGGTCGCGTTCGCCGTGGTCGGGCTGCTGGAGCGGCACTTCGAGCGGCTGGTCGACTACGACTTCACCGCGGCGATGGAGGACGAGCTCGACCGCATCGCGGCCGGGAACGAGCAGCGCACCCGCTGGCTGTCGCGGTTCTACTTCGGCGGCGAGCAGGGCGTGGACGGCTCCGTCGGGCGCCTCGGCGGGTTGAAGAAGCTGGTCAGCGGCGGGGTCGAGGACATCGACCCGCGCGAGATCAACTCCATCCCGATGTTCGAGGACAACGACGGGCACACCGTGCACGTGCGGGTCGGCCGCTACGGCCCGTACCTGGAGCGCGAGGTCGACGGCAAGCCGCAGCGCGCGAACCTGCCGGAGGACCTGCCGCCGGACGAGCTGACCGTGGAGATCGCGGAGAAGCTGTTCGCGACCCCGCAGGAGGGCCGTGACCTCGGCGTCGACCCGGTCACCCAGCACCGCATCGTCGCCAAGGAGGGCCGGTTCGGCCCGTACGTCACCGAGGTGCTGCCGGAGCCCGAGGAGACGGAGGGCAAGAAGACCAGCAAGGCGAAGAAGCCGAAGCCGCGCACCGGTTCGCTGTTCCAGTCGATGTCGATCGAGACGGTGACGCTGGAGGACGCGCTCAAGCTGCTGTCGCTGCCGCGGGTGGTCGGCAAGGACCCGGAGACCGGTGAGGAGATCACCGCGCAGAACGGGCGCTACGGGCCGTACCTGAAGAAGGGCACGGACTCGCGGTCGCTGTCGAGCGAGGACCAGATCTTCTCGATCACGCTCGACGAGGCGCTGAAGATCTACGCGGAGCCGAAGCAGCGTGGCCGCCGGGGCGCCGCGAAGCCGCCGCTGAAGGAGCTGGGCGAGGACCCGGTGTCCAAGAAGCCGATGGTGGTCAAGGACGGCCGGTTCGGCCCGTACGTCACCGACGGGGAGTACAACGCGACCCTGCGCAAGGGCGACAGCATCGAAGGGCTGACCCCGGAGCGGGCGTCCGAGCTGCTCGCCGAGAAGCGCGCGAAGGGCCCGGCGCCGAAGAAGAAGGCGCCGGCGCGCAAGGCCCCGGCGAAGAAGGCGGCCGCGAAGAAGTAGGCCTCGAACAGCAGTTCGACCGAAACTGTCGTACCCCGCGTGCACACTGCCCCCGTGACGACGATCGACGAACTGCTGACCGAGGCCGCCCGGCCGGTGCTGGACGCCGTGCCGGAGCGCGCGAGCACCTGGGACCTGTACGCGCCGTACGCGACGGACGACGACGTCGAGCGGATCCGGTACCCGCTGAGCCGATCGGACGACCCGGCCGACCTGGTCGCCGAGGCCGAGGAGCACAACGCCTGGATGGCGCAGCTGCGGGACTCGCCGTTCGTCGAGGGCGGCGACCTGACGGACGACGCGATGCGGGCGTTCGCGCTGATGTTGCGCGGTCCGATCCGGATGGTGCTCACCGGCGTGCACAGCGGGCTCGCCGGGCCGCTCGACGTGCGGGTCTACGCCGACACGGCCGCCGGGGTGCTGTGGAGCTGGCGGCCGGACAGCACGCAGGTCGGCGGCTGGGGCTACCGCGAGCTGCGCACCCTGTTCGACCGGGTGGTCGGGTTCGTGCCCGAGCAGCGCCGCGGCCGGTTCGGTTCGGTGATGCTGCAGGCGGGCCCCTCCGGTGAGCTGGCCGGGCGGGACGCCGAGCAGGCGGCGCGGGTGCGGGAGTTCCTGCGGCGGCCGCGCACCGGCACGACGGTGGTCGACCTGATGGCGTTCGACCGGCGCTGCGCGCAGTTCCCGCGGCTCGGCTACGTGGTGGTGGACAACGACCTGGGGCGACACGTCCTGGCCACGGTCACCGAACCGGGCGAGGGCACGCAGCTGTTCCTGGTCCCGTCCGACCGCGACCGGCTCGCCCAGTGGATGACCGACGCGGTCGAGGCGGCGATGACCTGTGCCTGAACTTCCGGTTGCGGACAGTGATCACGGCGTTGCCCGGATGGGCGCGTGCGCATCGCGAAAAGCCAACTACGCTGGGGCGAGGTGTTTCCGATCGCACGGGAGTGGTCACCATGGGTCCGGCCAAGGACGACGGTCGGTTCGGCGACGGCACGCAGTCCGGCCTGCCACCGCTGACGTTCGGCGACGCCGTCTCGGGGTCGGTCGACGACGAAGAGGGCTACCAGCCGTTGAAGGTGGCCAAGCCGGTCGAGCCGGACCCCGAGAAGGTCCGCGAGATGATCGAGGCCATGTCGGACAAGCCGGCGGCCCCGGCCGAGACGCCGGTGGACGACACGCCGCCCGCGGCTCCCGCCCCGGCGGTCCCGCCCGCGCCGCCACTGGGCATCCTGCCGCGTCAGCGCACGTGGACCGGGCGTCAGCGGATCGGTTCGTGGTCCAAGCCGTCGTTCCGCCTGCCGCGGCCGGGCCAGGGCGGCTCGGTCCGCAGGGCGAAACCGTCCAGCGGGTCCGCGGCGTTCCTCGTCGCGATCTTGTTGATGGTCGTGTTCGGCGTGCTCGCGATCCAGTTCCTGTCCAGCTTGATCGACACCCTGAGCGGCATCTTCGAATAGTCCGCGACGGGACGATCTTCGCGTTTCGGACGTCTACCGCCCACCACGACGGGCACTCTCAGATCGGCAGAGCTACCCTGGCCCCACGGTTGGGGGATGCCGTTGTGTCGCGCGAGGGGTTCCCCAGCGCCACGGGAATGAGTGGGGTGGGTCCGATCAGCGAGGTCGTGCACGTGGAACCCGGCGCAGGAAGTGAGGCGCCGGCAGGGCGTGACGCCTCGACGATCCACCGGGCCCGGCGGGTCCTGGCGATCCGGCCGTTCCGGCGGCTGTGGGGCGTCACCTACCTGTGCAGCGTCGCGGACTGGCTCACCATCCTGGGTTTGACCAGCCTCGCGACCCAGCTGACCACGAACTACACCGCGCAGAACTTCGCCTTCACCGGCGTCCTGCTCTCCGCGCTGCTGCCCGGCCTGATCTTCGCCCCGCTCGGCGGGCTGCTCGCCGACCGCTTCGACCGGCGCAAGGTCATGTTCGTCGCCGACCTGTTCCGCTGCGGCTTCCTGCTGTCGGTGGCGTTCGTCGGCACGTCCTGGTGGCTCTACATCGCGAACTTCCTGGCCAGCGCGAGCGCGATGATGTGGATCCCGTCCAAGGAGGCGGCGGTCCCGAACCTGCTCAAGCGCCCGGACCAGGTGGAGACGGCCAACCAGCTCGGCCTGGTGATGACGTACGGCCTCGCCACGGTCACCGCGGGCGGCCTCTACGCCGTGGTGACCCGGATCGCGGCCTCGGTCGGCCTTCCGTCCGGGTTCTTCGGCGAGCTCGGCGTCGCCAAGGTCATCGTCGTGCTCATCGCGCTGCTCTACCTGGCCAGCGCGATCCTGGTGCTGACCCGCATCCCGGAGTTGTCGATCCGCAAGCCGCGGATGGCCGAGATCTCGCACGAGCAGGCCGAGAAGGCCGCGAAGCCGATCGCGGAGGCGGACAAGCCCGGGCTGGGCGCCCTGATCAAGGACGCGGGCAAGTACGTGCGGAGCACACCGCTGGTCCGCGGCCTGCTCATCGGCGCGGCCGGCGCGTTCGCCGCGGGCGGCGCGGTGGTCGGGTCGGCCAAGCCGTACTCGTCGAGCCTGCTGGCGGGCGACTCCGCGTGGGGCCTGCTGGTCGTGGCCGTGTTCATCGGGCTGGCGACCGGTATGGGGGGCGCGCCGAAGCTGGCCCGGCGGTTGCCGCACGACCGGCTCTTCGGCATCTCGATCGTGCTCGCCGGGCTGGCGCTGATCCTGGTGGCGCTGTCGCCGCACCTGACCGTGTCGCTGATCGCGGTCGCGATCGTCGGCGCGTGTGCCGGCGCCGCGTTCCTGACCGGCGTGACGATCATCGGTTCGCAGGTCGACGACGCGATCCGCGGCCGGATCAACGCGATCTACCAGTCGATGATGAAGATCATCGTGTTCGGGTCGGTCTCGCTGGTGCCGCTGCTGATCGGCCTGACGAAGCCGCGGACGATCACGGTCTGGGGCAACCCGATCATCATCGACGGCACCCGCCCGGTGATGCTCGGCGGCGGCGCCCTCGCCGCGGTCGTCGGCATCGTCGCCTACCGGCAGATGGACTCGCGCCGGTCCGAGCCGATCATGGCCGACCTGCGCAACGCGATCCGGCGCCGCCCGCGCCGCGTGAACGGCCTGCTCATCGCGCTGGAGGGCACCACGGCCGCGGACACCGCCGTGCAGGCGTCGAAGCTCGCCGAGTGGCTGCGGTCGGCCAGTCCGCGCCCGGTGGTGCTGGCCGCGGACCCGGCGCTGGACGACGAGCGGCTCGCCGCGCTCATCGGCAACGCGTCGCTGTCCGGGGCGCGGGCGCAGGCCCTCGCGGCCGCCGCGGTGCGTGCCGACATCGTGGAGCGCAACGTCAACCCGGCGCTGGACGGCGGCGCGATCGTGGTGATGGAACGCTTCGTCGACTCGCCGCTCGCGCACCTGTCCGCCGTCGCCGGGCTGGACGCCAAGGAGCTGGAGGGGCTCGCCGACTGGGCCACCGGCCGCCTCCGGCCGGACGTGACCGTGCTGCTGGACGCCGACCCCGGCGCGAACGCGCCCGGCCCGATCTCGGTCGAGGACCAGTGGCGCGTGCAGAACCTGCTCAGCGAGATGGCCGCCGCCGACCCCGACCACTACGTGGTGGTGGACGCCGACGGGCCCGCGGAGGAGGTCGGCGACCGGGTGCGCACCGCGGTCACCGCCGTGCTCGCCCAGCGCAAGCTCGGACTGGTGCCGCTGGCCGAGGTGGAGGCCAGGTGACCGCTGTCGTCGCGCCGGCCGGGGTGTGGGGCCAGCTGGTCGGGCAGGACCACGCCGTCGACGTGCTGTCCGCGGCAGCGCGGGCGGCGGCGCAGATCGTCGCGGGTGAGCCCGCGCCACCGGGGGCGATGACGCACGCCTGGCTGCTCACCGGCCCGCCCGGCTCCGGCCGGTCGGTGGCGGCGCGCGCGTTCGCCGCGGCCCTGCAGTGCATCACCGGCACCGGCTGCGGCCAGTGCCCCGGCTGCCGCACCGCGATGCACGGCACGCACGCCGACGTGCGCCTGGTCATTCCGGAGGGCCTCTCGATCTCGGTCGCGGAGATGCGTGCGCTGGTCCAGGCCGCGGCGCGCCGCCCGACGACCGGGCAGTGGCAGGTCGTGATCATCGAGGACGCCGACCGGTTGACGGAGGGCGCGTCGAACGCCCTGCTCAAGGCGGTCGAAGAGCCGCCGGAGCGGACGGTGTTCCTGCTGTGCGCGCCGTCGGACCACCCCGAGGACATCTCGGTCACGATCCGTTCCCGGTGCCGTCTGGTGACGCTGCGGACGCCGGCCGCGGAGGCGATCGCCCGCGTGCTGGTCGACCGGGACGGCGTCGATCCGGAGCTGGCCGAATGGGCGGCGTCGGTGTGCGGCGGTCACGTCGGCCGCGCGCGGCGCCTGGCCACGGACGACAACGCCCGCAAGCGCCGGGCCGCGGTGCTGCGGATCCCGCTTGGCCTGTCGCGCCCCGGTGACGTGTTCCGCTGCGCCGACGACCTGATCGCCGCCGCCGAAGCGGACGCGACCGAGGAGAGCAAGGAACGCGACGAGGCCGAGAAGGCGGAGCTGCGCAACGCGATGGGCGGTGACGCGACCGGCAAGGGCGTCGCCGGCGCCAAGCGCGCGGCCGAAGCGGCGGTCAAGCAGCTGGAGAAGCGCCAGAAGTCCCGGGCGACCCGCACCCAGCGCGACACGCTGGACCTCGCGCTGGTCGACCTCGCGGGCTTCTACCGGGACGTGCTGGTGGCGGTCAGCGGCGCCGACGCCCGCTACAACCACCCCGACCACGCCCAGGACATCGAGCAGGCCGCCCGCCAGTGGACGGCGGAGTCGACGCTGAAGCGCCTGGAAGCGGTGCTGGCCTGCCGCGAAGCGATCCTGTGGAACGTCAAGCCGCGGATCGCGGTGGAGGCGATGCTGACGGCCCTGCGCCACGGCTGACGGACGCGTGAAGAAGGGGCGGCGCCGGTTGCGGCACCGCCCCTTCCTCAGTACGTCAGTCCCGTGGCCGCGGTGACGGCTTCACCGGCACCGCCTTCAACCGCTTCCGGGCCGGGAACGCCGCGACGAGCACGACCCCGAGCAGCAGCATCGCCGTGCCGGTCCAGAACATCGGCACCGCCGAGTAGGCGCCGGCCGTGTAGGCGAGCTTCTGCGGCCCGGCCGGGGGAGCCGCGTTGCCCGGCGGCGGCGTGGTCGTCGTCCCGCACACGACACCGCCCTCGGGCGCGTACGCCCGCCCGATCTGCTCGCCGAGGGACAGCTGCGCCAGCGACGACGGCAGTGCGTCGCTGCCGGCCGGGAGCAGGTCCTTCAGCCCGGCGGTCGGCAGGATCTGCAGGTCCAGCAGCCGGGCGGAGGCGCCCAGCTGGTAGCCCTTGAACGGGTCGGTGAGGTTCTGGCCCTTCTGGGTCAGCTCGGCGATGCTCAGCCGCAGGACGCCGAGGTCGAGCACCTTGCCCGCGGTGTCCGAGACCTGCTGCAGGCCCTTCTGCGCGGTGGCGACCAGGCCGCCGACCACCGGCAGGTCCTCCAGCGGGCCGAACTGCTGGGACAGGCCGGACAGCGGCAGTCCGATCGGGATGTCCTTCGTCGGGTTGGTCGCGTCGAGCGTGTAGAGCACCTTGCCCTGCCGCTCGATCGTGATCACCGGCGCCGTGTACTCGACCTTCGAGGTCTTCTCGTCGCCGGTCGAGGTGACCTTCAGGGTCGGCTGGCTGACGACCTTCAGCGTCAGCTCCAGCGGGGTGCCCTTGAGGATCTCGATGTCCGCGGCCTGCAGCGTGGAGACCGACTGGACCGCCTTGTTCGGCGAACCGGGGATGTCGACCAGCTGCACCACCGACCGCGACGACAGCGTGTTCGGCAGGCTGAGCACGGAGTTCGTGCCGTCGGCCTTGGTCTGGTTGCCGCCGCTGAGCAGGCCGCCGAGGGTCTGCAGGCCCTGCGCCGGGTCGAAACCGTCGGCCAGCTGCACGTTCTGCAGGTCGAGGCCGTCGATCGGCAGGTTGGGCAGTGACGGGATGGCGTTGAGCAGCGACAGGCTCGCCAGGGAGGTGCTGGCGTCGGCGATGGTGCCGACGCACGGGCCGAGCGTCGGGCTGTAGCGGGCGTGCACCTTGCCGTTCAGCAGGCCGACGTTGAGCAGCGGGTTCTCCGGCGCGTTGAGGCCGCCGGTGAGCGGCTTCTCGTTGTCCGGCAGCGCGGTCTGCACGAGGCTGCCCGGCGCCTGCGGCGCGTTCCCGCCGATCGCGAGCCCGAGCGGGGAGGACTGGGCGATCGACTTCTCGTAGCTGAGCAGCGCCTCGGAGTTCGCCTGCGCGCTGGACAGGCCCATCCCGGCTTCGAGCGCCGACTGCTTGGGCAGCTGCTCGCCGTAGCCGGGCAGGATCGTGCTGGTCGGGACCGAGTTCGGCAGCAGGCGCAGCACACCGAGCGCGGCGGCCGCGTCGGCGACCGCGTGGCCTAGTGGCTGCGGACCCTCCTGGCCGACGAACGGTGGCTGCCCCGGGTTGGCCGGCTGCGGGGTCGGGGTGGTGGGGATCGTGCTCTGCGCCACGGCGGGCGTGGCCGACAGGACGAGCACGGCCGCGGCGACCGGCAGCGCCAGCGCGCGAGGCATGCGTCGACGCATGTGGAAGGTCCTCCCAGTACGACCGGGCCGATCTTCGAGTGACCGGCGTCGCACAGCCTAACGACGCGGGGGGTGCTGAAGTGACGCGAACGGGGCCGCTACACTAGTTCGTGTTGCCGCCTTAGCTCAGTCGGCCAGAGCGGCTCACTCGTAATGAGCAGGTCAGGGGTTCGATTCCCCTAGGCGGCTCCGGCAACGGTCGGGGGCTCTCCACTCGGAGGGCCCCCGACGTCGTTTCCGGCCTAGGCTCTCCGGCCATGGCCCGCCGCTCCGAGACGATCAGTCCGACCGCCCACTACACCGGCTTCGTGTGGGTGCGCAGCGGGCTCTCCGACCCCGCCTTCGCCACCGCCGAGGGACGCGTCCTGCACGGGCTGCTGCGGCCGCTGATGGCAGCCAGCGGCGCGCTGGGCGGGCCGACGCTCGACGGCTTCCTGCTGGCCCGGCACCGCCTGATCGACCGGCTCCTCACCGACGCCGTCGAGCGCGACGGGATCACCCAGGTCGTCGAGATCGCGGCCGGGCTGTCCGCCCGCGGCTGGCGCTTCACCCGCCGCCACCCCGGCCTCATCTACCTCGAAGCGGACCTGCCGGACATGGCCGAGCGCAAACGCCGCACCCTGCGTGGCGCGCTTCCGACCGGGCCCGGGCACCGCGTGGCCGAACTGGACGTCCTCGACGAGACCGGTCTGGACCGGCTGGTGGCCGACCTCGACCCGGCCCGCGGGCTGGTGATCGTCACCGAAGGGCTGGTCAACTACTTCGACGAGCCGGCGGTGCGGGCGATGTGGGCGCGCTTCGCCAGGGCGCTGGGCCGGTTCGAGCGCGGCCGGTACCTGTCCGACCTGCACCTGGCCACTTCCGACTTCGCGGTGCGGGCGTTCGTCCGGGCGCTGTCGGCGTTCGTGCGCGGGCAGGTGCACCTGCACTTCACGGGTGCGGCCGAGGCGGAGGCGGCGCTACTCGCGGCCGGATTCGGCCGGGCGGTGCTGCACGTCCCGCCGGAGACGGGGCTCGTCCGGGTCGTCGAGGCCACGCCCTAGCAGCCGGTCGAGCAGCATCGCGCCGAACGCGAGCGCGAGGAACAGCACCGCGATCACCAGGCAGTTCACCGCCACCCGCCCGTACCCGAGCGCGGTCACGTCGATGAACGGGTACGGGTAGAAGCCGTCGACCGCGCCGCGGACCAGCGTGAACGCCACCCACGCGACCGGGTAGACCACCGACCAGCCGATGATCCGCGGGGTGACCGCGCGGCGCGGCCCGAACAGCAGCCACCCGAGCACCCCGAGCAGCGGGGACGCGGTGTGCAACAGGAAGTCGGCCACCCACGCCCAACCGGTGAGGTCCTGAAGGTCGGCCAGCACGAGGTGGAACACGATGCCGGTGATCGCGATCGCGAGCACGCCGTCCAGCCGCAGGGTGCGGAACACTGTGGACGTCCGCAGTGGACGGATCGCCAGCAGCAGACTCGTGAATCCCACGATCAGGTTGGACTGGATCGTGAAGTAGGCGAACACGTTGGCCATCCGCGCGGCCGCGGACTCGTAGCGGCCGCCCATCACGCCCGAGGTGACGAACAGCTGTGTGACCACGCCGGTCAGCACCACCAGGGCGTGCAGCCCGAACCAGACGCGAGCGATCCTCATGCTCGCAACGTAACCGCTCCGGCACTTCCGGTGACGCTCGACACACCGGCGGCCGCGAATAGTCCCGGCGATCACCGGCAAGCCACCCGGTGAGGCCGAAAACGGCTTCGCGCAAGGAGAAAACGCCTCATCTACCGCTCGTCGGTAGAGAAAGGACGATCGAGAATGCGCATGATCACTCGCACTGTCGCCGCCGGCGCCATCGCCCTGCCGCTGACGCTCGGGGCCGCCGGGATCGCCTCCGCGGACACCGTCGAGGAGCACGAGGGTGTCGCCTACCAGCAGGTGTCGGCGACGGCGGGCCCGGACGGCGCGTCGTACAGCGCCACCGCCGCGGCCGCCGAGGAAGGCACGCACGCCGACCACGACGGCACGTACGCCGACCAGGACGATGACGGCGGTCTGCTGGACATCCTGGGTCTGTGACGCGCACCCGTCCGGACGGCCCCCGGGACGAGCACCCGGGGGCCGTTCAGGACAGCGGTCCCGAAGGTTAGGCTGGGCGTCCTCGTCGTTCCAGGAGGACACCGCAGTGACCGTCACCCCGCCGGGGCAGCGCGAGCGGCTTTCGCCGAACCAGCTCGCCAAGCAGGAGCAGATCGTCGAAGCCGCCCGGCAGGTGCTGGCCAGGGACGGGCTCGCCGGGTGCACCGCCCGCGCCATCGCCGACGCGAGCCCGCTCACCAAGAGCGCGATCCACTACTACTTCAGCGACACCGACGTGCTCGTCGACCGCGCGATGGCCGCGCACGTCACGACGTTCCTCGACGACCTCCGCGGGGTGGCCGCCCGCCACGACGACCCGCGGGACAAGCTGTGGGCGGTCCTGGAGGCCTACCTCGACGCCTTCACCGAGCGCCCCAACTCCGCGTTCCTCTGGTTCGAGTACTGGATCGCCGTCAGCAGGGCCGACCACCCGGAGGCGATCGAGGCGATGCTCCGGTCGGTCACCGAACTGCTCACCGAACTGCTGGCGGACGTCGGCGTCATCGACCCGCGGGCCCGCGCCCGTGCCCTGATGTCCTACCTGCTCGGCGCGGTCGTGCAGCAGCGCGTCCGGCGGCGCCCGTTCGCCACCCTCCGTGAGGAGATCGAGTCGCTCTGCCTGCCCTAAGGTTCCGGGTATGCCTCTGTTCTCCTTCGAGGGCGTGAGCCCCACCGTGCACCCGGACGCCTGGATCGCGCCCACCGCGACCCTGATCGGCGACGTCGTGATCGAAAAGGACGTCTCCATCTGGTACGGCGCGGTGCTCCGGGCCGACTTCGGCAAGATCATCGTGCGCGAGGGCGCCAACATCCAGGACAACTCCGTGGTCCACGTGAACACCGGCGTGTGCGAGATCGGCCGCAACGTCACCGTCGGCCACATGTGCCTCGTGCACGACTGCACGGTCGGCGAGCAGGCCCTGATCGGCAACGGCTCGACCGTGCTGGACCAGTCGGTGATCGGCGAGCGCGCGCTGATCGCCGCCGGCTCCACGGTCACGCCCGGCACCCAGGTGCCGCCGGAGGTCATCGCGATGGGCAGCCCGGCCAAGAAGTTCGTGCCGCTGACCGACTCCGCGAGAGGCTGGGTCGACCACAACGCGGCCATCTACCAGCAGCTCGCGCGGCGGCACGCGGAAGGTGTCGCACCCGTCGACTAAGCTGGGCGCACAGCAACTTGCGACTGGCGCCGTAGAGGTGGAGCACCACCGGGAAGCGACCGACGAGGCCGGCACCGCGCGCCTGGGTGTGGCCAGTGTCAGGAGTAGGAAGATGACGCACCAGCCAGCCATCCCCGAGCTCACCGCTGCCGACCCGCAGATCGCCGGACTCGTCGAGGACGAGGCGCGCCGCCAGGCGGAGAAAATCCGCCTCATCGCCTCCGAGAACTACGTCTCCCAGGCGGTGCTGGAGGCCACCGGCTCCGTCCTCACCAACAAGTACTCCGAGGGCTACGCGGGCAAGCGGTACTACGAGGGCCAGCAGTTCATCGACCAGGTCGAGCGGCTCGCGATCGAGCGCGCCAAGGCGCTGTTCGGCGTCGACCACGCCAACGTGCAGCCGTACTCGGGCTCGCCCGCGAACCTGGCCGCCTACCTCGCGTTCGCCAGCCCCGGCGACACGGTGATGGGCATGGCGCTGCCCGACGGCGGCCACCTCACCCACGGCTGGTCGGTGTCGGCCACCGGCAAGTGGTTCAACCCGGTCCGCTACGGCGTGCGCAAGGAGACCGGCCGCGTCGACCTCGACCAGGTCCGCGAGCTGGCGCTGGAGCACCGCCCGAAGCTGATCTTCGCCGGTGGCACCGCGATCCCGCGCACCATCGACTTCCCGGCCTTCGCGGAGATCGCGAAGGAGGTCGGCGCCGTGCTGGTGGCCGACATCGCGCACATCGCCGGCCTGGTCGCCGGTGGCGCGCACCCGTCGCCGGTCGGCCACGCGCCGGTCATCACCACCACCACGCACAAGACCCTGCGCGGCCCGCGCGGCGCGATGATCATGACCGACGCCGACCACGCGAAGGCCATCGACAAGGCCGTGTTCCCCGGTCTGCAGGGCGGCCCGCACAACCACACGACGGCCGCCATCGCCGTCGCGCTGGGCGAGGCGGCCAAGCCGGAGTTCCGCGACTACGCCCACGCGATCGTGGCGAACGCCAAGGCGCTGGCCGAGGCCCTGATCGAGCGCGGCTTCGATCTGGTGTCCGGCGGCACCGACAACCACCTGCTGCTGGTCGACCTGACCAGCAAGCAGATCGGTGGCAAGCCGGCCGCGCAGGCGCTGGACCGCGCCGGCATCGAGCTGAACTACAACACGGTGCCGTTCGACCCGCGCAAGCCGTTCGACCCCTCCGGCATCCGGCTGGGCACCGCGGCCATCACCACCCGCGGGCTCACGCCGGAGCACCAGCCGCAGATCGCCGAGTGGATCGACCGCTCGATCGCCGCGGCCGCCGCGAACGACGAGGACGCGATCAACAAGATCGCCGGCGAGGTCCGCGACCTCCTGGCCGCGTACCCGATCCCCGGCTACCGGGCCTGAGCACAAACGAAAGCGCCCCTTCCCCGTGCGGGGAAGGGGCGCTTTCGTTTGTCCGCACTCAGTGGTGCTCGCCGCCCTCGGCGGCCTCCTTCGCGAGCCGGTCGATCTCACGCTGGTAGGAGCGCTTGATCTCGGCCTCCGCCTCGGCGCGGCCCACCCACTGCGAGCCCTCGACGCTCTTGGCCGGCTCCAGGTCCTTGTAGACCTGGAAGAAGTGCTCGATCTCCAGCTTGTGGAACTCGTTCAGGTGGTGGATGTCGCGCAGGTGCTCCAGCCGCGGGTCGTCGGACGGCACCGCGAGGACCTTGTCGTCCGGCCCCTTCTCGTCCGTCATCCGGAACATGCCGATCGCGCGGCAGCGGATCAGGCAGCCCGGGAACGTCGGCTCCTGGACGAGCACCAGCACGTCGAGCGGGTCGCCGTCCTGCCCAAGGGTGTCGTCGATGAAGCCGTAGTCGGCCGGGTACTGGGTGGCCGTGAACAGGGTCCGGTCCAGGCGGATGCGACCGGTCTTGTGGTCCACCTCGTACTTGTTGCGCTCCCCCTTGGGGATTTCGATCGTGGCGTCGAACTCCACGGCGTCCTCGCTGACCTCGTCTTTTCCCGCCGGTACCGGCGGCTTACGGTTTCGCTAACTTGTTCTCACTAGTGTGGACCACGCGCCGTTGGGAAGTCGCACCGATGTCGTCTTGACAACAGTGAGTTTGCCCGCGGTGTGTCGCCGGTCTGGAGGAGGGGTGCGTGCCGAGCAACGAACAGCCAGAGTGGCCGTCCGAAGACACCGACGTCAGCAGCGGGGAGAGTTCCGCTGACGGCGGCGCCACGGCCCAGCTGCCCGTGCCCGGCAAGGTTTCCCTGCCCGAATCGCCGACGTTGTTCGTGCCTGCCGAGCGGGACGCGGAGAAGACGCAGTTCATCCCGGCGGCCAAGCCGGACGCGGAAAGCACGCAGGTCATCGACCTGCGGCAGGTGCCGGAGCAGGAGACCGAGCCGCACCAGGTCCCGCGGCCGCAGCCGCAGCAGTCCGCCGAGCCGGCCCAGCCCCGGCCGCAGCCCGCCCAACCAGCGCAGCAGCCGCAGCAGCCCGCCCAGCAGCAGCCTGCCGAACCGGCGCAGTCCCGGCCGCAGCCCGCGCCGAACCAGGAGCCGTCGCAGCCGGTGCCGCCCGCGGCCGTCCCGCCGGTGCAGCCGATGCGCATCGAGCCCAGCGGCGAAATTCACCCCGCGGAGGCGACCACCGGGGATGAGAAACCGCCCGCCGAACCCGAGCCGGAGCCGAAGCGCCGCCGCAAGGGCGTGCTGATCAGCAGCATCGTGGCGCTGGTGCTGGTCATCGCGGTGGGCGCCGCGTTGGCCACGCCGTACGTCTCCAACCGGCTCGGCCTGCCGTGGGCGCCGAACCTGCCCAAGGGCGACAGCCCGGAGCCGGTGCCGGTGGCCCTCTCGCTGAAGGCGCCCAGCGCGTCGGCGCCGGAACCGACGTCGTCCGGGGTGTCCTCGGCGCTGGCCGGCCCGGCCGCGAATGCCGCGCTGGGCACGCTCACCGGCGCCGTGATCGACCCGGCGACCGGCGAACTGCTGTGGGACCGCAACTCCGGCCAGTTCCGCACCCCGGCGTCCACCACCAAACTGCTGACCACCTCCGCGGCGTTGCTCGCGATGGACCCGGGCACGCAGCTGAGCACGAAGGTCGTGCAGGGCTCTTCGCCGGACACCGCTGTCATCGTCGCGGGCGGGGACATCACGTTGTCCTCGTTGCCCGCCGGGCAGCAGTCGGTGTACGCCGGCGCCGCCCACCTCGACGACCTCGTCGCCCAGGTCAAGCAGGCCAGCGGCGGCACGATCAAGAAGGTCCAGATCGACACCTCGATCTGGTCCGGCGCGCAGACCGCGCCGGGCTGGGCGCCCGACGACGCCCCGATCTACACCGCCGCGATGACCCCGGTGATGCTCGACGGCGGCCTCACCGACCCGACGAACGACCACTCGGTGCGGGTCGCGCAGCCGGCGAACACCGTGCTGCAGACGTTCGCGCAGCGCCTCGGCGCGACCGCGTCCGGCCAGGCGACGGCGCCGCAGGACGCGAAGGTGCTCGGCGAGGTGAAGTCCGCGCCGCTGAGCGAACTGATCGCGCACGCGCTGGAGGCCTCGGACAACACGCTCGCGGACGCGATCGGCCGGATGACGGCCGTCGCGACCGGCGCCGACGCGTCGTTCGCCGGCGCCGCGCAGGCGACCCTGTCCGTGCTGTCGCAGAACGGGTTCGACGTCTCGCAGGTCAAGCTGAGCGACAACAGCGGACTGTCCCCGCAGAACAGCGTCCCGGCGAAGCTGCTCGCGCAGGTGCTGGCCGTCGCCGCGGGACCGGACGGGAAGGACCCGCGCACCGCGAAGCTGCGCCCGATGCTGGCCGGGCTGCCGGTGGCAGGCGGCAGCGGCACCCTCGCCGACCGCTACGAAGCCCCGAACTCCCGGTCCGGCAAGGGGTGGGTCCGCGCCAAGACGGGCACTCTGTCCGGCGTCCACACGTTGGCAGGGGTAGTGCTGGACGAGGACGGCCGGGTCCTGGTGTTCGCGTTGATGTCCGACGGCGCCGACCAGGACCCCGCGCGGGCGGCACTGGACGTCGTCGCGGCCTCGCTGAGGGGCTGTGGTTGCCGATAGCTTCGGGAAGGTGAACACGATGAGCGAGGTTGCGTCCCGGCCGGTCGTGGACTGGTCACTGGCCGCTTCCACGGGCGCCTTCCTCGCCCGTGGCGGGCCGGTGGTCTCCCGCGAGGAAGCCGGCCTGGCCGTGACCGAGCTGCGGGAGCTGTCGCTCGACGCCGAGGCCCACGTCCGCGAGCTGACCGGGCTGGGCGCCGGGCTGCCGCTGCTCCCCGGTGACGTGGTGGACCGGCCCGGCTGGGTGCGCTCGGCGGCCGCCGGGCTCGACGCGCTCACCGCGAAGGCGCTGCCGCCGAACCCGGCGGGGCCGCTGGGGCCCGTCCTGGCCGGTGGCGCCGGCGTGCAGACCGGCGTGGTGCTGGCCTTCCTGGCCTCGCGCGTGCTGGGCCAGTACGACCCGTTCGGCGGCCCGGACGGCGGTGGCCGGCTGCTGCTGGTGGCGCCGAACGTGGTCACCGCGCAGCAGGCGCTGCAGGTGCCGGGCCGCGACTTCCGGCTGTGGGTGTGCCTGCACGAGAGCACGCACCGGCTGCAGTTCACCGCCGTCGGCTGGCTGCGGGACTACTTCGCCGACGAGGTCGAACGCCTGGTCGGCGGCCTCACCGGCGACGACGACGGGATGGCCGACCTGCTCGGCAGGCTGCCGGACGCGTTGCGCGAGGCCCGGCGCGCCAAGGCGGACGGGCTGGTCGCGGTGGGGCAGCTGTTGCGCTCGCCCGAGCAGCGCGAGGTGTTCGACCGGCTGCTGGCGCTGTCCACGCTCCTCGAAGGGCACGCGGACTACGTGATGGACGCGGTGGGGCCGGGCGTGGTGCCCAGCGTCGAGACGATCCGCGCGCGGTTCACCGAGCGGCGCAAGGGCGGCGGCCTGCTGGACCGGCTGCTGCGGGCGCTGCTCGGGGTGGACGCCAAGATCCGCCAGTACGCGCAGGGCGCGGCCTTCACCCGGCACGTCGTCGACCGGGTCGGGATGGCCGGGTTCAACGCCGTCTGGACCTCGCCCAACACGCTGCCGACCCGGGCCGAGATCGCCGATCCCGAGGCTTGGGTGCGGCGCGTCCACCCGTGACCGGGCCGCACCCCGCGGTCGCCGCGGTGCGCCGCGCGGTGCGGAACCTGCTGGCGGAGTGCCCCGGCGTGCCCGCCATCGACGTGGCGCTGTCCGGCGGGGCCGATTCGCTGGCGCTCACCGAGGCCGCCGTGTTCGCCGGGCGGCGGCTCGGGCTGCCGGTGCGGGCACTGGTCGTGGACCACGGCCTGCAGGCGGGTTCCGCGCGCGTGGCCGAGGAGGCGGCCGGGACGGCGCGCAAGCTCGGAGTGGACTCCGCCGAAGTCCTGACCGTCGAGGTGACCGGCCCGGGTGGACCGGAAGCGGCCGCCCGGAACGCCCGTTATGCCGCGCTCCGCGCACACCACCGCGGGATCGTCCTCCTCGGCCACACCCGCGACGACCAGGCCGAGACCGTCCTGCTCGGACTCGGGCGCGGCTCCGGTCCGCGCTCGATCGCCGGCATGCGTGCTGTGGATCTCCCGTGGGGTAGGCCACTCCTCGACGTGCCCCGCGCGACCACCCGGGACGCCTGCCGCGCGCTCGGCCTGACCCCGTGGGAGGACCCGCACAACCGCGATCCGCGCTACACCCGGGTGCGCCTGCGCGCGGAAGTGCTGCCGCTGCTGGAAGACGTCCTCAACGGCGGGGTCGCGGCGGCACTGGCCCGCACGGCCGCCCAGCTCAGGGAGGATTCCGAGGCGCTCGACGCGCTTGCCGCGGACTTCCTGGCACGGCACGGAAAACCGGACATCGGGGAACTCGCGCCGCTGCCCGCATCCCTCCGCAGGAGGATCCTGCGGAACTGGCTCGCCGCGCACGGCGCGCGCGACCTCACCGACGCCCACCTGCGGTCCGTCGACGCGCTGGTCGCGCGGTGGCGCGGCCAGGGCGGCGTTTGGCTACCCGGCGGCTTGGTGGTGACCCGGACGCATGGCAGGCTTGCCATGAATCCACCGGAAACAAGAGGGGACTGACCCGTGTACGAAGGCGAGATCGCCTCCGTCCTCATCACCGAGCAGCAGATCAACGACAAGATCACCGAGCTCGCCAAGCAGATCGCCGCGGACTACGAGCGCGAGACCTCTGCCGGCGACCTGCTGCTGGTGGGCGTGCTCAAGGGCGCCGTCATGTTCATGACCGATTTCGCCCGGGTGCTGCCGATGCCGGCGCAGCTGGAGTTCATGGCCGTCTCCTCGTACGGTTCGTCCACGTCGTCCTCCGGCGTGGTGCGGATCCTCAAGGACCTCGACCGGGACATCACCGGGCGGCACGTGCTGATCGTCGAGGACATCGTCGACTCCGGACTGACCCTGTCCTGGCTGCTGAAGAACCTGGCGAGCCGCAACCCGGCGTCGCTGGAGGTCGTCACGCTGCTGCGCAAGCCGGAGGCGGTCAAGGTGGACGTGCCGGTGCGGTACGTCGGCTTCGACATCCCCAACGAGTTCGTGGTCGGGTACGGCCTCGACTACGCGGAGCGCTACCGGGACCTGCCCTACATCGGCACCCTTGATCCGAAGGTGTACGGCGCCTGAACACGGTGCGTGAGCACCGGAAATTCGTGAACCCGAACGTGCCGGAACGCGTCATAACTGTCGGTGCGGTGCGTTAACCTACGCGAACGAGGGTGACGCGCCGCGATGCGGTACGGACGTGGGGTAGGGAGAACTGATGGGGAGCTACGCGGACGCCGCGGCGTTCCGGAACGCCGCTGTGAACGGGCAGCTGGGGGTCGACCCGGACGCCGCGCAGGCGGTTCTGAAGAAGATCCGCCTCGGCAAGGACCAGGTGGAGAACCTGCTGCGCAACGCCGGAGCCCTGGCCGAGCCGCCCAAGCTCGGCAACAACCCGGTCGGCAACGCCATCGCCGCGAAGTTCGTGCAGCGCGCCGACGGGGGCGGCGAGTCGTACGCGACCGCGCTGCGCAACCTCTACAACCAGTACCAGCAGGCCGAGGACGCCATCGTCGCGGCGATGAGCCACTACGACAAGATCGAGCAGGCCGCCGAAGACGCGCTGGCGTCCGGTCGTCAGGTCTGAACCCGGGGGGACCGATCACGATGACTTCTCCGAGCAGCGAGCCCAGAGGCGAGGCCGTCCAGCTGGGCGACAACGGCGAGTCCGCCGCGCTGGTGCAGCAGGCCCGCAACAGCGCGGGCGGGTTCACCTACGGCGGCGACCGCGCCATCGCCAGCCCGCCGAACTGGGCCTCGCAGGAGAGCAACCAGCTCTACCTCGGCGCCACTCAGAACAACGACCCGGCCACGGCCGAGGCCACCGGGCGGCAGTGGCAGTCCCACGGCGACAGCCTGCACCAGGCGGCCGACGACCTGTACAACGCGATCGCCGAGCTGGGCAACGCGTGGATCGGGCAGGGCTCCGGCTCAGCGCAGGGCGCGCTGGTCGGCATCGCCAACTCCAGCAAGCAGGCCGGCGACGCGGCGCACACCATGTCGAACCGGATGGCGCAGCAGGCCGCGGCGGCCGCCGAGGTCAAGAAGATGCCCGCGCCGAAGGAGTTCGACCCGGCCAAGCAGACCGCGGCGATGCTCGCCGGCGGTCCGGCCGCGATGGTCGCCGACATGAAGGTGCAGGCGGACGAGGCCCGCGCCGTGCACGCCCAGCAGGTCCAGTACTTCAACGCCTACACCCAGGCGATGGCCGAGGTGGACAGCGCGACCCCGAGCTTCGGCCCGGAGTCGCTCGGCCTGCCTGCGGACGGCCGCTTCGGCGGCACCTCGGCGCAGTCCGTCGGGGCCGGTTCCGGCGCGGTGCCCGGCGGCCTCGGATCGGTCGGGCTCGGCCCGGTCGGCGGCGTCACCACCGGGATCCCGGGCGCCGGCGCGGCCGGCTTCGCCGCCGGTGGCCAGCCCGGCGGTGTCCCTGGTCCGCACGGTGTCCCGGCGGCTCCCGCTCCGGCGGCCGGCGCGGCTTCCGGTGCGGGTCAGGTGACCGCGGTGCCGACGTCGTCCGGTGGCGGCGGTGCGGCGGCGCTGGGCGCGGTGGCGGGTCTCGGCACGGCGGGTCTCGCCGCGGTGGGTGGCAAGGCCGCTCTCGGCCGCGGCAGCAAGTCCGGCGCCAAGGAGCGCCCGGCCACCGACGAGACGGCGGCCAGCTCGGACCAGTCGCAGCAGGCCCACGGCAACGCGCAGCAGCAGGCCCAGCAGCAGAGCCTCATGAACACCGGTGGCACCATCGGCGGGGCAGGCACCCCGCCGCCGGCGTCCGGCATGGGCGGCGGCATGGGTGCCGGCGCGCAGGGCTCGGAGGACGAGGAGCACACCCGTGCCTCCTTCCTCGTCGAGGCCGACCCCGACGAGGCGTTCGGCGCCAACGTGGCGACCGCGCCGCCGGTCATCGGGGCCTGGAACGACGAGGACGACCGCTGATCCGGCGCAACCGCGCGAACCGGGAAAGAGGGACTTGATGGCGCGAGCGGAGCTGCTCACTCCGCTGGAACTGGACTTCCTGTGGGAGTCCTTCGGAGCAGGCGAACTGCCGTACCCGCTGGAGGTGCGCTCGCACGGCGCGACGATGGACGAGCGCGCGCAGCTGCGACGGCAGACCCTGGACCGGCTCGCCGCGCGCGGCGCGGCCGACGGCCGGGGCCGCCCCGCGCCGCACGTCGAGGAGTTCTTCGAGGTGCTGGCGGGGTCGGAGACCAGCCTGGACAGCGTGCACATCACCGCGCCGGACGCGCGTCCGCTGCTCGCCGTGGCGGCGGCGCTCGCCGGGCGCGGCGTGCTCGCGGTGCACGACGAGCGGGGCTTCCACTTCCAGCCGATGCCCGCGGACGGCCTCGCGAGCGCCATCGTGTCCCTGCTGCCCGCCGCCCGGCGGGGCAGCGAGAAGTCGATCACCGTGCCGCTCGAGCAGCTGATGACGGCCACCGGGGCCGACTTCCTGCAGCGCCGCGCCGCGGCCGGCGAGCGGACCAGCGCGGACGACGACCGCAAGGCGCTGGCCCGGCTCCAGGCCCAGCCGCGGCTGCGCGGCGGGCAGATCGGCGCCAACGCCCGCAGCCGCAGTGGCGCGAAGACGAGGCCGCCGGTGCTGAGCTGGTTCGACACCGACGACGGCCGCTACTTCACGCAGGCCAGCCGCGGGCACGACGGCCGCGACTGGATCACCATCGCCCCCGCGGACGCGGCGAACCTGCGGCACCGGTTGAGCGAGATGCTGGTCAGCGCGGCTGGCGAGACGCTGGCGCCGGGTGGTGCCTGGTGAGCCGTTTTGGGCAGGCTGGTGGGCGATGCGCTCCCACCCCGGTTGACCTCGCGAGCGTGCGGTGCCGGTTCACCGTCGCTCCCGTGGATGCGGCGAACCTGCGGCACCGGTTGAGCGAGATGCTGGTCAGCGCGGCTGGCGAGACGCTGGCGCCGGGTGGTGCCTGGTGAGCCGTTTTGGGCAGGCTGGTGGGCGATGTGCCGCCACCCGGGCCGACCTCGCGAGCGTGCGGTGCCGGTTCACCGTCGCCCCCGCGGATGCGGCGAACCTGCGGCACCGGTTGAGCGAGATGCTGGTCAGCGCGGCTGGCGAGACGCTGGCGCCGGGTGGTGCCTGGTGAGCCGTTTTGGGCAGGCTGGTGGGCGATGCGCTCCCACCCCGGTTGACCTCGCGAGCGTGCGGTGCCGGTTCACCGTCGCTCCCGTGGACGCGGCGAACCTGCGGCACCGGGTGAGCGAGATGCTGGTCAGCGCCACCGGCGAGACCCCGACCCCGGAGAGCGCCCGGTGAACCGCCCCGAGTTCTTCACCCCGATGACGTTCGACTTCCTCTGGGAGGCGGCGGGCATCGGCGAGCTGCCGTACCCGCTGCAGGTGCGCTCACACGGCGCGACCATGGACGAGCGCGCGCGGCTGCGGCAGCGGGCCCACGAGGAGCTGAAGGCCCGCGGCCTGCGCGACCACTACGGCCGCCTCGACCCCCGGGTCGAGGACTGGTTCCGCGTGCTGGCGCAGGGCTCCACCAGCATCGACGCCGTGCACATCCCGGACTTCCAGGTGCCACCGGTGTCGATCCTCGCCGCCACCGACGGCACGCTCGGCGTGGTCGCCATCCAGGACGCCGACGGCATCTGGATCCGGCCCGCCTTCCCGGAGGGGCTGGCCTCGACGGTCGTCGACCTGCTGCCGCCGGGCACGCGCGGCACGGAGGCTTCCATCACACTTCCGGTCGACGAGGCGCTGCGCATTCAGCCGGCCAGGGCGGCGGTCCCGGTCGGCGGCGACCCGAAGCCGCGGCGCCGGTCGCTGTCCGAGGGCTCCTCCGACCCGCGCGAGGCCTACGCGCGGCTCGCCGGCCAGCCCCGGCTGCGTGGTGGTCAACTGGCCGCGAACAGCAGGTCCGAGGTGAGCGGTCGTCGCAGGTCACCGGTGCTGGGCTGGTTCGACACGGCCACCGGCCGGTACCTGAGCCTGTCCCGGCCGGGCGCCGACGGGCGGGAGTGGGTGACCGTCTCCTCCGCGGACGCGAAAACGCTGCGCACCAGGCTGGGCGAGATGGTGGCGGGCGTCACAACCGAGCCGGGCAACTGACCCGAACCGCTCCGGGGAACCAGACCGCGGCACCGGCCGTTGACCTGCTTGAGACTCGTGCAGGTGCCCATGTCGGCCGGACTGTACCCTGGATGGACGGGGTGTTCCTCGCACACCGCAAGTTGTTGTCTACACCGTGACGGCGGATGTGACATCTACCGCCTAGCCAGGGAGGGTCGAGGCCGAACGGCCGAGGCATATGGACCGGAAGCGCCTGCTCAGGAACCCGCTGCTGTGGATCGTCGCGGTTGTGTTGATCTTCCTCGCGGTCAACACCCTCTTCGACAGCGACCGTGGATACACCCAGGTCCCCACTTCACAGGCGATCGCCCAGATCGACGACAACAACGTGAAGGAAGCCAACCTGGAGGACAAGGAGCAGCAGCTCAAGCTGTCGCTCACGAACAAGATCGACGTCGACGGCCAGCAGGTCGACCAGATCATCACGCCGTTCCCGTCGGAGGCGACCGGCTCGATCTACCAGAAGCTGCTCGACCACAAGAACGTCAAGTTCACCACCACGGTCACGCAGCAGGGCTTCTTCACGCAGATCCTGTACTACATCATCCCGCTCGGCCTGCTGCTCCTGCTGCTGATGTGGATGATGAACAACGCCCAGGGCGGCGGCAACCGCGTCCTCAACTTCGGCAAGTCCAAGGCCAAGCAGCTGAACAAGGACATGCCGAAGACGACGTTCGCCGACGTGGCAGGCGCGGACGAGGCGGTCGAAGAGCTCTACGAGATCAAGGACTTCCTGCAGAACCCGGCCCGCTACCAGGCGCTGGGCGCGAAGATCCCCAAGGGTGTGCTGCTCTACGGCCCGCCCGGCACCGGTAAGACGCTGCTCGCGCGCGCCGTCGCCGGTGAGGCCGGCGTGCCGTTCTACACGATCTCCGGTTCGGACTTCGTCGAGATGTTCGTCGGTGTCGGCGCCTCCCGCGTTCGCGACCTGTTCGAGCAGGCCAAGCAGAACGCCCCGTGCATCATCTTCGTCGACGAGATCGACGCGGTCGGCCGCCAGCGCGGCGCCGGCCTCGGCGGCGGTCACGACGAGCGCGAGCAGACCCTGAACCAGCTGCTCGTCGAGATGGACGGCTTCGACTCGCGCGGCGGGATCATCCTGATCGCCGCGACGAACCGCCCGGACATCCTGGACCCGGCGCTGCTCCGCCCGGGCCGCTTCGACCGGCAGATCCCGGTGTCCGCGCCGGACCTGGCCGGCCGCCGCGCCATCCTCGAGGTGCACTCGAAGGGCAAGCCGCTGGCGCAGGGCGTCGACCTGAACGCGCTGGCCAAGCGCACCGTGGGCATGTCCGGCGCCGACCTGGCCAACGTCATCAACGAGGCCGCGCTGCTCACCGCCCGTCAGAACGGGCACGTGATCACCGACGCGGCGCTGGAGGAGTCGGTCGACCGGGTCATTGGCGGGCCGGCGCGCAAGAGCCGGATCATCTCCGAGCAGGAGAAGAAGATCACCGCCTACCACGAGGGCGGGCACGCGCTCGCCGCGTGGGCGATGCCGGACCTCGAGCCGGTCTACAAGCTGACCATCCTGCCGCGCGGCCGGACCGGTGGGCACGCGCTCGTCGTCCCCGAGGACGACAAGCAGCTGATGACCAGGTCCGAGATGATCGCCCGGCTGGTGTTCGCGATGGGTGGCCGCACCGCCGAGGAGCTGGTCTTCCACGAGCCGACCACCGGCGCGTCCTCCGACATCGAGCAGGCGACCAAGATCGCCAAGGCGATGGTCATGGAGTACGGCATGAGCGCCCGGCTCGGCGCCGTGAAGTACGGCCAGGACCAGGGCGACCCGTTCCTGGGCCGCTCCGCGGGGCGTCAGGCGGACTACTCGCTCGAGGTCGCGCACGAGATCGACGAAGAGGTCCGCAAGCTCATCGAGACCGCGCACACCGAGGCGTGGGAGGTGCTCAACACCTACCGCGACGTGCTCGACGACCTGGTGCTGGAGCTGCTGGAGAAGGAGACGCTCAGCCGCAAGGACCTGGAGCGGATCTTCGCCACCGTCGAGAAGCGGCCGCACATCACCGTCTTCAACGAGTTCGGTGAGCGCACCCCGTCGGACAAGCCGCCGATCAAGACGCCGGGCGAGCTGGCGATGGAGCGCGGCGAGCCGTGGCCGCCGCCGGAGAAGAAGCCGGCGCCGCGTCAGGTGCCGACGCCGGTCGGGACCGCGCCGGGCGGCAGCGACCTGCCCGGTGGCCCGCCCTACAGCCAGCCGGAACCGCCGTCGAACCCGTACGCGCCCCCGTCGGGCGGGAACTACCCGCCGCCCAACGGCGGTGGCCGTCCGTACGGTCCGAACGGCACCGGTCAGTGGCCGCAGCCCTACAACGGCGGCAACCAGTCCGGTCCGCCGAACTACGGTGCGCCTCCGGGCTGGACCCCGGCGACCCAGCCGGGTGGCCAGACCCCGTGGCGCCCGAACCAGGGCGAGCAGCCGCGGCAGGGCGACTGGTTCGGTGGCTCCGAGGAGGGCCAGGGCCAGCACCGGCGGAACCCCGACGAGCAGGACGGTCAAGATCGACAGTGAGCTGACGCCCGGGGAGGGGCCGGTCTTCGACCAGGCGCGTGCCGAGAAAGCGGTGCGTGAGCTGCTGGAGGCCGTTGGCGAGAACCCGGACCGGGAGGGCCTTCGGGACACCCCGGCCCGGGTCGCCCGTGCGTACCGGGAGATGTTCGCCGGGCTGTACACGGATCCGGCGTCGGTGCTGGAGCGCACGTTCGACGAGTCGCACGAAGAGCTCGTCCTGGTCACCGACATCCCGATGTACAGCACGTGCGAGCACCACCTGGTGCCCTTCCACGGCGTCGCGCACGTGGGTTACATCCCGAACAGCCACGGCAAGGTCACCGGCCTGTCGAAGCTGGCCCGGCTGGTCGACCTCTACGCGAAGCGCCCGCAGGTGCAGGAGCGGCTGACGTCGCAGATCGCCGACGCGCTGGTGCGGAAGCTGGAGCCGCGCGGGGTGATCGTCGTGGTCGAGGCCGAGCACCTCTGCATGTCGATGCGCGGGATCCGCAAGCCGGGCGCGCGCACCACGACGTCGGCGGTGCGCGGCATGCTGCAGACGTCGGCGACCTCCCGGGCGGAGGCGCTGGAGCTGATCAAGGGCCGTCGATGACCACCGGGGCGCCGGACCGCTGTCTGGTGATGGGCGTCCTGAACGTCACGCCGGACTCGTTCTCGGATGGTGGGCGGTACCTCGACCTGGACGCGGCGCTGGCCCACGCGCACGAGATGTGGGACCGCGGCGCGGACATCATCGACGTGGGCGGCGAGTCGACGCGGCCGGGTTCGTCCAGAGTGGACGCGGAGACCGAGATCGCGCGGGTGCTGCCCGTGGTGCGGACGTTGGCCGCCGACGGCCTGCGGCTCTCGGTGGACACCACGCGCGCCGCCGTCGCGGAGGCGACGCTGGACGCGGGCGCGGAGATCATCAACGACGTGTCCGGCGGCCTGGCCGATCCGGACATGGCGAAGGTGGCCGCGAGCAGCCAGGCGCCGTGGGTGCTGATGCACTGGCGCGGGCACAGCAAGGACATGAACGCGCTGGCCGAGTACGACGACGTGGTCGAGGACGTGCGGCGCGAGTTGCAGGCGCGGGTCGACGCCGCGCTGGCCGCCGGGGTCGCGCCGGAGAAGATCGTCATCGACCCCGGGCTGGGGTTCGCCAAGCGCGCGGAACACGACTGGGCGTTGCTGAACCGCCTGGACGTGTTCCTGGACATGGGTTTCCCGGTGCTGGTGGGCGCTTCCCGCAAGCGGTTCCTGGGCAGCCTGCTGGCCGACGACAGCGGTGCGCCGCGGCCGCCGGACGGCCGGGAGGACGCGACGGCGGCGGTGTCGGCGATCGCCGCGGTGAAGGGGGCGTGGGGCGTGCGGGTGCACAACGTGGGTGCGTCGCTGGACGCGGTCGCGGTCGCCGCGGCGTGGAGGCGCGGGCGTGCCTGACCGGATCACGCTCACCGGGCTGCGGGTGTTCGGGCGGCACGGGGTGTTCGAGCACGAGAAGCGGGACGGGCAGGAGTTCGTCGTCGACATCGTGGCGTGGCTGGACCTCGCGCCTGCCGCCGCTTCGGACGATCTGACGCAGACCCTGCACTACGGCGAGCTGGCGCAGCTGGCGGCGGACATCGTCGGCGGTGAGCCGTACGACCTGATCGAGAGCGTCGCGGGCCGGATCGCGGACGAGGTGCTGAAGGATTCGCGGTTGTCCGCGGTCGAGGTGACGGTGCACAAACCGTCGGCGCCGATCCCGCTGAACTTCGCGGACGTGGCGGTGACCGTGCACCGGGAGCGCGGGTGAGGGCGGTCCTGTCCCTGGGGTCGAACCTGGGCGACCGGCTGGCGTACCTGAAGTCGGTGATCGGTTTCTTCGGGCCCGCGGTGGTCGCGGTGTCCAGTGTGTACGAAACGAAACCGTGGGGCGTCGAGGACCAGCCGGATTTCCTGAATGCGGTGTGCATTGTGGACGATCCCGCGCGGGACGAGTGGGCGTGGCTGCGGGCTGGCCAGGAGCTGGAACGCCGGGCAGGCCGGGTGCGCGAACTGCGGTGGGGGCCGCGCACGCTGGACGTCGACGTGGTGACGGTGGACGGGGTGCGCTCGGACGACCCGGAGCTGCTGCTGCCGCACCCAGGAACGCCCGAGCGCGCGAGCGTGCTGATCCCGTGGCTGGAAATCGACCCGGCCGCGGTGCTGCCCGGCCACGGCAGTGTCCGCGACCTGCTGGCGGCGCGCCCCGACTCCGACCGCGCTTCGGTGCGCCTGCTGCAGCCCTTCCCGCGCTGAGCGATCTTTGAACCAAACCCAAGGTAGCTGGGTGGTCATCCCGTCGCCTGACACTGGACGATCACCTTGAGCCAGGGCCGCAACCTCCGCACCCGCGTGAGTTGACATGCCAACCTTGCGGCCCTGGCTCAAGGTGATATGCACAAACCGGAAGGCGACGGGATGACCACCCGGCGACCACCCACCCGAGGTGAGACGACGACGGTCCCCTGGTCATCCCGGAGCCTGCCCGTCCGGCGAGGACTATCTTTTGATCTTTAAACCCGCGCCTACGCGCGAAAAGCGCCTCACGGCGCTCAAACGGTCACCTTCCGACCACCCCCGCCCCCGATGCCTGATTGTGTTTCAGTCGCCGAGCAGCGGCGTCAAGGCGGGAAAGCGTGCCTTGACCCCGCTGATCGGCGACTAAAGATCGGCTGTGGATCGGGGGCGGGGGAGGTCTGGTTGGGGTGGCCGGCCTACTTGCGTTGCCGGCTCGCTGTTGCGGGGCGGGAGGCAACCTCGGCGATCACGCCCGCAAAGCCGCCGTCAGCCACTCCACCGCCGGCACCCGCGTGGGCACCTCCGGCCATCCGTTCATGATCGCCATCAGTTGCCAGTACCGTTCGGCCCTGCGGTCGGTCCCGACGGCGATCCGGTCGGCCACCGAGGCGCGGAACGCCGGATCCGCGGGGTCCTGCCCGTCCGGCGCCCACCCCCGCGCGATGTCGTCGGCCAGCTCGCGCCCCTCCGGTGAATCCGGGGCCAGCCCGGCTTCCAGCGCCTTCTGCGCCCGCTCGCTCCAGCCGATCCAGTCCTCCTGCGCAGGCACGGCCGCCTGGCCCGCCCGCAGGTCGTCGGCGTGCCGTTCGCTCATCCGCCGCGTCACCGCGCGGAACTCCGGGTCCTGGATCAGCTCGGCGAACTCGATCCACGCCTCCAGCTGCTCGGGCGACGGGTCGTCGGGCAGCTCCGGTTTCGCCGAACGCATCCGCTCGTAGAACTCCGCGTCGACCGGCAGGCCGTCGGTCACCTCCCGCCAGAACTCGTCGACCAGGCGGGCCCGCTCTTCGTCGGACATCGCCGCCAGCCTGTTCATCAGTTTCACTTCCTCCAGCTCGGATTCGCGTTTCACGACCGCACGCAGAACCGCGCGCCGCAGCCGCAGCCTGCGCATCTGCTCGTCGAGCGCGTCGATGTGCCGCCGGGCGAGGCGGGGGACGCTCGTCTCCCGCGCGAGCACCGCGGCCACATCCGTCAGCCCGAGGCCGAGTTCGCGCAGCGTCTTGATCAGTTCGAGCCGGGCCATCGCCGTCACGTCGTAGAGCCGGTAGCCGGAACCGGTGCGGTCGGCGGGCGGGAGCAGCCCCTCGTCGGAGTAGAACCGGATGGTCTTGACCGGCAACCCGGTCCGCCGGCTCAGCTCGCCGATCGTGAACGTCCCGTCCGCGCGTCCCATGCTCAACCCTCCAGCCGGTGGAGAGTCAACTGTGCCAGATCACCTGGGTACCGTGGCGGTATGCACTTCACCCGGCCCCGAGAGCTGGTGATCGCCGGGCTGGTCGGGCTCGTGGCCGCGTACCTGTTGTTCAGGTTCGCCTACGGGGACCTGCCCCGCCTGCCGCGGCCGGTCGGCGTCACGCTGTTCGTGCTCGCGGTGATCGAAGTCGCACTGGCCTTCGTGATGCGGTCGCGGGTCCGGTCCGGCCGGCTCGTCAACGCGGTCTCGGCGGCGCGCACGGTCGCGCTCGCGAAGGCCTCCTCGTTGCTCGGCGCGATCATGCTCGGCGCGTGGGCCGGGATCGCCGGCGCGTTGATCCCGCGGGCGTCGGAGCTGGCCGCGGCGTCGAGCGACCTCCGCAGTGTCGCGATCGGAGCGGTGTGCGCGGCCGTGTTGATCGCCGCGGCGCTCTGGCTCGAGCACTGCTGCCGCACGCCGGAAGACGACGAAAGTGATCCCGATCATCACCCGACCGGTTAACGCTGAGAACCGACCGCTCGAAGTACCAACTAGGTCTCGGACGCATAACTAGCGGGTACGGTGTTGGTCATGACTGGCGAGGGTGACGAGACGCGCGGCCGCGTCGTGGGCAGGCCGTGGTTTCTCATCGGCCTGGTCCTCGCGGTCGGCGCCACGATTCCGCTGGTGGTCGCCGACGACATCCGCTACCTGCGGCTGGGGATCGTCGCCGCGTTGTGGGCGGCTCTGATCGGCGCGTTCCTCGCCGTGCGCTACCGCCGCCAGGCGACGAACACCGAAGAGGCCGTGGCACAGGCGCAGGAGGTCTACGAGCTGGAGCTCGAACGCGAGATCGCCGCGCGGCGCGAGTTCGAGCTGGAGGTCGAAGCCGAGACGCGGCAACGGGTCGAGTCCGAGTCCCGCAGCGAACTGGACGCGCTGCGCACGGAAATCGCTTCCCTGCGGGACAACCTGCAGAGCCTGTTCGGCGGCGAGGTGCTGCTGGAGCGCGTCGCGCTGACCGCGCAGGCGACCCGGATGCGGGCGCTGCACGAGGAGCAGCGGGTCGTCGAGTCCGGCACGAGCCAGCCGCCGCAGATCACCGCGGCGAAGAAGCGGGAGATCACCGACCGGCCGACCGAGTTCATCGAGCGGGTGCGGGAGAAGGAGCCGGTGCGCGCAGGCGGCCGCCCGAGCGCGCCGGAGCCGCGGCGGCCCGAGGTGTCGATGGACCTCCCCGTCCGCCGGGTCGCGAACGCCGAACCCGTCGACCCCGAGCGCACGCGGGTGCAGCCGGCGGCGAAGAAGCCGGAACGCCCGCAGACCCGGCCCGTGGAGCCGAGCCGTCCCGCGCCGAGCCGCCCTGACCGTGGGCGCCCGACAGCCGCGACGACGCCGGTCAAGCGGGAACCGCAGCGGGTGGAGCAGCCGACGCAGGTCGCCAAGGCCGTCGATCCGGACTGGACGCCGCGAGCCGAGCGTTCGGCCACCGACCTGTCGGCGGCGTTCCCGACCCGCGTGACGCGGCCCGTGCAGCCGGAGCCGTCGCCGGTGGTCCCCGAGGACCACCCGGTGGTCAACGAGACGTTGCCGGTCGAGGTCCGGCGGCTGGCGCAGCAGGGCAGGCCGGGTGGCCGTCGGCGTCGCGCGGAAGAGGACGAGGCCCCCGCCGGCCGCCGTCGCCGCCCCGACGAGGCGCCGCGGGTGCCGGACGCCGACGAGGCGCCGCCCGGGCTGCGTTCGGACGCCGATGTGCCGGCGAGCCTGCGGACACCGGAGGCCGACGCGGGCCGTCGAGGCGCGGAGCGCGCTCCCGAGGCCGAGGCACTGCCGCGGCTCTCGGTGGCCGCGGAGGCGGAGGGCCCGGCACGCCGATCGAGCGCGGGCGCCGCGGTCGCCGGACGCCGCTCCGCGGAGTCGACCGGGTACCGTTCCGCCGCCGCGATCTCAGGCCGCCGCAGCGCCGAAGCGAGCGGCCACCGGGCGGCCGACGAGACGCCCACGGGCCGGCGCAGCGCTGAAGCGACGGGCCATCGCGCCGCCGACGAGGTGTCCTCGGGTCGCCGCAGCGCCGAAGCGAGCGGCCACCGCGCGACGGACGAGACGCCCGCGGGCCGCCGCAGCGCTGAAGGAACGGGCCACCGTGCCACCGATGAGACGCCCACGGGCCGCCGCCACCGCCCCGACGACGAAGCCGCCACGTGGGCGAGCACCGGCCGCCGGGCGAAGCCCGAGCCGGAAACCCCACGCGGCCGCCGCGCCGCGGTGGAGGAGGACACCGGTTCCCACTCCGCGGGCCGCTCGGTGAGCGAACTCCTGGCAGCGAACGGCAAAACGGCGACCCCCCGACGCCGCCGCCGCGCCGAGGACTGACCACTTCCGCGGATTGCCCTTGCACCACGGCTGCCGACGACAGTGCGCCGCGATTCCGCGGGACGCGGCCGACCTGCCCCGCGCCGATTCCGCGCGGCGGGATTCTGAACCGTGGCGATTTCCCGGGGGTGCCGACCGGGGCCACCGCGATTCGCGGGGGTGGTGGATCTGAACCGCGACGATTGCGCGCGGTGGGGATCTGAACCACGGCGGTTTCGTGGGCCGTGGATCTGCGTCACTGTGATCCCGCGGCGGCCGACCTTCCCCGCGACGGTTCCGTGCGGCGGGGTTCTGAACCGTGGCGATTTCGCGGGGCTGCCGACCTGGGCCACCGCGATTGCGGGCTGCCGATCCAAACCACGGCGATCCCGCGCGGCTGCCGATCTGCATCGCGGCGATTCCGCGGGGTGGCCAACCGGCACCACGACGATCCCACCGGCGGTGGATCTGACCCAGGACGATCCCGCGCGGCGGCTCATCTGAACCACAGCAATTCCGCGGGGGTGGCCACCGTGCATGACGGCACCGCAGCATTGCCGGAGGCAGTGCGCCGCCGAGCACCGCCGCCCGCGGCGGTTGCACGCTTCGCCGCACTGCGTCACTGGCCGTCGCCGTGCCGCTCTCGCGGCAGCATCGTCGTCGTGCTGCTGTGTGGCTGACCGTCGCCGTGCCGGTCCCGCGGCAGCATCGTCGTCGTGCTGCTGTGTGGCTGACCGCCGTCGTGCCGGTCCCGCGGCAGCATCATCGCCGTGTCGCTGTGGTGATGGACCGCTGCCGTGCCGCTCTCGCGGCAGCATCATCGCCGTGCTGGTGTGGTGGCTGACCGCCGCCGTGCTGCTTCGGTGATTGCGCCCGCTGCGGCTGTGCCGCTCCACGGCTGTGCCGCCCGCCGGCCAGTCGCGCCCTGTTCCTTCGTGGCTGCCCCGCTGCCCGCTTCTGCTGAGCCGGGGACACCCCCGAGGTGCCCGGCTCGCCGCTGCGCGGCCGGGCGACTCGGCGCTACGCGACCGCATCGCACGGCGCCGGCGCTGCGGCTGAGCCCGCTGCACCGGGGGCCCCGAAGCACCGCCCACCCCGCCCGCCCCCGCAGTCCGTCACCGTAGAGTGCCGGGCTGTGACGGCACCCCCTCGCAGGCTCACCGTGCTCCTGCCCGTGCTCGGCCTCGTCATCCTGGCCGTGTGCGGCCTGACCGTTCTCGGCCTGGTCACCGTGCAGGTCGGGCCCCTCGCGGTGGCCATCGGCGTCGCCGCGGCGCTCGTTCCCGTCGCGGTCGTCGTGGCGACCATCCTGTGGGTCGACCGCTGGGAACCGGAGCCGGCGAAGTTCCTCCTGGTCGCCTTCTTCTGGGGCGCGTGCCTCGCCGCGATCACCGCCCTGCTGATCAACAACACCGCCGAAACGGTGGGCGACCTGCTCCTCGGCGAGGGCAGCGGCAGCAAGCTCAGCGCGCTCCTGTCCGCCCCGCTCGTCGAGGAGGCCGCGAAGGCCTCGTTCGTGCTCGCCGTCCTGCTGCGCCGCGCCGACGAGTTCGACGGGGTCATCGACGGCATCGTCTACGCGGGGTTCACCGCGGCCGGCTTCGCGTTCACCGAGAACATCTACTACTTCGGCCGCGCCTTCGCCGACTACGGCTTCGGCGACGCCACCAGCACCGGTGTGATCGCCGCGTTCGTGCTGCGCGGCGTGCTGTCGCCGTTCACGCACCCGCTGTTCGCCGCGATCACCGGCATCGGCCTCGGCTACGCCGCCCGCGCCGACAACCGGGCCGTCAAGATCCTCGCCCCAATCGGCGCCTACCTGGGCGCCGTCCTGCTGCACGCCCTGTGGAACGGCGCGGCGGTCCTCGGCGGGGCGCAAACGTTCCTCAACGTCTACTTCCTGATCATGGTCCCGATGTTCATCGCGGTCGTGATGCTCGTCCTCCTGCAACGCCGCCGCGAACAACGCATCGTCACCGCCGCCCTGCCCGCGATGGTCCAGGCGCGGCTGATCGCCCCGTCGGAGGTCGAGCTGCTGTCCACGCTCGCCGGCCGCCGCGAGTGGCGGCGGCAGGCCAGGCAGCAGTCCGGTCGCGAGGCCGCGAAAGCCGTGGCGCGCTACCAGGCCAGCGTGACCGAACTCGCGTTCCTGCGCCGCCGCAAGGAGACCCCGGACCACGAGAAGCGCAAGCGGGACGTGCTGGCCACGCTGCGCGCGGCCCGCGCCGACGCGGTCCGGCTGGCGGGTGAAGGCAGTCATACCGGGTAAACCGGGTCGGGTGAAGCTGGTCACCCGCCGCCGACCCGGGGCGTTTCCGCGAGCTACTCTCGCCCCGTCGTCCGGTACCCGCGAACGGAGCGGGACTGGAACGAGCTGAGGAGTTCTGCTGCCATGAGCGTCCACAGGGGCACGCCGTGAGTCGTCCCGCAAGGCTGGGTGTCGGAGTGATCTCCGCCGGCCGCGTGGGCAGCGTCGTCGGCGCCGCGCTGACCCGGTCCGGGCACACGGTGGTCGCCGCCTCCGGCATTTCCGCCGCTTCCCAGGCCCGCGCCGAGCGCATGCTGCCGGGTGTCCCGCTCAAACCGCCGGACGAGGTCGCCGCGGCCGCGGACCTCGTGCTGCTGGCCGTGCCCGACGACGAACTCGCCGGCCTGGTCCGCGGTCTGGCCGCCACCGGTTCCTGGCGCCCCGGCCAGATCGTCATCCACACCTCCGGCGCGCACGGCCTCGACGTGCTGGCCCCCGCCGCCGCGGCCGGTGCGCTGCCGCTGGCCCTGCACCCGGTCATGACCTTCACCGGCCGCTCCGAGGACCTCGACCGGCTCACCGCCTGCAGCGTCGGCGTCACCGCCGCGGCCGACGACGAGGCCGCGTGGAGCGTCGGCGAGGCGCTGACCGTCGAGATGGGCGCGGAACCGGTGCGGGTGCCGGAAGCCGCCAGGGCGCTGTACCACGCGGCGCTCGCGCACGGCGCCAACCACCTGATCACGCTCGTCGACGACTGCGCGGACCTGTTGCGCGGCGCGGGGATCGGCGACGCGGAGCGCATGCTCGGCCCGTTGCTGTCGGCGGCGCTGGACAATGCGCTGCGGCACGGTGACCGAGCCCTGACCGGTCCGGTCGCCCGCGGTGACACCGGTACCCTGCGCAAGCACCTGGGCGTGCTCGAAGCCACCGAGCCCGCGATCGTGCCCGCCTACACCTCGCTCGCCCGGCGCACCGCGCAGCGAGCCGAAGCGGCCGGCCTGCTCGACGCCGGCGCCGCCGCCGAGATCACCGAACTTCTGGAAAGGCCGGAAAACCCGTGACCACACCGAAATTCAGCCGCGGGCAGCTGAACACCTACCAGACGCCCGGCGACGTGCACCGGGTCACCGCGGCGCTGCACTCGGTGGGCCGCAAGGTCGCGCTAGTGCCGACCATGGGCGCGCTGCACGCCGGTCACCGCGAACTGATCCGTCGCGCCAAGCGCCTGCCGAACACCGTCGTCGCCGTGTCGATCTTCGTGAACCCCCTGCAGTTCGGCGAGGGCGAGGACTTCGACGCCTACCCGCGGCCGCTGGAGCGGGACCTGGAGATCCTCGCCGAGGACGGCGTGGAGATCGCGTTCGTGCCCAAGGTCGGCGACCTCTACGCAGACGGCCACGCGGTGACCCTGCACCCGGGCCCGCTCGGCGACGAGCTGGAGGGCGCCCACCGCCCCGGCCACTTCGCCGGTGTGCTGACAGTGGTGGCGAAGCTGTTCAACATCGTCACGCCGGACTTCGCGTTCTTCGGCGAGAAGGACTACCAGCAGCTGGTCCTGATCAAGCGGATGGTGCGCGACCTGAACCTCGACGTCCGCGTGATCGGGGTGCCGACGGTGCGGGAATCCGACGGCCTGGCCCTGTCCTCGCGCAACGTCTACCTCTCGCCGGAACAGCGGGAAGCCGCCGTGGTGCTGTCCGCGGCGCTCGCCGCAGGCGGGCATTCCGGCCCGAACGGCGGGGAAGCGGTCCTCTCGGCGGCGCGCGCGACGCTGGCCGCCCGCCCGGAGGTCGACGTGGATTACCTCGAATTGCGCGGAACCGATCTCGGTCCCGCACCCGTCGATGGGGAAGCACGGTTGCTGATCGCCGCCCGGGTCGGGCGGACCCGGCTGATCGACAACGTCCCGGTGGTGCTGGGCGCGTCGGAGGAAGTGAGATAACCATGTACCGCACGATGCTGAAGTCGAAGATCCATCGCGCGACGGTCACCCAGGCCAACCTGCACTACGTCGGGTCGGTCACGATCGACGAGACGCTGATGGAGGCGGCCGACCTGCTGCCGGGCGAGCTGGTGGCCATTGTGGACGTCACGAACGGTGCGCGGCTGGAGACCTACGTGATCCCGGGCGAGCGGGACAGCGGCGTCATCGGCATCAACGGCGCCGCCGCGCACCTCGTGCACCCGGGCGACCTGGTCATCCTGATCTCCTACGGTCAGATGGACAACGCCGAGGCGGCCACCTACCAGCCGCGGATCGTGTTCGTCGACGACGAGAACCGCATCAAGCACGAGGGCAGCGACCCCGGGCACGCGCCCGACGGCTCCGGCCTGGTGAGCGGCAGCATCCCGATCGCCTCGCCGGACCGGGAGAACCCGTTCCCGGTCGCCGAAACCGTCGACGCCGCACGGCTCGACGCGCTGCTGCACGCCGAGGGCTGAACTCCCTTGCTCCTGGCGATCGACGTCGGCAACACGAACATCGTGCTCGGCCTGTACGAGGGCAGTGGGGACGCGGCCAAGCTCGTCGGGGACTGGCGGATGCGGACCGACGCGCAGATGACCGCCGACGAGCTGGCGCTGACCATGCGCGGCCTGCTCGGCGAGCACGCCGACGCGATCACCGGGATCAGCGCGTTGTCCACCGTGCCCGCCGTGCTGCGCGAGATGCGGGTCATGCTCGGCCGCTACTACGCGCGGGTGCCGAAGGTCGTCGTCGAGCCCGGCGTCCGCACCGGCGTGCCGCTGCTGGTGGACAACCCGCGTGAGGTGGGCGCGGACCGGCTGGTCAACACGCTCGCCGCGCACCACCTGTACCGCACGGCGTGCGTCGTGGTGGACTTCGGGACCTCGACCAACGTGGACGTGATCTCCGCGAAGGGCGAGTTCCTCGGCGGCGCGTTCGCGCCGGGCATCGAGATCTCGGTCGACGCGCTGGCCTCGCGCGCGGCGGCGCTGCGCAAGGTCGAGCTGGTCCGGCCGCGGTCGGTGATCGGCAAGAACACCGTGGAGTGCCTGCAGTCCGGCATCGTATTCGGGTTCGCGGGCCAGGTCGACGGCCTGGTGCGGCGGATCGTGCGCGAGCTGACCGCGCGCACGCACGAGCCGGTCACCGTGCTCGCGACCGGCGGGCTGGCGCCGCTGGTGATCGGCGAGTCGGAGACGATCACCGAGCACGTGCCCGACCTGACGCTGCTGGGCCTGCGCCTGGCCTTCGAACGCCAGACGCGTTAGCGGCGGACGGCGCGCAGCACCGTCGTCAGCAGCGGCAGGTCGAATTCGCCGTTCGCGGTGGCCGGGTTGGCGCGGAGGAATTCCAGCGTCCGCCGCCGCGTCTCCACACGCTCGGCATCGTCCGCGACGAGCAGATGGGAATGCGTGGAGATCGTTTCGACCAGGCTTTCGGGTGTGCGGCGGTGCGAGTGCCGGAACGTCTTCTCCTCGAACGCGCTGAACGCGGGGTGTTCGGGCAGAGTCGCGACCGACCGGCCGCGCTGCACGAAACCGGACACGCGGGCGAATTCGGCGACCCACGGGACGGAATCGTCGTTGCCGTTCCACAGCCCCGCGACCACGCCGCCGGGGCGCAGCACGCGTGCGATTTCGGTGAGCGCGGCGCCCGGGTCGAACCAGTGGAACGCCTGGCCGGCGAGCACGGCGTCGGTGCCGGCGTCGGGCAACGGGATCCGTTCCGCCGTGCCGTCCAGGACTTCGATGCCGGGGTGGCGCCGGGTGAACGCGGCGCGCATGCCCGGATCGGGTTCGACCGCCGTGACGCGCAGCCCGAGCGCACGCAGGCCGCCGGTGAGCTTGCCGGTGCCCGCGGCCAGGTCCACCACTTCCGCGACACCGGGCGGCAACGCCCAGCGGAGACCGTCGAGCGGGTAATCGGGACGGTGCTCGTCGTAGACGTCCGCGTGCCCCCCGAATGAGCGGGACCGCCGGTTCCACAGCTCGCGATCGGCGGATGAAGTGGCTTCGCTCACTCGCGCGATGCTATCGGTGCGCTTGTGCTGGTCGATACAGGTAATCCGGTTGGCCTAGTAGTCACGGGGGTTCGTACCCTATCGGCATGACGGATTCCCCCTCCCCGGATCGCCCGGTGCCCGCTGACGACCTGCCCGAACAAATGCGGGTCCGTCGGGCCAAGCGCGATCGGCTGCTCGCGGAGGGCGTGGAGCCGTACCCGGTCGAAGTGCCGCGCACCCACACGCTCGCCCAGGTGCGCGCGGCGCACCCGGACCTGCCCGCCGACACGGCCACCGGCGAGGTCGTCGGCGTGACCGGTCGCGTCATGTTCTCGCGCATCGGCGGCAAGCTGTGCTTCGCGACGCTGCGCGAAGGCGACGGCACCGAACTGCAGGCGATGATCAGCCTCGCGAACGTCGGCGAGGAAGCGCTGGCCGCCTGGAAGGCGGACGTCGACCTCGGCGACCACGTCTACGTGCACGGCGAGGTCATCACGTCCAAGCGCGGCGAGCTGTCCATCATGGCCGACGAGTGGCGGATGGCCGCGAAGGCGCTGCGCCCGCTGCCGGTCGCGCACAAGGAGCTGGCCGAGGAGACCCGCGTCCGCCAGCGCTACGTCGATCTGATCCTGCGCCCGCAGGCCCGCGACGTGGTGCGCACGCGCGCGTCGGTGGTCCGTTCGTTGCGGGATTCGTTCCACCGCAGGGGTTTCACCGAGGTGGAAACGCCGATGCTGCAGACCCTGCACGGCGGCGCCTCGGCGCGGCCGTTCGTCACCCATTCGAACGCGTTCGACATCGATCTGTACCTGCGGATCGCGCCGGAGCTGTTCCTCAAGCGGTGCGTGGTCGGGGGGATCGAGAAGGTCTTCGAGATCAACCGCAACTTCCGCAACGAGGGCAGCGACTCCTCGCATTCGCCGGAATTCGCGATGCTGGAGTACTACGAGGCCTACGCCACCTACGACACGAACGCGGTGATGACGCGGGAGCTGATCCAGGAAGCGGCGCAGGCCGTTTTCGGCGGCCTCGAGGTCACGCTCGCCGACGGCTCGTCGTACGACCTCTCCGGCGAATGGACGTCGCTGAGCATGTACGACTCGTTGTCCGACGCGCTCGGCGAGGAAGTGACGCCGGAAACGTCGGTGGAGAAGCTGCGCGGGTTCGCCTCCGCGCGTGGCCTGGAGGTCGATCCGAAACTCGGCCACGGGAAGCTGGTCGAGGAACTGTGGGAGCACCTGGTCGGTGATCACCTGCACGAGCCGACTTTCGTACGGGATTTTCCGATCGAGACCTCGCCGCTGACGCGGCAGCACCGGACCAAGCCCGGCGTGGCCGAGAAGTGGGACCTCTACGTCCGCGGATTCGAGTTGGCCACCGGATACTCCGAGCTGGTCGACCCGGTGATCGAGCGGGAAAGATTGCTGGACCAGGCCCGCCAGGCCGCGGCCGGGGATAGCGAAGCGATGCGCCTCGACGAGGATTTCCTGCGCGCGCTCGAGTACGGAATGCCACCGAGTGGTGGCGTGGGAATGGGCATCGATCGTCTCCTGATGGCCCTCACCGGCCTCGGCATCCGTGAGACCATCCTCTTCCCGCTGGTGCGCCCCGAATAGCAGGCACGAACTAGTCACGGTATCGGTAACGTGATTTGCGTGCTGCCCTGATTCCGGGTATTAATGTCCTAGTCAATGGCTTCTGGTCAGGGCGCCTGCCCCTGCCCGATCATTCGTGGCTGGCCGAAAACAGGAGGAAACACATGGCACAGAAGGTGCTGGTGTCGCTCATCGACGACATCGACGGCTCGGAGGCGGACGAGACCGTCGAGTTCGGACTTGACGGCATCTCGTACCAGATCGACCTGTCGGCGGAAAACGCCGAGGAGCTCCGTGACGCGCTGGCCCAGTACGTCGAGCACGCGCGGCGTGCCGGTGGCCGCAAGCGGGGCACTCCGGGCCGTCAGCCCGCCGGCAAGGTCGCGGGTCGTTCCGCGTCGGTGGACCGCGAGCAGAACCAGGCCATTCGGGCCTGGGCGCGCAAGAACGGCTACCAGGTTTCCGACCGCGGGCGTATCCCGTCGGAGGTCGTGGAGGCCTACCACAAGAAGAACTGACTGCAGTTCGGGTAAAGAGGGGCGTGGAAGAGCCGCCGGGGATTCCCGGCGGCTTTTTTCATTGCCCGGCAGGTTGAACACGGTTCTGTCCGGCCGGGTCATTCGTGAGCGGCTGTCGCTTTTGTTCAAGACGGCGGCGCCACCATTCGGCTGAATGGAGGCATGACCGACCTTCGACCGATGCTGGAGCGGGCCGCCCGCGAGTTCACCGGGCTGCTCCGCACCATCGAACCAGCCCAACTGGACAACCGGACCCCGTGCACCGAATACGACGTGCGTGCCCTGCTCAACCACCTTCTCTATTGGGGCCCGTGGATGGCGGCGGCACTCCGCCGCGAACCGGCGCCCGCGGCGACCGGCGGCGAGCGGGACATCGATCTCACGCAGGGTGACTGGCTGGGTGAGCTGTGCACGCTTGTGGATGGAATTGTGGATACCTGTGGGCGGCCGGGGGCGCTCGACGGCACCACGAAGTTCGGCGATGCGGAGATGCCGGCCGAGATGATCGCCGGAATGGTGCTGACCGAATGGGTGGTGCACGGCTGGGACCTGGCCCGTGCGACCGGCCGGCCGCTGACCGTCGACCCCGAGGTGGCGGCGGCGCTGCACAGCTCGGTCGAGGCGACGGCGGAGCAGGCGCGGGAGATGAAGGTGTTCGGGCCTGCGGTGCCGTGCGCGGACGAGGCGCCGGTGCTGGACCGGCTGCTGGCGCTGACCGGCCGTGATCCGGGGTGGCGCGCCTAGCGGGCGGATGCCCGGGGTGCCGGGGGCCGGGGTGGCGCGCCTAGGGATGGCTGAACGTGGCCCCGGCGCCGGCCTTCTGGATCGGGAGTTTCGGGGTGGCGTCCCTCGCGGGGTGCCGGGGCGTGGGGGAGGCGCCGGTGGCGGACCGGCTGCTGGCGCTGACCGGCCGTGATCCGGGGTGGCGCGCCTAGCGGGCGGATGCCCGGGGTACCGGGGCGGCGCGCCTGGGGCGAACGCGGCACCGGCTCCTGCCTTCCGGGCCCCGGAGCTCGGGGTGGCGTCCCTCGCGGGCTGCGGCGTGGTTGATCCTGTCCCGGTCGGTGAGCCGATTGCGATCAGCCACGCGGAGCCGGTGTGGTGAAAGTCACCGGCGGCAGGTGCGCGGGCAGCCCTCGCACAGCGGCTGCTCCGGCAGCAGGTACGAGAAGCAGCAGCTCTCCCGCCGCCGGGCCCACCCGTCGCCGGTCTGGCGCAGCCGGGTCGACGCCGTCAGCGGCGGGTAGTGCTCGTCCAGCACGAGCTGCGCGTCGGCGACGCCCGCCTCCTCGTCGCCGGCGTACAGGCCCGCCCACCAGAGCGTGCTGTCCAGCGCGTCCGTCGCCGCGGCCCACAGCATCCGGCGGCCGAGCCGGCTCAGCGGCGCGTACGCCTGCACGAACTGCGCCGCGTGCGCCGTATAACGAGCGCGCAGCGCCGCGGCCAGCGCCCGCTCGTCGGCGACCACCGTCGCCTCGGGGCGGTCCGCGTCGGGGTCGCCGGGCAGGCAGTAGAACTCGTCCCCCAGCACGGCCACACCTTCGGGGTGCGGGCGGTCCGCGCACAGGCGGAAGGCGAGTTCACCCGGCCGCAGCATGGGTACTCGCCGTTCGTGATGGAGCAGCAACGCACCGGTGAACGCCGGCACGTGCAGGTACCACGACATGACGAACCCGGCCGTCGTCCGTTCGGGTGCCTCGCCGAAGCCGTCGCGCAGCCACTCGCCGAGGAGCTTGCGCCACACGTCGAACCGCGCGGGGTCGGCCAGCAGGTCGCCGCAGCGCTGCCAGCCGCCCGTCGCGGGCAGGTCGGCGCGCACTTCCATGCGGTCCTGCAGGGCGGCCACCCTCGTGACGGACGCTCCGAGAGCGCCCAGCGCGGTTTCGATGGCGGACCTCCCTGCTCCATCCGAGTGGTTAGGTTGGCCTTACCTTACTCGTTCCGCGCGCGAGCGCCAGTCCCGTCCCCGTCACGGGGGTGTTCGCGGTGAGCGGACAAACCGGGGCTTGCGGAATCGCCGGGAGAAGTCCCGCGTTGCAGATGTACGTCAGCTACCAGCGCAGACTCATCGCCGGGGATTTCCGGCGTCTACACCAGCTGTGACCTAATCCGCCCCAGTGGTAGTCCGGTGGGACCGCATGGCTACTACAGTGGACTCACGGTGCTGAATCCATCGCGAAGTGATGGGTGCTCACCGCCGGCGCAGCAGTCGAGGGAGTGGGAATGTTCGAGAGGTTCACCGACCGCGCGAGGCGGGTGGTCGTCCTGGCCCAGGAAGAGGCCCGGATGCTCAACCACAACTACATCGGCACCGAGCACATCCTCCTGGGCCTGATCCACGAGGGTGAGGGTGTCGCCGCCAAGGCGCTCGAATCGTTGGGTATCGCGCTGGAAGGCGTGCGGCAGCAGGTCGAGGAGATCATCGGCCAGGGCCAGCAGGCCCCGAGCGGGCACATCCCGTTCACCCCGCGCGCCAAGAAGGTGCTCGAGCTGTCGCTGCGCGAGGCGCTGCAGCTCGGCCACAACTACATCGGCACCGAGCACATCCTGCTCGGCCTGATCCGCGAGGGCGAAGGCGTCGCCGCGCAGGTTCTCGTCAAGCTGGGCGCGGACCTGAACCGGGTGCGCCAGCAGGTGCTGCAGCTGCTCTCCGGCTACCAGGGCAAGGAGCCGGCCGAGGCCGGCGCCGGCCGCGGCGAGGGCACCCCGTCCTCCTCGCTGGTGCTCGACCAGTTCGGCCGCAACCTCACCCAGTCGGCGCGTGAGGGCAAGCTGGACCCGGTCATCGGGCGCGGCAAGGAGATCGAGCGGGTCATGCAGGTGCTGTCCCGCCGCACCAAGAACAACCCGGTGCTGATCGGCGAGCCCGGCGTCGGCAAGACCGCCGTCGTCGAGGGCCTGGCCCAGAACATCGTCAAGGGCGAGGTGCCCGAGACACTGAAGGACAAGCAGCTCTACACGCTGGACCTGGGCTCCCTGGTCGCCGGCTCCCGGTACCGCGGTGACTTCGAAGAGCGCCTGAAGAAGGTGCTCAAGGAGATCAAGACCCGCGGCGACATCATCCTGTTCATCGACGAGCTGCACACGCTCGTCGGCGCGGGCGCCGCCGAGGGCGCGATCGACGCCGCATCGATCCTCAAGCCCATGCTGGCCCGCGGCGAGCTGCAGACGATCGGCGCCACCACGCTCGAGGAGTACCGCAAGTACATCGAGAAGGACGCCGCGCTGGAGCGCCGCTTCCAGCCGATCCAGGTCGGCGAGCCCTCGCTCGAGCACACCATCGAGATCCTCAAGGGCCTGCGGGACCGCTACGAGGCGCACCACCGCGTGTCGATCACCGACTCCGCGCTGGTCGCCGCGGCCACCCTGGCCGACAGGTACATCAACGACCGGTTCCTGCCGGACAAGGCGATCGACCTGATCGACGAGGCCGGTGCCCGCATGCGCATCCGCCGCATGACGGCTCCGCCGGACCTGCGCGAGTTCGACGAGAAGATCGCCAAGGTGCGCCGCGACAAGGAGTCCGCGATCGACGCGCAGGACTTCGAGCGCGCCGCCCGGCTGCGCGACGAGGAGAAGAACCTCCTCGCGCAGAAGTCCGAGCGGGAGAAGCAGTGGAAGGACGGTGACCTGGACGTCGTCGCCGAGGTCGACGACGAGCAGATCGCCGAGGTCCTGGCCAACTGGACCGGCATCCCGGTGTTCAAGCTCACCGAGGAGGAGACCACGCGTCTGCTCCGCATGGAGGACGAGCTGCACAAGCGGATCATCGGCCAGGAGGACGCCGTCAAGGCCGTCTCCCAGGCGATCCGCCGCACCCGTGCCGGCCTGAAGGACCCGAAGCGCCCGTCCGGCTCGTTCATCTTCGCCGGCCCGTCCGGTGTCGGTAAGACCGAGCTGTCCAAGGCGCTGGCGGAGTTCCTGTTCGGCGAGGACGACGCGCTCATCCAGATCGACATGGGCGAGTTCCACGACCGCTACACCGCCTCGCGGCTGTTCGGTGCCCCTCCGGGGTACGTCGGCTACGAGGAGGGTGGCCAGCTGACCGAGAAGGTCCGCCGGAAGCCGTTCTCCGTGGTCCTGTTCGACGAGATCGAGAAGGCCCACCAGGAGATCTACAACACCCTCCTGCAGGTGCTGGAGGACGGCCGGCTCACCGACGGTCAGGGCCGCACGGTCGACTTCAAGAACACGGTGCTGATCTTCACCTCGAACCTGGGCACATCGGACATCTCCAAGAGCGTCAGCCTGGGCTTCTCTTCCGGTAACGACGAGGGATCGCGTTACGAGAAGATGAAGCAGAAGGTCAACGAGGAGATGAAGAAGCACTTCCGGCCCGAGTTCCTCAACCGGATCGACGACATCATCGTGTTCCACCAGCTCACCCAGGAGCAGATCATCCAGATGGTCGACCTGATGGTGACGCGGGTGGAGACCCAGCTGAAGGCCAAGGACATGGCTCTCGAGCTGACCGACAAGGCGAAGGCGCTGCTGGCCAAGCGCGGCTTCGACCCGGTGCTCGGCGCCCGTCCGCTGCGCCGGACCATCCAGCGGGAGATCGAGGACCAGCTGTCCGAGAAGATCCTGTTCGGCGAGGTCGAGCCGGGTCAGATCGTGATCGTCGACGTCGAGGGCTGGAGCGGCAACCCGGAGGACCGCGACGAAGAGGCGCGGTTCGTGTTCCGCGGCGAGCCGAAGCCGTCCGACGTCCCCGACGCCCCGCCGGTGAGCATCGGCGCGGGCACCCACGAGGACGACGCCGAGGGCGAGCGCTGATCTCCTAGGCCGCCAGACGCGAGTGCCCCCAGGGACTGGTTCCCTGGGGGCACTTTCGCGTTTCCGGGCATCTGCTGAAAACGGGGCGAAACACCGGCGTGGCCGGTCGCGACTCCGGTGGGGGCACTTCTCGTCCGGGACTCCCCGATGGTGTGAAAAAGTGGGCTGCGCTGAGGGGAGGCACATGAACGTCCTGGCGATCGACTTGGGCACGTCGAGCACGGTGGCCGTCCTGTCCGCGTTCGGCCGCGGGCCGCGTGTCATCGAGGTCGACGGGTCGGTCACCATGTCCTCCGCGGTCTTCGCGGGCGAGGACGGCACCCTGGTCGTCGGGCAGGATGCGGAGCGCCGGGCGCGCCTGGACCCGGCCCGGTTCGAGCCCAACCCCAAGCGGCGCATCGACGACGCGACCCTCCTGCTCGGCGACACCGTCGTCGAGGTGACCGACGCCCTCGCCGCCGTCCTGCGCCGCGTCGCGGAGGAGGCCCACCGCCAGCTCGCCGGGCAGCCGCTCGACCACGTCCGCCTCTCCCACCCCGCCCGCTGGGGCGCCACCCGCCAGCAGCTCCTCCGCCAGGCCGCGGTCAAGGCCGGTCTCGGCCCCAGCCCGGTCCTCATCCCGGAACCCGTCGCCGCCGCCGCGCACTACGCCTCCCTCGGCCGCACCCTGCCGCCCGGCAGCACCCTCGCCGTCTACGACCTCGGCGCGGGCACGTTCGACTGCGCCGTCGTCGGCGTCACTGAACGCGGCTTCACCGTGCTCGCCGACAACGGCCTGCCGGACCTCGGCAGCCTCGACATCGACCAGGCCCTCCTCGAACACGTCGGCCGCCAGGTCTCCCACACCGACCCGGCCCAGTGGCAGCGGATGCTGCGCCCGCAGAGCCTCGCCGACCGCCGCATCCGCCGCGCGCTCCTGCAGGACGTCCGCGAGGCCAAGGAAACCCTGTCCCGCCACGCGCACACCGAAGTGCCGATGCCGGAACCGTTCGACGACGTCCTGGTCACCCGCGCCGAGCTGGAGGCGCTCGTCCGGCCGAACCTGCTGCGCAGCGCCGAGATGCTCGCCGCGACCATCCGCGACGCCGGGCGCACCCCGCAGCAGCTCACCGGCGTGTACCTGGTCGGCGGGCCGAGCCGCATGCCGCTGGTCGCGGCACTGCTCGCCGAGCAGCTCGGCGTCCTGCCGACCACCCAGGACCAGCCGGAGACCGCGGTCGCGTTCGGACTGCACCACGTCCCGGCCGCCCCGCCGCCGACCCCGCCCGCGATCCCCGCGATCGACGGACGCACCGTCCCGGCCATGGCGCCGGCCACCCCGCCCGTCGCCTGGCAGCCACCGCCGCCCAAACCCAAGGGCGTGCGCAAACCGCTGCTCATCGGCGCCGGCGTCGGTGTGCTGGTCGCCGCGCTGGTGATCACCCTCCTCGCCGTCACCCGCGGCGGGTCCGGCGACCCGGCCGCGGCGGGCACCACCGGGAACGCGGCCCTGCCGAGCACCCAGCAGGTCTTCGCGGGCTGCTCGACCGGCGGCGAGCCGGACTCCGACGGCTTCACGTCCTGCCTGCGCCGCCTCGCCGGCGCCGTTCCGGACGTCGGGACCTGCGAGCGCGGCGGGGCAGGCGTGCCGATCCAGCAGGCGGGCGCCGAGAACGTGGTCACCTGCACGCTGCCCAGCGACTCGACCACCAGCGGCCGCTCCGTCGTCTACTACGAGGGCATGTCGTTCGACGCGCTGAAACCGGGCATCCAGTCCCAGCTGGGCACTTCGGACAGCGCGCTCGAAGGCCGCTGGAGCGGTGACGGGCTGAGCGGCGACTACCTGGCAGGCACGACCACCGGCATGGGGATCATGCTGTTCGGCACGGACGACGCCGAGATCTGCGGCCTGCTGGTGTGGATCGACTTCGGCACGGACGGCCCGACGCCGCAGGACATGGTCGACTACTTCGAGCAGAGCCTCAAGCCCGGCGCCTGATCTGGAACAGTGGTACCCGTGCGGGTGGCACTGCTCGGCCCGGTCCGGGCCCAGGCGGACGACGGCACGCCGATCGACATCGGCGGCGCGCGCCTGCGCATGCTCCTGGCCCGGCTGGCGCTCGACCCCGGGCGCGCGGTGAGCGCCGACACGCTGATCGACGACCTGTGGGGCGCCGAACCACCCACCGACGGCGCGAACGCCCTGCAGTCCCTGGTGTCCCGGCTGCGCCGCGCTCTGGGCAGCGCGGGCACGATCACCTCCAGCTCCGGCGGCTACACGCTCGACGCCGACGTGGACGCCCACCGGTTCGAGGAGCTGGCCGCGCGTGGCCGGCGCGAGCTCGCCGCCGGACGGCACCGCGAGGCCGCCGCGGTCCTCGGCGAAGCGCTCGCGTTGTGGCGCGGTGACGCGCTGGCCGACGTGCCCGACGCGCCGTTCGCGCAGGCCCCGGTCGCGCGGCTGGACGAGTTGCGGATCGCCGCGGTGGAGGACCGCTTCGAGGCCGAGCTGGCGCTCGGCCGCCACGCCGAGGTGCTCGCCGACCTGGACGCCGCCGGCGAAGCGCACCCGCTGCGGGAACGGCTCGCGTCGCTGCGGATGCGGGCGCTCGCCGCGAGCGGCCGCCAGGCCGACGCCCTCGCCGTGTTCGAGCGGACCCGGTCGACACTGGCCGAGGAGCTGGGCGTCGACCCGTCCGGCGAACTCCGCGAAGCCCACCTCGCGGTCCTGCGCGGGGAGGTGGCGCCACCGCGTGCCGAGCCCGCGCTCCCGGTGCGGCTGACCAGTTTCGTCGGCCGCGAGCGGGAACTCGACCAGGTCGCGCGGGCGCTGTCGGCGTCCCGGCTGGTCACGCTCGTCGGGCCGGGCGGGGCGGGCAAGACGCGGCTGGCGACCGAAGCGGCGGAGCGCCACCCGGCTCGCGCGTGGTTCGTCCCGCTCGCGGGTGTGCGGGACGCCGACGACGTGACCGGCGCGGTCCTCGGCGCGCTGGGGCCATTGGACTTCCGCGTCACCAGCGCGCCGAAGGCGCCGGTGGACGCGATGGCGCAGATCGTGGCGTTGCTCGACGGCGGCGACGCGTTGCTGGTGCTGGACAACTGCGAGCACGTCGTGGACACCGCGGCCGACGTGGCTTTCCAGCTGCTCGCGCGGGTGCCGGGGCTGCGGGTGCTGGCCACCAGCCGGGAACCGCTGGCGATCACCGGAGAGGCGCTGTGCCAGGTGGGTCCGCTGGAGGTCGCCGAGGCGGTGCGGTTGTTCACCGAACGGGCGGTCGCGGTGCGGCCGGGCTTCGTCCTCGATGAGTCCACTTCGGACGCCGTGACGGAGATCTGCCGGAGCCTGGACGGGATGCCGCTCGCGCTGGAGCTGGCTGCCGCGCGGCTGCGGTCGATGACGGCGGACCAGATCGCGCGACGGCTGGACGACCGCTTCCGGCTGCTGAACTCCGGCAGCCGCACCGCCGTGCCGCGGCAGCGCACGCTGCGGGCCGTCGTCGAGTGGAGCTGGGACCTGCTGGAGAAGCCGGAACGGATACTGGCCCGCCGGCTGTCGGTGTTCACCGGCGGCGCCACGGTTTCCTCGGCGGAGGCCGTGTGCGCCGACGAGCTGCTGCCCGCCGAGGACGTGCTCTACGTGCTCGGCTCCCTCGTCGAGAAGTCCATTGTGGACGCGGTGTCGACCGGAGGGGAGCCGCGGTACCGGATGCTGGAGACCATCCGCGCCTACGGCGCCGAACGGCTCGACGAGTCCGGCGAGCGGGACGACGTGGTGCGGCGGTTCACCGGGTTCTTCGCCGGGCTGGCCGAGGAGCACGAGCCGAAACTGCGCGGGCACGAGCAGGTCCGCGCGATCGAGGTGTTCGGCGCGGAGCACGACAACATCATGGCGGCGGTGCGGCGCGCCCTCGACGGCCAGGACGCGGGCACGGCGGCGCGGCTGGTCGTCGCGACCCTCTGGTACTGGGTGATCCGCGGGTTCAACGCCGAACCGGCGCCACTGCTGGACGAGGTGCTGCGCCACGACGGCCTGCCGGACCACGCCCGCGCGTGCCTCAGTGTCATGCACGCGCTCATGACGAGCCTGCCGATGGTGCAGCGGGACGACCTCCCCGAGCTGACCGCCGAGTGCGTGCGCAGCGGCGCGGTCGAGCGGTACCCGATGCTGGCGCTCGCCCTGCCGATGAGCTGCTTCCTCGGCGGGCGCCGGGATCTCGCCGAGCAGGAGGTGCGCCGCGTGCTGCGCGGCTCGGACCGCTGGGGGATCTCGTGCGCGAGCTGGGCCGAGGGGTTCATGGCCGACCAGGACGGCGACCTGGACCGCAGCGGGCGCGCCAGGGACCGGGCGGTGGCGGGTTTCCGCGAGTGCGGGGACCGGTGGGGCACCGCGATGACGGTCGCGATGCAGGCGGAGGCGCAGTCCCTGCGTGGTGAGCACGCCGCGGCGATCGCCGGGTTCGAGGAGGGCGTGCGGATCGCCCGCGAGCTGTCCGCCGCGGACGACCTGGTGCAGCAGCTGTCCCGGCTGGCCGAGGAGCGGTTCCGGGCCGGGGACGCGGACGCGGCTTGGCGGGATTTCGCCGAGGCCGAGCGGCTGGTGGGGGACAAGATCGACCGCAGGGCGACGGTGGCGCTGCGGAAGTTCGACGTGGCCCGGCGCTGCGGTGAGCTGGAGGTGGCGCGTGCCGAGCACGCGTGGCTGGCGGCGAACGCGTCGCGGATCCCGTTCCCGGTGGACATGGCGGGGGAGCTGGTCGCGGTCGCCGGCGCGTCGCTGCTCGTCGCCGAGGGGCGGCCCGCGGAGGCCTGGGCGTTGCTGGAGGCGCCGCTGCGCTCGTCGAGCCAACGCCGGGACCTGCCGGACGTGGCGAAGGCGGCCACCGTGGTCGCCCGCGCGTTCCACGCGGAGGGCGACGCCGAGCAGGCCGCCTGGGCACTCGGCTTGAGCGCGGCCATCCGCGGCGTCTTCGACTCCGGCGACCCGGAGCTGCGCGCGGTGGTCGCCGCCCTCCGGGAGGCCCTCGGGGCGGACGCCTACGAGGCGGCCTACCAGCGGGGCGCGCGGCTCGGCAGCCCGCGGGCGATCGCCGCGGTCAAGGCCGCGGTCGCCGGTCGGATCAGGTGAACCGGGTCTCCGCCGACCCCCAGCGTGCGGCGGAGACCCGGCGCGTCACGCCACCCGGCGCCGGTAGGCGCGCATCGCCAGCGGGAAGAACACCGCGACGATCCCCGCCATCCAGGCGAGCGCGCCCAGCAGCGGCCCGGCGACCGGGCCGCCGTTCAGCAGGCCCCGCATGGCCTCGGTCAGCAGGCTCACCGGGCTGATGTCCGACCACGCGCGGAGCCAGCCGGGCATCGTGTCGGACGGGACGAACACGTTGCTGCCGAAGGTGATCGGCATCATGACCGCCACCATCACGCCCTGGACCGCGCCCGGGCTGCGCATGAGCATCCCGACGAACACCGCGATCCAGCAGAAGCACAGCCCGGCCAGCAGCATCAGCGCGACGCCGACCACCAGCGAACCCGGATCGGTGTGCAGCCGGTAGCCCATGACCGTGCCCGCGACCAGCAGCACCGCGAGCGCCACCGCGTATCGCACGACGTCCGACACCACGGCGCCGATCAGCGGCGCGGACCGGGCGATCGGCATGCTGCGGAACCGGTCGAACACGCCCTTCGTGACGTCGGTGTTGAGGGAGGTGCCGGTGGCCATGCTCGCGAACACCGTGTTCTGCACCATCAGCCCGGGCACCAGCACCTGGAGGTAGGCGCTCGTGCTGCCGGCGATCGCGCCACCGAACAGGTACCCGAACATGAGCAGGAACAGGATCGGCTGCAGCGTGACGTCGGCCAGCTGCTCCGGGTTCTTGCGGATCTTCAGCACGCCGCGCCAGGCCAGGGTGAACCCGTCCTGCAGGGCCTTGCCCGGGCTGATGCGCCGGGGCAGTTCGAGCACGGTCACACCAGGCTCCCTTCCCGTGTGGTTTCCTCGGCCGGCTTCCCGGTCAGCGCCAGGAAGACCTCGTCGAGGCTGGGCAGGCGCAGCGCCAGCTCGTCGGCGGTGATGCCGGCCTCGTCCAGCTTCCGGACCAAAGTGGACATCAGGACCGGATCGCCGACCGGCGCCGTCAGCAGGCCGACATCGGTGTCGCGGGCGGGTTCGATGCCGGTCAGGTCGGTCAGGATCCGCGCCACCGCTTCGAAATCGGCTCGCGCGGTGGGCCGGACCTGCACGGTCTGCCCGCCCACCCGGCGTTTCAGCTCGTCCGGGCGGCCCTCCGCGACGACCCGCCCGTGGTCGATCACTGTGATGGTGTCGGCGAGCTGGTCGGCCTCGTCGAGGTACTGCGTGGTCAGCAGCACGGTCGCGCCGTCGTCGACGAGGCGCCGCACCACCTGCCACACCTCGTTGCGCGCGTGCGGGTCCAGCCCGGTGGTCGGCTCGTCGAGGTAGAGCAGCTTGGGGCGGCCGACCAGGCTCGCGGCCAGGTCGAGCCGGCGCCGCATGCCGCCCGAGTACGTCTTCGCGGCGCGCCCGGCGGCGTCGGACAGCTCGAACTGCTCCAGCAACTCCGCCGCGCGCGCCCGCGCGTCGGCCCGGCTCAGCCCGAGCAGGCGGCCCAGCAGCACCAGGTTCTCGGTGCCGGACAGGTCCTCGTCGACCGACGCGTACTGGCCGGTCAGCCCGATCAGGCCGCGCACCCGGACCGCGTCGCGCACGACGTCGTAGCCCCCGACCGTCGCGTGGCCGGCGTCCGGCCGCAGCAGCGTCGCCAGGATCCGCACCGTGGTGGTCTTCCCGGCGCCGTTCGGGCCGAGCACGCCGACCACCTTGCCGGTCGGCACCTCCAGGTCGACCCCGTTCAGCGCGGTGGTGCCGCCGAACCGTTTCACCAGGCCCTCAGCCTGGATCGCCAAGGTCATGAAATCCTCCTCCTGTGTCGGAACCGACTCTTCCGGGGGAACCTGACAGCGCGCGCACAGGCGACTGTCAGCCGCCGCCCAGACGTGACAGGAAGACTGGGCGGGTGGTCTTCTTCGCCGTCCTCGCCGCGGTCTTCGTGGTGTTCGCGGCGATGCGCCTGTTCGGCGTCGACGGCGGGCGGCTGACCGCGTCGCTGATCGCGCTGACGCCGTACTGGATCGTCTGCGGCCTGCTGCTGGCGGCGCTCACCCTCGCGCTCCGGCACTGGTGGATCGGCGGGACCGTGCTGGTGCTCGCCCTCGTGCTGGGCGGGGTGGTGGTGCCGCGCGCCTTCTCCGCGGCGCAGCCGCAGGTGCACGGGCGGACGCTGCACGTGATGTCGTCGAACATGTACTACGGCGAGGCCGATCCGCAGACCATCGTGCGGCTGGTGCGGGAGAACCAGGTCGACGTGCTGAACCTGCTGGAGCTGACGCCGCAGGCGGTGTCCGCGCTGGAGGCGGCCGGGCTGTTCGAGCTGCTGCCGCACCGGGTGCTGGAACCGGCCCGGCGTGGCGCCGGATCGGGGCTGGTGTCGCGCTACCCGGTCACGCAGCTGTCACTGGCCGGACCGTCCGAGTTCGCCCAGCCGAGCGCGCGACTGGACCTCGGCGGCGGCGTGTCCGTCGAGGTCGTGGCGGCGCACCCGACGGCGCCGGTCGCCGACGCCGGGGCGTGGAAGTCGGAGATCGCGGGGCTGCCGCACCCCGATCCGGACGGCCCGGTGCGCATCCTGGCCGGCGACTTCAACGCCACCCTCGACCACGGCACGCTGCGCGATCTGATCGCGACCGGCTACACCGACGCCGGCGACGCGACGGGCGAGGGCTTCACGTCGACCTGGCCGTCGAAACTGCTGCCGCCCCCGGTCGCGATCGACCACGTCCTGGTCGACCAGCGCGCCGCGGTGACCGCCTACCGCGTGTTCCCGATGCCGAACTCCGACCACAAGGCCGTGTTCGCCGCGATCACGCTCCCGTGAGCTGCGCGTGCCGGACGAACCGCGCGACGTCCGGGGACGTGGCGGTCGCGGCCCACACGACGTGCAGCTCGCTGGGTGACAGGCCGTGCACCGGCACCACGGCGATCCCGGTGAGCGGCAGCTCCGGCAGCAGCGTCCTGGGCACGAAACCGACCGCCTGGCCGAGCCGGACCGCGCTCGCGTACTCCGCGCCGCTGCGCACCAGCGGGCCTGGCTGCCAGTCGTAGGGGATCCGGTCGGTGCCGGTCCAGTACGCCGTCTCGGTGGCCGACATGTCGACCCACCGCGGGAACGTCTCGCCGTCCAGCTCGGCCCGCTCGATCGACTCCCGGCAGGCCAGCGGGTGCGACTGCGGCAGCAGGGCGACCCGTTCGTCGATCCGCACCGGATCGCTGTCCAGGCCCCGGCTCTCGAACGGGACGCGCAGCAGACCAACGTCGGCCGCGCCCGTGCGCAGCTCGTCCGCCTGGACCTGCCAGTCGGCCACGGTCGCGACGGCCCGCGGTTCGGGTTGCTCGTTGTAGGAATCGACCAGACCCTGGAGCGTGGCGACGTCGCAGGCGCGCGCGGTCACCCGCAGCTGCGGCCCCTCCTGCCCGAACCGCGCCACCCTGGCGAGCGCCGCCCGCGCGTGCTCGTCGATGCCGCGGGCGTCCTCGGCGAGCATCCGCCCCGCCGCGGTGAGCTCCGCGCCCTGGTGCCCGCGGGCGAACAACGCCGTCCCGACCCCGTCCTCGAGCGCCCGGATCGCCCGCGACAACGCCGGCTGCGTCATGCCGAGCCGTTGCGCGGCCGCGGTGAACGTGCCCTCCGTGGCGACCGCCAGGAAATACCGCAGGTGCTTCAGATCCACTCCGACAGGCTGCCATGCCGGGTGGGCATGGGCCCATGTCCGCGCGGCTTTGGACGGTTTCCCGCCACTGCGCTGAGCTGAACGGCATGACACAGAAGGCAATCGTGACCGCGGGCACCGGGGGACTCGGCTTCGAGGTGGCCCGGCAACTGGCCCGGCTGGACCACGACGTGGTGATCGTCGGGCGCGACCCGGAACGCGGCGTGGCGGCGGCGCGGACCATCGGCGGCCGGTTCGTCCAGGCCGACCTCTCGGTGCTGGCGGAGGTGCGTGCGCTCGGCGAGCGGCTCGCCGCGGAGGGTCCGTGGCAGCTGCTGGTGAACAACGTGGGCGGCATGTGGTCGCAGCGCTGGGAGACGGCCGAGGGCATCGAGGCGAGCTTCGCGGTGAACCACCTCTCGCCGCTGGTGCTGACCGAAGCGCTGCTGGACTCGCTGCGGGCCGGCCGTCCGAGCCGGATCGTCGACGTCACGTCGTCGTCCATCCAGGCCGCCCTGACGCTGGGCACGCCGTCGTACGCCGAGGTCGAACCCGGCGAGTACTACGGCATGGCGGTGTCCGGACGCGCGAAGCTCGCGCACCTGGCGTACAACCGGGAACTGGCGCAGCGGCTGCGGGGCAGCGGGATCGCGGTGTTCGCGGCGGACCCGGGCGCGGCGGCGACCCCCAACGCGGCCGAGATGACGCCCGAGATCCTGCCGCCGGCGCTGCGCCCCATGTGGGAGCAGATCCTGGAGGGCGTCCAGCGACCGGCGTCGGAGGCGGCGCGGTCCGTCGTGTTCGCGGCCACCGACCCGTCGCTGGAAACGGGACTGGTGATCGGCCCGGACTGCACGCCGTCGGAGGACCTGACCGGGGCGCTCACCGACGAACTGGTGGCGGCCGCCCGTGACCTGACCGAGCGGGTGCTGAAGCAGTAGTGCGCGTACCGGATCCGGCCGCTCGGGGGGCGTGACGGCCGGATCCGGTATGCCGGACGACTGCGAGGAGCACGGTGGCGCCCGTGCATCCGCAGCCGTCTGGTTAGAGGGAAAGACGGCTCCGACGGGACGCGTGGAACCCTCGTGTTCACCGGATCGAGTGGCGCTGGTCAGTAGTCCTTGACCGGATAGGAAGCCACGACCTGCGCGAACTCCGCCACACCCGTTTCGACCAGGACCTCGGCCGCCGCGCTCGCGTCCGCCGCCTGACCGGCCTGGGCCCGGCGTTCGCGCAGGTTCGCGACCGCCATCTCCTGGTTCGCGCGGGCGTAGTCCCGCAGTTCCTTCTCGTACGCCGCGAACGCCGCCCGGTGGTCGCCGCCGGCCGCGGCCAGTTCGCCGGCCAGCACGTACGCCCCGATCATCGCCAGGCTCGTGCCCTGCCCGGACATCGGCGAACCGCAGTACCCGGCGTCGCCGAGCAGCACGACCCGGCCCCGCGACCACGAGTCCAGGAGGATCTGGGCCGCGGAGTCGAAGTGGAAGTCCGCGGCCGCTCGGGCGTGCTCCAGCAGCCGCGGCATCTCCCAGCTGTCACCGGTCAGCGCGCGGGCCACGATCTCCTTCTGGCCTTCGACGTCGCGGTGGTCGTAGTCCACCGGCTCCGCCGAGCCGAACATCAGGTAGGCGCGAGCTTCGGTGTTGTCCCGCGCGCTCATCACCATCGCGCCGCGCATGTCGCCGTCCGGCATCTGGTGCATGACCTGCCAGTTGTCCAGTCCCAGGAAGTTCGGGACCGTGCACACGGCCATGTGCACGCCGAGGTGCCGGATGAACCGCTCGGTGGGGCCGAAGACCAGGCGGCGGGTGTTCGAGTGCAGCCCGTCCGCGCCGACCACCAGGTCGAAGGTGCGTGCCCGCCCGGACTCGAACACGACGCGGACCTCGTCGTCGTCCTGGTCCAGCTTCGCGATCGAGTCGCCGAACAGGTACTCGACGTCGCCGCCGACGGATTCGGTGATGATCCGGGCGAGGTCGTCCCGCAGGATCTCGACGTCCGGGTTGTCCAGCTCGCCGCCGCTGACCGTGCGGTCGGTGGTGCGGTAGACCTCGGCGCCGGTGGCGTCCACGACCGACATCCCGCGCATGCCGGTGCTGTGCGCGCGCAGCTGGTCGAGGATGCCCATGCGCTCGGCGACGTCCAGCGCCGGGCCGCGGACGTCGACCGCCTGCCCGCCGGGTCGTGGGCCGGGCGCCCGCTCCACCACGGTGACGCTGAAGCCGTAGCGGGTGAGCCAGTGGGCGAGAGCGGGGCCGGCGATGCCGGCGCCGGAGATGAGGACCTTGGTGTTGTTCATGCCGCCACGCTGCCGGGCGCCGCTTACCGGTCGCTGACCGGAAGCTGTCAGCCGCCGAGCAACGCGGTCAGCGCAGGCAGCGCGGCACGGGGGATGGAGACGCCGCGGCCGTGCCGGACCTCCGGCTCCCGCGGGTTGATACGGATCAGCGCGCCGGTCGCGGCGGAGGCCAGCTCGGCGTACCGGCGCACGGTCGGCACCGCGCGTCCGGCGCCGATCTCGACCACGACGGCGTTCCGGTTCGCGCGCCGCCACTCACCGAGCGCGCGCGTCTGGGCGTCGGTGCGGGACGGCAGCCAGTCGAAGTCGCCGAACATCATGATGTTCGGCCTGGCCAGGCCGCCGCAGTTCGGACAGGACGGCAGCGGCGGGCGGGCGCGCATCGTCGATTCGTCGATGCCGAGGGAGAAGTCCGCGGGCCAGATGTCCGGGCCGCACGGCACCGCGCACTGCAGGTGGTGGATCGACCCGTGCGCCTCGGCGACCAGCTCGAACCCGGCGCGCTGGAACTGGCCGTCCACATTGGACGTGAACACGCCGACACCGCCGGGCAGGCTGCGGCCGTGCCGCAGCAGCAGACCGAACCCGGCGTGCGGCTCGGTGCGCCGGTACATCGCCAGCCGGTGGCCGTAGAAACCCCACGCCAGCTCGGGATCCTCGGCGAAGTGGCGGGGGTCGGCGATCTCGGCGAAGCTCAGCCCGAGCCGCGCGTACGGCGGATAGGCCCGCCAGAACCCCTCGTTCCCGCGGAAGTCCGGCAGCCCGGAGTCGACGCCCATGCCGGCGCCCGCGCACACGAGGAGCGCGGAGGCGCCGGTGAGCATCTCGGCGGCCTCGGACAGGCCGTCGTCGGTCATCAGTCGAGCGGAACGACCTCGAACTCCAGCAGGTTCGCCCCGCTGGCCACCGGCCGCGAGCTCTGGCCCGCGTGCGCCTCCTTGGCCGGGCCGCTCGCCCACGCCTGGTACGCCTCCTCGGACTCCCACTTCGTGTAGACGAAGTAGCGGTTGTCGCCGGCGACCGGGCGCAGCAGCTCGAAGCCGAGGAAGCCGGGCTGCCCGTCCACCGAGTGGGCCCGGTTCGCGAACCGCTTCTCCAATTCGGGGCCCGCGCCCTCGGGAACCTCGATCGCATTGATCTTCACGACTGCCATGACCTCAGCCTACCCAGCCCGCATCGCTATGCTGGGACGTAATGGGGATCACAGGTGAAGATCGCAAGCTGGCCCGGGGGCTCGCCGGGGACCTGCGGAAACTCGTCCAGACGGCCGCGCTGGTGGTCGACGAGGACAACCCGGCCGAGGAGCTCATCGGCCGGATCACCGGGCACCTCGGCGTCGGGTTCCGGCAGATCGTGCTGGTGGGCCAGGACTTCCCGCCGTGGGAGCACGCCAACGTGCACCGGGGCGTCGAGGCCTACCTCGCCGAACGCGGCGGCGAGCCGGAGTGGTTCGGTGTCACCGGCGCGAACCGGGGGCACGAGGAACTGACCGGAATGCTGTCGTCCGCGCGGCGGCACGGCGCCTTCGAACTGGGCGCGGTCGACATGGCGACCGTCGCGATCGGACCGGAGGCGACCGAGGAGGTCGTGCAGTTCGGGCTGGTGCTGACGACGGCGCCGGACGGCGGGCCGGTGGTGGTCGCGCTGCGCGGGCCGAACCCGCAGCACGGGCCGTCCGCGCTGTCCAAGGTCGAGGTGCTGGCAGGCGACCGCGCGGCGGCAGGCGCGGCACGCGACCGCATCGAGCAGCTCGCCCGCGAGCGCGACGTGCTGCGCGGCCAGGTGCTCGCCTTCGGCAGCAGCGAGTACCGGGGCAACGAGCTGCTGACGTTCCTGCCGCGGCCGGCACTGACCGCCGAGCAGGTGGTGCTGCCCGAGGGGGTGTTGCCCGCGATCGAGGACCACATCGTCGGCATCGCCGAGCACGCCGACCGGCTGCGCGCCGCGGGCCAGCACCTCAAGCGGGGCCTGCTGCTGCACGGTCCGCCGGGCACCGGCAAGACCCACACCGTGCGGTACCTGCTGAGCCGCCTGTCCGGCAGCACGGTGATCATCCTGACCGGCGCGGCGATGCGGTTCATCAGCAAGGCCGCCGAGCTGGCCCGGCGGTTGCAGCCGTCGATCCTGGTGGTCGAGGACGTCGACCTGGTCGCCGAGGACCGCACCATGCCCGGCGCGGGCGGCTCGTTGCTGTTCACCCTGCTCGACGCCATGGACGGGATCGGCGCGGACGCGGACGTCACGTTCGTGCTGACCACCAACCGGCCGGAGGCGCTGGAGGCCGCGCTGCGCGACCGGCCGGGCCGGGTCGACCTCGCCGTGGAGATCCCGCGGCCGGACGCCGAGGGGCGGCGCAAGCTGTTCGAGCTGTACGCGCGCGAGGTGGAACTGGCGGCGGACCTCGAGCCGGTGATCGCCGAGACAAAGGGCGTCACCGCGTCCTACGTCAAGGAGCTGCTGCGCCGGGCGGTGCTGCACGAGATGCGCGACGGCGCGGACGGCGAGCGGATCCGGGTCGGCGACAAGGCGCTCACGACCGCGCTGCGGGGCATGCAGGAATCGCGGAACTCGCTCACCCGGTCGCTGCTGGGCAGCTGATTCAATGGGCGCCGTGAGCGTCGTGGACTTCGGCGGCGACGGCCGTCCGATCGTGTTGCTGCACGGGCTGATGGGCCGGGCGCGCACGTGGTGGCGGGTGGCCCAGTGGCTGCGCCGGTACGGGCACGTCGTGGGCCTCGACGCCCGCGGGCACGGGCGCGGGCCGCGGGGCGGGCCGTGGACGACGGAACAGTTCGTCGCCGACGCCGCCGAAGTGGTGCGGTCGCTGGGCGAACCGGTCGTGGTGATCGGGCATTCGATGGGCGGCCTGCACGCGTGGTCGCTCGCGGCCGCCGAGCCGGAGCTCGTGCACGCCGTCGTGGTCGAGGACATGGCGCCGGACCAGCGCGGCAAGACGGTGGAGACGTGGCGCGGGTACTTCGAGTCGTGGCCGGTGCCGTTCCAGTCGCTCGCGCACGTGCGCGAGTTCTTCGGCGAGACGGGCGACTACTTCACCGAATGCGTGGAGGAGCGCGCGGACGGCTACCACCTGATCGCCTCGCTCGACGACCTGTACGAGATCGCCGCCGAGTGGGGCAGGCGCGAGTACTGGTCCTCGGTGGAGGCCGTGCAGTGCCCGATGCTCGTCGTGGAGGCCGAGCACACCCTCATGCCGCCCGGCCAGCAGGCGGAAATGGCGCGCCGTGCGCAATCCGGGCGGCACCTGGTGGTCCCCGGCGCGGGTCACGTCGTGCACGACTCGCAACCCGACATCTACCGCGGCGCGGTGGAGGCGTTCCTGTCGGCCGTGCTGGGGCGGTAGGCGCGCGTCACAAGCGGCTCAAGCGCTCCAGCGCCGACCGGCTCTCGTCGTCCGCGGGACGGTAGATCACCAGCAGTTGTTCGGCGTCGCGAAGTGGCGTGAGCGTTTCGAACTGCAGGGCGATGTTCCCGGCTTCGGGATGCCGCACCACCTTGTGGCCGCGGCCGTCGACCTTGACGTCCCGTTCCGCCCACCACCGCGCGAAGTCCGCGTCCCGCCTGGCGCATTCGGTGATCAGGTCCGTCAGCGCCTGGTCGTCCGGATGCGCCGCCCAGGCCGCGCGCAGGTGGGCGATCCCTTCCCGCACAACGCGTTCGCGGTCGACGTAGAGCTCACGCGTCTTCGGGTGCAGCAGGCACAACCACATCGCGTTGCGCTGAGACGGCGGGAGGGTGTCGAAATCGAGGAGGAGCTTCGCCATCTCGCCGTTCCAGGCGAGGATGTCGTAGCGGTGGTTCATCAGCATCGCGGGCAGCGGGGCGAGGTCCTCGACCAGCCGGGCCAGCTGCGGCGCGGCGGCGGTGGCGGGTTCGCCGGCGTCGCGGGGGCGCTGCCGGGTCAGGTCGAACAGGTAGGTGCGCTCGTCGGGGGCCAGGCGCAGGGCCTGGGCCAGCGCGTCCACGACCTCCGCCGATGGTCGCAGCCCACGGGCCTGCTCCAGCCGCACGACGTAGTCGACGCTGATCCCCGCCAGCTCGGCGACCTCTTCCCGGCGCAAGCCCGGGGTCCGCCGCGCCCGCCGCCCCGACGGCAGGCCGACATCGTGTGGCTCCAGCCGCTCGCGGCGGCTGCGCAGGAACGTGGCCAGCTCCTGCGCGGGGTCCACGGCGCGAGTGATCACGGACCGTCCAACAGCCGGGGTGGGACCGGTGTTCCCAGGAAACCGGTTCCCTTACCCCCGGCTCGCCGTGCCCACAGACTCGTCCACGGCAACGGATCACGAGCACTGGAGGACACGATGCCGCTCACCCTCGACACCTACCGCCTGCTGGGCCGCTCCGGCCTGCGGGTCTCGCCGCTGGCGCTGGGCACGGCGACCTTCGGCACGGAGTGGGGCTGGGGCGCGGAGCCGGACGACGCGCGCAAGTTGTTCGACACCTACGTCGAGCGCGGTGGCAACTTCATCGACACCGCAGGCACCTACACCGACGGCAGCTCCGAGCGCCTGCTGGGGGAATTCACCCGGGGCAACCGGGAAAGCCTGGTGCTGGCGACGAAGTACACGACGCTCAGCAGGCCCGGCGACCCGAACTCCGGCGGCCCGCACCGCAAGAGCATGTTCACGTCGGTGGAGACCAGTCTGCGACGGCTGAACACGGACTACCTCGACCTGCTCTACCTGCACGTGTGGGACGACACGACGCCGGTGGAGGAGATCCTGCGCGGCATGGACGATCTGGTCCGGCAGGGCAAGGTCCTGCACGTGGCGACTTCCAACGTCCCGGCGTGGCAGGTGTCCCGCATGCAGGCGATCGCCGACCTGCGTGGCTGGTCGCCGCTCGTCGCGCTGCAGATCGAGTACAGCCTGGTGGAGCGCACCGGGGAACGCGACCTGATCCCGATGGCACGCGAGCTGGGCCTGGCCGTGGTCCCGTACTCGCCGTTGGCGGGCGGGGTGCTGACCGGCAAGTACCGCCGCGACGACGGCCCCGCGGAGAGCACCCGCAGGAGCTTCAACGCCGATCTCGGCCTGGTCACCGAGCGCAACCTCGCCATCGCCGACGTCGTGCGGGAGGTCGCCGCGGAGCTGGAGTGCACCCCCGCGCAGGTCGCGCTCGCCTGGACCCTGCGGAACCCGGGTGTCACGGCGCCGATCATCGGCGCTCGCACCACCGCCCAGCTGGAGGACAACCTCGGCGCACTGGCGGTCGCCTTCACCCCAGCCCAGCTGGTCCGGCTCGACGAGGTCAGCGCGATCGACCCCGGCTACCCGCACGCCATGCTCGCCAGCGACCACATCCGGAAGGTCACCACGGGGGATCTGAAGATCGACAGCCGCCGCTGACCTACTTGTGTTCGCCCGGCAGCGCGAACCGGCCGTCCGCGGTCTGCTCCACCAGACCGTCCACCAAGAGCGAATCCAGGCAGCGGTCCCGCTGGCCGGTGTCCGGCCAGACCACGTCCAGGCTCGCCTTCCACACCGGTTCGGGCGTGCCCCGCAGGACGTCCAGCAGCAGGCCGCGCACGTGCCGGTCGGTGCCGGCGTACTTCTGCGTCGCCTTCGCGGGGCCGTTGTACGCCGGGCGGCCGGCCTTCTGCCAGGCGCAGTCCGCGTACACCGGGCAGTCCGCGCAGCGCGGCGAACGCGCCGTGCACACCACCGCGCCCAGTTCCATCAACGCCGCCGAGAACCGCGCGGCCCGTGCCTCGTCCAGCGGCAGGATCGCCGACACGTCGGCCATGTCGCGCGTGTTCGACGGCGGCCCCGCGTCGCCCGCGCCGTGGACCGCCCTGGCCACCACGCGCCGCACGTTCGTGTCCACCACCGGCGCCCGCTTGCCGTACGCGAACGCCGCCACCGCCCGCGCCGTGTACGCCCCGATGCCGGGCAACGACAACAGGGTGTCCACATCGGACGGAACAACGTCACCGTGCTCGGTGGCGATGGCCGTGGCCGCCGCGTGCAGCCGCAGCGCCCGGCGCGGGTAGCCGAGCTTGCCCCACGCCCGCAGCACCTCGCCCTGGCTCGCCGCGGCCAGCGCCGACGGCACCGGCCACCGCGCCAGCCACTCGTGCCAGATCGGCTCGACCCGTGCGACCGGCGTCTGCTGCAGCATGATCTCGCTGACCAGCACACCCCACGCCGTGCACTCCGGACGCCGCCACGGCAGGTCCCGGGCGCACGATTCGAACCAGTCGATCAGCAGTTCGGAGTCGATGGGCACGCGCCCAGACTAGTTGTCCTGGATTTCGGTGACCTTGCCGGTGAACACGTCGTAGACGAAGCCGCGCACCCTGTCCGTGTGCGGCAGGTACCGGCTGGTCCGCACGCGCCGCATCGACCGGCGCACGCTGTCCTCCACGTCCCGGAACGCCTCGACCGCCCACGTCGGACGGACCCCGCCCGCCTCTTCCAGCTCGTCCTTGAACCCGTCCTCGGTGACGGTCGCCAGGCCGCAGCCCGTGTGCTGCATGATCAGCACCTCTTCGGTGCCGAGCTTGCGCTGCGACAGCGACAGCGACCGGACCACGTCGTCGGTGACCACTCCGCCGGCGTTGCGCAGGATGTGCGCCTCGCCCTGGATCAGGCCGAAGATCTCGAACACGCGGATGCGCGCGTCCATGCAGGTCAGGATCGCGATCTTCATCGACGGGCTGGCGGTGGAACGGTCGCCGAGCACGGGGTCGGTCAGTTGCGTGTTGCGCTGCAGCAGGGTGTCGATCGCGGTCAAGAATGCCTCCCGGGTTGTGTCCGGATTTCATTCCACCGGACCCATCAACCCCCCGCAATGAGAGAGATCACGGCCCGAACCAGTGCTGCTCCATGGTGCGCGGCGGCGCGGACGTCGTGCCGATCCGCAGCTGCGTGTTGAGCGTGATGATCCGCGGCTTGACGTGGTCGCCGGAGGACAGCAGCAGCTTGCCGGCCGCGCGGCCCTTCTCCAGCACCGGCTGGTGCACCGTGGTCAGGCCGGCGCGCTCCGCCTCGGCGATGCCGTCGAATCCGGTCACCGTCAGGTCCGCGGGCACCCGCAGGCCGCGCCGGTTCGCCTCCGCCAGCGCGCCGAGCGCGAGGATGTCCGACGTGCAGATCAGGGCGGTCACCTGCGGGTGCGCGTCGAGCAGGTGACGGGCCGCGGCGGCGCCGTCGTCCACGGTGTGCTCGAAGCGCTCCACGACCGGCACCGTCGACCAGTCGACCCCGACCTTCGCGAACGCCTTCGCCAGCGCCTCCAGCCGGGCGCGCTGCACGTGGAAGTGCGCGCTCTGCTGCCGGTCCAGGTAGGCGAACCCGTCGTTGCGGTCGCGCGCGAGCCGCATGCACAGCACGCCGACCTGCCGGTGGCCGAGCTGGATGATGTGCTCGGCGAGCGCGGTGACCGCCGAGGTGTCGTCCGGTCCGACCCGGTCGACGCCCTCGATGCGCGGCTGGTCGATGATCACCGTCGGCACCGGGCGGGCCAGCACGGCGCCCAGGTGCGGGTCGTCGTCCGGCACCGAGTAGACGACGAAACCGTCGACACCGGCGCGGTGCACCGCGGCCACGTCGTCCCGGCCGGGGCTGGCCGGCACCAGGTGCAGCCCGACCCCGGCGTCCTCGCAGGCCAGCGCGAGACCTTCGAGCACGCCGATCGCCGCGGGGTCGCGGAAGGCGTAGGACAGGTTCTCGGTGAGCAGCAGGCCGACCGCGCCCGCCTTGCGGGTGCGCAGCGACCGCGCCACCGGGTCGGGGCCGGGGTAGCCGAGGCGCCGGGCGGTCTCCAGCACCCGCTTGCGCAGTTCCGGCGACAGCTGGTCCGGGCGGTTGTAGGCGTTGGACACGGTGGTCCGAGACACGCCGAGCTCCGCGGCGAGCGACGCCAACGTCGCCTGTCGCCTCATGCGCATAGGACGCCCCATGGGGGAACCGTAACGGTTCAGAACGGAGTCGTGAAGTCGAACGCCGTCCGTGCGGCGTGCGCCACTGCGCAACGTGACGTTCAGGCGGGGGTAACCGAGGCGGTGAGATCGTCACCCGTTCAGGTAAGGTGAACTCGAAAACCGTTTCCAATAGTTCCGACCATGCGTCCCACCTCGTACTTCAGGAGTGCTCGCGATGAGTTTCCCCCGCCTGATCGGTCTCGCGTCCGCCGCGACGGCCCTCGTACTCGGCCTCACCGCCTGTGGTGGGACTAACACCGCGAGCGACACTGGCGGCAAGATCAACGTCGTCGCGTCCACCAACGTCTGGGGCAGCGTGCTGTCCGCGGTCGGCGGCGACCAGGTGGCGGTCACCTCGATCATCGACGACCCGAGCGCCGACCCGCACTCCTACGAGACCACCCCCGAGGACGCCATCGCCGCGCAGAACGCGCAGCTGACCCTCGCCAACGGCGGCGGCTACGACGACTTCTTCGGCAAGCTCGCCGACCAGGCGGCGAACGCGCGCAAGCTCAACGCGTACGAGATCGGCGCGACCGGCGACGAGAACGAGCACGTCTGGTACAGCTTCGCCACCGTCGCCAAGGTGGCCGACCAGGTGGCCGCGCAGCTCGGCCAGATCAAGCCGGAGGCGGCGCAGACCTTCACCACCAACGCCACCAACTTCAAGGCCCAGCTGGACCAGCTCACCGGCAAGGCCGGGCAGATCGGCGCCGGCCACCCGGACACCAAGGTCCTGGTCACCGAGCCCGTCGCGCACTACCTGATCCAGGCCGCCGGGGTCACCGACGCCACCCCGGCGGAGTTCTCCGAGGCCGTCGAGGAGGAGACCGACGTCCCGCCTGCCGCGCTGGCCGAGTTCAACTCGCTCATCACCGGCAAGCAGGTCAAGGCCCTGATCAACAACGAGCAGACCAGCACCCCGGTCACCGAGCAGGTCGTCGGCGAGGCGAACCGCGCCGGCATCCCCGTGGTGGGCGTGACCGAGACGCTGCCCGCCGGGACGACGGACTACATTGCCTGGATGACCAGCGAAGTCGACGACCTGGCGAAGGCCCTGAACTCTTGAGCCCTGCGGTTGAGATCTCCGGCGCGACCCTCGCGTTCGGTCAGCGCACGTTGTGGTCCGGCCTGGACCTCTCGGTCGAGCCCGGCGAGTTCGTCGCCGTGCTCGGCCCGAACGGATCGGGCAAGACCAGCCTGCTGAAGGTGCTGCTCGGTCTGCAGCACCTCTCGCGCGGCAGCGTGCGCATCAACAGCGATCACCCGGTCGGGTACGTCCCGCAGCAGCGGGCGATGTCCGAAGCGCTCACGCTGCGCGGGGTCGACCTGGTCGGGCTGGGCCTCGACGGCCACCGGTGGGGCACCGGGCTGCGTGGTCTCGCCGAGCGACGGCGGCGGGTGTCCGCCGCCGTCGCCGCGGTCGGCGCCCAGTCCTACGCCAAGCAGCCGGTCGGCAAACTCTCCGGCGGTGAACAGCAGCGGCTGCGGGTCGCGCAGGCGCTGGTCGGCGAGCCGGACGTGCTGCTGTGCGACGAGCCGCTGCTGTCGCTGGACCTCGCGCACCAGCGCGCGGTGAGCGAGCTGATCGACGCCCGCCGCCGCGAAGCCGGCACCGCCGTGCTGTTCGTGACCCACGAGATCAACCCGATCCTGCCCTATGTGGACCGGGTGCTGTACCTGGTCGACGGCCGGTTCCGGATCGGCCCGCCGGAGGTCGTGATGACCTCCGAGACGCTGTCCGAGCTCTACCGCGCCCGCGTGGAGGTGGTCCGCGTCGGCGGCCAGATCCACGTGGCCGGCGCGCGCAGCGCGGTCTGCGAGGACGAACCCCACCACCTGGACGAGCGCGTTTCGTGAGCACCGAAGGTTCCCGCTGAACATGGACAAGTTCTTCGACTTCGGTCTGACGGCGCAGCTGCTCGGGCTGCCGTTCGTGCAGACCGCCCTGCTCGCCGCGGCCGTGCTCGGGCTGGTCGCCGGTGTGCTCGGACCGCTGATCGTGACCCGCCGAATGTCGTTCGCCGTGCACGGCACCGCCGAACTGGCCTTCACCGGCGCGGCAGGCGCGCTGCTGCTCGGCGTCGGCGTCGAGTTCGGGGCGCTGGCCGGCGCGGTGATCGCCGCGTTGCTGCTCGGCCTGCTCGGCGGGCGGGAGTCCGATCGCGACTCGGTGATCGGCGCGATCCTGTCCTTCGGCCTGGGCCTCGGCGTGCTGTTCCTGTGGTTCTACCCGGGCCGCGCGGCCAACAAGTTCGGCATCCTGGTCGGCCAGATCGTGTCGATCGAGACGACCAACCTCATCGTGCTGGTCATCGCTGCAGTCGTGGTGCTGCTGATCCTCGCGGCCATCTACCGGCCGCTGTTGTTCGCCAGCGTCGACCCGCACGTCGCGGCGGCGCGCGGGGTCCCGGCGCGCACGCTGTCCGTCGTGTTCGCGGTGCTGGTCGGCGTCGCGACGGCGCTCGGTGTGCAGATCGTGGGGGCGCTGCTGGTGGTGGCGATGATGGTGACGCCGGCGGCCGCGGCCGCCCGGCTGACCGCGAGCCCGTGGAAGGCCACCGTGCTGGCCGTCGTGTTCGCCGAGACGGCCGCGCTGGGCGGGATCGTCCTGTCGCTCGCGCCGGGCGCACCGGTGAGCGCGTTCGTCACCGCGATCGCGTTCACCATCTACCTGGTCTGCCGCCTGGTCGCCTACCTGCGGGACCGGGCCGCCCGCGTCACCGAGGACTCGCCTGCAGTTGCGCCTGCAGCGCCGTGAGGAACTCGTCGGTCAGGAACGGCAGCTGACCGCTGGAGACGCTGCGCTCCACGGTCTCCAGCACGATCACGTCCGAGTTGGCGAACATCCCGATCGCCTGGTCCCGGCTCGTCTTCGGGGTGAAGTAGGCGAGCATCGTCAGGTTCGCGAACCCGGCCGCCAGGTAGCGCGAGGACGCCTTGGTGAACGAGTCGCCGTAGAACAGGGTCTTCTCGTTCACCGTCGAGGACATCGGCGAGGCGAACCGGTACGACGGGGTTTCGATGTCGGCGATGGTCTGCCCGGCCCGGTCGACGATGCCGTCCGGGCGCAGGTCGTAGAGCACGTTCGTCTTGTCGGCCTTCTTGCCGAGCAGCGGCGGCAGGTCCGCGGCGACGGTGTAGGTGCCGACCTGCTTGCTCTGCCAGGTCGCGGTGATGCCGGGCTGCACGGCCTCGGCGACCGCGCGGGTCATCACGAGTGAGCCCTCGTCGGTCCAGTGCGTGTCGTTGGACGGGTAGACGGGGCGGTTGACGCGCCGCGCCTCCTGGGTCAGGGCGGGCCGCAGGTCCACCGCCCCCGCGGCGTCGATCTGCTGCCAGGTGGGCGCCTCCGCGGCCCGGTGGCACTCCCGGCCCGGGTAGCTGGACGGCAGGTTCTCCGGGACCATCGTGGACTTGTCCGGCGCCACCACCCAGACGAACTTGCGCCCGGACGCCTCGATGATCGTGCGCAGCCGGTTCATCCGTTCCAGCGTGTCGGACAGCATCCGGACCGGGGAGCATTTGGCCTCGGCGTCGTAGCCGAAGTACAGCCAGCCGTCGCGGCCTTCGATGACCTGCCGGTAGCCGGCCTGGTCGAGCGGGCCGGAGGTGGTGGGCTGGTCGTCCGTGCCCTGCGTCCGGGTCGGCGGCGGGCTGCCGGGCAGGGGACCGGTCTCGGTGGTGCCTGCCTGGTCCCGCGGCGGGGTCTCGCCGAAGAACGTGCGGCTGATCCAGTCCGCGGCGTCGATCGCGGCGCTGCGGAAGGTGAGCTGGTCGGTGGCCCAGCCGGGCAGGCTGGTGAAGAACGCCCAGCCGTCGCCGAGGCTGGGGAAGCTCGCCAGGTGCCGGTTCTCGATCTCGGCGGGGCGCGCGCCGAACACCCACAGCAGCGCCGGGGTCGTGAAGAACACGATCGCGCTGATCAACGCGGTGAGCTGACGGCCGCCGTGCCGGGGCCGGTGCAGGGAGTGCTCGCGGGGAAGCCACGCCTCGTGCACCGCGGGGAGCTGCTGCGGTTCGTGCGCCACGCGCACACGTTAACCGTTCACCTAGTGAAGCATCAGCAAAACCTGCAACTCACCGACGACGAACCCGATCACACCGCCCACCGCGATCAGCTTCCACTCCTCCTGGCGGAATGCCGGGCGCAGCAGGTTCTCGTACTCCTCGGGCGTCAGCGCGAGCATCCGCCGCTCGACCATGTTCGCCAGGTCCATCGCCTCGACCAGGTACGGCTCGGCGTGCCGGAGCAGGTACGGCATCTGCGCGAGCGACCCGGCCGCCGCGGTCGAGGTCATCTCACGCAGCCGCTCGCCGCCGACCGTCGCGGACACCAGCGGCCGGATCAGGCCGACCTGCTCGTCGACGGCCCTGGCCACCACGCGCCGCACGAGCGCGGCGAGCCGGTCGGCGCGCGGGCCGGTCAGCAGCTCGTCGAGGAGGTTGGGGACGGTCAGCACCTCGCGGGCGATGATTTCGCCGTACTGGCGGGCCACCTCGGCCTTGCGGCGCTGGAACTTGCCCTGCAGCGTGATCGGCCCGATCTTCACCGGGCGGCGCGGCAGGAAGATCATCTTGATCGCGAGCCAGTCGGTGAACAGGCCGATGGCGCCGCCGAACACCGGCAGCACCCACGGGTTCTTCGTCAGCGCCCACACCACCGCCTGCACGATGCCGAGGACGAATCCGAAGTAGATCCCGCAGCGGGCGATGAACGCCATCTCCGGCCGGGACGTCTCGCGGATCAGTCGCACCAGCAGGGCGCGGTCGCGGGTGAGCCGCTCGACGGTCATGTGCTTGACGTCAAGCACGCCGTCGAGGTTGGCGCGGACCTCGTCCAGGAGCTCGCGAACCAGCTTCGGCGAACCGGCCTGCAGCTGTTTGACGATCAGGTCCTGCGCCATCGGCGGCAGCGACTCCCACAGCCGCGGGTGGTGCTTGGCCATCACGTCGCGGGCCAGGTCGTCGATCGCCCGCAGCAGCGGCTGCTCGATCTCCCGCACCAGCCGGTCGGGCTGGATGCGGCCGATGACCTCGCCGAGGTCGATCAGGTTCTTGGTGAGCAGGTCGGTGGCGATGGCCGCCATCCGGCCGCCGTGCTTGGGCACCACGCCCTGCCAGCCGAAGATCGGGCGGATGCCGACGAACTCCAGCGGGCGGAACATCATTTCGATGGCGACGCGCTTGGTGACGTAACCGATGAGCGCGGCGATGAACGGGATCGCGGTGTAGAGCGGCCAGTGCTGCGCGAAGTCGGCCAGCACCCCGTCCATCCGGCCACCCCCTCGTACATCCTGGCCGCGAGATTAGTGGAGGAGCAGGATCGCCTGGAGCTCACCCACGAGCCCGCCGATGATCGCACCGACGGCGATCAACTTCCACTCGTCCTGCCGGAACGCGGGCCGCAGCAGCTCCTCGAACTCCATCGGGGACAGCTGCCGCATCCGGTCGACGATCGTGTTGCGCACGTCCAGGGCGTTGACCGCGTACTCCTCGGCGTACCGGATGGTGTCCGGCACCCGCTCCGCCGCCTTGAGCGCCGCGGCCTGCTTCATCTCCTGCCACTTGCGCGTGCCCACCGCGGCCGCCACGAGCGGCTTCACGACGCCGGCCTGCGCGTCGATGGTCCGCTGCACCTCGCGGCCGATCAGGTGGAACAGCCGGTCGGCCTTCGGGCCCTTGAGGATGGCCTCCAGCAGGTTCGGGATGGTGATGATCTCGCGGGCGATCATGTCGCCGTAGTCGGCTGCCACCTGGTCGCGGCGCTTCTGGAACACGCCCTGCCAGGTGTAGAGGCCGAAGAACTCGCGCGGCTCACGCGGCAGGAAGATCATCTTCAGGGCGAGCCAGTCGGTGAACCAGCCGATGCCGAGGCCGAACAGCGGCATCACGATCGGCGACTTGGTGAGCGCCCACACGAGCAGCTGGACACATCCGAGGGCGAAGCCGAACACCAGCCCGGAATTCGCGATGAACCGCATCTCGGGTCGTGAGATGTCCCGGATGAGCCGGTTGAGGAGGCTCTTGTCGCGGACCAGGTTGGTGATGACCATGTTCTTGAGGTCGAGGACGTCCTCGATGTTGTCCGACAGCTCCCGCATGATCTTCGCGATCACCTTGGGCGCTTCGGCCTGGACGCGGCGCAGCAGCAGTTCCTTCGCACCGCTGGGCAGGGCCTCCCACAGGCGCGGCTGGTACTGCTCCATGACCTCCTCGGTGATCTCTTCGACCACCTGCAGGAGCGGTTGCTCGATCTCCTTGGCGAGCTGGTCCGGGTCGAGCCTGGCGAAGATCTCCTTCGGGTCGACCAGGTTGTTCGTGAGCATGTCGGTGGCGGTGGCCGCCATGCGCTCGGCGTTGGCCGGCAGCACGCCCTGCCAGCCGAGGAACGGCCGGATCCCGACGAACTCGATCGGCCGGAACATCATCTCGATGGCCACACGCTTGGTCACGTAGCCGATGAGCGCGGCGATGAACGGCATCGAGACGTAGAGCGGCCAGTGTTCGGCCAGGTCGGCCACGATCTCCTGCAGTTGCACCGGCCCCTCCTCGCGAGTTCCGCCGAACCGTATCCCAGCCGTTTGGAGGGAGGCGCGGACCGGATTCAGTTGATCTTCGATAATGTGTCACCCGAAAGTATGGAAACCCAGGTCCAATAGCACTAAGGTGCCCGCATGCCTCCTGCCGAGTCCCAAGATCCCATCGCTGGTAATCCCCTGTTCCCGCTCGTGTTCCGCGGCTACGACCGGCCGCCGGTGGACGAGAAGTTCGCCCAGCTGAACGCCGAGCTCAAGGAGACGGCCGTCTCCCGCGACGAGGCCCTCTCGTCGGTCGCCGAGCTGACCCGTGCCCTGTCCTACGCCCAGCAGGAGCTGAGCGAGGCCAAGCAGGCGCTGTCGCGGATGGCGAGCGACCCGTCGAGCGCCGCGACGATGACCGAGCGCGTCCGCACGATGATGACGCTCGCCGAAGAGGAGATCGCCGAGCTCAAGAACCGCGCCGAAGCGCAGGCCGACGACATCCGCGCCGCGGCCGAAAAGTACGACCTGGACACCCGCAAGGCCGCCGACAAGATGGTCGCCGAGCGCGAGGCCGAGCTCGCCAAGCGGCGCGACGACCTCGAGCTGGAGTTCCAGGAGCGGCACACCGCGCTCACCACCGAGCACGAGAACCTCATGGAGCAGGCCCGCGCCGAGATCGCGCGCCTGAACGAGGAGGCCGCCGAGGAGCGCGCCCGCCTGGACGCCGAAGCCGCCGAAGCGCGGGCCAAGGCCGAGCAGGAGACCGGCGAGGCGCTGGCCCGCAAGACCGAGGAGGTCGAGACCGCGCTGGCCCGCAAGACCGAAGAGGTCGAGACGGCGCTGGCCCGGAAGACCCAGGAGGTCGAGGAGCGCCTGGCGAAGGACACCCGGGAGACCGAGGAGCGCCTGGCCAAGCTGGTGGCCGACACCGAGGCGAAGATCGCCAAGGACACCGAGGAGACCGAGACCCGGCTGGCGAAGATCACCGCCGAGACGGAGTCGCGCCTGGCGAAGCAGACCTCCGAGGCGGAGACCCGGGCGAGCACCCTGGTCGCCGACGCGGAGCGCCAGCTGTCCGAGGCGCAGCACGCGCGCACCGAGGCGTTCGAGTTCCGCCGCGAGGTCACCGAGCGCCTCACGGCCACCCACTCGGCCCTGCAGGAAGCGCTGGAAACCCTCGTTCCCGCGGACGATCGGACGCCGGTCGCCTGACGGGGTTTTTGAGGAGGCGCCGACGCGTTTTGCGCGTCGGCGCTTCTTTTTTGCACGGCAGCCTGAGCTGGGTGGTCCTCCCGTCGCCTGCCCGTCCGGCTTTAGAGCCGCGCCGTCGCGCGGCGAAGAGCGCGCCCTGCGGGCGGTGCGCCTCACGGGCGGGAAGCGCCTCACGGCGCGTCGGAAGGTCGCCTTGGGGGCGACCTCCCCCGCCCCCGACGCCTGATTGTGTTTCAGTCGCCGAGCAGGCGTGTCAAGGCGGGAAAGCGTACCTTGACACGCCTGGTCGGCGACTAAAGATCGGCTGTAGATCGGGGGCGGGGGAGGTCTGGTGCTTGGTGGGGCTACTTGGGTTGCCGGCTTGCGTTTCTCTGGCTAGGCCCCAATAGTGCCTTCCGGGTTTTC